>CAYVRP010000052.1:0-48768 GCA_964454025.1 uncultured Polyangiaceae bacterium | reverse complement strand
TCACACCACCGGTCGTCACGCCGCCGGTCGTCACACCACCGGTCGTGGCGCCGCCCGTCGTGGCGCCGCCCGTCGCCCCTCCCCCGGCGCCCCAGCCCCCCACCGGCCCCCCCCCCCGCCCGCCCCCCCTCGCCGCCCCCCCCGCCGCCCCCCCCGGCGGCGCCCCCGGCCCGGGGCCCGCACGTCCCGTCGACGCAGCTCCCGCTGGCGCAGTCGCCGTCGCCGGTGCACTCCGCGCCGGCCGGCGCCCCCTCGCCGTTGCCGACGCAGAGGCCGTCGTCGCAGACCCCGCTCACGCAGTCGGAGCCCGCCGCGCAGTCGGCCCCGTCGAGCGCGCCGGCGCCCATCGCGTCGCCGTCGCCGCTCTCGCCGCAGGACACCCCCGTGAGTACCCAGAGCCCCACCGCGCCCAGGAACCGCGCCCGCCTGTTCGTACCTGCCATCGTCACTGCTCCTCTACGATCTCGGCCTCCGTTCGCGCCGGATTCGTCGTCGCGCTCCGCACCGTCAGCGGATCACCACCGTGTCGCAACCGAGCTGCATCACGAGCTGCCCGCCGGGCACCGACACCCGGTCGCAGCTCTGCGGGCAGAGCAGGATGTGCTCGGGGCTCACCGAGTCGTCGTAGTACCAGCCCTCCGCGTCGCCACAGGCGCTGGCCTCGGTGACGCGACCGAAGGTCCGCCCCTCGCAGTTGGCGTCCGCGAAGAGCACGTTCACCTGATCGTAGTCGAGGTTCTCGCCCGCCGGCGGCGCCGGGATCCTCAGCTCGCACGGGATGACCGCGTCCGCCCGGATGGCGTTCAGCGCGTCCAGGACCCGGTCGCTCACCTCCCCCTCCTGCACCAGGTACGCCTCGCGGGTGCCGCCCGCCTCGGCGATCGCGGAGAGGTTCTGGAGGAACGGCCCCACCCCGAGCACGTAGGTCTCGATCCCGGCCTCCTCGAGGCAGGCCGACGTCACCGCCGTCGACGCCTCCATGGTGGGGCAGCAGATGCCGAGCTGGTCGCAGCTGATGGGCGCCTCCGGGTGTCCGTCGGTGACCAGCAGCACCACCACCTTGTGCGAGGGCTCCGCGGCCTGGCGCTCCCTGGCGACCACGCAGGCGCCGGCCAGCGCCGCGTCGGTCGGCGTCTCCCCGATGGGCTCCGCGGCGTCGATGGCGCCGGTGATCGAGCCGGCGTGCGCGGGCAGGACGCCCCAGGACACCGCGGGCTCCTCGTACGCGGCCGGATCACAGGTGATCTGGCCGGGGGTGTCGAAGCCGAAGAACCCCAGGGCCATCCCGATCCCGGTGCTCTCGTCGTCGGTCATGAAGCGCGCGAGGGCGTCCTCGATGGCGTCGAAGCGGATCTGGTTGCAGTCGTCGCCGCCGCAGCCGCTGTCCCGCATGGGATCGACGCAGATGCACATCGAGCCGCTCTGGTCGAAGAGCACGTAGATGTCGAGCGGGGTGTACTCGGGCTCGTAGGCGGCGCCGACGCAGCCCTCCTCGTCGGGGACGATGGTGCAGGTGCCGGTGCCCGCCGCCATCACCGTCGAGGACAGGCCGCTGCCGCCCTCGTGGAAGGCACCCCCGGTGTCGGCGAGGACGACGCCGCCGGTCCCGTCCCCGGCTGACCCTGCGCCCTCCTCGTCTTCCCCACCGCAGGCGGCGGCGACCGCGAACCCGGCGCCGAGCGCGAGCCATCCGAGCAGGGCCCGGCGGCGACCGCGCGGGGCCGGCGCGGCGCACGCCGCGGCGACCTTCGCCGTCACCCGGCGCCGGGTCTCAGCCACAGAAGACCTCCCCGTAGGCGAGCACGAGCCCCTCGAAGCCGCTCCCGGAGCACTGCGCCGAGTGCTCGGGATCCACGATGCAGACGGCCGCGGCCTCGTACTCGGCGCACACGCCCGCGCGCGCCTCGTCGATGCAGGCCGAGTAGTCCGGGTGCGTCACCCCGCAGCCGGCGGTGCACGCTTCACGAGCGCAGGCCTGGGCGGCCGCGATCTTCTCCGCGCAGTCCGTCTCGCCCAGTAGCTCGATGCAGCCCGCGAGGTTGCTCTCCCAGCGGTAGAACGGGCGCGGGTTGAGCTCGAGGATGGGTCCCCAGCTGCTGGCGCCCAGCGGGGTCGGCTGCAGGCACGCGCCGCATTCCTCGTCGTCGCCCCCCGCCTCGAAGTCCGCGCAGCTCGCGTCCACCAGACAGTCGTCGTAGTAGCGCTGGATCTGCGCGGTCGTGCAGGCGCCCGGATCGGCGCGGGCGGACACGTACGCGGGCGGCTCCCATTCCCCAACGTCCGCGGGTGCGCAGGGCTCGACGGCGCCGCCGGTGCCCACGGCGCCCCCGGTGCCAGCGCCCCCGGTCGTCGCGGCGCCGCCCGAGGAGCCCCCGGGGTCTTCGCCGCCCTCCCCCTCGGTGCCCCCGACCCCGTCCGCGCCACCCGCGCCGTCGCCCCCTTCGGCGCTGCCCCCCGAGCTGCTCCCTCCCGCGCTGCTTCCGCCCGAGCTGCGGCCGCCCGACGTCGCCCCGCCCCCCTCACCGTCATCCCCTGATCCGGCGCCGTCGTCCCCGCCGCAGCCCGTCACGGCCAGCGCCACCAACAACGCCGCCGCGAGCGCCCACCGCCGGCCGCCGCGGCTCCCCTTCCCCGGCCCCTGACGTTCCACCGACTCCAGCTGCTGCAAGGTGCCTCGCTCCTGCCGCCCCGCTGCGATGGGAGGGCGGTTCGTGGAAGAGGTACCGGGGGAGGCCGGCCGCAGCTCACATTTCTTCACCCCGGGACCGGGAGCTCGGCGTCCGGCGCCCGCTGGCCTGGGCGGCGCCCGGATCGAGGCCGCCACGGGGGAGGCCACCGGGCCTCGAGGCCCACGCGCCCGGAACGGTTCGCCCTCCGTCCGGGTCGAGGTCCTCTCGCCCTGCCGGGAGAGCCCGACCGGCCAGTGGCCCGCGCCGTGAGCCGCTACTCGATGGTGCAGTAGTACTGGTCGGTGTTGATCTCGCCGGAGCCGAGGAACACCTCGGTGCCCGCCTCGATGCTGCTGAGGTACCGCGAGCTCGACATCCAGCCCCGGGTCACCAGATCCGCGAGGAACTCGCCGAGGTTCAGGGTCGCGGAGTTCGTGTTGGCGGCGCGGACGTAGGAGTAGACGTTCCAGTGCCCGTTGTTGCCCCGGTATAGCTCCCACGAGGTGCCGGCGAGCGACGCGGTGGTCTGCAGCGTCCCGATCGCCCCCGCCCCGCCCCCGCGGTGGAGCCAGATCATGATCTCCTCGGTGGGGTCGTCGTTGGTGCCGGGGTCGTTGCGGTCATGAGCCCAGAGATCGTAGGCGACGTTGAAGGTCCCCGAGGTCGGCACCCGGTAGGTCCACGCGCAGGTGATGGTGCGGTTCGCCGAGAGCGGCACGGGCAGGCCCGTGCCGCTGGGAACACGCCACCCCCAGTGCCAGCCGAGGACGGCGCTCGCGTACGACTTGACCTGGCTCGCGGCCCCGCTCCACGAGTAGCTCGTGCCCCAGCCGATGGTGTTGCCGGAGATGCAGGTGCTCCAGATGCACTGGCTCCCCGCTGCCCCGTCCGCGCCCCACACGTTGTTGTTGATCCAGTACTTGCCGGCGTCGATGGCGGCGTACGCGGTGCAGGTTTCACCCTGGTGGGGCATGCCGGGGGTGCAGGCGCTGGTCTGGCAGGCGCCGCCGGCGCACTCTCCCGAGCAGGAGTTGCCGCAGCGGCCGCAGTTCTGGGCGTCGATGGACGTGTCGACGCACTCGCCGCCGCAGTCCTGGTAGCCAGTGGGGCAGGCGCAGGCCCCGTCGACGCAGGCGCGCGAGGCCTCGCAGACCCGCCCGCAGGCGCCGCAGTTGGCGGCGTCGGTGCGCACGTCCACGCACCCGAGTCCGCAGAGGATCTGCCCCGACGGGCAGGCGTCGGACTCGATGAACCGCAGGTCGTCCACCTCGAGGCCGACGGCCGCGGGGCTCGGGACGTAGGTGTCCGGATCGGTGTCGCTCGCGACCCACTCCAGCGGCACGCTGAAGGTCATCCCGGTGATGCCGGCGCCGGTGACCGGCACCTCGGCGCCGTTGGCCGAGCCGGGGGTGAACGACGTCCAGGGCAGGAGCACCTCGGACCAGACGCTGGTCACGGGGAACTCGATCGACGCCGGCTCGCAGTCCGCCTCGCAGGTGCCGCCGGCCAGCGCGTTCTCCTCGGACGGGGCCGAGGTCGCCTCCATGGTGAGCGAGAGGCTCGCGGTGCCGCTCGGGGCCGTGCCGCGCACCCAGAGCTTGAGCCCCTGGTAGGCCGAGGCGTCGAAGCACCCGGACCAGAACGCCAGGGCGCCGCCCCATTCCGTCGCGGAGGGGTTGTGGATGGCCAGCGCGTACTCGCTCGCGTGCCCGGCGATCATGGCGAGGGTCTGGGTGCCGGAGCCGTCGTCGAAGTGATACGGCCCGGCGTAGACGGCGTTGGGTGCGCCCGCGGGGGCGTTGAAGGCGAAGCCCCAGGTGTCCACCGCGGTGGTGCCGTCGTAGGTTTCGAAGTCGGTGAAGAGGGGCGCCGTGATGAAGGTCTGCTGGAAGCAGTCCTTCACCGGCGTGCAGGCGCCGTCGACGCACTCCCCGCTGAGGCACGCCTCGTCACAGGCGCCGCAATGGGCGGGATCGGTCAGCGGATCGACGCAGGCGTCGCCGCAGAAGAGCTGCCCCCCGGCGCAGGTGCACACCCCGGCCTCGCAGGTGGCCGGGCGGGGGCAGGCCGCGCCGCAGGCGCCGCAGTGCGCCGCGCTGGTGCGCGTGTCGACGCAGGCCCCGGCGCAGAAATCGGTCCCCGCGGGACAGGTGCAGGCGCCGGCCAAGCAGGTGCTCGGCGCGACGCACTGGACGTCGCACGCGCCGCAGCGGAGCGGGTCGCTCAGGACGTCGACGCAGGCGCCGTCGCAGAGCGCCTGGCCCTCGGGGCAGCCGTCGTCCGTGCCGCCCGTGCCCCCCGCGACGCCGCCCGTGCCCGCGACGCCGCCGGTCCCGCCGGCGCCCCCGCTGCCGCCCGTAGCGCACTCGCCGGTGACGCAGGCGCCCTCGCAGCGCGTCTGCCCCGCCGGGCAGGCGCAGCTCCCGCCCTGGCAGGTCGTGCCGCCGGTGCAGACCACCCCGCAGCCGCCGCAGTGGTAGGGGTCGGACGCGGTGTCGACGCAGGCCCCGCTGCAGCTCGTGAGGCCACCCTCGCAGATGCAGGCGCCCGCCTGGCAGGACTCGGCCGCGCCGCAGGTGACGCCGCAGCCGCCGCAGTGCAGGACCGAGCTCGTCACGTCCACGCAGCTCTGCCCGCCCTGCGTCAGGCCGGCGGCGCAGCGCGCCCCGCAGGCCCCCAGCGAGCAGACCTGCCCCGTGCCGCAGGCGACCCCGCAGCCGCCGCAGTGGGCGGGATCCGACGCCACGTCGACGCAGGCCCCGCTGCACGACGTGAGGCCCCCGCGGCACGCGCAGGCGCCGTTCACGCAGCTCTGGGTACCGGCGGCGCAGGCGATCCCGCAGCCGCCGCAGTGGTTCGCGTCGTTCGTCAGATCGCGGCAGCCGTCGGCGCAGGCCACGAGCCCCCCGACGCAGGCGCAGGTGGCGGCAACGCAGCTCATCGCGGCGGGACAGGCCTGATCGCAGGCGCCGCAGTGCAGGCCGTTCTGGGTGAGATCGACGCACACGGTCCCACACCAGGTGGTGCCCGCCGGACAGCCCGCGGCGCTGCCGCCCGAGCCCGTGGGGAGGGTGGGCTCCGGCTCGACGCAGGCCGCCAGCGACGCGCCCGCGACCACGGTCCCGATCCCGAGCCACCTGGACAGCCTGGACTGCATGGACGCGCCTCCTCCGCTCCACCTCAGGATGCCCGACGGCAGCGCCCGGAGCCACTCTCTCCGCACCGCCGCGCCGAGGAATGATTTGTCTCTTTTACTCCCCCGCACCGATTCTTGACCGCTCCCCGCCGCCGCCCGCCGGGCGCGCGCACCCGCGCGCGGGCGGCCGCGCGCCGGGCACCGTGCGCGCGGCGGCGCGGCCGCGGAGAATGGCCAGGTCGAGTCAAGGATCGACAGGCGCGCGGCGCGCAAGCGCGCGCGCCTGCACTCGCAGACACCGTGTCTCGAGGGGCGCGACCGGGTTCTCGCCGCGCGCTACGCTTACTCGCATGGAACTGCGCTGGCTCGGAACCGGGCTCTTGGTGTTGGCGTGCGCAGGCAGCGACGCGGACGGCAGCCCGCCGGGCCTCATCGTCGATGACGACGACGAGACGTCGCTCTCGGAGTCCGCCACCGGCGGCACGAGCGACGTCACCCTCGACATCACCGGCGGCAGCGACGCCGCGACGGGCGGCGCCGGGGGCGCGGTGATCCTGGTCTGCGGCGACGGCGCGCTCGATCCCGGCGAGGGCTGCGACGACGACAACTCCCTGCCCGGCGACGGCTGCTCCGGCGTCTGCGCGGTCGAGCCGGGCTACGAGTGCCCGGTGGTCGGCGAGCCCTGCGTGCCGCTCGTCGTCTGCGGCGCCGGCGTGGTCGGCGGCGTGGAGCTCTGCGACGACGGGAACACCGAGTCGGGCGACGGCTGCGTCGCCGCGTGCAGCAGCATCGAGCCCGGCTACAGCTGCCCGCTCGCCGGCGGGGCCTGCACCGAGACGGTCGACGCCTGCGGCAACGGGTCGGTCGACTCCGGCGAGGAGTGCGACGACGGCGCCGCGGTGGCCGGCGACGGCTGCTCGGCGGACTGCCGGCAGGAGCCCGGCTACCTCTGCCCCCTCGAGGGCGGCGCCTGCGCGCCGGTCGCCTACTGCGGCGACGGCGTCGTCACCTTCACCCGCAACGAGACCTGCGACGACGCGAACGCCGAGGCCGGCGACGGCTGCTCGGCGGCGTGCCGCGTGGAGCCGGGGTGGGCGTGCACGGTCGACGCCCCGTCGGTCTGCACCTACGACGTCGTCTGCGGCGAGCGGCGGCTCCGCGGCGCGGAGACCTGCGACGACGGCGACACCGAGCCCGGCGACGGCTGCAGCGACGAGTGCCAGGTCGAGGCGGGCTGGATCTGCCCGACCCTCGGCGCCGCCTGCCGTCCGCTCTGCGGGGACGGGATCATCCTCGGCCGCGAGGAGTGCGACGACGGGAACGCCGACGCGGGCGACGGCTGCTCGGCCACCTGCCAGCCGGAGGAGGGGTGGGTCTGCCCCGCGGGCGAGCCCTGCCGGGCCACGGTCTGCGGCAACGGCGAGCGCGAGGGCTCCGAGGCCTGCGACGACGGCAACCTGGTCCCCTTCGACGGCTGCTCCCCGAGCTGCGTGACCGAGCCCCGGTGCGGCTCGGAGACCGACCCGGTCGGCGCCTGCACGTCGGTGTGCGGCGACGGAATCCTGCTCGCGGCGAGCGGGGAGGAGTGCGATGACGGGAACACCCTCGGCGGCGACGGCTGCTCCGCCGACTGCACCGAGGAGCCGGGCTACGTCTGCGAGGCCGCCTACGAGAACCCGCCGCCGTCGCTCGATCTGCCCATCGTCTACCGGGACTTCGGCACCCAGAACTCGGAGCCCTACGGGCACCCCGACTTCGGCTCCTCCTGCTGCGCGACCGTCACCGGGATCGTGGAGGACGAGCTCGGGGCGGACCGCAAGCCCGTCTACGCGGGCACCGACGCGGCCCCCATCCAGACCACCGCGGGGGCGACGGCGTTCAACCAGTGGTACCGCGACGTCCCCGGCACCAACTACACCTTCAACGAAACCTTGACGCTCTACCGCGACGAGGACACCGGCGTCTACTCGATGGACAGCAACGTGGACGAGCCCTGGTACTCCCGCTGTGGCTTCTTCCCCCTCGAGGATCCGCGCCCCGACGATCCCGCCACCGACGCCGACGAGGCCCACTACACCCAGACCATCGACAACGTGGAGCGCACCTGCGACAACGGCGACGGCTGGGGCTGGGGCAGCGAGTGGCTGTCGCACAACTACCTGTTCACGAGCGAGCTCCGGTACTGGTTCGAGTACCGCGGCGGCGAGCAGCTCGACTTCCGCGGGGACGACGACGTCTGGGTCTTCGTCAACGGCCGGCTCGCGCTCGATCTCGGGGGCGTCCACACGGCGCTGGCGGGGCAGGTCACCCTGCCCCTCGACGCCGGCGGCGACACCAACGCCGAGTTCGCGCTCACCGCGGGCAACATCTACGAGATCGTGGTCTTCCAGGCGGAGCGCTGGTGCTGCGACTCGAACTACAACCTCACGCTCTCCGACTTCATCGCCGGCGAGAGCACCTGCGGCCCCGACTGCGGCGACGGCTTCCTCACGCCCGACGAAGCCTGCGATCTCGGCACCGACGCGGCCGGCGTCAGCCGCAACACGGGCGAGTACGGCGGGTGCGCGCCGGACTGCACCCTGGCCCCCTTCTGCGGCGACGGCGTGAAGAACGGCGGCGAGGAGTGCGACGACGGCACCAACTCCGTGCCCTACGACAGCAGCGGCGCCGCCTGCGCGCCCGGCTGCGTCCTGACCCACTTCTGCGGCGACGAGGAGCTCGACTCGGCCTACGGCGAGCAGTGCGACCTCGGGGCGGGGAACGCCCCGGACGCCTACGGCGCCGGCGCCTGCACCGACCGCTGCGAGCTCGCGCCATTCTGCGGCGACGGCTTCGAGAACGGGGACGAGGAGTGCGACGACGGGCCCGCCAACGGGACCACCGGCAGCCCCTGCGCCACCGACTGCCGCATCCGCTGTGGCAACGGCGTCCGTGATCCCGGCGAGGACTGCGACCTCGGCACCGCGCTCAACGACGGCGCCTACGGCGGCTGCACCTCGCGCTGCACCTTCGGGCCCCGCTGCGGCGACGGCACCAAGAACGGCGACGAGGAGTGCGACGACGGGGTGAACGACGGCAGCTACGGCACCTGCAGGCCCGACTGCACCCTCGGCGAGTACTGCGGGGACGCGGTGGTGAACGGCCCCGAGCGGTGCGACGACGGCGCGGAGAACGTCCCCAGCGCCTACGGCCCCGACATCTGCACCACCCAATGCCTCTTCGCGCCCTACTGCGGCGACGGGGTGGTGCAGGCGCCGGAGGAGTGCGACTCGACCGTCGACTGCACCGACCGCTGCGAGTTCGAGCCGGTGGAGTAGCCCCGGCCGGTGCGCGCGCGCGACCGGCCCCGGCGCCCGGCGGGGGCGCGTTCTCGGTCGACCCTGGCCGTTCTTGACTCGATCCGCCCCGGGGGCCGCGCCCCGACGCGCCGCGGGGACGCCGGCCCCGCTTGCCTCGGGCGCGCCCGGCCAGGATGCTTGCGGGCGCTGCGCGCCCGGCGCGAGAGAGGAGCCCCTTGCCGACCCCGACCCCCATCGCCAGCACCCTCATCGACGTGGGCCGCGCGGGACGCCGGCTCGCCGAGCTCGGCGCCGCCGAGGGCGCCGCCGGCAACCTCTCGGTCTACGTCGGCCCCGACGCCGCGGCGCCGCCCGAGTTCTCCCGGACCGAGCAGCTCGAGCTCCCCGCCGAGGTCCCCGACCTCGCTGGGGGCTGGCTGGTGGTGACCGGATCCGGGCGCCGCCTGCGCGACCTCGCCGACGATCCCGGCGCGGACCTCGGGTGCCTCCGGGTCGCCGCGGGCGGGCGGACCGCGCGCCTCTTCACCGCCCCGCAACGCCGCTTCGCGCGGCTCACCAGCGAGCTCGGCTCCCACCTCGTGGTGCACCAGGACCAGGTCCGCGCCACGGGGACGGCTCACTCGGCCGTGGTCCACGCGCAGCCGCGGCACGTGACCTACCTGAGCCACGTCGAGGCCTACCAGGACCGCGACACGCTCAACCACCGCCTGCTGCGCTGGCAGCCCGAAACCATCCTCAACTTCCCGCGCGGGATCGGGGTGGTCCCCTTCCGCGTGCCCGGCTCGGCGGCGCTCACGGAGCTGACCCTCACCGCGCTCCGCGAGCACTCCATCGTGGTCTGGGCCCGTCACGGCGTGATGGCCCGCTCCACCCGGTCGATCGCGGACGCGGTCGACCTCGTCGAGTACCTGGAGGCGGCCGCGCACTACGAGTACCTCGACCTCGCCGCGGGCGGGCGCGCATCCGGGCTCACCAGCGAGGAGCTGCGCGCGATCTGCCGGGCCTGGCAGGTCGAGCCCCGCTTCGCGTGACCGCGAGGGAGCCGTCGGTGAGCGCCTGGCGGGCAGCGGCCATCGATCTCGGCGCCGAGAGCGGGCGCGTCGTCGTCGGCGAGCTCGCCGACGGCGTCTTCACCGTCGACGAGGTCCACCGGTTCCCCAACGCCGGCGTCAGCGTGCGCGGGCGCGTCCACTGGGACGTCCTGGGACTGTTCCAGGAGATCCTCTGCGGGCTCGGCGAGGCGCGGCGGCGGCACGGTGAGCTGGCCAGCGTCGGGGTCGACACCTGGGGAGTGGACTTCGCGCTGCTCGACCGCGCAGGCGCCCTCCTCGGCAACCCGCACCACTACCGCGATCCGCGCACCGCGGGCGCGGTCGAGCTCGTCGCCGAGCGGGTGCCGCTGCGGGAGCTCTTCGCGCGCACGGGGCTGCAGCCGAAGCGCATCAACACGCTGTTCCAGCTGGTGGCCATGGCGCGCAACAACCCCGAGGCGCTGTGGGTCGCCGACCGGCTGCTGTTGATGCCGGACCTGTTCCACTTCTGGCTCGGGGGCGAGGCGGTCAACGAGCAGACCATCGCGACCACCTCGCAGATGTACGACCAGCGGAGCGGTGGCTGGGCGACGGACCTGCTCGAGCATCTCGAGCTGCCGTCATCGCTGCTCCGGGCACCCGTCGCGCCCGCGACCTTCCTCGGCCCGCTGCTGCCGGCGGTCCGCGCGGCCACGGGGCTGACGCAGACGCGGGTGGTGGCCCCCGCCAGCCACGACACGGCGTCGGCGGTGGCGGCGGTCCCCTTCACCTCCCGCCGGGCCGCGTACATCAGCTCGGGCACCTGGTCGCTGATGGGCGTGCTGGTCCCCGCGCCCGCCCTGACCGACGAGGTCCGTCGCGCGGGCTTCGCCAACGAGGGCGGCGTGGGCGGGACCCCCCGCCTGCTCAAGAACCTCACCGGCCTGTGGCTCGTGCAGGAGTGCCGCCGCGCCTGGGCCCGCGCCGGCGCGGGGCTCGACTACGCCGCGCTGGAGGCCCTGATGGAGCGGACGGGGCCCTTCGGCTCGGTGATCGATCCCGACCATGACAGCCTGGCCGGCCCCACCGACATGCCCCGGGCTCTGCACGAGCTCTGCGTCCGCACGGGGGAGCGAGCGCCGAGCTGTCCGGGCGAGACGCTCCGGGTCGCCGTCGAGAGCCTGGCGTGCAAGTACCGGCACACCCTCGACCAGCTGGAGGAGATCGGCGGCCAGCGGATCGAGGCGATCCACGTGGTCGGCGGCGGCGCGCGCAGCCGGATCCTCTGCCAGCTCACCGCCGACCTCTGCGACCGGCCCGTGCTCGCGGGGCCCGTCGAGACGACCTCGCTCGGCAACCTCATGGCCCAGGCGCTGGCGGGCGGGATCGCGCGCGGCTGGGACGAGGCGCGCGCCCTCGTCCACCAGGGCCAGCGCTCCGAGGAGTACCACCCCCGGGACCGGGCGCGCTGGGAGGACACCTACCAGCGCTGCCGCGCGCGCCTCGAGCGCCCGCCTCCCGCGGCGTGAGCCCTCCGCCGCCGCCACCTCGCCCGGGGCTGGTCATCGCCGCCGCTACCGCGCGCGGATCGGCACCGACGCGGCGTTCGCCGACGTGACGCCCCCCTCCGGCACCGCGACGCCGTGCGCCAGCAGCATGAACGTCACCACCGACCAGTACTCGTCCTCGGCCAGGGGGCCCGCCTTCTCCTTGGGCAGCGGCATCTCCGCAGCGAGGTACCGCTCGAGGTCCGCCGCCGTCCGGAACGGCTCCCGCGACGGAGCTCCGGCCGGGCGCGCCCGGGACTCCTCCTCCTGCGACTGCGGATCGCTGAAGGCCGCGTTGGCCGCGCGGCTGTGATCGCTCGGGTACACCGGGAGCGCACCCACCCCGATCACGGACGGCGCCCGCCCCGTCCCCTCGCCGCGCTCCCCATGGCACCCGGCGCAGTGGGCGGCGTACAGCTCGGCGCCCCGGCTGGAACCCGCGCGCGCCGCGGCGAGGTTCGCGTCCGTGGCGCCGAGCTGCGTGGCCCCGCAGGCCGCGGCGAGCGCCGGGACGGCGAGCGCCGCGAGGGCGCGCCGGGTGCGGGTCGAGGGCACGGGGAGGATCATGGGCGTTCCGTCCTTTCTCCGGGGCTGGATAGCGCATCGTCGCGGCCGACGAAAGGCGCCCCCGCCCGCGGCGAGCGCCGGGGCGGTCAGCGCGGATCCGCGTAGAGGATGCCGCGCCCGTGCGTCCCCAGGTACACGCGGCCGAACCGGCGCGGGTCGCCGGTGATCACCCCGGCCGTCGCGTACTGGTGCCGGTCGTCGTTGATCCGCGTGAAGGTCGCGCCGGCGTCGTCGGAGCGATAGATCCCCGAGACGCCGCCGATGGTGCCGTTCAGGTACACGGCCGGGAACGAGGCGCCCTCGGGGGCCTTGCCGAACCCGACGCCGAACGACTCGGTCACGCCCTCCACGATCTGGAACGACTGCCCCGAGTCACGGGTGCGGAAGAGCTCCTTGCCGGTCGTGAACCACACCTCGCCCTCGCCCCCCACCGCGGCGCGCGCCGAGGACGGTGGGAGGGCGTACTCCGGGAGCGCGGGCAGCACGGCCGTCTTCACCGTGAAGCTCAGGCCCCCGTCCGTGCTGACGTACACCTTGCCGGTGGAGGCGTCGTAAACGTAGAATTTCTGGGGGTTCACCCGGTCCGCGGCGAGCCGGAAGTTGACGGGTGCCCAGTCCGGGAGCGTGGCCGCCGCCGGGAGGCCCTGGCAGGTCCGCCAGGTCCGCCCTTCGTCCGTCGAAACCGCCGTGGCCGCGCCCTTCGGCGCCCACAAGATGCGCGCGCCGTCAGCGCCGATCACCACCGTCCCCGCGCCTTGCGCGCCGTCAGGGTGGCTCGCGAAGGGCACCCAGGTGGTGCCGCCGTCCCGGGAGAGCGCGCCCCACTTCTGCTCCGAGTGGTAGCCGACCCGCACCACCACCTCGGGCTTCGCGGCGGCGAAGTCGATGCTGGTGCCGCTGCCGAAGATGGGGTCCTTGAACATGCCCGCGGCCGGCGCTCGCTCGAGATCGTCGTGCCGGAACCCGCAGATGTCGCCCATCACGCTCAGGAGCGGCGCCCCCGCGGGCGGGCTGGCCAGATCGTTCACCGCGGTCTCCTCGAGGTTCTCGTTGAAGAACCGGAAGTGGACCGGCTTGCCCGCCTCCGCCTGGTTCACGTCGAGGGACTGCCAGATCCCCTGGCCGGTCCCGTACAGGACGCGCTCGGGCCGGTGGGGATCGATCGCGATCTCGTCCATCCCGCCCGACCTGCTGAGCCCCGCCTTGTCCTGCTGGCGCCCCCAGTACAGGTATTTCGCGCCCGCGTCGTCGTACTCCGCGTTCTTGCCGACCGGATACCAGCTCTGACCGCCGTCGACGGTCCGGAACACCTCGTCGCCGTGCGTCCAGCGATCCAGGGTCACCACCATCGCCGTCCCCGGGTGCTTCGCGTCCACCGACAGTCCGCCGTAGCCGAACCGATCGTCCCCCTTCGGCAGCACTGGGGTCACGTTCGACCAGCGGTTCTCCTTCGGCTCGTACTTGTACACGGCCCCATCCACGACGTCGCTCGGACCGGGGCCGCTCCCGTAGCTCAACCAGAGGGTCCCCGCCGCGTCGAGCTCCCCGTGGCCGGGCATCAACCCCTGCGGCTGACCAGGGACCGCCCGCCAGGTCTTGCCCGCGTCCTCGGAGCGGTAGAGCCCCGTCTCCGTGCTGGCGAAGCCCGCGTAGACGACCGGCGTCGGCTTGCCCTTGGCGCCGCTCCGAGCGTCGAAGGTGACGAAGGTGATCCCGACCCCGAGCGGCTCCTCCCGCACCGGGAACCGCCCGTACTCGTCCCACGTGGCGCCGGCGTCCGCGCTCCGCCACAGGCCGTAGCGGCGCGTCCCGCAGAGGACGACGTCGTGGTCGTTCGGATCCACGACCATCCGCTCTCCGGTGCCCCGGCCGTTCTCGTTGCCGCCGAACTTGATGGGGAGGTCCACGACCTCCCAGGTGTCACCGCGGTCGCTGGAGCGCAGGACTGCGCCGCCACCCGCCCAGGACGCGGTGTAGGTGCCGGCGGCGAGGTACACCCGGTTCGGATCCACCGGATCGGTCGCCAGGCTCTCGATCCCGAGGAAGTTCGCCTGCGCGCGCGGGAGCGTGTCGGTGAGCGGGAGCCACCGCCGCTGGTCCGGCGCGAGCCGGTACGCGCCCCCGATGTCGGTCCGCGCGTACACCAGATCCTTCTCGGTCTCGTTGAAGACGATCCCGGTGACGAAGCCGCCCCCTAGCATGACGACGCTCCTCCAGGCGTAGGGGATGGGGTCCGCGACGGCGACGGGCCCGGACGCCGCGACCCCGGCGCCGGCCCCGGCCCCGGCCGCCTGCGGGGGCAGCCCGGAGCAGGGACAGCAGGCGGCGGCGAGCCACGCCGCCGCGGGGATCACCAGGAACTGGTCGTCTCGGTTGCGCTTTCGCTGGTTCATGCTCCGTCTCTCCATCTCGTTGTGACGCGGGGCGCGTGGTATGGGCCGAGGTCGGCGGCCGGCGCGAGCGCGCGACCGCACCGTTCCCGCCGCGCGCACCGCCCCCGGCGCGACCCATGATCCGGCTCACCGATCCTCGCCTCGACGTCGAGCTGCTGACCCGCTACCGGTTCGACCGGGAGCGCTTCCTCGGCGAGGCCGCCGCCGCCGCGCGGGGCGAGGCGACCGCGGACGCGGCGCTCGTGCGCGGCCGCATCGAGCCGGCCCGCGAGGTGCTCGCGGTCGACCATGGGTCCCGGGCCGCCGCGGCCGCCCGCGCGCTCGGTGAGCGGGCGCTCGCCCGGGGCGAGATCGCGGTCGTGGTCCTCAACGGCGGCATGGCCACCCGCTTCGGGGGCGTCGTGAAGGGGACGGTCGAGGTCGATAGCGGCTGGAGCTTCCTCGGGCTCAAGGCGCGCGACGTGGCGCGCGTCGGCGCTTGCTACGGCCGGAATCCGCCGCTGGTGCTCATGAACAGCTTCGCGACGGACGCGGCGACCACCGCCCACCTGGCGCGCCACGGCCGCTGGGGGCTCGCGCCGCAGGACGTCCTCACCTTCTGCCAGTCGATCTCGATCCGGCTCACCCCGAGCGGCGATCTCTTCGTCGACGGCCAGGGACGGCCGAGCTACTACGCCCCCGGGCACGGCGACTTCTTCCGGTCCATCCGCGACTCGGGGGTGCTCGCGCGGCTGCGGGCGCGGGGCGTCCGGCACCTGTGCTTCTCGAACGTCGACAACCTGGGGGCCACCGTCGATCCGGTCCTGATCGGACACCACCTCGAGCAGGGTTGGGAGATGACCGTGGAGCTGACCGAGCGCCGGCGGGACGCGGGCGGCGGCTGGGACGCGGGCGGCGCCCCGGTGCACGTCGACGGCCGCCTGCAGGTGATCGAGGGCTTCCGCTTCCCGCCCGGGGTGCAGGAGAAGCTCCCCGATTTTCAGACGAACAACATGCTGTTCGACGCCGCCGCCATCGACCGGCCGATCCCGATGCGCTTCTTCCCGGTGCTGAAGCAGGTGGACGGTGCGCCGGCGCTCCAGTTCGAGGCGATCACCTGCGAGGCGAGCGGCGCGCTGGACGACCGGGGCCGCCCCCTGCTCCGGCTCGGCTTGCTCCGCGTGCCCCGCGAGGGCTCCCACGGGCGCTTCTTCCCCATCAAGACCCCCGGCGACCTCGCCCGATCGCGGGCCGCGCTGCGGCGTCGCCTCGACCTCGGCTGATCCTCCGGCGCGGACGGGGCCACCGCGGCGCCAGCGCGACCCCGCCCCGACGGGGCGACGTCGGCTCGACAACTCCCAGGTTCGGTCGCGATCGTTCACACGCGTCTCTCGCAGGCAGGCCCCCCGCCGGCGCCGGGTGCCCCCGGCGGCCGTACCCGGAGCCGCCGGTGCATCATCGACCGGACCGCGGCGCCGCGGTAGACTCCCTCGCGTCTGACCCACCGCGCGGTGGCGCCGGGCCGTGGGTATCCGCGCCGGGAGTGGCCCGAGAAACCGGCCGCTCCCTGGCTCGCGGGCGGCGGCTCTCGAGGCCACGAGTGTCCGCGCGGGCCCGGACGTTGCACATGGGGGAACTTGCTCGGTGCATGACGAATGTTGGCTTGACCGTCGACGGCGGTCGAGACAACCCTATCCGACCATGGCAGCGCGGAGCGACCCGGGCGCCGAGCCCACCCCGCGCGGCGGCGAGGAGGCCGCGGCGGCGCCGCCGCGCGCGGAGCCGGGGTTCTTCTCCGCGCAGATCTCCTCGGCGCGCCGGTTCTGGCTGTCCCTCGACCCCGACTCCCCCGAGCGGCTCACCGTCGTCTGCGGCGGGTGCGAGCACTGCGCGCCGGACTACGTCATCCACCGCGACGACTTCACCTACTGCACCATCGAGTTCGTGGCCAGCGGCGAGGGCACCCTCGTGCTCGGCGGGACCTCGTACGTGCTGACGCCGGGCACCCTCTTCGCCTACGGGCCCGGCGTGTCGCACCGCATCGTGACCGACCCGCATGCGACGCTGGTCAAGTACTTCGTCAGCATGGCGGGCACGGAGGCGGAGGAGCTCCTCCGGCGCTACGGGCCGGCGCCGGGGAGCGTCGTGCACACCTCGGCGCCGAGCGACGTGCTCGCGCTCTACGACGAGCTCATCCGCACCGGCCTGCGCGGCACCGCCTACACCCCGCAGGTCGCCGCGCTGGTGCTGGAGCAGATCATCCTCCGGATCGCGGAGACGTCGGTCGCCCACGGCCTCGCCGGGGGCGCCGCCTTCGCGACCTACCTCCGCTGCCGCCAGCACATCGAGCGCCACTGGGGCGAGGTCGCCACGCTCGACCAGCTCGCCCGGGAATGCCAGGTCGATCCGGCCTACGTCTGCCGCCTGTTTCGCCGCTTCGACCAGCAAAGTCCCTACCAGTACCTCCTCAAGCAGAAGATGACGCACGCCGCCGACCGGCTGATGGCCGGCAACGTGTCGGTGAAGCAGGTCGCCGACGAGCTCGGCTTCAGCGATCCGTTCCACTTCTCCCGGGTGTTCCGCAAGGTGATGGGCATGCCGCCCGGGCGCTTCGCGCGTCTGCACCAGAAGCCCTGAGCCTCCCCGCTCGGGTGCGGCGACCCGGAGCGACCGGCCGCGGGCCGCCTCGCCGGTGGCGCGCCGCGCGCGGGGCCCCGCGTCAGTCCTCGCGCGCGCCGCCGGCCGCGCCCGTGGCGAAGAGCGCGGGCGTGAGCCCGAAGCGGCCCCGCAGCGCGGCCGTGAGCGCGCCGGCGAGCCCGTCGACCGCCTTCGCCTCGACCAGGGTGACGGTGCACCCGCCGAAGCCCGCCCCCGTCAGCCGCGAGCCGTAGACCCCGGGGTGCGCCAGCGCGGTCTCTACCAGCAGATCGAGCTCGGGCGCGCTCACCTCGTAGTCGTCGCGCAGCGAGGCGTGCGAGGCGACCATGAGCCGCCCGACGGCGCCCAGATCACCGGCGGCGAGGGCGGCCGCCGCCGCCCGGGTCCGCGCGTCCTCGGTGACGACGTGGCGACAGCGCCGGTAGGTCACCGCCGGGAGCGCCGCGCGCCGCGCCTCGAGCGTCGCCACCGAGACGTCGCGGAGCGCCCGCACGCGGCCGTCCCCCGCGCCGAGCAGGGCGACCCCGCGCTCGCACTCCGCCCGCCGCTCGTTGTATGCGGAGGTGACGAGCTCGTGCTTCACCCGCGAGTCGCAGACGACCAGGGTCGCGGTCCCGAGCGCGAGCGGCACCGGGGTGGCCTCGAGCGTGCGGCAGTCGATGAGCAGGGCGTGCCCCGCCCGCCCCAGCGCCGCGACGTACTGATCCATGACGCCGCAGCGGGTGCCCGCGTGCTCGTGCTCGGCCGCCTGCGCCGCGAGCGCCAGCGCGAGCGGGGGGACCTCGCCACCCGCGAGCGCCACCAGGGCGAACGCGACCGCGACCGCGAGCGCCGCGGAGGACGAGAGTCCGGCGCCGATGGGGACGTCGCTCTGGATCAGGAGATCCGCGCCGCCCACCGGGTGCCCGCGTGCGGCGAGCGTGCGGGCCACGCCGGCGACGTAGGCCATGAACCGCGGCTCCTCGCCCCGCCGCGGCTCGTCGATGTCCACGGTGGCGCGCTGCCCGAGGTCCCGCGCGACCACGCGCAGGCGCCGGTCGTCCCGGGGCGCCGCCGCCACGCGCGTGCGCCGCTCGATCGCCACCGGCAGCACGAAGCCGTCGTTGTAATCCGTGTGCTCGCCGATCAGGTTCACGCGCCCGGGCGCGGAGAACAGGCGCGCGGGGCGCCCGAACTCGACCGCGAACGCGCGGCGCAGCTCAGCCGGATCCCAGCTCATCGATCACCTCCACGTCTCCCACGCTGCCGGCGCCCACCCGGAGGCGCGGCGGGCGGCCGTCGCCGGGCGCCACCCGCCGGAGCCGCCCGCGGACCAGGCGCCCCGCCGACCAGGTGAGATCCACCTCCCAGCCGCCGCGCGCCCGGAGGCCGCGGACGCTCCCCGCGGGCCACGCCGCCGGCAGCGCCGGCAACAGCTCGATCCAGCCCGCGTGGCTCTGCAGCAGCATCTCGGCGATCCCCGCGGTGGCGCCGAAGTTGCCGTCGATCTGGAAGGGCGGGTGCGAGGCGAAGAGGTTCGGGAAGGTCCGGTCCGGCCCGAGCAGCCGCCCCAGCAGGGCGTGCGCGCGATCGCCCTCCCCGAGCCGCGCCCAGAGGTTGATCTTCCACGCCAGGCTCCACCCGGTGCCGGCGTCCCCCCGGAGCTCGAGGGTGCGGCGGGCCGCGGCGGCGAGCGCCGGCGTCCCGTGCGGCGTGATCGTGCGTCCCGGGTACAGGCCGTACAGGTGCGAGAGGTGGCGGTGGTGCGGCTCGGGGGCGGCCGCGTCCCAGTCCTCGCGCCCCTCCTGGAGCTGGCCCTGGGCGCCGATCCGGGGCGGCGGCAGGCGCGCTCGCGCGGCCGCGACGCGGGGCAGCATCTCGTCGGCCAGACCCAGCACCGACGCCGCCTCGACCAGGTCGTCGAACAGCTCGCCGATGATCTCGCGATCCATGGCCGGCCCGGCGCAGACGCTGGCCCCCAGCGGGTGCACGTTCTCCGGCGACAGCGAGGGCGAGGTCACCAGGTACCGCCCGTCAGGGGTCTGCACCAGCGTCGCGAGGAAGAACTCCGCGGCGCCGCGGAGCACCGGGTAGCAACGCCGGAGGAAGGCCCGATCCCCGGTGTGCTCGAAGTGCTCGATGAGGTGGCGGCAGAGCCAGGCCCCCCCCGTCGGCCAGAAGCCCCAGCGGGCGCCGTCCACCGGGCCCGTGGCGCGCCAGAGATCGGTGTTGTGGTGGCACACCCACCCGGGCGCGCCCCAGTGGGTGCGCGCGGTGCGCGCGCCCGACTCGGCGAGCTCGACGATCAGGTCGAGCAGCGGCTGGTGGCACTCCCCGAGGTGGGTGATCTCGGCGGGCCAGTAGTTCATCTCCGTGTTGATGTTCACGGTGTACTTGCAGCCCCAGGGCGGATCCGTGCTCTCGTTCCAGAGCCCCTGGAGGTTGGCGGGTTGGGTCCCCGGCCGCGAGCAGGCGAGCAGCAGGTAGCGCCCGAACTGGAAGGCGAGCGCCGCGAGCGCCGGATCCTCGCCCCCGGCCGCGTGGCGCGCGAGCCGCTCGTCGGGGGGGAGGCGCGCCCCCGCCGAGCCGCCCAGATCGAGGTCCACCCGCCAGAACAGGCGGCGGTGCTCCGCCTGGTGCCGCGCCGCCAACTCGGCGAAGGGGCGCGCCCTGGCCGCAGCCAGGCGCTCCCGCGGTCCCCGGGCGGGATCCCCCTCGGCGTCCCGGAAGCTCCGGTAGCTGGTCCCGACGTCGAGCAGGATCAGGAGGGCGTCGGCCGCCCGCACCGTGAGCCGGTCGCCGCCGGCGACGATCGTGCCCCCCTCGGCGCGCACCTCGGCGCGCACCTCGAACCGCACCCGGCCCGGGATCCCCCCGGGACCGTCGGGCCCGACGCCGCGCAGCACCAGCGCCCCCTGCCCCTCGGTCGTGGCCGCGCTCGCCTGCGGCGAGACGAGCCGGACCACCGCCTCGATCGCGCCGGGGGCGCTGGCGCCGAGCCGCCACACCAGGACGTGGTCCGCGGCGCTCACGAACACCTCCTGCCGGACCCTCACGCCGCGGCGCTCGTACCAGGCGGCGGCGACCGCGCGGTCCAGATCGAGCACCCGCCGGTACCGCGACACGGGCGCCCCGTCCCCGAGCTCCAGGAGCAGGTCCCCGATGGGTTGGTACGGGCACTGCACCAGGGGACGCGACATCATCCGCTCGTCGATCCACCGCTCGGCGCCGGCGTAGTCCCCGGCCGCGATCCGCCGCCGCGCCTCGGGCAGCGCGGCGGCCGCGGCCGGCACCGCCGGGTCGTAGGGGCTCCCGGCCCAGAACGTGTCCTCGTTCAGCGCGAGGCGCTCCCGCGACGGATCCCCGAACACCATCGCCCCGAGCCGACCGTCGCCAATGGGGAGCGCCTCGACCCACTCCCGCGCGGGCGCGCGGTACCACAGGACCGACCGGCGCCGCGGCGCCCCCGCGGCCGTCACGCCGCCCATGAGCGCGCCTCCGTCACTCGATCGCCTCCTCGCCCGCGGCGATCCGGCCCTCCTCGATCTCGAGCTCCGCGCGCGGCACCACCCGCTCGATCTGGCCGCCGCGGAGGTACACCACCCGGTCCGAGTTCCTGAGCATCTTGTGATCGTGGGTCGCGGTGATCACGGTGACCCCCTGCTCGACGGAGAGCGCCTTGAGCAGGGCGATGATCTCGGCCCCCGTGTTCAGGTCGAGGTTCGCCGTCGGCTCATCGGCGAGGATGAGGGTCGGGTCGTTGCCCAGCGCCCGCGCCACCGCGACGCGCTGCTGCTGGCCCCCGGAGAGCTGGTCCGGGCGGTGTCCGAGGCGGTGCCCGAGCCCCACGCGCTCGAGCCGCTCGGCGGCGATCCGGTCCGCCTCCGCGGTCGAGGCGCCGAGGAACACGCGCGGGAGCGCCACGTTCTTCAGCGCGGAGAGCGACGGGATCAGGTTGTAGGCCTGGAAGACGTAGCCGATGTAGTGGCAGCGGACGTAGGCGAGCTTCTGGCTGGAGAGGGCCGTCAGATCAAGCGGTCCGATCCGCACCTGCCCCTGCGTCGGGCGGTCGAGCGCGCCCACGATGTTGAAGAGCGTGCTCTTGCCCGAGCCCGATGGCCCCATGAGCGAGAGGTACTCGCCGCGCAGCACGTCCAGGCTGACGTCGCGCAGCGCGTGGACCGTCTCCCCCTTGAGCCGGTAGCACTTCGACACCGCGCGCACCTCGACCAGGGGCGCGCCACGGGCGACCTCCCCGGACGGGGTCGGCGGGGGCTCGGGGGTCGGTCGCATGGGGATCCTCATCGCCGCTCAGAACGGGAGCGTGAAGACGCTCTTGGCCACGAAGGTCAGGCCGATGCTCAGCGTCGCCACCAGGCCGGTGCCGCAGCTGAAGCCGGCGAAGAGGACGGGGACGTACTCGCGCCAGCGCGCCCCGAACCGCCGCCGGAAGTAGTACCGCCCGACCAGGGCGCCCAGGAGCTGCGGCAGGACGACGAAAGGCAGCGTCTGGTTGAGGCCGCGCACGATCCCGTAGATGAAGAAGACCGGCACGCCCAGCAAGGAGAGGCCGGCGAACACCGCGCCCCCGACCACGAACCCGGCCCCGACGTGCAGGGCGTCGAAAGCCGCCTCGAACTCCGTGAACCCCCCGAGGGTCGAGGAGAACACGATCGCCTGCTGCGCGGCCGTCACCTCCCACCACTGCTGGGCGAAGAGGTACTGCGGGCTGGGGATGGGCCCCAGCCCCCAGATGAAGTGGGCGAAGAGGATCGAGCCCAGGATGATGATGGGGGTGAGCAGGAGCTCGCTCTTCCAGATGGAGCGAAAGCTCGTGCCCGTGAGCTCGCACTGCCGGTAGAAGACGGCCATGGCGCCGTAGTTGTGGATCGGGACCGGCAGGAACCACACCGCCACCCCGCGGTACCCCGAGAAGATGAAGGCCGCCTCGCGGACGAACGGGATGTTCAGCACCTCGCCGGCGATACCCTCCAGGCGCACCGTGACGTAGCTGACGATCGGCGTGTAGACGAAGGCGTAGCCCAGCATGACCCATACCACCGGCCAGTAGACGCGCCCGTCGGCGAGGTACAAGAGCCAGGTCGACACGGCGACGTACGCCGACGTGCTGGCGACGTAGGCGACCACGATGACCCCCGGCCGGACGTCGCCGCGTCCCCGCGGCACGTCGAGGAGCGGGTGCGCGGCGCCCGCCGGCGGCCGCGCCCGGCGCGCGCGCGCCAGTGCCCGCCCCACCGAGATCAGCCCCGCGACGGCGATCGCGAGCCCGATGCCGATGGCGAAGCTGAAGTAGAAGTCGATCTGGTTCTTGTAGAAGGTCGTCTGCATGCTGTCGCCCGGGTTCCACGAGCGCAGCACGCCGACCTCCGGCCGCGCCAGGATCGGGTTCAGGATGAACGTGATCAGGAGCCCCACCGCGGTGCCGAGCACCGCCCGGTAGGGCAGGACCATCCCCAGGAGCACCATTCCCAGATCCACCGCCAGCGCCACCGCCACCGCCGGCAGGAGGCGCGCGGTCTGCGGGGTGAAGTCGACGAACGGGAGCGGCAACACGGTGATCGGGCGGTCCAGCAGCGCCCCCGTGACGGTGGGGAGCCCGACGTAGACGGCCCCGAAGGCGAGGCCCACGACGGTGCCGATCGAGAAGACCCGCCAGCGCCAGCCGTTCCCCTGGGCACGGCCGGCGGCCCCCGCGGATTGCTCCTCGAGCTCCTCGGAGAGCGCCATCACGCCCTGCGCCCCGACCGGCGCCATGGGGAACGGGAGCCGCTCGACGTCGCTCGCCAGACGGAACAGTCCATAGCCGAGGACCATGTTGTCGAGGCGACCGACCAGCATGGTGAACACCACCAGGAGGAGCGCCGGCGCCCACTCCCAGAGCAGCACGGAGCGCTGCTCGAGCACCGCGGGATCGGAGGGGACCACCCAGTGCGGCAGCTGGTCGGCCAGGCCCGCGGCGCGGGCGGCGTCGGACTGGACGAAGAACTGCGACCACAGCGCGCTGAGGCCACCGTGAAACTGTCCCTGCGCCATGGACGCGGTCACCATCACCGCCCCGGCCAGGTAGAAGATGGTGAAGAGCTCCGCGCGCCGGAGGCGCTGGTTGGCGCGGCGCGCGACCTCGATGAAGAGGATGACCGTCACCCACTGCGCCGCGGGTCCCACGGACATGCCCGCGATCAGCGTCATGTAGACCGAGCCGGGCACCATCAGCAGGGCGACGAACAGCGCGCCGAAGAACGCGGCCCAGCTGAACCCGTCCGCGAACGTCCCCGGTGCCCGCATCAGCCCGCGGAGCTCCTCGAGATCCGCGTCGGCGGGGCCCGAGGCCCGCCTGCCGCGGCGCCGCTCGACCGGAGGCTCAGCCATCGTCCCCCGCTCCGCTGGCCGCGTTCACCCCGAGCGCGACCAGCGTCGCCTGCCGGTACCGCTCGATCAGCTCCGGCGCGAGCGTGCGCCAGAGCAGGAACTGCCGGCGCAGATCCTTCATGAAGACCGCGTTCGCCCGGCACCAGTCCGCGGCCGCGCCGCTGGTGCGCCGCACCAGGATGACGACCTCGTCGACCCCCTCGATCTCGGACGGCACCGCCGTGAGCACCAGCCGCTGGGTGACGCCGAGGTCGAACGGCGCCAGCGCGAGGTCGGCGGCGAGCTCGAGGTGCCCCGCCGCCGTCCGCCCGAGGGCGACCCCGCTCGCGGCGAACCCGCCCAGCCCCGCGTCGTCGTGGCTCTCGAAGTGCTCGGCGAGGTAGCTCACGACGCCGGTGACGTCGTAGGCCGACACCGTGAAGGGGAAGACGAGGCGGATCTCGTCCCCCTCCGGGCGCGGGATCGCGAAGGTGCGTGACAGCCCGGGGTTGGCGCTGCGGGAGGCACGCACGGCCGGATACGCCGCCGAGAGCAGCACGGTCGCCATCACGACGCCGATCGCGAACAGGGAGTTCGAGGAGGAGAAGTTCAGGGAAACCGGGGGGAGCCGCCCCGCGTTCGAGAGCGCGGTCACCACGCGCCCCACGAGCTGCGCCAGGAGCTGCCCCCCGACCCCGCCGACGATCGCGTAGACGCCCGCCTCGGCGAAGAAGAGCACCCCCACGTGGCTCGGCGAGAGCCCGAGCGCGGAGAAGGTGTAGATCTCCTTCTCCCGGTCGCTGATCGAGCCGAGCAGCGTCCCGAAGATGATGAGCCCCCCGAGCAGGAGCGGCACGAACAGCGCGAAGCCCCCCGTCACCTCGGTGAGCACGGTCAGCACCAGACGCTCCACGCCCTCCGGGCCGGCGGCCCACACCGGCATCACCAGCACCTCCGCCAGCCGCCGGCCCCGCTCCGGGGCGGCGACCCCCGGTCCAGGGTGGAGGGACACCGCGTGGAGCCGGCCGCCGAGGGCCTTCACGACCGACGCCTCGGCGACCACCACCTGGTCGCCCCCGAGGTGGACGAAGTCGCGCACGGTGTCCTCCGTGAGCAGCAGCTCGGCGGCGGAACTGCCCGCCCCGGCGGGGGGCCGCTGGAGCTGGCTCGTCGGATCCTGGAAGTCGACCGGGAGGATCGGCTGCCGATCGAGGTGCCGCACCCGCTGCAGGGCGGCGGCGTCGAGGGTCCCCGCGACCCGGAGGCGGCGCCCGGACAGCAGCACCTCGTCGCCGGCCCGCAGCCCCAGGACGTCCCGCACGATCGGCGGGACGAGGACGCCGCCGCCGAGGGTGGCGGCGGCCGCGGGCCCCTCGGCAGCCGTCAGCGCCCGCGCCAGCGCGGGCCACCGCTCGAGCTGCGCGGCCGGGACGCCGAGCACGCCGTCGATAGTCAGCGAGCGACCGTCGTCGGTGCGCGCGACGGTCAACCGGGGAGCGGTGGCCTCCTTGCGCACCAGCCAGTAGTGCGGGGCCATCAGGCCCCCCTCGCCCGCCTCGCCGAACAGCGTCACCAGGACCCCCTCGGGCATCGCCGAGTAGTCGACCTTGCGCACCAGCACGCCGGGCGCGACCCGCTCGTCGACCGGTCCCTCGTAGAACGCGCGCACCCCCACCGTGCGGCTGAACGACGCGAAGGCGAGGATGGTGAACGTCAGCATCACGACGGTGATGGCGGTGAGGAGGGTGCGCGTGGGCCGCCGCCGCATGGTGGACATCCCCATGGCGATCGCCGCCAGGGTGGTCGCCGCCGGCGACACCCGGGCGTCGTGGGCGGCCGCCCGCTGCCCCTGCAGGGCGGCGAGCTCGACCCGAAACTTCCTGACGACGAGGTAGATGACCAGCGACGACAAGAGCACGATCGCGAACGCCAGGAACACGATCACCGGCGTCGAGGCGATGGCGAACCCGGGGTGCAGCCAGTAGAGCAGGCCGAACGTCGCGAGGAAGATGACGAAGAAGCCGGCGATCCGCCCGTAGATGGTGGTCGCGCCGACGAGCAGCCGCTCCATCGCGAAGGCGAAGGGGATGGAGAGCAGCAGGAGCACCACCACGGCGTGGACCAGATCGTCCATCGCCTCCCGCAGCGGGGCGTACACCCGCTGCGAGAGCGCCGCGCTGCGCGCCAGCAGCCCCTGGCGGAGGGCCACCGACCGCGCGGCGAGCCCCTGCTCCTGGAGGCGCCGCGCCCGCCCGTGGAGCCGCTCGAGATCGGCGCTGGTGACGCCGTGCTCGCGGAGGACGGCGAGGCGCTTCTCGTTGAGGGCGTACAGATCCGCCGCCGTCCGCTCGCCGAGCGCGCGCCCGCCCTGGAGCTCGCGCGGGTCGACGCCGGCCCCGTACTCGTGGTCGGGGCCCAGATCCCCCAGGGCGACCGGGCCGAGGGGCTGGAACACCTTCACGCGGTAGGGGCCGACCTGATCGGACACGTGGAAGAAGCCGTGACCGGCCAGGACGCCGGAGAGCGCGCGCGAGTCACGGAAGGGCGCGTCGGAGGACGCCTTCAGCACGCGGAGCGCGGCCGGATCGGCGGCGTGGGTCTCGAGCGTCACGAACCGGCCGCCGGAGCCGGTGACGAGGTTGAGCCGCATCGCCCCCGAGAGGAGCTGGATCTGCTGCTCGGCGGCGCTGAGCGCGACGGGGAGCCCCTGCTCGTCGAACCTGGCGCCGAGGGTCGCCACGTGCTCGTGCATGTCGTCTCGGAACCCCACGATCGGGAAGCGCCCGTTGCCATCGACCACCTCGAACGCGATGGGCTCGTACGAAGCCAGCGCCCCCGCCTCCTCCAGGGTCGACCAGACGTGCGTCTTCCAAGCCGGATTGCCCGGCCAGAGCGCGACCAGAGCCCCCGTCGCGGGGCGGTCCTCGGCGAGGCCCCCCGACACCACCAGGCCCACGTAGTCTCCCTCCACCCGCCCGCGGACCCAGCGCGGCGCCTTGCTGCGCGCCGTCGGCGTGAACACCGCGGGCAGGCTCAGGCCCGGGCCGTCCGCGAGCGCGCGCAGCAGCTCCGTCGCCTCGGCGGCCTGCCGCCGCAGGGTGCGCCACCCGAGGCGCTCGAGCGTGTCCGCCGGGTGCCCGTCCCGCGCTCGCGCGTCGTACCCGCTCATCAGGGCCACGTTGTAGTAGCCGTAGGCGCCCGCGACGGCGCCCCCCGCGACGTGATGCCCCGGGGCGAACGAGGGGCCGAGCTCGGGATCCTCGATGGTGCGCCGGTCGAAGCCTTCCGGGCGGGTGAGCGCGGCGGCCTCCGCCACGGCGTTGAGGACGCGGCCGTAGTACCCCGGGGTGTCGCCCTCCAGCCGGGGCGTCCGCCAGGGGAAGAGCCGCTGGGTCGAGTCGCCGACCACGACGCCCCAGGTGCCGCCCTGATCGCCGAGGTCGTAGGTCACGTGCAGCGCGATCCACGGGGCCAGGCCGGGGCCGTCCCACCCCAGGGCCTCGCGCAGGCGGTCCCGCTGCTCGGCCGCCGTGAGCTCCGCGTCGAGCTCGCGGAGGCGGCGCTCGAAGCGCGCCCGGGTCCGCGCGGAGAGCTCCCCGAGCAGGGCCGCGTAGGTGCCCGGGACGGTCGGGTCGTCCGCCGCATGCGCCCCGACCAGGGCGGCGAGCTGACCGCCGTGCAGAGCCCGGCGCACCTCGTCCCAGCGGAGCGCGAGGGTGTCGAGCGCCGCGAGCCGGGCGGGGTCGGCGGCCGCGCCGCCGAGGCGCGCCACCCCGAGCGCGTGCCGCGCGTCGTCCCGCGCGTACCCGGCCTCGCTCCGCAACGCGACGGTGAGCCAGTCCCCCACCCGCGCCCCGGCGACGGCGGCGGCCGCGCCGCCGTCGAACCCGAGCCCCTCCCGGTCGAGCAGCTCGCGCATCGCCGCCACGTGCGCCCGCTCGTCACGCAGCCCCTGGTGCGTCGCGCGCGCGACCGCGGGGCTCTGGGCGAGCGCCGCGTAGAGTGCCCGCGCGCCCTGGTGCGCCCGCGCCTGCGCGTCGAGGAAGACGAACCACGTGTCCCGGCGCGGCGGGTCGCGCCGGAACCGGGCCGCCGCCTCCAGCAGGGCCGCCACGTTGGCGGCGCCGCGCGCCCCGGCGCTGAGCTCCGGGCCGACACCGTAGCTGTCATACGCTGCCGCCAGCACCACCGCCTCGGCCTCCGGGCGCGCGTCGCCGAAGCCGGGATCGGTGCCCGGCACCCGGACCACGAGGTCGCGGCCGCGGCCGAGCTCCCAGGTGACCTGGCTCACCAGCGTCGCGTCCGGGTGCTCCTGGGCGAGATCGACGCCCGCGAACGCCGCCCGCGGCGCGTAGAACCGCGGCTCCGCGGTCGGCACCCCCACGTGCTTGGGGCGAAACGGCGTCTCGTCCCCGTCGCCGACGAAGACGACGGCGGCCGCGCCGAGCGCGAAGGCCTGCTCCCAGGCGTCCTCGCTGTCGTACTCCATGACGACGATCGCCCCCTCGGGCCGCCGCGCGCCGTACTCGCGGGCGGCGCCGCGCCCGACGTACCAGCGCGGCCCCGTCACCCCCCCCGCGGGGGTGACGGGGTTGACGACCGTGTTGGGGCGGAGCGGCCAGAGCTCGACGCGCCGCCCGGCGACCCGGAGCTCTGCGCGCCTCGTGCGCGCGAACCACACGGGGAACTCGAGCGGCAGCACCTGCGCGAACCCCAAGGCGCCGAGGCGAGCGACGAGGTAGTCGCCGGCGGCCCTCCCCGGCGGCGACCCGCTCACGCGGTGCGGCGCGCGCGTGAGCGCCACGACGTCCGCGAGGAAGGCCGCCTCCGCCGCGTCGGGCGCGGCCGGGGCCGGCGCCGACGGCGCGACCGCGGCCGACGCCGACGGCGCCCCGTCGCGCGCGGGCGACGACGCCGGCGCCGAAGGCGCGACCGCGGCGCTCACCGGCGCGGGGGCGGCGGCCGCGGTCGCCGCCGCTCTCGCCGGCGCGCCGCCCTGGGCCCGCGACGCCGCGGGGACGACGACCGCGAGCAGGACCGCGAGCCCCGGCGCCACCAGCAGCCAGCGCGAGCGCCAGCTCATCGCTCGCCTCCGATCCGCCCCCCCGTGATCCGCAGCTCCTCGCGGCGCTCCACCCGCGCCACCCGCCCGTCGCGGATCCACATGACGCGATCGCAGACGTCGATGAGCCGGTGATCGTGAGTCGAGCAGACGACGGTGACCCCGCGCTGCTGGTTGACGCGGCGCAGGATGTCGAGCACCTCCTGCCCGGTCGAGAGGTCCAGGTTGGCGGTCGGCTCGTCGGCGAGCAGGATCTTGGGGAGGTTGCAGAGCGAGCGCGCGATGGCGACGCGCTGCTGCTGACCGCCGCTCATCTCGATCGGCCGGTGCGACCAGCGCTCCGCGAGGCCGACCAGCGCCAGCAGCTCCATCCCGCGCCGGCGCGCCTCCTCCGGCGCCACGCCGGCGAACGCCATCGGCACGGTGACGTTCTCCAGCGCCGTCATGTAGCGGATGAGGTTGTAGCTCTGGAAGACGTAGCCGATCTTGCGGCACCGGAGGAAGGCGAGCTCGTCGGCGGAGAGCTCCGCCACGTCGACGTCGTCGATCAGGATGCGGCCCGCGCTCGGCGCGTCCAGCGCGCCGATCATGTTGAAGAAGGTGCTCTTCCCCGACCCGGACGGCCCCATCACGGCGATGAGCTCGCCCCGGTAGATGACGGCGTCCACCCCGCGCAGGGCGTGGGTCGCCGCCTCGCCCCGCCCGTAGGTCTTGGTGAGCCCCAGGGTGCGGATGATCACCGCGCGGGCCGCCGCGCCGGGCGCCGCGACCGGCGCCACCGCGCCGCCGCCGCCCGAGAACGGGTCAGTCGACACGCATCGCCTCCATCGGCGCCAGGCGCGCCGCCAGCCACGCGGGTCCGATGGCGCCCAGCGCGGCGAGGACGACCCCGAGCGCCGCCGCGGCGCCGACGGCGAGCAGCAGGGAGCCGGCGGCGCCCGCGGCCGCCCCCAGCAGCGCGCCGTGCTCGAGCAGCCCCCGCAGCAGGGCGAGCAGCAGCCCGGCGAGCCCGCCGACGGCGCCCCCCAGGAGCCCCTGGATCACCGCCTCGAAGACGAACAGCCCCATGATGAAGCCGTCCCGACCGCCGAGGCACTTCATGGTCGCGATCTCGGAGAACCGCTCGGTGACGCTCATCAGCATCGCGTTCATCACGCCGACCACGCACACGAGGAACGACAGGCCCACGAGCACCAGCGTGCGGACGGGCAGCACCCCGGCGTCCGCGCCCGCCGCCCCGGCCGTGACGCCGGCGCCGGCCAGCGTGCGCACGAGCCGCTGCTCCCGCCGGTGGGCGGCGAAGAGCTCGCCGAGCCGCGCCGCGGTGAGCCCGCCCGCGGCGTCGGCGGGCGCGAGCGCGCCGGCGAGCCACGCGAGGCGCCGCCCGCTCCGCACCCGCGCCACGACCACCTCGAGCCCCACGTCGCCCACCGGGACGTCGAGCTCCCGGGCCACGACCGATCGCACCTCGGGCTCGAGCAGCAGCCGTCCGACGCGCCCGAGGTCCTCGCGACGCGCCGCGTAGGCGCCGAGCGCCGCCGCCTCCTCCTCCGGCAGGGTGAAGCCCGCGGCCCGCGCCCGGGCCGCGAACCCCGCCGGGGCGCGGGCCGCCACCGCCCGCAGGGTCTCCGGCGCGCAGGCGGCCGCCAGCGCCCGCGTGGCGCGCTCGTGCCCGGCGATCACCAGCGCCACCACCCGCTCGAGGACCGGCAGGGATTGCCCGAGCGCCGCCAGCGACGCCGGCGCGGCCTCGGCGACGCGCGCTCCGGCGCGGTCGAGCCGCGCCGCCAGGGCCGACCTGGCGGCGGGGTCCGCGAGCGCCGCGGCCACGTCGTCGGCGCTCTCGTCGGCGAGCACCACCGCGCGCGCCGCCGGCGGCAGCCGGTCGAGGGCCGCGGTGAGCGCGGCGAGCCGCGCCGCCGCGTCCCGGGCGGCGGCGAGGTCGGCCTCGGTCAGCGCGCCCCAGGCGCGGTACTCGGCGAGGCGGGCCGGCTCCCCGGCGGCCAGCGCGCTCCGCACCGTCGCCGGGGAGTCCGGGGTGGAGAGCCGCGTGAGGTACCGCCCGAGCGCGCGGCTCTGCTCGAGCTCCCGGGAGGCCTCGACTCGCACCGCCGAGCCCAGCAGGCCGTGGGCCGCCGTGTGGGCGAGGAAGGCGACGGCGAGGGCGAGGATCGCGACGGTCACGCTGGAGCGGAAGAGCCGGAAACGCATCCCGCTCCAGGCGAGCTCCCAGGCGCGCGCCGGGCCGCGGCGCGCGGGGCTCCTCGCCACCAGCGGCTTCACGGCGCGCCCTCCCCCGCGGGCGGCCCCCGCGCCGGGGCGCCCGCCTCCGCGGGCCCGACCAGCGCCACCAGCCGCCGCTCGACCAGCGTGCGCAGGAAGGTGAGCACTGCGACGCGCGCCTCGTGGAAGCGCAGGCGGTGGCGGCGCGCGAAATCCTCCACGATGCGCTCGAGCGAGCGGTCGCCGTCGCAGGCCGCCCAGACCTCCTGCCCGAGCGCGTCGAGGGCGTACCCCTTCTCGGTGCGCAGCGGCAGGAGCCAGCGGCAGACGCCCCGGGTCCACCAGCGCTGCCGCAGCGGTACCCAGAGCACCAGCGCGTCGCCCCGCCGCTCGACGCGCACCGCCGCGTTCGGCGTCGGGACGGCGTCGAGCAGCGACTCCGGGTCGAAGGCGGCGCGCGCGCGGGCGGTCACGAGGCGACCTCCCGGCAGCGCACGGAGAACGCCGCCGGCAGGAGCGGGGCTCGCCCCGGGCTCCGGGTGCTGACGACGTAGACGGCGTTCTCCGCCGGGCACTCCCACGCGAGCGAGCGCTGCACCCGCAACCGGCGGAGCACCCGCCGCCACCGCGGCCCCGCCTCGCAGCCGGTCGCGAGCAGCGAGGCCGCCCCGCCCCGCTCGAGGCGCTCGACGCGCTCGAAGCGGGCGCCGGGCTCCTGCCGGTGGAGCACCGCCTCGAGATCCCCCGCGTACCAGGCGTCGGCCAGGCCCAGGCGGCGCAGCGTGGCCTCGCTCCCGACGCCGCCGCGCGCCGGCGCCTCGACCTGCCGAAAGGACAGGGCGACGTCGCCCGGACGCGGGGAGAGCGCGACCAGGCGGAACCCCGGCGGCGCCTCCACGTCGACGTCGAAGGCGCGGAAGCGCCGCGCCTCCTCGGCGCGGCCGGTGACGCGGATGGCCGCGAGCAGCCGCCGCGCCAGCGCCCGATCGCCGGGCGCGCTGGCCCGGCCGAGCACCACCACCTCGAGCAGCCGCGACCCCTCCGCGTCCCAGCTCGCCGCGCGGGTGACCACCCGATCCGTCCGGGTGCCGACGGCCTCCACGCCGCGGAAGCCAGCGACCTCCACCGGCGAGCGCACGGCGGCGGCGCCCAGCTCGGCGACGAGGCGGCTCCGGTAGTCGGACACCACCCGCCCGAGCTCGGGCCGGGCGGGGCAGCGCGTCCAGGCCAGGGTGAGGCGCTCGCGCCGACGGTCGACCCACACCAGCCGCCCCCGGGCGGGATCGAGCCCGTGCCGCACGATCTCCCAGTCCTCGGGGACGCCGAGGTGGAGGCCCAGCCACTCGATCGATCGGGTGAGGCCGGCGGGAGCGGAGTCGTCTGCGCGCACCATCGGGCTCAAGGGGGGAAGATGGAGTAGGCGACCGGCGTCCGGCCGGTGACGAAGTAGTAGGCGGCCCCGATCACCATGAAGCCGAGGCCCGAGAGGAGCTCGCCCGCGATCACGCCGACCATCAGCGGCTTGACCGCGTGATAGCCGCGCGCCCCGCTGGTCCCCACCACCGCCGACTTGACCATCCACCCCAGCAAGAAGGACGGCCCGAACATGATGATGGGATAGGTGTCCCAGACGAGGAAGGCCACCGGGTGCAGGGGCCACCACGGCAGCCGGAGCCGCAGCGCCGCGGCCAAGAAGGCCAGAGCGAACCCGCCCGCGAGCCAGCCGAGCGCGTCCAGGTCGGGTCGGATCAGGCCCAGGCGCGCGAAGCCCGCCGCGCCCGTGGCGGCCGCGAGCCGCCCCTCGGCGGAGCTCTCCGCGGCGTAGCGGACGAAGGCGTCGAAGGCGTAGCGCGGGAGGGTGTGCGTGCCGTGGCTGTTGCCGACCTGGGTCACGCTGTGGTTGTACTGGAGGTACAGGGTGACGACGCCGGCGGCGACGAAGCCGACCAGCATCATGGCGAGGAGCCACGGCGCGAGCCGCGGGGGCGGCGCCCCGCCCTCGCGGTCCGCCAGCTTGAGCCCGTTGGCGAGGTAGGGCATCAGGAGCTCCCGCGAGTCGATGATGAGCATCACGCTCGCCAGCGCGAGCACGATGAAGCCCGTCGGGCCGATCGCCTCGAAGCCCACCGCCGCGACCAGGGCCCCCACCGGGAGCCAGGAGGTGTTCACGAAGAACGCGCCCGTCTCGGTCACGATGCGCGCCACCACCAGGAAGGTGACCAGCACCAGGGCCACGAAGCCGGCCGCGAGCGGGACGCTCAGCCCCGCCGTCCGCAGGACGAGCACCGACGCCAGCGTGGCCGCCGCGAGCACCCGCATGGCACCGGTGGCGTAGCGCGGCGTCTCGGCCGCGCGCGGCCAGCCCAGGGCGCTCGCCGCCACGTTGGCGAAGTACCGGCGCCCCGTGTACGCGATCAGGATCGCCACCGCCAGATAGGCCCCCGTCCGCAGCATGTTGCTGCGTCCCGCGAGCCCCGAGTCGATCTGGACCCCGTTCACGATCAGGGCCGAGCCCAGGGCGAAGAACAGCAGGTGCGAGATCCCGAGGCTGAAGGAGACGTTCGTGGACAGGAAGAAGGAGAAGGCGATCACCGACAGGTAGATGGTCGGGGTGAACCACCCGTACTGGCCGTCGATGCGCACGGCGTTGGGGAAGAGGCGGTCGAACGGCCCGAAGTCGAGCTTGTTCGGGATCGCCGGCACCTCGGGGAACCAGGCATGGAGCCCGTTCAGCCCGTGGATCGCCACCAGCGTGACGAACGCCATCCAGAACAGCCTGCTCCGCGCGACCTCGGGCAGGCGTCGCCCGGGCTCGGTCACGGCGGCCTCCTCGAGGAAGCGGACGATGGGGTACGGCAAGAGCTCGCGCCGCGACCACTGCGGGTGCACGATGAGCGCCATCGCCAGCGCGCAGATCCCGAGCAGCAGCGCGAGCGAGCCCCAGAGCCCGATGGTCGGCAGCCACGCGCGCCACGGGATGGCGCCGAGGCCGAGCCGCTGGTGCCGGCTCCGCCCCTGCAGCAGCGTGTCCACGACGAAGGGATCCGCCCGCCCCTCGGCGACCAGGAGGCCCCCGCCGGGCGGCGGCGGGAGGAAGATCTGCGGGAAGGCCGCGACCAGGAGGGCCCGGTTCGCCGCCGTCGCCTCGTACGGGCCCGCCGCCGCGCGCTCGAGCAGCGCGCGGGCGCGCGGGGGGACCGCGACGGCGGCGAAGGCCACGGAGTCGTACAGGTCGGGCTTGCGGAGCGCCTCGTTCAACGCCCGCGTCAGCTCGGGCGCCAGCGACGCCACCGTCCCCGGCGCGCGCTGCGCCTGCGCGAAGAGCCGGCGCCCCTCGGGGGTGAGCGCCTCCCACAGGCGACGCGCCGGCGAGGAAGCGGCCCCCGTCGCGGCCCGCTCGAGCTCCGCGCACAGCGCCGGCCAGTCCTGCACGTGCCCCTGCCCGAGCTCCGCCGAGGCGCCCGGCACGTAGGACATCACGGCGTTGGCCTGCCACGCCGGGGTCGTCTTCAGCCAGTGGGCGGGCAGCGCCGCGACGGTGGTGAAGCCCCGGTAGTACCCCGACCCCGGCCACCCGCAGGCCGCCAGCGCGATGGCGGTCGTCACCAGCACCTCGCGGCCGCCGAGCGCCCGCCGCCACCCGCAGGCGCGGAGCGCCGGGATCACGAAGAAGAGCAGCAGCGCCGCGATGCCGAAGACGCTCACCGGCAGGTGATTGCCGATGAGCTGGGTCTGCCCGATGACCCAGTCGTTGAAGTACGTCCCGACCGAGATCAGCAGCCCCAGCGCGAGCCCCAGAGCGACCGCGCGCACCGTCATCGGGCGACCAGCCTATCCCCGCTCACGCGCGCCCGCCTCCCGGTGCAGCACGGTCGAGCCGAACGCGGCGAGGCGGAGTGCCGCGCCGGCGGCCTGTCCCGAGATAGCGTCCACCCAGGGCGGCCCCGGCAGCGGGACCTCGCGCGCCTCCGGGACGAAGGACTCGAGGAAGAGCCACTCCCGCCCGCCCCCGACGCGGCGCTGGACCGCGACGCCGGGCGGCGGCGTCACCCCGAGAGCACGGCGGACACCGAGCTGGTCGATCAGGCTCCGGAAGAGGTCCCGGGTCAGCGCCGGCTCGTGCCAGGCGGCCTGGTAGTAGGCGAGCCCGGCCCCGTACGGGTGGCGGGTGAGCGCCGGCGCCCCGGCGAAGGGGCCGCCCGCGAAGCGGGCCAGGGGCTCGGCGCCGCGCTCGTGCAGCACGGCGCGCACACGCCCGGCCACGTACGCCGGCTGGAGGCCGGCGCCCGCCCCGGCCGGCGTCGTCACCAGGTGCTGCACGGCGCCGTCCGCCATCCAGTCCGTCTCCTCGTTCCAGACGCCGAAGAGCTCCCCGAGCCCGTCCCCGGGCCAGCCCCCGCGGAGGCAGGCGTTCGTCGCGTCGACCAGCCCGAGGTAGAACGACCCGACCAGGACGCCGCCCCCCGCGACGAACTCGCGGAGGCGCGCCGCCACCCCCGGCTTGAGCAGGAAGAGCTGGGGCGCGATGACCAGCCGATAGCCGGAGAGCTCCCGGTCGCTCGCGAGCACGTCGACGCTCACGCCCTCCTCCCAGAGCGCGCGGTACTGCTCGGTGGCGTACCGGCGATAGGCGTCCTCGACGTTGCGGACGCCGCTCGTCCCCTCGAAGGCCCAGCGCACCTCCCAGTCGTAGAGGACGGCGACGTCGGCCTCGACGATTGAGCCGAGCAGCGGGGTCAGCGCCGCGTAGTCGCGCCCGAGCGCCGCCACCGAGCGAAAGACCCGGGTGTGCTCGTGGCCGACGTGATCGACCACCGCCCCGTGGAGTTTCTCGCACCCCCCCCGGCCCTTGCGCCACTGGAAGTAGCAGGTCCCCTCCGCCCCGTGCCCGAGCGCCTGCAGCATCTCCGCGCGGTGGAGTTCGGCGCGCTTGAGGCGCACCGGCTGAAGCCATTGGGGCGCGTCGGGGCAGCTCTCCATCAGCATCCACGGCCGGTCCGGCTTGAACGCGCGGAACAGATCGTCCTTGAAGCTGACCTCGACGGCCCGCCGCACGAGCTCGGGGTCGTCCTCGGCGTAGCCGGGGTACTGGTCGTCGGCCACGAGATCCAGCACCTCCACCAGCCGCGCGTAGTCCACCCCGGGGAAGGTCCCCATGAGGTTGGTGGTGGCGGGCACGTCGGGGGAGAACTCGCGCAGCGCGGCGAGCTCCCAGCGCACGAACTCGAGCACCTGATCGGTGCAGAACCGCCGGTGGTCGAGCCGCAAGCCGTCGATGCTCCCGTCGCGGGGGTCGATCTCCTCGAAGGCCGTGAACTGGTGGCTCCAGAACGCGGTCCACCAGGCGGCGTTCAGCGCGTCCACGGTGCCGTAGCGAGCGGCGAGCCAGCGGTGCCAGGCGCCGAGGCAGAGCTCGCAGTAGCATTCGCCGCTGAGCTCGTTGGAGATGTGCCACATCCCGAGCGCGGGGTGACGCGCGTAGCGCTGGGCGAGGCTCCGGTCGATGGCGCGGACCTTCTCCCGGAACACCGGCGACTGGAAGCAGTGGTTGTGGCGGCCCCCGTGCGGCTCGCGGAGCCCGTCCCGGTTCACCCGCCGGATCTCCGGGTACCGCCGCGACATCCAGGCCGGCTTGGCCCCGCTCGGGGTGGCCAGGATCACCCGGTGCCCGGCCGCCGCCATGCGATCCATGATCGCGTCGAGCCAGCCGAAGTCGAGCTGCCCCTCCGCGCGCTCGTAGCTCGACCAGGCGAAGATGCCGATCGAGAAGGCGTTGCACCCGGCGAGCGCCATCAGCCGGAGGTCCTCGTCGAGCACCGCCGGCTCGGCCAGCCACTGGTCGGGGTTGTAGTCGCCGCCGTGCAGGAGCCGCGCGTACCCCGGGATGAGCAGCGGCCGCGCGCTCATGCCTCCCGCCGCCGCTCGTAGCTGAACGCGACCCGGGCGCCGGTCGCCTGGATGACGACGCCGCCGGGCAGATCGCCCGGGCGCCGCGGCGGCCGCGCCGCCGCGGGGACGACCTCGCCCCCCTCGAGCTCGCGCACCGCGCCGGCCCAGGGCAGAACGACGCGGTAGTCCGCGCGGCCGCGCGCGGCGGTGACGGTGACCCGCGCGCCCGCCTGCTCGAGCGTGAAGCGCTCGACCTCGACGCCGCGCCGGTCGTGGATCGCGACCGCGACCGGCGTCGCGCCGTCCAGGCAGCCGTAGAGCAAGGACAGCCCCGCCGCGTAGTCGTACTCCACGGCCTGGGTGTCGTCGCCGAGTGGGACGACCGTGTTCGGCCGCACGAAGACCGGCACGGTGAGAAAGTCGACGTCCTCCTGCACCCACCGCTCCCCGGCGCGCACCTCGCCGGTCAAGAGGTGCAGGTGCTCACCGCGCGGCAGGTAGTACTCCGCGCGCCGCTCGTGGAAGACCGGCGCGACCAGGAGGGCCGGACCGAGGCAGTACTGCCGGTCGAGGGTGCGACAGCCCGGGTCCTCGGGGCACTCCAGCACCATCGCCCGCATCATCGGGATCGACGCCTCGTGCGCCTCCACCGCCGCCGCCATCAGGTAGGGCATCAGCCGGCATTTGAGCTCGGTGAAGCGGCGCAACACGTCCACCGCCTCCTCGTCGTAGGCCCAGGGCACCCGCACCGAGCTCGAGCCGTGCAGGCGGCTGTGCGACGACAGGAGGCCGAAGGCGACCCAGCGCTTGTAGACCGCCGGCGGCGCCTGGTCCTCGAACCCGCCGATGTCGTGGCTCCAGAACCCGAACCCCGAGAGCGCGAGCGAGAGCCCGCCGCGGAGGCTCTCCGCCATGGAGCCGAAGTTGCCGTAGCAGTCGCCGCCCCAGTGCACCGGGAAGCGCTGGCAGGTGGCCGTCGCGGAGCGCGCGAAGACCACCGCCTCCCCGACCCCCCGCTCCGCCTCGAGCAGCGAAAAGACGGCGCGGTTGTAGAGATACGTGTAGTAGTTGTGCATCAGCGCCGGGTCGGCGCCGTCGTGGTAGACGACGTCGGTGGGGATCTCCTCACCGAAGTCGGTCTTGAAGGCGTCCACCCCCATGGCGATGAGCTTCCGGAGCTCGCCCTGGTACCAGGCGACCGCCGCGGGGTTGGTGAAGTCCACGTAGGCCATGCCCGCCTGCCAGCGGTCGCGCTGGTAGACGTCGCCGTCCGGCCGTCGCAAGAAGTAGCCGCCGGCGACGCCCTCCGCGAACAGGTGCGAGCGCTCCCCCACGTAGGGGTTGATCCAGACGCAGACGCGCAGCCCCTGGGCCTTGAGCCGCGCGAGCATGCCCACCGGATCCGGGAACACCGCCTCGTCCCACCGGAAGTTCACCCAGTGGTGCGCCTTCATCCAGAAGCAGTCGAAGTGGAAGACGTGGAGCGGGAGCCGTCGCTCGGCCATCCCCCGCACGTGCGCCATCACCGTCTGCTCGTCGTACTCGGTGGTGAAGGAGGTGGTGAGCCACAGCCCGAAGGACCAGGCCGGGGGCAGCGCCGGCCGCCCCGCGAGCGCGCCGAGCCGGGTGAGCACCTGGCGCGGGCGGGGGCCACGGAGCAGCAGGTAGTCCAGGTCCTCGCCGGGGACCGCGAACTGAGCGCGCATCACCTGCTCGGTGCCGATCTCGAAGGAGACGCGGCCGGGCGAGTTGACGAAGAGGCCCCAGCCGCGGCTGGTGAGGAAGAACGGCACGTCCTTGTAGCCCTTGTCCGAGCAGGTCCCGCAGTCCGCGTTCCACATGTCCACCGACTGCCCGTTGCGGCAGAAGGCGGAGAAGCGCTCCCCGAGGCCATAGACCTGCTCGCCCGGAGCGAGCTCGAGCTGCTCGCGGAGGAAGCGCCCGTGCCCCGCCTTGTCCATCAGCCCCAGGGCCTTGGGGGCGCTCCGGGTGATCGGCTCGCCGCGCTCGGCGTCGACGAACCGCATCGCCCAGGGGTCGCGCGCGATCTCCAGCACCAGCGCGCCCGCGCGCACGGTCACGGCGGCGGACGACTCGGCCACGGTCAGCGGCCCCGGCTCGAGCGCGAGCTCGAACGCGGGGCCCCGCCGGCGGCGCCCCCGGTGGTGAACGACCTCGACCCGCAGCACGTCGTCCAGGGGCGCGGTGACCCGCACGGTGAACATGTGGCCCGCGAGCGTGGCCCAGCGCGCCGTCTCGGGGCGGCTCGAGACGTGCAGGACCACCTCGCGCTCCCCCACCTCCACCGCGTCGACGCGCGCGAGGTAGGTCGGCGTGACGTCGGGCAGCATCGCCCAGGCCCCATCTCCGAATCTCATGCGACCTCCTGACGAGGATCCTCCAGCGCGCGCGGCGAGGCGGCGCCCGGCGCTGCGCCCCCGGGGGAGAGCGCCGGGCGCGAACGCTCGGCTCGGATCCGGCGCGACCGGATCCCGACGCCCCATGACCTCACTCGATGAAGGACAGGTCGTCGATGGTCACGTCGACCTCGTAGGCGGTGTCGGTGCTCCCGCCCCAGGTGAAGAAGAAGCCGAAGCCCGTGATCTCGGCCGGGTTCAGCGCGCCCGCGGGCTTGCCGCCGGTGAAGTCGGTCCATTCGAGCGCGACCGTGGTCGGCGTCTCGGTCACGGGGACCGCCGCCTTGGCGTTGTCGCAGGTGCCGTCGTACTCGTTGTCGCTCGCCGGCTCGCAGCGCCCGAACCCCGGGTCCTTGTCGGTGATGTCGTGCGCGAGGTACCAGGCCGTCGACACGGTGGTGCTCGCCGTGCTGACCCACATCGTCAGGGCGCGGCCCTCCGGCAGCGTCCCCGACACGGTGAAGGACAGCCCGTCGAAAGCGGAGGCATCGATGAGCCCGCAGCTGCCGCTCGGGACGCTGAAGTAGAAGCCGAAGCCCGTGTAGTCCGCGACCTCACCGCTGACGTGCCAGGCGCCGCTCGTCATGTCCGAGCCGAGGGTGTCCGGGTAGACCAGCGTGCCCCCCGAGAACGTATCGGTGAAGTCGCCCCAGGTGATCTGCGCGGTTTCGGTCGCGTCCGCCGCGAGCGTGAAGTCCGTGATCAGCGCCGTGGTGGGATCCGGGCACTCGACGGCGCCCTCCGGGGCGGTGCCCCCCGTGCCGGCCTCGCCGGCGCCGCCCGTGGCCGCGGCGCCGCCGTCGTCCGCGCCGCCCGTGGCCGCGGTGCCGCCGGTGTCGCTGCCGCCCGCGCCCGAGTCGTCGCCGCCCGCGCCGCCCTCGTCCGGATCGTCCTCGGTCACGCAGGAAACCACCAGGGTCGTCGCCGCGATCGCCGCCAGAAGCCCCGCCGCCTTCACCAGGTAAGAAACGCCAATGTGCATGCTCGTCGCTCCTTGTCGAACCGTCACTTCGCCTCGAACACCCCGGGCTCTCGCCTCGTTCCCGGCGCGCCGTCCGTCGCGCCTGCGGGCTCGCCGACGCCGCCGTCCTCGCACCAGCCCGCGGTGGTGCCGCCGAGCGCCACGCTCTCGGCTGCTCCTCGAGGATACGGTGCGGAGGTGAGCGGGGAAAGGCCGGATCCGCCACGGTCGCGCCGAGGTCAAGATCCCCGAATTCGCAGCCAACAATCGGCATCCGGGGACGCGGCGCGCCGCGTGCAGCTCGCGCACTAACCGGTCCCGCCCGCCCCCGCAGAGTCGAGTCCGCGGACACGAGCGCCCGCCCTCGATCGCGTGCCCCGCGTTGAGGCTGGACGCTCTTGACCTCCGCGCACAGCTCTTGTCTGCGCGACGCGCTGGCGCCTGCGTCGCTGCGAGCCGCGCCCGTCGCGTCGACGCGCGCGGCGCTTCATCCACCCGCCGTCTCCGCCCGAATCCGAGTGACAGGCTCGCGCGTCGTCTGGTAACAGTCGAGCGACCGGGCGGACATGGGAACTAGGAACAACGGGACACACCCGCGGGCGGAGATTGGCAGTCGACCGGTCCCGGCGGCCTTCGGGCGCGGCCCCACCCCGTTCGTCGCGCGGCTGCTGCTGGTGAGCTCGTGCCTGTTGGGCGCCCCGCCCGCGCTCGCCCAGGACGAGGGCGACGCCGCGCGCTTCGCGGCGGTGCCCGCCGAGGGCGGGGGGCGACCACCGCCACCGCGCGCCGCGGCGCCGGCCCCCGCTGACGAAGCCCCGGCCGGCGCCGCGGACCAGAGCGCCGCCGACCAGAGCGCGACGGACGACGCCGCAGCCGACGCGGGCGCGACGGACGCGGCCGACGCGACCAGTGCCGACGTGGGCACGACCGACGCCACCGACGAGGCCGCCGGGGAGGTCGAGCCCGCCGCAGGCGCGGGCGCCGCGACCGCGGCGAAGGCGACCATCCGCGATCCCGCCGCGCCCCCCACGGACGCGCTCCCTGGCTCCCACCGCCCCCCGGGGCTGGGCCTCTCCCCGGAGGCGCCCCCGACGCCGCCCGCGCCGGGGGGCCGCGCGCCGTCGTTCGGCGCGCCCACCCCGCCGAGCGAGTGGGCCTTCGCCATCACCGGGCGGATCTCCGCGTGGGAGTCGGTGGGCCTCGCCGAACGGCCCGATCCAGCGCCCGCGGGCTACGGGGGCACCACGTTGCACGTCCCGGCGCTGGTGACCGGCAAGCAGCCGTTCTGGGCCGGCGCCGGGCTGGCGCTCAACTTCGCCTACGGCAACCCCCGCGTCGGCGCCAACGTGAGCCTGTGGACCAGCCTGAACGGGATCGAGCGGCGCGGCTACCACGATCCCAGCGTCGGGCCCGACATCGCCGTCGCCTACCTCGCCTACACCCCGGAGCCCCTCGGCGCGCTGCAGCTCCGGGCCAAGGTGGGCGCCTTCCGCGAGAACTTCGGCGGACCGGGCCAGTGGGGCTGGGGCATCTTCGGTCCCTTGCTCGGGATCAAGGGCTACGGCGAGTCGCTCTCGGCGACCCACCCGCTGTCGCGGAAGACCCAGCTCGAGCTCGCCCAGGGGGTGAGCTTCGTCCCGTCTTTTCCGGAGGAGTTCGTGCGTGGCGCCGCGACCGGCTGGGCGGAGAACGCTCGCTCCACCTTCGTCCACCACGAGCACGCCGGCATCAGCTTCCAGAACCAGTACGTCTTCAAGCTCCACTTCGCCAGCGCGCTGGGGACCGACGAGCGGACCTACCTCGCGGACGACGAGGCCACCAGCGAGGTCGAGCTCCCCCGCGACGGCCACCTCAACGTGCTGATCGCCGAGGCCCGGGCCGCCGCCGATCCCTACGGCCAGCTCGGGCTCAGCGCCGGGTACTGGGACTTCGACGACGCCTACGCCGTACACGACGGGATCTGGTGGGGCATCGACTGGACCGCCGGGGGGCGCGAGCTCACCAACAAGTTTCTCGGCGCCGACAGCGGCGGCAACGGCAAGCTCGGCGCGATCAGCGCCGAGTACGGCCTGAGCGTCGCGCGCATCCTCTGGCACCCGGGCACCTTCGACGGCCGCTCCCCGGACATCCGGATCAAGGTGGCGGGGATCCTGCACGGCACCTTCGACAGCGACGACGACGCCTATGACGGGGCGCTGGGGTACCTCCTCGGCTCCGAGGTCGAGTACCAGATGGTCAAGTGGCTGAGCGCCACGCTGCGCGGCTACGGGGAGAACCGGTTCTTCCCCGGCGGGCGCTACGCCGACTACAGCCTGACGCCGAGCCTGGTGTTCAAGCGCGACTGGCAGAGCGCCGATCGGATCGAGGTCGCGTACACGCGGATGTTCTACGGCGATCTCGTCGACGTCAACTCGGCGGCCCCCTACGACCGCAACCTCTTCACCCTGGGCGCGGTGGTGAGCTTCTAGGGAGACGACGATGCAGCTCCTACCCGCCGCTCAACCGCGTTTCGACCACAGCCGCTCCCGCTCTCCGATGGGGAAGGACCGAACCATGCGACGCGACCTCGGCACCATCCTGATCCTCGCCTCGCTGGCGGCCGCCGCGCCCGCGCGCGCGGAGGACGAGGCCCCGGCCGAAGAATCCGCCCGCGCGGGCCTCCCCCGCCTCGGCCAGGCCCCCGGCGAGCCGCTCCTCCGGAGCGTGGCCCCGGCGGTCCCGTTCGGCGTGCCCCCGGCCGAGTCCCGCGACAACGTCCTCGACTTCCACGGCTACCTCCTGGTGCCGGCGCGGGTCGGCGTGCTCGAGCGCGCCCAGCCCGCGCCGGGGCAGCACGACGTGGCGCTGCACAGCCCGCCGCTCGTCCCGCAGCGCCTGCGCGGCTTCGAGTACACCGGCGTGGTGCCCGAGCCGTGGGTCCAGCTCGCCTTCTCCTACGGCAACGACCGGGTGTCGGGGACCACGATCATCGCGTCCCGCGCCGTCACCGACGGCACGCAGATCTACAACCCCGCCGACCAGCTCGGCCTGAACGACGCCTTCATCAGCGTCGATCTCTCCGAACCGGTGAAGTCCCCCTTCCTCATCCGCGTCGGCGCGCTCACCGGCCGCTACGGCGTGATGGGCGCCTACGACGCCGGCCGCTACGGCACCCCGCTCATCGCCCGGGTCAACGCGGTCGGGGAGACGGTGGAGGTCGGCGCCCGGCTCGGCCAGCAGACGATGCTGGTCGTCGAGCAGGGCCTCGGCGGCCAGCTCGGCCGCCCGCGCGACGGCCTCCTCCCGGCGGGCTGGAACGACTTCGCCGACACCGACGTCGGCGCGAGCTTCGTGACCCACCTGCACGCGGGGCTCGCCACCCACCGCCTCTTCCAGCTCGGCCTGCACTACCTCACCGCCTTCAGCCGCGACGACCGCGTCGGCGACGGCACCATCCGCGACGGGCACATCTCCGTGCTCGGCGCCGACGCCCGGCTCACCGCCGGGCGCGCCGGGCACCTGTACCTCGGCGGCGCGCACACCCGCGCCAGCGACGCCGGGATCGTGTCCGGCGTGCTCGAGGTGCTCAACGCCCGCGGCGGCCCCGAGCTCATCGCCGAGTACCTGGGTTCCGAGAGCGGCGGCAACGGCGCCCTCACCACCTTCGGCCTGCAGTACGATCTGAGCGTGGCGCGCCTGGGCTACGGCGAGGCGTACCAGGGGCGGAGCCCCGACGTGATCGTGAGCCTGTTCGGCGTCGGCACCGCGGTGACGAGCGACGACGCGGCGCGCGACGGCGTCTTCAAGCTCAAGGCGGGCGCGGAGCTGACCTACGATTTCGCCTCCTTCATGGGCGTCTCGGGCCGCTACGACAACGTCCGCCTGGACCTCGACGAGTCCCGGGAGGCCTTCTCGATCCAGACGGGGCGGCTGCTCTTCCACACCGGGTGGCAGAGCCGCGACGAGTTCGCGCTGCAGTACTCCCACTTCGACATCGGCAGCGACGTGCCGCTCTACACCGGCTACCCGGCGACCCCGGACCCCGAGGCCGTCGCCGACGAGCATGTCCTGGTGCTGTCGGGGACCTTCTGGTGGTGAGGACCATGGCCCGCACCGCAAGGCCCCGCTGGCGCGCCCCGGCCGGCACCGTCCCGCTCCTGGTCCTGCTGCTCGAAGTCGCGGCCTGCGACGGCCGCGAGCCGCCCCCGCCCTACGCCGTGGACTGCGCGCCGCGCGCCGACATCGAGCTCCGCCAGCCCCTGCTGTTCGAGGGATTCGAGACCACCGGGGAGAGCGCGTGGTTCTGGTTCGGCGACCGCACCCGGGGTGCCTACCCACCCTGGAAGGTCGTGGCCAACGGAGAGTCGAGCGACGACTCCCTCGGCGAGACGGTGACCGAGGACGAGCTCCGGAGCCTCGAGCGCTGCGGAAAGCCGCCGCCGGCGCAGACGAACGGCACCGCGATCTTCTACGAGCCGATCCCGGACGGCCCGCGCTGCGAGTCGACGGCGGCCCTGCCCCTCTTCTCCTGCGGGCACAACGACTGGGGCGCGGGGTTCAGCAACTGGGAGATGCCCGCGTTCCCTGTCGACGCCTCGGACTGGGAGGGCCTCGCGCTCTGGGCGCGGACCGGGGTTCCCTCCGACCCCGTGGTGTTGGTCGTGATCGAGGACCGCTTCGGCTCGAGCGGCGGGACGGTGCTCGACCCGGAGACGGGGCAGAGCCAGCCCACTTGCCGTGCGCCCCAGGAGTTCGGCTCCCATTGCGCCAACGGCCGGGACGAGGACGAGGACGCCCTGATCGACTGCGCCGACGAGGACTGCTGCGGCTCGGAGGCCTGCGGCTGCGACCGAGACTTCTGCGCCGGTCTGGTCGGCTGCAACGGGACACCGCTCGAGCCGAACATGACCGTCTGCCCGCGGGGCGCCGACGGCCGGGTCCACTGCGTCGTGGTCCCCAAGGTCGCCGCCGACGCGGAGTCCGCCGCCTCCCAGACGCTCGAGGGGATCGTCGTCCTCGGCAACGAGCTCCCCGACCGGTACGACTGCGGCAACAGCTTCAGCCTCCCCCTGACCGTGACCGACCGCTGGCAGCTCTACCTGCTGCCCTTCGCGGATTTCGTCCAGCCCCGCATGCCGAACTGGGCACCGGCCGGCCTGGACACCTCCGGGATCCAGGGCCTCATCATCCGCACCCCGCCCGAGGCCCACGTCGAGCTCTGGCTCGACGACGTGACGTTCTACCGGCGCCGCGAGTAGCGCGGCTCACGCGCGCACGGTGAGACGGGCGCGCCGGCCGAGATCCGCGGAGGAGGCGCCCACCAGGAGCTCCACCACGCCGGGCTCGACCGTCGACCGCTGCGCGTCCGCCGGTTCCCTCAATAGAACAGGAACGGCCAGAACGCCTTCATCGGCGTCCCGTCGGCGAAGCGGCGCCCCGTCGCGTGCCCTGGCATGTTCTGCAGCCACCAGACGAGGAACGGCCCCTGGCAGTCCGAGGCGAGCTCGGCATAGCGGGCGAACTCCTCGTTGCTGACCGCACGGATCGGATCCTCGCCGCAGCGCGGGCCAGTGCCGAAGTCGCGACAGGACGACAGGACCGACTGGGGGTTGCCGAGATCGTAGTGCCCGCGGGCAGTGGGGGCGAAGTGGACGTTGCCGCACCGCGGATCGAAGTCCGCAATCGAGTAGGTCCGCCCATCGATCGTCACCTCCACGCTCGACGAGGTGGGGTGGAGCACGCAGGTCAGATCGCCGTACGGGCAAGCGTAGAAGGAGCTGAACGGCAGCTCGTAGCGGCGATCGAGATCGAAGCCCGCGAAGGGGACGAACCACTCGCTGAGGCCCGGCAGCAGGTGGCGGGATCCTGCGGACTCGATGCCGTGCGCCTCGGCTTCGACGAAGCAGCCGGCGCCGCGTGCGTAGTTCACGAAGCCGATGCGCAGGCTGCGCCCGCAGTAGGGGACATCCTCCGCGAAACACCCGTTGCCGGCGCAGCGCTCGACGGCGCCGGTCCGGTTGCCACCGGCGTCGTACACGGGCTTGTACTCCAAGACCTCCGCGGCGGCGGCGTCGGGGACGTCGCCCGAACCCACCAGCCAGAGTTCGTGGATCCTCCCCTCCTCCACGAGCCGGCAGAGATCGAGGTAGCCGCCCGGCGCGGTAGGGTCGGCGAAGGCGAGGTAGGGCGCGAAGTCCGCGGCGAAGAAGCGCGCGTAGTCGAGGTAGAGGGAGCCCTCCGCGCCCGCGCGCGGGAACAGCGTGGAGTTCTCGTACGGGTACTCGGCGGGCGCGGGCGGGCGGCCGCCGACTCCGTCCCGGAGGTCGCGGATGTCGAGGACGTCGTACTCGAGCTGCGGTGGGGCGTCGGGATCCGCATAGCCGTGGAAGCGCGACCCCTCGCGCAAGGCCGCGACGATGCCGTGCACCAGCGCGGCGACACCCTCCGCCGTCGAGGGATTGGCGAAGTTCAGGACCAAGAGCTTCGGTCGTAGCACCGCGATCTCGTGGTGGTGGGCCACCAACCAGGGATCGCTGTTGGACGAGCTGGCGGGGTTCGGCCATTCGGAGTAGCTGCCGTCGAGGGCGAGGTCGCAGCGGTTGCCGTTGGCCACGAAGCCGTCCGCGCACTCGGCGCAGCTCGCCCCGCCGAAGCCGAATTCGCAGTGGCAGTTGCCGGCCTCGCTGCAGCGCCCGTGGCCCGAGCAGGCGTCGGGGCATTGGGCCGCGCACTCCTCACCCGTGCGGACGAACGCCATCCCGCCGAGGTCCAGCCGGAAGCCGGCGTCCCAGGTATCGAGCTCGAGCGCGACCCCGGCGAGCCGAGCGAGCTCGGCGGTGCCCGACGCGCTCCACCCGCCTCCTCCCGCCAGGGGCGCGTGGAGCGAAACCCACGTGACGCCGTCGCGGGGGACGAGCGGCGCCGTGGGTTCGAGCACCAGCTCGCCGCCCGCGGCGTCCGTGAGGGTCAGGCGGGGGACGTTCATCTGCCAGCCGACGGGGCTGGCGTTCTCGCACCTCAGCAGGACCACGAGCTCGTCCGCGGTGCTCGCGTCCACCGGGGACTCGAGCGTGAGGTCGAGTCGATACGCGAACGCCGCGTCGGTGGTGATCCGGAGAGACTGTCCCAGGGGACCGTCGGGCAGCCACGCTTGGGTGGTCGTGGGCGAGCCCTCACCCGAGGCCGTCCAGGTGCCGAGCCCGGGCTCCACGAGGTCGCTGCAGGTCGTGGTCGTGACGCTCGGCGAGCAGGTCGCGCCGCCAGTCCCCGCCGCGCCGCTGGCGCCCGCCGCGCCGCTGGTGCCCGCTGCGCCGCTGGCGCCCGCCGCGCCGCTGGTGCCCGCTGCGCCGCTGGCGCCCGCTGCGCCGCTGGCGCCCGCTGCGCCGCTGGTTCCGACCGTATCGGCACCGCTCCCCGACGCCCCGCCGCCTCCACCAGCGCTCGCACCGCCGCCGCCGCGCCCACCGCTGCTCGCCGTGCTCCCGGCGCTGGCCTCGCCTCCCAGCGCGTTGCCCTCGCCGCCGGCCGTGACCCCGCCGCCGGTGGCGCCGCCCCCGGCACCCGCTCCGATGCCCCCCGTGGCGTCGCTACCGCCGGTCGCGGCACCGGCCCTGCTCCCCCCGGTGGCGGCGCTCCCGCCAGTCAGGCTGCCGCCGCCGCTCGCGCCGCCCGCCGCCCCCGCGTTCCCGCCGGTGGCACCGCTCGAGTGGTCATCGTCACCGGCCGACTGGCACGCGCCGAGGACGATGACCGTCGCAGCGATGACTCCAATGACGTTCCGCATCCTCGTGTCTCCTGGCCCTGGCTCGGCCGTGGTCGAGTCAGGGCGATGCTACAAGCGGCGCACCCCGACCGCCATGGCGCGCGAACGCCGCGCAGCCGCTACGCGCGCGGTCGTTGCCCAGCTCGGCGTCCTCCGCGCCTTCGACGCCATGCACTTCACGACCACCGCGGGGCGCCGCTGCGCGCCCGGCGCCGGCGACGGCGTCGTGACCTTCACGACCCGCGACACCACGTCCCCGCTGGCCGCGCGCACCGCCGACTCCGCCGAGCACGGCGCGCCCCGCGTACTTCGCCTCGACCGGACGAGCTGTCACCTCACCGCTCCGATCCCGGCCCGCTGCCGAAGCGCCCGGGGCGCCGTCCTGCATGGCCCGCCGCGCCCCACGCCCTTCTACGGCCAGCTCGAGCGCGGCAGCCGCGATCGTCGTGCCTTCCTCCGTGGCGTGGACCGTCCGCCTCCGGCAGAGCTCGTGTCCGAGTTCGCCGAGCGCCAGGTAGCCTTGAACCTAGATTTCGCGCGGCCCCGGAGCCGGCTGACTGGGGCGAGCCGATTCACGGTCCGAGCGGCGGGAATCGGCTCTCTGGGCAGCGGAAATGGACCTGAGGATAGACGGCCCCCTTTCCCCCACCATCGACATTCAGTTGTCCTCCGCATCAGCACAGCTGTCTTTGAATCTGGTGGACTCGGGAGGCGGGCGGAGTGTGCAGGCGTTGTTGGCGTCCGGACCGCGACAGGCGGCCAGGAACGCGTATGAGCGCTCGGGAGAGCCAGGGGCCACGCCAGTGGAGGTCGGGAGCTGAATCGTCCCCTCATTTTTCAGCCTCATAGGACGGCGAAGATCTCCTGAG
>CAYVRP010000051.1:38689-49264 GCA_964454025.1 uncultured Polyangiaceae bacterium | reverse complement strand
TGCCGCCCGTCGCCCCCGTGGCGCTGCCCCCAGACCCCCCGCCCGGCGCGCCGGCGCCCCCCTCGCCGCCGGCGCCCCCCGTGGTTCCGGCCGCGCCCGTAGCGGCGGCGCCCGTGGCCCCGCCGGCACCGTCGCCGCCGATCGTGATCGGCCGGTATTCCTCCCCGCCGCAGCGCGTGAGCGCGAGCAGCAGCGCGAAACCGGGGCCGATGGGGGTGAGTCGCTTCGAGGTCATGCCTGCTCCCGGGTGGAGGCGGCCCCCAGACCTCGGGGTCGCCCGCCGCGCCAGTCTACACCCGAGACGGCCCGGTGTTCCTGGGCCGGCAGGCGCCCGGCGCGGCCGCGCGCACGAGCGGCCGCGTCCTGGCGAGGCGGCCGACGAGCTGGTGACCAGAGCCTCCCTCCCGCGGGGCCCGCGCGGGATGGGGGCGCGGGCCTACCGATCCGAAGGACGCGCCGGGGGGGACGCGGTCTTCTTGCGACGCCCCAGGAAGAGCATGGTCGCGCCGAAGGCCACCAGCACCGCGCCCCAGGTGAGGTTGATGTTGTGGTGGCCGGAGCGCGCGTACATCTCCGCGCCGTTGGTCAACAGGCCGTACAGGACCAGGATCGCCCCCAGCGCGAGGAACATCGAGCCGATCGGCGTGCGGATATCGAGCCCCATGGGATCCCCGCTGGTCTACCAGAAGATGACGTTGAGGGCGACGACCATGGCGAGCACCAGGACCCCGAAGCCGCCCGTGGTCTTCCACCAGGGCAGCGACTCCTCCCGGGTCCGCGGCGTGAGCGAATAGACTAGCCCCTTGAGCGCCTCGTCGCTCCGCGCTTGCCGCGTCAGGACCGAGATCAGGATGGTGGCGAGGAAGCAGGCACCGAAGGCCCAGATGGCCGTCCAGAAGTTCTGCGCCATCTCGCTCGGGTAGCCGTGGAGCGGCTGGCTCACCAGCCACCCGCCCTTGATGCCCGGAGCGGCGCCGGAAGGCAGCGTGAGCCCGTGGTGCACGGTGGCCGCGAGCGTCCCCGTGAGGAGCCCGAAGAACGCGCCGTGGCCGGTGGCGCGCCGCCAGAACATCCCCAGGAGGAAGGTCGCGAACAGCGGCGCGTTCACGAAAGCGAACACCAGCTGCAGGAAATCCATGATGTTGTTGAACCGCGACGCGAGGTAGGCGGTCGCGACCGACAGCAGGATCCCGACCACCGTGGTCATGCGCCCCATCCACAGGTAGTGCGCGTCGGACCCGTCCTTCTTGAGGTAGCTCTGGTAGATGTCGTAGGTCCAGACGGTGTTGAAGGCGGTGACGTTGCCGGCCATCCCGGACATGAAGCTCGCCATCAGCGCGGTCAGGCCCAGGCCGAGGATGCCGGGCGGGAAGTAGTGCCCGAGCATCATGGGGATGGCCATGGTGTAGTCGTGGGTGCCGTCGGCCATCTTGGGCAGCGCGAAGCCGGCGCCGCCCTGATAGGTCAAGGCGATGGCGATCATGCCGGGGAAGATGACCAGGAACGGGAAGAGCATCTTCGGCACCGCGGCGATGAGCGGCGTGCGGCGCGCCGCCGCCATCGACTCGGCCGCCATCGCGCGCTGCACCACGAGGAAATCGGTGCACCAGTAGCCGAACGAGAGCACGAACCCGAGCCCCATCACCATCCCGAACCACTCGACACCCATCGGGTTGGCCTGCGGGCTATTGAGGTGTGCCCACGAGTCGGTCCAGGCCCCCGGCGCGTAGCCCTGGGAGGTCGCCACCGTCTCGAGGCGGGCGACCAGCCCCGACCACCCGCCGACGTCACGCATCCCCAACCAGACCAGCGGCACGAACCCGAGCACGATCAAGAAGAATTGCAGCACCTCGTTGTAGATGGCCGAGGTGAGGCCGCCGAGATAGATGTACGCGAGCACGATCACGGCGGAGATCCAGATGCTGAAGTTGAAGTTCCAGCCCAGCAGCACCTGGAAGAGCTTGGCCAGGGCGTACATCGAGATCCCCGACGAGAACACCGTCATGGTGGCGAAGGAGATGGCGTTGAAGGCGCGCGTCTTCTCGTCGAAGCGGAGCTTCAGGTACTCGGGCACCGAGCGAGCCCGGGACCCGTAGTAGAAGGGCATCATGAAGACGCCCACGAACACCATCGCGGGGATGGCGCCGACCCAGTAGAAGTGGCTGGTGGCGATCCCGTACTTGGCGCCGGAGGCCGCCATCCCGATCACCTCCTGGGCGCCGAGGTTGGCCGAGAGGAACGCGAGCCCCGCGACCCACGCCGGGATGGATCGACCCGAGAGGAAGAAGTCCTCGCTGGTCTTCTGGTAGCGCCGGAGCGCCACCCCTATCCCCAGCACGAACGCGAAGTAGACCGTCAGGATGACGTAGTCGACGCCGCTGAGCTGAATGCCGTGATCCACGCGATGCCTCCGTCCGAGTGCCCGGTCGTACCGCGAGGCCTGGCTCCGTCGCCACCGGAAACGAGCCAGGACGGACCCGAGGCCCTATTTCGCCCAGAGTTTCTCGATCTCCTCGAGGGTCTTTCCCTTGGTTTCGGGGATGAGCTTCCAGACGAAGAGCGCCGCCAGCACCCCCATCGCCCCGTAGATCCAGTAGGAGAAGCCGTGGTGGAACACCTCGGTCAGGAAGCGGTTGTCGTTCATCATCGGGAACGTCAACGACACGATCCAGTTGGCGATCCACTGGGCGGCGACCGCGATGGACATCGCGCTGCGGATCGAGTTCGGGAAGATCTCCGAGAGGAGCACCCAGGTGACCGGACCCCAGCTGATGGCGAACGAGGCCACGTAGGTCAGCATGCACACGAGCGCCACGACCCCCATGCTCTGGAAGTAGAAGGCCGTGCCCAGCGCGAACATGCTCACCGCCATCCCGAGGGCGCCGATGATCATGAGCGGCTTCCGGCCGAACCTGTCGACGCTCAAGATCGCTACCACCGTGAAGAGGAGGTTGACGGCCCCGACGATGATCGTCTGCAGGAGCGAGGAGTCGGTGCTGGCGCCCATGTTCCGGAAGATGTTGCCGGCGTAGTAGAGCACCACGTTGATGCCGACGAACTGCTGGAAGACCGAGAGCATGATGCCGAGGAAGATCACGAGGAAGCCGTAGCTGAGCCACGGGACGCTCTTCTCGTGGAGCGTCCCCTTGATCTCCTGCAGGATGGCGTCCGAGGAGCCCTCTCCCGCGATCCGGCGGAGGACCGCCTTGGCCTGCTCCTCCCTCCCCTTCATCACCAGGAAGCGCGGCGTCTCGGGCACCAGCAGCAGGAGCACCAGGAAGAGCACGGACGGGATCACGCCGGAGAAGAACATCCAGCGCCAGCCGGTCGTCATCAGCCACTCCTCGTCGCCCTGCAGCGCGATGGCGTAGTTGACGAAGTAGATGACGAGCATCCCGAGGATGATGGCGAACTGGTTCCAGGACACCAGCCTCCCACGGATGTCGGCCGGCGCGACCTCGGCGATGTACATGGGCGAGATCATGGACGCGATGCCGACCCCGATGCCGCCGATGACCCGGTAGACCACGAACGAGTAGGCCGGCAGGACGCCGAAGAAGTTGAACGCCTCCGGGTTCCAGGCGCCCACGCCCGACACCGCGAAGGCGACGGCGGAGACGATGAGCCCGTTCTTGCGCCCGAGGGAGTTGGAGATGAACCCCGCCGCCGCGCCACCGATGACGCACCCGATGAGGGCGCTGGCGATGACGAACCCCTTGATGGCATCCCCCGTGTTCTGCAGCTCGACGGCGTCCGTCGGGATCGGCTTCACGAGGAACCCGACCACCCACGCCGTCAGGCCCAGGAGCAGCAACCCCGTCGCCACCGCCCCCCTGGTCTTGCCGACGAGCTTGACGATCTGGGCGCAGACGATGCCGAACATGACGTAAAGCACGATGGCCATCATCACCTTGTATTGGGTGATCATGGCGACCGCGTAGGCGTGCTGCGCGGGGTCGACGATCTTGGCGATGTAGAACTCGACCAGCGACTTCTCGGCCCCGTTCACGACGGCGGTGTCGTAGCCGAACAGCAGCCCCCCCAGGGTGGCCACGAGGGTGAGCATCATGACGTAGGCGGGGCTGCCCTTCGCCGCACCCAGATCGGAAGACTTGGACGAAACGTCTACGGACGACATACGGATTCCTCCTCAAGGCGCGCAGGACCTCGCCGCCATGACCCCGGCGCGGGGCGCGGGCACCGGCGTCCGGTGCACCGCTCCCCGCACTCCCGGCAGAGACTGCGGATGCGACGAGCCCTCGCGCCGAGGGCTCGTCCCGTGATGGTGCATCGTGGTTACAGGTACTTGTTGATCAGCATCTCGTAGAGCTCTTGCTTGCCGCTCTTGGGGGACACCTCGCCGTTGCGGATCGCGATGGCCCTCAGGTCTTCGAGCGTCAGCTTGCCCGCCTCGAAGGCCGCGCCGTCGCCGCTGTCGAACGAGGCGTAGCGCTCCTGGCGCCACTGGCGATAGGGAGAAGCCTGCAGGATCTTGTCCGCCACCAGCAGGCTCCGGGCGAAGGTGTCCATGCCGTTGATGTGCGCGATGAAGAGATCCTCCTCGTCGGTGGAGTTGCGGCGCAGCTTGGCGTCGAAATTGATCCCACCCGTGGTGAAGCCCCCGGCCTCGAGGATGACGAGCATCGCCTGCGTGAGCTCGAAGAGATCCATGGGGAACTCGTCGGTGTCCCAGCCGTTCTGGTAGTCGCCACGGTTCGCGTCGATGCTGCCGAGGGCGCCGGCGTCCGCCGCCACCTGGAGATCGTGCTGGAACGTGTGTCCGGCGAGGGTGGCGTGGTTCACCTCGACGTTGAGCTTGAAGTCGCCGAGTAGGCCGTACTGACGGAGGAAGGCGACCACGGTGGCGGCGTCGAAGTCGTACTGGTGCTTGGTCGGCTCCATGGGCTTCGGCTCGACGTAGAAGCAGCCCTTGAAGCCGTTCTTGCGCGCATAGTCCCGGGCCATGGTGAGGAAACGGCCGAGGTGCTCCTGCTCGCGCTTCATGTTGGTGTTGAGCAGGGACATGTAGCCCTCGCGCCCGCCCCAGAAGACGTACCCCTGGCCACCCAGCGCGATGGTGGCGTCGAGCGCGGCCTTCACCTGCGCGCCGGCGTGGGCCACGATGGCGAACTCCGGGCTGGTCGCCGCGCCGTTCATGTAGCGCCGATGACTGAAGAGGTTCGCCGTCCCCCAGAGCAGGCCGACGTTCGCTGCCCGCTGCTTCTGCTGGGCGTACTCGACGATGGCGGCGAGCCGCTGCTCGGACTCGGCGATGGTCGCGCCCTCGGCCACCAGATCGAAGTCGTGGAAGCAGTAGAAGGGCACCCCCAGCTTGGTGATGAGCTCGAAGGCGGCGTCCATCTTGTCGCGGGCTCTCTGCAGCGGATCGCTGGCCGTGAGCCACGCCCAATCCTTGGTGTCACCACCGAACATGTCCTGACCGGCGCCGCACAGGGAGTGCCAGTAGGCCACGGCGAAGCGCAGCTGCTCCTTCATGGTCTTGCCGCCGACCACCCTGTTCTCGTCGTAGTACTTGAAGGAAAGGACGTTGTCCGAACTCGGGCCTTCGTACTTGATCCGATCGATGCCCTTGAAGAAGGGCTTGGAGCCCGTGACGACCTTGATTTCTTGCTTGATATCACTCATGGGATTGCCCTTCCGAAAGCGAGCTGGGGCGGCGGTTGGGTGTCTCGTGTCGAAGCTAAGAGCGCCGCGCGGGGGCGGTCGGCTTCGGCTCGTGCGTGAGCGGGCCGAGCGCCGAGCATGCGCATGTTGCCGGCGTCGGAGCAAGGGAAGCCACGGGCGTCAAGCGAAGACCTCCGGTCGGGCGGCGCCGCGATCGCGGGGGCGCTCGATCCCGAGCAGTTCCCTCGCGTTTCCTGGCAGAGTTGGTCGGATTCCGCGCCGGGTCGCGCTGCTCCACGGGCCGCCCGTCCGTGCCAGGAGGCGGAGCGTCCCCCCTCCCGGGCGCTGCCGGACCCGGCGGCTGCGAGGCCCGGCGGCGCCAGGAGCGACCGCGTGACACGGCCGCCGCGAAGAAAGCGGACGGAGGGTACACTCCTTGTTCAGGCACCACAAGCAGTCAACCCGCGCCTCATCGAACGGGTTCTCTGCCCGCATGCGGGACTGCGATCAAAACGGCCCGCCCCGGGAATTAGGCGACTCGACCGCGAGGCCGAGTGTCGGTCGCGGCCCGGGTCGGTCGCGCAGGACCGCGCCGTCCAGCCGCATTCACCGCACGTAGAGCCGGGCCTCGCGCACGAGGAACGCGGAACCCGGCACCGGCTGCCGGATGGTGAGGCGGACCCGATCCGCGAGCACGGGCTCGTCCAGCACCACCCGGAAGACGAAGGTCCGCGGCGAGAAGACCTGGTCGCGGTGCACGCGAAGCACGGGGCGCTCGACCACCGGGCGCAGGCCGGAGCCGGCCATCGCCACGGCGAGCTCGAAGGACATCGGCACCTCCGTCACGTCGCCGCGGTTCTGGAGCTCGAGCGCGACGACGGCGCGAGGCTCGGCGAGCTCGAGCTCCAGGTACTGACCGGGGGCCTGCGGCCGGCGGCCAGACCAGAACGTCCCCAGCTCACCGTCGATGGCCCGCGCGGCCTGCTCGGGCGCCGGGTCGGCGTGGGCGCGGAGCTCCGCCGGCGCGAGCGGGCGCGCGCCCTCGGGCAGGGGCGGCGTGTCGAGGAGTGCCAGCGTGGGGTCGGAGAGCCCGCGGAGCGAGAACACGGACTGCGGTCCGTCGCGGAACACCTCCTCGAACCGCGCAGGCACGGCCCGGAGCTGATCGGGGAGGCTCCGGCGCCCGGGCGGGAGATCCTCGGCGTGGACCAGCAGGTGACGGGCGCCGACCGCCGCGAGCAAGCGCCACGCCGACTCGTCGGGCAGCTTCAGCAGCGCGCGCCGCACGAGCTCGGTCACCGGCGGCGTGAAGCTCGACTGTCCGTCGAGGAAGCGATGGCGGTGGTAGAGCGCGAGGTAGTTGTGGAGCGCCATGCCCGCGTCCCCCGCGAAGCGCGACACCCCCTCGCTCTGCGGCACGATGGCCAGCAGATCCTCGGGCGGCAGCGGGGCGAGGACCCGGTAGACGGACGGGACCGACCGGCCCGCCCACACCGGCTCGAGGGGGTGCGGGAAGGTCCGGAGCTCGCAGGCGGCGAGCGTGAGCAGCGCGGCGAGCGCGGCGGCGGCCTCGCGGGGCCGCCGGATCCGGGAGAACACCCACGCGCCGCCGAAGCCCGCGAGCACGCAGAGGAGGAAGGTCGTCATCACGGCCTGGCGGCTCACCTTGCGGATCCCGTCGAAGCCGGGGAAGTAGGCGTGGAGGTAGTAGTAGAGCCCCCGGATGGGCAGCTCTCCCCAACGCGCCGGCGTGATCCCGAGAAAGAGCGCGAGCGACAGCAGCAGCAGGGCGAGGTAGAGGCCCCGCTCGCCCGCGAAGGGCGACGGCTCCCCCGCGCGCGCCCGCCAGAGGGCGCCGGCGAGCAGCACCGCGAGCCCGCCCAGCATGCTCCGGGTCAGCACCGTCGCGGCGAGCGCCGCGGCCGCGATCGACAGCCAGCGGGCGGTGAGCCCCCCGAGGCGCCGCGCGCCCTGCGCGGCGAGCACGCGCCTGAGCGGCACGCCGAGCGCGAGCAGCGCCAGGGCGAGGACCGTGAAGCCCGGGAAGGCGATCTCCTCGTAGGCGCCGCGCGTCCGGCTCGGGTGGTGCAGGAAGGTCAGGGTAAGGTTCGTCTCGTGGACGTGCGCGAAGAAACCGAGCTTGCCGTCGTAGCTGGCGGCGAAGGGCAGGCTGCGCTCGAGATCGAAGGCCTCCCGCACGGCGAAGTACGGGTAGACCATGCCCAGCGCCACCACCGCCGCCGCCGCCCCCCCCGCGGCGAACGTCAGGTACAGCCGCCGCGGCGGCCGCCGGCGGTAGAGCAGCACCGCCGCCGCGAGCGACAGGAGCGGGATCAGGAACATCGCGTAGTACAGGCAGGTCCCGATCTGCATCAGGTACGCGGCCCAGAACGCCGCCACGTCGCGCGGCCGCTGCTCCTCGATGGCGCGGTGCAGGCCGAGGAAGCAAGCGGGGATCCAGGGCGTCGCGACGAGCTGGATGCGCCCCACCTCGAACAGGGCGTAGGGGCAGAACGCAAACGCCACGCCCGCGAGCACGCCCGCCGGGCCGCTGCCCGTGAGCCGCCGCACCAGGAGGTAGGTGAAGAACACGGCGAGGGCCAGGGAGGCGAGGAGCGTGAGGTTGTAGGCCCAGAGGGGGTTGCCGCTCACGAGGTAGAACGGGGCGAAGAGCAGCGCCAACCCGAAGTGGTTCTCGTTGAAGACGATGGACCGCGGGAGCGGGGCGAAGAAGTAGTTGTCATATGGCGACAGCGGGGCGAGGCCGAGCGCCCCGTCGACGCGGCTGCCGAGGATCATCGCGTTGGTGTAGGCGTCCCAGTGATAGATCGCGCGCAGCACGTGGTCGCTCGCCTCGCGGGCGAGCGGCCACGTCATCAGCACGCTGGCCGCGACCGCGATCCCCGCGGCCGCGAGCGGACCCGGAGGCTGCGGGCGGCGAGCGGGTCGGGCGGCCATCGGGCGCGACCCCGGATCTTGAGAGCGCCGCGGCGGCATGGTCAAGCCGCGGGGCGGGAATTGGCCGCCGCGCTCGGGGTCGCGGGGCGCCCGGACCGGTCGGAGTCGCCGGGGCGGCGCCGACGCGGCTGATCCCGGGTAGAGTGCCCCCCATGAGCGACCCCATGACCAAGGTTTCGGTGCTGATCCCGGCCTACAACGAGGCGGCGACGATCGTCAGCGTGGTCGAGGCCGTCCGCGCCGTGAGCGTCCCCGGAGTCGTCTTCGAGGTGGTCGTCGTCGACGACGGCTCGACGGACGGCACCGATCGGATCTGCCGCGAAGAGCTCGCGGATCGGATCGACGTCTACCGGCGGCAGCCGAACCAGGGCAAGGGGGCCGCCCTGCGCACGGCGATCGCGGCAGCCACGGGGGAGATCGCGCTGGTCCAGGACGCCGACCTCGCGTACTCGCCGAGCGAGTACCCGAAGCTGCTCGAGCCCATCCTCACCGGGGTGGCCGACGTGGTGCTCGGCTCCCGCTTCGCCGGCTCGGATGCGCACCGCGTGCTGTACTTCTGGCACATGGTCGGCAATCGGTTCCTGACCCTGCTGTCGAACGTGATGACCGATCTGAACCTGACGGACATGGAGTGCGGGCACAAGGCGTTCCGCACCGAGCTGCTGCGCCGCGTCCATCTCACCGAGAACGGCTTCGGCTTCGAGCCCGAGGTCGTCGCCAAGCTCGCCCGCCTGCGGTGCCGCTTCTACGAGGTAGGCGTCTCCTACCACGGGCGCACCTACGCCGAGGGCAAGAAGATCGGCGTCCGGGACGGCTTCCGCGCGCTCTACGCGATCGCCAAGTACAACCTCGTGGGCTGAGCCGCACTGCGCCCGATCCCGAACCCGGGCGGCGCGCGCCGCCCGGTAGCTCGACGCAGCTGGCGGATCCCGCCAGCTTCTCGGGAGCCCGCCGGCGAAGCAAGATGCGCCCTCGTGCCCTCGCGCCTCGACGAAGATCCCGCCGCGCCGCCGCCCATCGGCCGCATCCGGCCGCGCCCCTCCGCGGCCCGGGTGACCTGCCGGCGGGATCCTCACCACGACGCGCTCCTCTGGGCGTTCGAGGGCAAGGTCGTCTACCGCCACCTCAGCAGCGCGATCGACCGGGCCAACTCGCTCGGTTTCGCCAAGCTCATCGTCTGGAACGTCGTCGACGGCGATCTGAGCGCGCTGTCCCTCCGCGAGCTCGAGGCGCTGGTCACGCGCGTGCTCGGCGCTCCGGGGGCACCGCGCAAGTGGGCGATCCTCGGCGCCCCGGGCGCCTCGCTCGCGGCCGCGGCGGTGCTGGTGGCGGCCGCCGAGGAGCGGGGCCTCGGCGATCGTGTGGAGGCCTTCGTGGATCGCGAGGCAGCGTTCGAGTGGCTCGGGTTCCGGGAGCTGCCGACGACACCCGCCGCGCCCGACTCCGAGCTGTTGCGGCGGTGAGCGCGCGCGCCGTGCCGCGCCGCCGCGCGCGGTCACCAGAGTATCGAGGGCGTGGAGCGGGCCATCGGCGCGCGCCGTGAATGTCGCCGCTGGCCCAGCGCACGCAGCGCGCGAGCCCGAGGCGCCCTGGTCGGTCACACTCGCCTCTGGTAGCATGGCTCACTTGCCCGACGGCAGCGGACGCGGTGTCGACCGAAGCCGTGCAGCCGAGGAGGATCACTTCATGGTGACGCGAAGACTGGCGGCTTCTGCTCTCGCCCTGGGGCTCGCTGCGACCCCGGTCGGCTGCGGGAACGACACCGGCACCGAGAGGCTGTTCGACGGCGAGAGCGGTGGACAGAGCCCTACGGGTGGGGTGGCGACGGGTGCCGCGACCGCGACCGGCGGCGCCCCGGGCACCGGCGGCGCGCCCACGACCGGCGGCGCCCCGGGCACCGGCGGCGCGCCCACGACCGGCGGCGCGCCCACGACCGGCGGCGCGCCCACGACCGGCGGCGCGCCCACGACCGGCGGCGCGGGCGCCGGCGGC
>CAYVRP010000051.1:27787-38589 GCA_964454025.1 uncultured Polyangiaceae bacterium | reverse complement strand
CGGCGGCGCGGGCGCCGGCGGCACGCCCACGACCGGCGGCGCGGGCGCCGGCGGCGCGCCCACGACCGGCGGCGCGGGCGCCGGCGGCACGCCCACGACCGGCGGCGCGGGCGCCGGCGGCACGCCCACGACCGGCGGGACCGGCGCCGGCGGGACACCCCAGACCGGGGGCGCCGAATCGACGGGGGGTACGCCGGGCGCGCCGCCCTTCACGCTGCCGGTGGCGGTCACCGCCTGGCAGCCCTCGGACGCGTGCAAGGCCAAGGCGGCGGAGATCCTGGGCGGGCTCAGCACCTCGCAGAAGGTCGCCCAGATGATCCAGGGCGAAACCCTCACCACCTCCCCCGGCGACGTCTCGACCTTCGAGCTCGGGGCGGTCTTCGGCGGCGGGAGCGCCGATCCGCCCAACAACAGCGCCGCGGCCTGGGCCGACATGGCGACCCAGTACGTGAACGCCGGCCTGAGCTTCGGTATCCCGATCCTCTACGGCGTGGACGCCGTGCACGGGCACAACAACGTCCGCGACGCCACCATGTTCCCCCACAACATCGGGCTCGGCTGCACCCGCGACGCCGACCTGCTGGCGCGCGTCTTCCACGCCACCGCCGTCGAGGTGCGGGCGACAGGCATCAACTGGACCTTCGCGCCGACCATCGCGGCGGCGCGCGACGAGCGCTGGGGCCGCACCTTCGAGTCCTTCTCCGAGGATCCGACCCTCACCGCCTGGATGGGCCTCGTGGCCTCGGAGGGCCTGCAGCGGGGGACGAGCCTCACCGACCCGACGAGCATCCTGGCCTGCGCCAAGCACTTCGCGGGCGACGGGAACACCGCCAACGGCACCGACCAGGGCGACGTGATCCTGGACTCGGCGACCTTCCGGCGCCTGGCGGTGGATCAGTACCAGCCGCTCATCAACGCCGGCGTCGCCACGGTGATGATCTCGTACAGCCAGTACGGGACCTCGGCGGCCGACCTCGAGCGCGTGACCGGCAGCCACGAGCTGGTGACGGAGCTGCTCAAGGGCGAGATGGGCTTCGCGGGGATCGTCGTCAGCGACTACAACGCCATCATGAAGCTGCCGGGCGGCACCGCGTACGCGCCGACCGCGCAGCAGGTGGCGGCCGGGGTCAACGCCGGGCTCGACATGCTGATGATGGCCGGCGCGGCGGGGACCGGCGCCGATCCCAACTGGCTGGTGGCGCTGAGGCTCCTGGAGGCGGCGGCGGGCTCGAGCGATCCGACGACCGGCGTCCCGATGAGCCGCATCGACGACGCAGTGACCCGCATCCTCCAGGTCAAGTGCGAGATGGGGATGTTCGCGGCCGGGTACGGCGTGAGCACCAACCCCTCGGTGGTCGGCAGCGCCGAGCACCGCGCCATCGCGCGCGAGGCCGTGCAGAAGTCGCTGGTGGTCCTCGAGAACGACGACGGGATCCTGCCCCTGCCCACAAGCTCCCCGGTCCTCGTCGCGGGCACGGCGGCCGACTCGATGGTCAAGCAGTGCGGCGGGTGGACCATCGACTGGCAGGGGCTCGGCACGGGCACCGGTCACTCCGCCGACGCCGACACGACCGCGGGCACCACCATCCTCGCCGGCATCCGCGCCGCGATCGGCGAGGGGAACGTCGCCTTCAGCCAGGACGGCACCGCGGCCGCGGGCGGGGCCACCGCGGGGATCGTGGTCGTCGGCGAGCCGCCCTACGCCGAGCAGCACGGGGACGAGGAGGACCTGAGCCTGCAAGCGCGTTCGAGCGCCGACCACACGGCCCTCCAGAACATGCTCGGCAACGGCCTGCCGATCGTCCTCGTGATCGTGTCGGGCCGTCCCCTGCTCATCGACGCCTACCTCGCCAACCCGAACCTCAAGGCCGTGGTCGCCGCCTGGCTGCCCGGCTCCGAGGGCGCGGGCGTCGCCGACGTCCTGTTCGGCGCGGTGAGCCCCACCGGCAAGCTCGGCCACAGCTGGCCCAAGGCGGGTCAGATCCCGATCAACTGGGACGACGCCGACTACGCGAGCGATCCGCCCCTGTACCCCCTGGGGCACGGGCTCACCTGGTAGCCGGCGAGCGCGTCGCAAGCGACGTTGGCGACGCGGACCTCTGGGAGGTCGCTCGCTCCCCGCCTCGCGGCGGTCGACCGAACCGCGGTCCTCGCCGGCGTGGCGGGCGCCGGGACGATCGTCGATCTGCCGCTTTCGGGGTGGCGTCGCGTCCCGTCCCGCGACCACCGGCGGCAACGGGCGGGGAGTCCACGGTCGCGGTGACGGCCACCTCGCCCCCCGCGAGCTGGAGGCCCCCGGGCGAGGAGAGCACGGGCTCCGTGGCGCCCTCGGCCACGATCGCCTCGGCCGGGCAGATCCGACCTTGGGGTCGTGCCGACGTCACCGGAGCAGGCGACAGTAGCCGCGGCACCGCGGGCGCCCCCGCCGCCACGCCGAGCCCGATCAGCTCCGTCCGCGGCGGGGCACGCCGACCGTCCTCTCTGTCGTTGCTCGCCAATAGCGTGTCTGGCTCTTGCTAAGGCGACGCCGCGGCACCGCCGGCGCCGCCGGCACCCGCCGCGCCGGGCAGGCAGTCCGTGACGTCGACGTCGGAGCTGGGCGTGAAGTCGTCGCGGCACACCTCCTTGTCGGCGCAGCGGAGGCCGCCGGGTGGCGAGGCGCCCCTGTCGTAGTTGTAGGTGGAGACGTCGCCGAAGAGAACCTCCGTGACGCAGGGCATGACCCCGTCGCTGAAGTAGTGCCCCCCGACCAGGGTCCCCCGCTCGCGATCGAACACGAGCGCGTGGCCGCCGGAGGTCCCGTTGAAGTAGCCGATCAGGAGCTCACCGCAGCCGGACTCGACCCAGTTGTACAGCCCCGAGGCGAGGTATTCCGCGAGGGTCGGCGGCCCATCGCAAGCGCGCGCGCGGTGAGCGGAGACATCGCAGTAGCTCGGGCAGATGAGGACGCCGTCCTCGCAAGCACAGGGGTCCACGAACAGCGCCCCCCCCTGGCCCGCTCCGCCGCCAGCGCCAGCGGCGCCGCCCGACCCACCTCCGCCCGAGATGCTGGCCGCCGCCATTCCACCTGCCTGGACTCCGCCCCCCCCTTGACCCCCGGCGCCGGACTGATCCGCGGCCACCGCGCCACCCGTAGGGGTCGGGGCGGAAACCGCGTCCTCGTCGGCGACACATCCGGGCAAGACGAGGTCGAAGACGGCGAGGGCGGTGACGCCCAGGAACAGCCCCGGCAGCAACTTCTGTATCTTCATGACGAACCTCGTCGATGGGGCGCTGGCGGGCGCCCGATGGGGATCGCCATGACGTGCTTGCAACGCCCGTGCCCCGCACGGGAGCGATGCGAGAGCGAGGGGCCTTCGCCTTCTGTGCCACCCGCCGCCGTCGCGGGCGATGGCCCCGGTGAATCGTCGTGGCACAGGTTGTGCCATGCGGGCGCGCGAGCCTTCGCGGAGCCTGCGGCCATGCGCGCGGGATCCTTGGCCGGGATGAACCTCGAGGAGCGGAGGCGCTCGGCATCGCGCTGCTCCTCCGCTCCAGGCAGCGGGGAGCTGCCGCGGCCCAACCGCAGTCCACGACCTCGACGCGATGACCGGTCGGCGAATCGATCCCGGTGATGCTGACGTCGTGGTTGCTCCCGGCCGCTGCAGTCCTGCCGGAGGGGCAGATCCGCAGGCCGTAGCGGGCGCCGTGGTTGCCCGTGAGCGGTGAGGCCTCGACGGCCATGGGCGCACCCTCGACCCTCACCGTGACCCTCGCGCCCGAGAGGTCGATGCCCTCGCTCTGCACGCTCCGACCCGTTTCGTCGAGGGTGTCCCACCGAGTCGGCGAGAATGCCTGCCGGAGGATGAGCCCGTCGGGGGGCCGGGCGGTCCACTCGCGGCCGGCGTCGCCGGTGCCGCTCATGTTCTGCGTGCAGGACTTGCCGTTCTCCCCCGTCGAGCCGAGCCCGATGAGGCCGTTGGCGGTCTGGAGCAGCGCGCAGGCCTGGGCCATCGCGTCGAGCTCCGGGGTGGTCACCACCTCCGGCAGGTGCGTGAGCCACCGGTACGGACCGATGACGCGCTGCGCGTTGGCGCGCCCGTCGGCGGCGATGTCCCCAGGATCGCAGGCCTCGACGCTCCCGCTCCGGATCCCCTCGCCGAGGTCGACCCGATCGGCGCGCCAACGAGCGCAGACCCCCTCGACCGTGTCTCGATCGGCGGGAGCGCCCCCCGCGCCGCCGGGCCCGGGGCTGCCGCCCGTTGCGCTAGCGCCCCCGGGCACGAACGTGCCGCCGGTCTCGACCGTGCCCCTGCTGCAAGCGCCGCCGGTCGCGGGACTCCCTCCCGTGGCGACCGTGCCCCCGGGTTCGAGCATGGCTCCAGTCGCAATCGAGCCCCCGCTCGTCAGCTCGCCGCCCGTCTGCGCGACACCCCCCGTGACCGAGCCGCCCACCGTTGTCGGTGCGCCGGTGGGCGGCGAGCCGCCGCGCCCGGGCTCGCCGCCGCTCGCGGTGTCGACACCGCTCGCGCTGAACCCTCCCGGAGCCCCGCCGACCCCCGAGGCACCGCCGGTCCCCGCACCCCGCCGCCGCCATCGTCGCCCTCGTCGGCGGCGCCGCAGGCGGTCAGGCCCCGGAACGACCGCTCCCACGAGATCCGGTATTTCCCCTGCCCGCGCCGCTCCTCGCCTCCGGGCTTCGCCCGGCAATCGTCGCCAAGACTCCCGGGCACCGATGCAGTGCGCTCTCGAATGGCCGCGCGGGTCCTCTCCCCTGGACGATTCGCCTGGCCCCCCCCGATCCGGAACCGGGGACCCCGGGTCCGACGACCAGTGCGTGCGCCATCGAGCCCCGCTGGTGGGGATGGCGCCGGCGACGCCACCGAGCCGGCGGATCTTTCGAGGGTGGCCGCGCGAATTGTCGCACGGGAGCACTGAAAACAGCCCCGGTCAGGTTCCACGAAGGGCGCAGGATTGTGCCGTTGAGGAAGCCCTGGACGGGACCTCGCCCGGCTGACATCACCGAGAAGACCGGCTGCGCGCGGAGGGCTGCCTGGGCCGCGGTGCCTCCGCTCACCAACGCGACGAGGCGAGCCGCGGCGCGCCCCGCGCCAGATCCCGGAGCCAGCGTCGAGAGGAGCTGATCATGAGAGACATGGTGATTCTGCTGGGTGGAGCGGTCGTCGTCACGAGCGTCGCGCTGCCCCGAGCGGCCGTCGCGCAGTGCTTCGTGGACAGCGTCAACGGCGACGACGCCAACGACGGTCGCTCCGAGGCGACCCCAGTCCGCACCCAGCAGGCGATCCCGTCGGGCTGCACCGAGATCCGCTACCGGCGCGGCAGCGTCTTCAACGAAGCCGTCCGGATGGTGCAGGGAGCGACCACCTACACCAACTACGGGGAGGGCGCCCTGCCGCGGTTCGTCGTGCCCCACACCACGAACAGCGGCTCCCTCGTCTCGGCCTACCAGGGGGGGATCACCATCGACGGGCTCTACCTGGCGGGCTCCAAGGGCGACGGCACCATGGCCGGACTCGGCAGCGGCGTCTGCGTCACCATCGGCGGCAACAGCCGGGTGCTCAACAGCGAGATCACCAACTGCGACATCGGGATGATGCTGCATGGTGAAGGGTCGCTCATCCAGGGCAACTACTTCCACGACATGACCATGGCCGTGGACGCCGCGCTCGGCTCCGTCGATCCGAACGTGGTGGGGGGCGGCAACGGGATCTTCATCCACGGCTCCCACAACGAGATCGCCTACAACGCCTTCGTCCGCTGCGCGGACGAGGCCGAGTGGACGGAGAGCCCCTGCGACGGCGGCGCGACCGAGATCACGGTGGGCTCGGGGGCGACGGTGAGGGGCGTCAAGGTCCACCACAACCTGTCCTACCAGAGCTGCGGGTTCCTCGAGGTCGCCAGCATGGCCGGGGAAACCGGACGCTTCGAGGACTCGGAGTTCTCGTACAACGTCCACATCGACGGCGGCTGGATGATGCTGCTGCAGGTCAACAACACCGAGATGTCGAACATCCGCTTCGAGAACAACACGATCGTGCAGCACGCGGGCTCGTACAACGCCGGCATGGTCACCACCGTGTTCGACGGCTTCTCCTCGGGGGTGTCGGGGGGAACGCTCGACCCGGGCGAGGTGTCGATGACCAACAACCTCGTCATCCTCGACGGGGTCCGGGCCTTCGGCGACGTCATCGCCGCGGCCATCACCCAGGCGAACAACCTCATCATCGACACCGCGACCCAGGACCCGGGGGTGAGGAACGTCGCGGGCACCACGGCCGAGGACTTCGACCTGGTGGCGGGCAGCCCCGCCATCGACGCCGGGCAGCTCACCTCGCTGACGCTGCGCGACTACCTGAACCGCACGGTGCCGGACCCGAGCGGCGTCCCCGACGTGGGCGCGTTCGAGTACGGCTCCTCGGTGGGGGCCGAGCGCCCCGACGTCCCGGAGCCGGCCACCGGCGGAGACACGGGCACCGGCGGAGACACGGGCACCGGCGGGGACAACGGCGCCGGCGGGACCCCGGCCGCGGGCGGCGGCGCCACCCTCACCGGTGGCAGCGCCGGCGCCAGCCCGCCCGCGGACCCCACGAGCCCCGCGAGCGAGGACGAGGGCGGCTGCAGCTGCGCCCTGCCGGCGAGCCCGCCCGACAGCCCCTGGCTCCGGGCCGTGCTCGCGCTCGGGCTCCTGGGCCTCGCGGGGCGTCGGTCCGCCCGCGTCAGGGCGCCCTGACCGCGCTCGCTCGCGGGGTCCCGCCGGCGCCGATCGAATCGGCTCCGCCGGCTCCCTCGCCCGGTGCAGGCCGCGCGCAGTCGACGCAGACGTCGGGCGCGACCAGACCTCGCGCCGCCAGGCGCCCGTAGATCCAGCATCCGACGCAGAAGCCGAGCGAGGCCTCCAGGGCCGCGAACAGGGCCACCACCCCGGCCAGGCCCCAGCCGAGCGCCGCGTGACCCCCGTACGCGGCCAGCGAGGCCGCCGTCAAGCATCCGGCGCCGATGGCCTGGGCGAAGCGCTTGGGCGCGGCGGCGGCGGGGCGAACCGCCCACAGCCGCGCGGCGACGGCGGCCGCGAGGCGCGCGAGCGGCGAGCAGCGCGGCCCGAAGACCGCCCGCGAGAAGAACCCCATGGTCAACACCGGGAGCACCCAGCGAGCCTCGGCGAGCCAGGCCAAGATCAGGGAAGAGAGCACGAGCCCGGCGAGGACGCGCGCCGAGCGTTCGTTCATCAAGGGGTCCTGGGTGATCGAGAGCTTCATGGGCATCGCCTCCGGGCGAGGCATCACGACGGTGGGGCCCGAGACGACCGAGCCCGCGACCCGGGGCGGGTGGCGGGCTTCGGGGGCGGCGCCGGTCCTTCAGCGACCAGCGGGTCGGAGACGACGCCCCCTCCGGCGACGACAACGGCCGAGCTCGCGGCGATGGGACATCGTCACGCGGAGCCCTGGAGCCCCCGCGCGACGCCGTCAAGCCCCAGGGGGCGGCGCGCACCGGCGACCGGATCCGGGCGGCGCGGCGCGCCAGACGCCGCTACGTCCACCAGGCGAGCTGCCCCCCGGTCCGCGACGAAAGGCCCGACGGCGGGCGCGGGAGCGCGAGGCGGGCGCCGGGCGGGGTCACCACGTAGAGGAACTCCTTGTTGCGCAGGTGACTCACGGTCCCCACCCGCTCCCCGCGCGGGTTGTGGATCCCGATCTGGGCGCCGACGTAGCGCTTGAAGTCGTGCTCCAGCGTCGTCACGGTGGCCTCGCCGCCCCAGAGCTCCCCCAGCATCGCCTCCATCTCGCCGCGCGTCACGTACCCCTCGTCGCTGAAGGACACGACGACGGCGCGCGCGCGGAGCCGCCCGAGCAGTGCCCGGAAGGTGGCGGCGAAGTCCCGCCGCGAGTTGAACGCGCTCCGCCGCGTGCGGCAGTCGGCGCGCTTGCAGGCCACGCCGTAGGTGGCCGGTTTGTCCCACCGCACGAGCGACTCCCAGATGTGGTAGTTGCCGAGGTACGAGTGCTGGTTGTACGGCGGATCGAGGTACGCGAGGTCGACCTCGGCCAGGGCCGCGGCGTCGAGCGCGTCGAGGCCGTGCGCCTCCCCCTTGCCGTGGCGCGCGCGGGGCAGGAGGGCCGGGACCCGGAGCTCGAGCTCGTTGGCGGCGCGCGGCGCCCACTCCTTGAGGTACGCCATCTGCACGCCGGTCGTCGAGTCGACCCGATCGGCCGCCTCCATCAGCGACACCAGGAGCACCGCCTCGAGCTCGGGCGGGAGCCCCTTTTCGGCGATGGCCTCCCGGATCGCGTCCACGCGTGCCCCGTTCTTCGGCTGGAAGAAGCGCGCGCGCCGGCAGAACGTCTCCGTGAAGTAGCCCTCGCGCCCCGGCAGGCGGTCGAGCTCGCGCACCAGGCGGGTGGCGTCCGCCAGCAGCTCCTCGCGGTCAGCCGCCACGTAGCACCGGGCGAGCGTGGTGGCGTAGGCGTTGTGATCGTTCGCCCCCACGCGGTAGCCGGCGGCCTTCAGCGCCATCCCGACCCGTGAGGTGCCGGAGAACAGGTCGAGCACGGTGGCCGTCCCGGGCACCGCGCGCACCGCGCCCAGGATGGCGGGGACGAGGAGGCGCTTCGAGCCGAGGTACTTGATCACCTGCCGGCCAGGCTCCACCGCGGCCCGCGAGACGTCAAGCCGGGCGCGCCCGCGAGGCGCGGTCCGTCCCGGGAGCGGGGCCGCGGTTCAGCGGCGACCGCGGAAGTCCATCATCCGCTGGACCACGGCCTCGCTCTCCTCGGCCACCGCCTCCGACGCCTCGAGGTCCTCGGCGCAGCTCTCGCAGACCTTCTGCTTCTTGCCGTCGGCCTTCACCGCCACGAGCTGCTCCACCTCGTCACCGCACCGCTTGCACACCGGCATGGCGGGAGAGGATAGGCCCGGCGGCGATGGAAGCAACCCCGACGCCGCGACCGCGACGGCGCCCGCGCTCAGCCGGGAACCACCGGCAGCCGGGTGAGGCCGTCGTCCGGGATCGGCTTGCCCTCGCGCTCGAGCTCCTTGATCTGACGGTAGTAGCAGTACGGGTTGTCCCGGACCATCTGCCCGGTTTCCGCGAAGCAGGACCAGGTGCAGCCCCCGCGACAGATGTCGGCGTAGTCGCAGGTCCTGCAGAAACCGCCGAGCTGCTCGACCGTGAATTGGCGGTTATAGGCGAAGGCGCCCTCGCGGAACCAGATCTCGCGCAGCGAGCGCTCCCGCACGTTGCCCTCGACAAACTTGTCGACCCCGTTCATCGCCGAGGGGAGCGACAGGCAGCCCTTGATGTTGCCGTTGCTCTCGATCCCGATGACGCTGCAGCCCGCCGAGCACCCCGTCCAGAACGGGATGGCAGCCTTCTGGTCACGGAGGTGTTCCTCCGGCTCCCCGAAGTAGCCGACGTCGTGGCCGGGATAGACCTTCGGCCGCCGGTCGTCGCGGCACATCCGGGCGATCAAGGGGACGGCATGGACGATGTCCTTGGGATCCATGACCAGCCCGCGGTTGTCGGCCATGTTGCCGGTGGGGGTCGCGAACTGCACCTGCCAGCGGAGCACCCCGTGATCGGCCAGGAGCTCCCGGAGCGCCTCGAGCTCCCCGAGATTCCGGTTGTTGATGGTCGTGACGACGCTGGTCTTGATGCCGTGCCCCACCGCGTTGTCGATGGTGTCGAGCACCTGCTGCCACTGGCCCTTCACGCGGCGCTGATACTCGTGCGCCTCCTGGAAGCCATCGACGCTGAAGGCCACGCTCTCGAGCCCGATCGTCTTGACCGTGCGGGCGACGTCGTCGTTCCAGTGCCGGCCGTTCGAGATCATGCCGGTGGTGACGCCCAGGTCCACCAGCGTCTCCGCGATCAACGCCCAGTCCTTGCGCAGCAGGGGCTCGCCGCCGCTCAGCGTCATGAAGCGGCACTTGAGCTCCGCGAGCTCCTTGGCCAGCTTGCGCGCCTCCGGGAGCGTCAGCTCGTCGTCCCGCGCCCGCCCGGCGCGGGAGCCGCAGTGCCGGCAGTTCAGGTCGCACTTGAGGGTGAGCTCCCACACGCCGACGCGCGGGTAGAAACCGTACTTGCGGAGCAGCTTGATCATGGGGACCTCGGTGCGGTCGAGCCTGCCGCCGGGTGCGGCGCGCAGAGGACAAGCTTTTGCCGTCCTCGCCGATCCCGCAAGTGAACTCGCGAGTTTCCCGCTGGCGGCGTCGAGCTCACGTTGCGGAAGCTTCCAGACTCCGGGTGGGATGCTGGAGGACCCGAGCAACCTCGGCGCGCGGAGCGAGAGCCCCGGTAGCGCAGCCGGGGGCAAGGGTCGCTCGCGGTGGTACAATCGGACCATGGCTCACCTCGATCCGCGCACGCTGCGCCTGCACCTCCACCGCCTCGCGGAGCGGCGAGAGGCGCCACCCGGGGGCGCCCTCTCTTTCTCGCTGCCGTTCGCCGTCGGCGTCTCGCTGCTGGTCGGCTGCGGCGGGGGCGAGGTCACGAGCGGTGGTGCGGGCGAGTGCGACGGGCAGGACTGCGCCGACGCCTGCGCGGACGACGCGGACAACGACGGCGACGGCGACGCCGACTGCGCCGACGCCGACTGCGCCGACGTCCCCAACTGCCTGGCGGCGGAGTACGGCATCCCCTACGAGCCCGAGGAGGACTGCGACAACGAGGCCGACGACGACCTCGACGGCGACGCCGACTGCGCCGACGCCGACTGCGCCTCCGCGCCCGGCTGCATCCAGACCGACTACGGCATCCCCTACGAGCCCGAGGTCTGCGACAACGCGGCCGACGACGACGACGACGG
>CAYVRP010000051.1:0-27687 GCA_964454025.1 uncultured Polyangiaceae bacterium | reverse complement strand
GCATCCCCTACGAGCCCGAGGTCTGCGACAACGCGGCCGACGACGACGACGACGGTAACGTCGACTGCGCCGACACCGACTGCGCCGACGCCCCGGGCTGCCTGCGCGACGTGTACGGCGTGCCCATGGAGAGCGACTGCGCCAACGGCACCGACGACGACGGCGACGGCGACACCGACTGCGACGACGCCGACTGCGTCTCCGCCCCCAACTGCCTGGCCGCGCCCTACGGCATCCCCTACGAGCCCGAGGTCTGCGACAACGGGGCCGACGACGACGACGACGGCGACATCGATTGCGTCGACACCGACTGTGCGGGCGCCCCGGGCTGCCTCGGCGAGGACTACGGCGTGCCCATGGAAAGCGACTGCGCCGACGGGGCCGACGACGACCTCGACGGCGACGTCGACTGCGCCGACGCCGACTGCGCCGACGCCCCGGGCTGCCTGACGCCGCCCCCCTACAGCATCCCCTACGAGCCCGAGGTGTGCGACGGCGGCACCGACGAGGATCTTGACGGTGACGTCGACTGCGCCGACACCGACTGCGACGAGGCCCCGAACTGCCTGGCGGTGCCCTACGGCATCCCGAGCGATCCGGAGAACTGCTCCAACGGCGCCGACGACGACCTCGACGGGCTGACCGACTGCGAGGACGACGAGTGCGTCATGGCCCCCGGGTGCATGGTCGATCTGTACGGCATCATCATGGAGGAGACGGACTGCTCGAACGGCGCCGACGACGACGCTGACGGCGACACCGACTGCGCCGACACCGACTGCGCCAGCGCCCCGGGCTGCCTCGGGGAGGACTACGGGGTCCCCAGGGAGGCCGACTGCGCCGACGGCACCGACGACGACGCCGACGGCGACACCGACTGCGCCGACGCCGACTGCTCCGGCTCGCCCAACTGCATGGCGGGCGCCTACGGTATCCCCTACGAGTCGAGCTGCTCGAACGGCGCCGACGACGACGCCGACGGCGACCCTGACTGCGCCGACACCGACTGCGCCTCGCTGTCGGCGTGCCGGATGACCGAGTACGGCGTCTACATGGACGAGGACTGCGCGAGCGGCCAGGACGAGGACGGCGACAGCGCCGTGGACTGCGCCGACCGGGACTGCGACGCCGACCCGGCCTGCTCCGCCGGCCTGCTCTACGGCATCCCGTGAGCGGGTGGCCGCGGCGCGCGGCTCACGGCGGGGACGGCCGCGTGCGCGCCGCCGCGATGGCGTCGGCGAGCTCGCTGCCGGCGCGCAGACAGGGGTAGCAGTCCTCCGCCTGCCGCGCCCCGCAGCCGTTCTTGCGCGTGAGCGGCGTGAGGACGCGGAGCGCACGCTGGTCCCCGTGCAGGGTCACCGTCGGCAAGAGGCGCCTGATCTCCGCGCAGGAGGCCTCGCTCGGCAGCTCGGCGTCCTCGACGGCTTGCATCGCGGACCGCAGCTGCAGCAGGACGGAGAGCGCCGGGGAGGCCTTGGCCCGCACGGCCTCGCTGTAGACGAGCTGCTTGGCGAGCTGGGTGCGGGTGTTCTTCGCCTTGGTGTTCACCCACACCTCGTACAGCAGGTCCGCCCCGGGCGCCCCGAGGTGCGAGGCCGCGAGCCGGATGGCCGCCTCGCTCGTCTCCTCGAGCTGCGTGAAGCGCCGCAGGTGCTCGCGGAAGGACGGGTCTTCGGCCACGGCGGGGTCGCGCTCCAGCGCGGCGAGGTACGCTTCGAAGGCCCCCTTCACCTCCCCGGTCGCCATCCGACCGCGCGCCAACGCCACCCACTCGGGCGCGGTGCGGCCCGCCGCCGGCCGTCGCTCGAGCTCGGCGATGGCGTCGCGGTTGCCCAGCGTGGCACGGGCCAAGAGCAGTGCCAGCTCGGGCTCGAGCCCCGCCGGCGAGGCGCCGGAGGGCGCAGCGACTGCCGACGCGCTGCCGGCAAGCCTCCCAGGCGTCGCCGCCGGCCCCGCGGGCGCCCGCAAGAGCAAGGCCAGGACCGCGACGCCGAGCGCGGCGCCGACCGCCGTCACCAGCACCCACACCGGCACCCCGCGGCGCAGCGGCGTCGCGGCGGCCGGTGCGGTGAGCGCCGCCGGCCCCGCGCCGGGCGGGGCCGCCTCCTCCGGCAGCGCGCCGGCGCGACGCTGCCCGACCACCTCCGCGTAGGTCCCCTCGTCGTCGAGCAGGATGGCGGCGAAGGACGGGTGCGAAACCCCGAGCGAGCGCAGCGCCTGGTCCACCCGCGCGATCGCCTCCTCCGCCGTCTGGGGGCGATCGGCGGGGTCCTTGGCGAGCAGGTGCAGCGCCACCGCCCCCGCAGCCGCGTCGACCGTCTCCGGCAGCGGCGGCGGCGGCTGGGTCAGGTGCATGGCGAGCACGCGGCTCACCTCGTCCGCCTCGAACGGCGGGCGCCCGGCGAGCATCTCGTACAGCAGGATCCCCACGGTATACAGATCCGCGCGCGCGTCCACCTCCTGCCCCGCCGCCTGCTCCGGCGCCATGTACTGCGGCGTGCCGAAGACGCTCCCGAGGCGGGTGATCGCGCCGTCCGGGGTGGGTCGCTCGCCCCCCGCCGCGCCCCCGTCGTCGACCTTGGCGATCCCGAAGTCGAGCACCTTCACGAAGTCGGGATCCTCGGCGCGGGCGACCAGCATCACGTTCTCGGGCTTCAGGTCGCGGTGCACGATGCCCGCGGCGTGAGCGGCCGCGAGCGCCTGCAGGATCTGGCGGGTGATCTTGAGCGCCCGCACGGAGCCGAGCGGGCCCTGCCGGATGGCGTCCGCGAGCCCGGTGCCGGAGACGTACTCGAGGGCGAGGTAGAACGAGCCGTCGGGGAGCCGCCCGAAGTCGGTGGCGGTGACGACGTGGGGGTCGTTGATCCGCCCGGCCGCGATCGCCTCCCGCTCGAAGCGCGCGACCACCTCGGGCAGCGCGACGAGCTGCCGGTGCAAGACCTTCACGGCCACCGGCTTCTGCATGTGGACGTGCTCGGCGTAATAGACGGCGCCCATCCCCCCCATGCCGAGCAGGCGTTCGACCCGGTAGCGCTCGGCGATGAGCCCGCCGACGAGGCTCGGCCGACCCGCGTCGAGGAAGTCGGGCTCCATGGCCGCCTCGTCGCCGGGGGACGAGGGCTTCGCCGCCGCCGGGGGCGCGTCCCCCGGCGACGCCGGGCTCGCGGGCTCCCGAGGCGGTGGCGAACGGCGGGGGTCGTTCAAGGATGGGCTCCGGAGACGCCGAAGACGGCTCGCGCCCAGTCTATCGCCCGATGGGCGGCGCGGTCAGCCACTGAATTCCGGCGGCCGCCGGCCGGGATCGGCGTCCCGGGCCACCGCGCGGCTCGCCTTCACGGCGACGCGCCCCCAGTCATCAGCGCGCCGCGGCCTCGATGGCCGGCGACACGCGACCCATCGCGCTGTCCACCGCGGCCGTCACCACCTCGTTGCGAAGGGCGAGCATCCGCTTGGGATTGGCGGCCTCGGTCACGGGGGCGCGCGCCGAGGCGGCGCCGGAGATCATCCCCACGATGTTCTTCTCCGGCATCGTCGCGATCACGTACTCCACCTCCGCCCGGTACACGACCGCCGCGCCCACCCGCTCCACGGCGATGTTCCGCAGGCGTCCGGACACCATGACGACCGGCGCCGAGAAGCTCCGGGACGCCTGGTCGGGGTCCTCCCAGTCGTCGAGCACCAGCACGCCGGGCAGGTCGTCGAGCCCCTCGCGAGAGGCCCTCGCCATCGTCGGCAGTATCGGGCGGTGCCGCTCCTCGGCGATGGAGAAGCGCCCGAGCTTGACCAGGTACCGCGGCTGCTCCGCCCTGCGCTCCGCCTTCTCCTCCAGCGCGCCGATCGTCGCGCGGACCTGCGCGCGTACGGCGTCGCTCCGATCACGGAGGTGCCGCTCCAGCGCCGGAATGGCGCGATCGTCGCCGAGCACCCGCAGCGCCGCGGCCGCGGCCGCCCGGACGGGGGCGCTGGGGTCGTCGAGCGCCTTCTCGAGCGGGACCCTGGCCGAGGGATCGTGCGTCTTGCCGAGCTCGAGCGCGGCCTTCACGCGCACACGGAAGTCGTCGCCCGTGGCGAGCTGCCGGGTGAGCGTGCTCGACGAGCTGTCGGCGAGCGCCACCGGGCTGGTGAGGATCACGAAGGACGCGAGCAGGCACCAACGAACGAAGCGCATGGCCGAGTGAGCGAGAGGAGCCTCATCAACAGTCTTTGCTCACCATCCGGTACGAAGCAAGGGAACGACGGGTGACGGATCACGAGAGGTAACACCCCGGTCGGAATTGTCGCACCAAGTGCGAGGCGCGTTTTCTGCAGTCGAGAAACGTTTCACCGAGATCGCACACCCACAAGTCGAGCGCGAGGCCCGCCCTCGTGCGCCCCCGGGATGCCCGCTCAATCGGGGACGAGCATCGCGAACGCGCCCAGCTCTCGGAGCCGCGCCTCGAGCTCCTCCGCGTCGCTCGATCGAAAACCGGCGCGCAGCTCGCGCACCACTCCGTCGCGATCGAGCACGACCGTGGTAGGAAGCCCGGTGACCCGATACGCCTCGGCGAGCCCCCGATCCTCGTCCCACACGAGTGGGAAGCGCACGGCGAAGCGGCGCGCAAACTCCGGGATGAGGGCCTCGGTGTCATCCTCGTTCACGCCGACCACCCGCAGGGTAGCCGGATCCCGATCGGCGAGCGCCTGCAGGTAGGGCATCGACTGGCGGCAGGGCCAGCACCACGTCGCCCAGAAGTCGACCACCGTGACGTGGCCGCGTAGACTCGACCAATCGAGCGGCGCCCCGCGCCCTTCGCCGGCCACCACCAGGCGCTCGATCGCGGGCGCCGACGATCCGACCAGGGATTCCCGGGGCTCGGCGCCGGCGCCCTCCCGCGCCCGGCCCGGGCCCACCGCCGCGCAGCCGACCGCCGCCGCGCAGAGGGCGGCGCCGAGCGCCGCCCGGCCGCGAGGGAGGCTCACCGCTCCCAGGGATTCTTCTTCGGCGCCTCGTCGGGGCAGCCGTCCCCGTCCTCGAATTCGTTCACCGTCTCGAGCTCCTCGGCGCACTCGTCCTGGGCGTCCGGGACCCCGTCGGCATCATTGTCCGGGTCGGAGCAGCCGTCCTCGTCCTGGAATCCGTCAGTATCCTCGGGGTCCTCGGGGCACTTGTCGCGCGCGTCGGGCAGGCCGTCGTTGTCGGTGTCCTTCTCGTCGGGGCAGCCGTCCTCGTCCTTGTACTGGTTCTTCGTCTCGGGCTCCCGCGGGCAGGCGTCGCCGTCGTCCGGCAGGCCGTCCTTGTCGTTGTCGGCGTCGGGGCAACCGTCCTGGTCCTCGAAGTCGTCCGGATCTTCGCCCAGGGCGGGGCACTGGTCCTCGATGTCGGCGACCCCGTCGTCGTCGTTGTCCACGTCCGGGCAGCCGTCGGCGTCCTCGAAGCCGTCGGCGTCCTCGGCGATGGTGGGACAGCCGTCCTTCTCGTCGAGCAACCCGTCGCCGTCCTTGTCGCTGGGCTCGGCGATGTACATGGCGCCGAGCACCCCGCGGAACGCGGGCACCCCGACGCCGCGCACCACGCCCGTGCCGACGCCGGCGGTGATGGCGATGGGCACCGTTTCCGGCGTCAGCCGCCCGCCGAGGAGCGCCTCGAGCGTGTTGGTGCCCGCCTGACCGCTGAACCGGGTGCTGCCGAACCCGTCGATCAGGACCTGCAGGAGCGGCGCCACCTGGTACGCGGCGCCGACTCCGTAGCGCATCTCGGCGCCCACCTCGGTGGTCCCGACGCGCCCCGTCCCACGCCACATGCCGACGAGGTTGGCCACGATCGTGGCGTCACCGAGCTTGACGTCCCCGATCCCGCGCACGCCGAGGCCCACGGTCTTGTCGCCGATGTAGGAGCCCTCCGGCGTGGTGAGGCTACCGAAGGGCACCGTCACGAAGGCCGCGCCGGCGGCCGCGAACAGATCCTCCGCCGTGCCGAGGAAGCGGTACTTGCCCTCGAGCTCCATGTCGCCGAGCCCGACCGCGGAGATCTCGTCCGGATCGGGGAGGCCCTGGGCCGTGATGCCCTGGCCGTCCACCCAGGTGATGGGCAGCCGCGCCCCCACCTGGAGGGCGGGGATGATGGTGAGCGAGCCCATCAGGTCGCCGGTGACGAGGTTCTCCACCACCAGCACGTCCTCGGGCTGGACCGCGTTCGCGGAGTCGCAGTCCGTCTCCGAGATGCAGCTCTTCACGACGAAGGGCTTGTAGCCGTAGCTCAACAGCAGGCCCGCGGAGTAGGTCATCTCGCCGTCCTGGCGGGCGCCGCGGGTGGTCAGCAGGTTGCGCGGCCCCGGGGCGGGGAGGAAGCGCTGCACCGAGAACTCGCCGTCGAAGGCGGACTCCTGCGCGCTCGCGGGCGAGACGGCGATCCCGGCCGCTGCGAACACGGCGGAGCCGACCAACCAGGACCGCCCCCGCGCGCCGCCGCGCCCTGCCGCGGCTCGTAAGCCGACTGCGAGCGACCGGGCCCGCGCCCGCGGTCGCCGAATGGTCCGGGTGGGAACGGATGCGTTGCTCACCTTCATGCCGTACATCTCCGCCGTCTTCGGCGCCCCTTGCGCCGAGCCGACCTCAGGCTCTCACAGTCGCGGCGGACACCGCAACGCGATTGTTCGGCTGGCGACACCCGGCGGCGCGGTGCGCCGCCGCCGGCTCGGCGAACCGGTTCGAGGCGGGGCCGCCGCGGCGCGTCGAACGGGCGCGCGGCGGCGCGCGCATGGACGTGACGGGACGGCAGGGTATGGTCCGTGTGTGGCGGTGTGTGAAGCCTGTCAGGGCGCGCTCGAGGAGGAGGCCCGCTACTGCCCCTACTGCGGCGTCCGGCGAGCCCGACCAGCCGCCCGCGAGCGTCTGGGGTCGGGAGCGCAGATCGACCTCGGCTGGGGCCGTGCCATCCTCCGTGACCCGCTGGGTGAGGGCGGGATGGGGATCGTGTTCGCAGCCTGGCTGTACTACGATCCCAAGGGTCCGCGGGCGGGGACCCCGGCTCACCCCGTCGCGGTCAAGGTGCTGCACCCGAGCCTGAAGAGCCGGGAGCGCGCCCGCCGGCTGTTCCTGCGCGAGGCCACCGCCCTCGGGCGGCTCTCCCACCCGAACATCGTGCACTTCTTCGGGCTCGGCCAGCGCGGCGATCAGCTCGCGATCGTGATGGAACTCTGCGAGGGGCAGCCGCTCCACCGGATCATCGAGCGGCACCTGGAGAGCCGTCCTTGCCTGCCCTTCGCGCGCGCGTGGCACTACTTCTCCCAGCTCCTCGGCGCGCTCGCCGCCATCCACGCCCTTGGCATCATCCACCGGGACGTCAAGCCGTCGAACGTGCTCGTCCGACACGATGGAGTGGTCAAGCTCACCGACTTCGGCATCGCCCGCGTCCCCGCCGAGCAAGCGCGGGACACCGGCAACATGGCGCCTGGTACCGGCGCCTACATGGCCCCGGAGCAGGTGCTCGGCCGCGATCTGGACGCGCGCGCCGATCTCTACGCGGCCGCCATCGTGCTCTACGAGATGCTGGCGGGGACGACCCCGTTCGACGCTCCCGATCGCAACGAGATCATGGTCCGGACGGCACAGGTCGAGCAGGCGCCCCCCCCCTTGTCGAGCCACGTTGCGACCACCCCCGCCGTGCTCGACCTACTGCTCGCCCGCGCGCTCGCCAAGGACCCCGAGCTGCGCTTCCCCTCCGCGGTGGCGCTCGGCGAGGCCCTCCGCACGGGCATGGGGCTGCCCGCCACCGAGGGCTGGGCGGCGCAGCAGCGCCTCGCCGCCAGCGCACGCGCGCTCTCGTCCCCTGCCCTCGGCACCGCCAGCGGGGCCGAGGTCATCCCCTCCCCGGCCGCGGAGCGGCTCCGCACGGCGGTCCTCGAAGCCTACCGCTCGTGACGCGCCGGCTCGTGCGCCACCCCCAGGGTGGCGTGGGAGCACCGGCCTCCGAACCGATCCAGGACGGTCCGCCCGACCAAACCGTCGTTGACAGTCCTCGGACCCCCGTGCAAAAGGGGCTGCCCCCTCCCCCGCGGAACCCGCGCCCATGCGAAAAACTGGCCATTGTTCGCTCTTCGCAGCGAGCGCGGCGCTCGTCACGTCCCTGGCGTTGGCCCAGCCGGCGCCCCCCGCCGCACCACCAGCCCCCGCCGCGCCAGCGGCCCCCGCCCCGCCGCCAGCCCGCACGCCCGCTGCGGCACCGCCAGTGGCGGCGGAGCCGGAGGCGCCGACCGCGAGCCCGGACGCCGCGCCTGCGACCGCGGAGCGGACCGACGCCGCGGCGGGGGACGAGGACGAGCGGTCCGAAGGCGCCGCCGGCGACGACGGCGCCGAGCCGCCGCCTCCGCAGCCCGCCCCCCCGCGGTCGCGCCCGCGGACGCCGCCGCCGAACGCGGCGCTCCCCGCCGCGACCGCGCCCACCGCCGCCGGCGAGCGGACCGCCGCCACGGCGGGCGCGGAGCCGCCGCCGAGCGCGCCCCCGGAGGCGAAGGAGGCGGCCAAGCCTCCGGAGGTGGACGTGTTCGCGGAGGACTGGTGGTCCCACGCGCGCCCCGTGTTCGAGCTCCACGGCTACTTCCGCACCCGCGTGGAGATGTTCCATCGCTTCGCGCTCGGTCGGATCAACCAGCCTTCGGATCAGCTCTGGCCGCTGCCGCTCGACCACTATTACCGCGGGCTCCAGGATCCCGACTCGCAGAGCATCGGCGACTACGGCCCCGTCCTCTGCACGGACAAGAAGTCGCGGCCGAGCTCGGTCGACAGCACCGCCCCGACCGAGGGCCTCTACCCGTGCAAGAACCAGACGCAGATGGGCGCGAACCTCCGGTTCCGCCTGAACCCCGAGCTTCACATCTCCGACAACCTCCGCGTCATCAGCCAGATCGATCTGCTCGACAACGTGGTGATGGGCTCCACGCCGGAGGGGTACGCCATCGAGCCCGACGCCGCCGGCGGCTACGCAGCCCTCCAGCGCGGCGGCTACAACGCGCTTTCGGTCTTCGACGTCAGTCAGCAGCCCCCCACCTCGGGCGTGAACGGCGTCAAGGACAGCATCCGGGTCAAGCGCGTCTGGGGGGAGTTCCAGACGCCGGTCGGTGAGCTCCGCTTCGGCCGCATGCCGTCGCACTGGGGGCTCGGCATCTTCGCCAACTCCGGGGACGGCTACGACGACGACTACCAGACGACCGTCGATCGGCTGATGTTCTCGACCGGGATCAAGGCCCTCGACCTGTACTTCGTCGGCGCCTGGGACTTCGCCAACGAGGGAGCGACCACGGAGAACGTCCTCGATCCACAGGGACAGGCGGCGGACGCGGCGCAGAAGGACGACGTGCGCGAGCTCATGTTCTCCGTCGCCCGTCGCGCGGACCCGGATCTGCAGCGCCAGGCGCTCGCCAAGAAGCGCCTGGTCGTCAACGGGGGAGTCTATTTCATGGCGCGCCGCCAGAAGATCGCCAACGATCTCGCGGGCAGCGCCGCGGACGGCGCGGTCGTGCCGGGCGCCTACCCTGCCGGCCTGATGCAGCTCGGAGGCGTCTCCGGCTACGTCCGGCGCGGCGCGTTGCTGCTCATCCCCGACCTCTGGCTGCAGGTGCTCTACCGGACCTTCCGCTTCGAAGCCGAGGGCGTCACCATCCAGGGCCACGCCGACAACGTAGAGACGGCGACGGGCACGGCGCCGGCGGACTTCGACGACTGGAAGTTCAGGATGTGGGGGTTCGCCGCGGAGTCCGAGTTCCGCGCCCTCGAGGACCGCCTCTCCGTCGACCTCAAGGGCGGCTGGGCGTCGGGCGATCCCGAGGCGAGCGAGCAGGACCAGCCTGGGTCGGGGGGGCTCACCCCCGGGTACGGGGACGGGCTGCAGGATCAGATCGGCGACGACACCTTCAGCACCTTCGCGTTCCACCCCAACTACAAGATCGACCTCATCCTGCACCGCAACATCCTGTCGCGCGTGCAGGGCAGCTACTACCTGCGACCCGGGGTGGCCTACGACTTCATGCGCTCGCCGGAGGGGCAGCGGCTCGGCGGCGGCTTCGGCGCCATCTGGTCGCGCGCCTCGAGCTTCGTCCAGACGCCAGGACACAAGCGCGATCTCGGGATCGAGCTCAACGGCAAGCTCTACTTCCAGTCCAAGGACGGCGGGCTCAACGACGTCCCCGGGTCGATGGGCGGCTTCTACACGCAGCTCGAGTACGGCGTGCTGTTCCCGCTCGCCGGGCTCGGCTACCAGCGGGCCGAGCGCACGAACCTCCACGCCGCCCTCGGCAGCAACGACGCCGGCGATCTGAAGGCGGCGCAGATCCTGCGCTGGTACCTCGGCGTGCTGTTCTAGCCGGCCGACGCCGGGGCTGCGCGCGGGCGAGCCACGCGCTACCCTGCACCTCCGATGGACCAGGAGGACGTGGCGCGCCTGGTGGCGCTGGAGGAGCGATACGCCCACGCGCAGAGGCTGCTCGCCGATCTGGACGGGGTGCTCTACGAGCAGCAGCGGGCGATCGATCGGCTGCGGGCGCGTGTCGAGCGGCTCGAGCAGCAGCTGGGAGAGCTGCTCCCGGAGCTGGCCCAGGACAAGCCGCCGCACTACTGAATCGGCGCGCTCGCTCCCCCGGCACCCGGCCGCCGCGCCTGCCCCGCGGCGCGGGCGCCGTGTCGCCGCGTCGTCCGTCCCCGACCACCCGGAGTCGGCGCCGCCCGGGGTTCCCCGCTGGCGCCGACCGGCGGCGGTGCGGGCCTCAGAAGCGACCGCGCACCGCCGCCCCCGCGGGCCCGATCGCGAGGACCAGGGCGGCACGGTGGGCCTCCGCGGGCTGCCGCGCCGTGAGCACGAGGGTGACGCCCGCCGCGAGCCCGACGCCGCCGACGACATAGCCCGCCGTGGAGACGGTGCGCAGCCGCCGGAAGGCATCGAGCTCGTCGTGGTAGTCCGGCGGGCAGCGGTCCTCCGGGCAGTGTTCCGACAGCTCGTCGTAGCGTTCTTCGGCGACGAGCCCGGCCACGACGCCCGTCACGAGCCCGGCCGCGCCGAGTCCCAGGGTCACCCAGCCGATCGGACGCCGACCCACCCCCGCGCGCGGCGCGGCCTCGGCGGCGGCCGGCGGGGAGCCCGCCGCCGCGGGGGGGGCGGGGGGGGGCGGGGCCGCCGAGGCGGGCACGGCGCTCGCGGTCGTGGGCGCCGCACGCAGCACGATCGGTGTCCGGTCGCCCTCCTGCAGCGCGACGGCGACGTGGACCACCTTGCGTCCGCGGACCCAGAGGGTGATGACCCGCTCGCCGGGATCGACGGGGCTCGGGTAGCCGAGCAGGGCGGGGTTGAGGGGGCGCCCGTCGATCTGGACCTCCACGGTCGGATCCTTCGCCTCCGGCCCGGCCACGGTGATGGTCAGGGTCGGGATCCGCTGGCGCAGCTTCTCGAGCTCGGCGCGCGCCTCCTTCACGGCGGCGCGCGCGGCCTCCGCATCGGTCGCCGGCGACGGGGAGCGCTCCACCGCGACGTACCGCTCTTCCGCCGCCACCAGCCGGCCGAGCTTCACCAAGGTACGAGCCTCGCCGAGAATCGGCACGGGTCCGGGGTTCGCCTCGCCCGCGCGGTGGTAGAGTTCCAGCGCGGCCGGGTAGTCGCCGGCCTCGAACCGTGCGCTGGCCTCCTCGACCATGCGGCTCGCCGCCGCGCGCGCGGTTTCGCTGGATTCGGCCGCGGCGACGCCGGGCCCGGGCTGAGCGCGTCCCGGCGAGACGATTGCGACGAGCGCCGTCGCGATCATGGCCGTGAGCAGGGGGCTTCCCCGGGACTCACGGCGTGAGACGCGGGAGGTGGGCGCGGTGGTGGTTGAGGACCCGACGGTTCGCGTGCCCATGGCCGGAGCATCCTAGCCCGGCGCGGCGCGCCGTGCTCGGCGGAGCGCGCCCTCGTCCCCGTGGGCCAGGCCCCGGAGCCGCCAACAAGCCCCACGAGCCCGGCCGTGGATCGCCGCGGCACCGCGCGGAAACCGCGGCTGGCGCTGGCGCAAGCCGCCACGCCGCAAGCGCGCGTCGACCGGGCTCGTCCCGCTCGCCGGCGACCCGGTTGCCCCAGCGAGGCGAGTCCACTATCCTTGAGCCACGGTGCGAAGCCCCCTGCCCACGCTGCGCGGCGAGCTCTCGATACAGTCGCTGCGGCACACCCTGCCGCTCGACTACCGGAGCTGGGTGACCGTAGGGGCGGCGCTGGCAGCCGCGGGCTACGGCGGATGACGCTGGCGCACCTGCTGTCCGGCGCGCCCGTGCACCCGTCCGAGGTGGCGGTCTTCGCCGTGGCGCTCGTCGCCGCGGGCCTCCTGCGCTGGGAGAGGATCCGGGGCGCGGCGCATCTACTGCTCACGGCCGTGGTCGCCGAGCTGCTCTACTCCTACGCGACCTCGCCGGAGGGCATCCGGATGGTCGGCTCCTTCGTGGCCCCGTCCTTCATCGTCGGGGTCGGGCTGTTCAGCGGGGCGAGGCCGGCGTTGGCGACCGCCATCGCGCTGAGCGTGGCTATCCCGCTCACGGTGGCGCTCGGCGGCGCGCTCGGCAGCGGGCCGGGCCTGCGCCCGGCCGACGCCACGGCGATCCTCGCGCTGGTCGGCAGCCTGAACACGGCCTCTCTGCTGCTCTGGGTGTTCCTGCGCTCGTTCGGCCGGATCGTGGAGCAGTCGCGCCAGAACGCCAAGCAAGCGCTGGGGCTGGTCGAGGCGTCCCCCGACGGCGTCCTCGCCCTCGACGCGGATGGAACCCTCTGCGCGCTGAACACGACCGCGGAAGAACTGCTCGACGTGCGCCGCGACGAGGTGCTGGGCCGGCGCCCGGAGGAGGTCGTGAGCGCGCTCGGCGAGCCCGGTCTGCTCGACCCCGTCGACGGCGCGCGCGCGCCCCGCGAGCTCGTGCTCGCCTCGGGCGTGATCCTGGAGGTCGCCACGCGACACCTGCCGCCGGGCGCGGAGCCCATCACGACCCTGTGCGTCCTGCGTGACGTGACGCCTCGGCGGCGGGCGGAGGCGTTCTCCGAGGAGCTCCAAGAGCGCCTGCACCACGCGCAGAAGCTGGAGGCCATCGTGCGCCTCGCCGGAGGCGTGGCGCACGACTTCAACAACCTGCTCACCGCCATCGGCAGCCACGCCGACATCCTCGTCGCGACGGACGATCCCGAGGTGCGCGAGATCGGCGAGGAGCTCCGGGCCGTGCGCGCGCGCGGCGCCGGCCTCACGCGCCAGCTCCTCGCGTTCGCGCGCCGCGAGGTGCTGCAGTCGCGGCCCATGGACGTCGGCCGGGTGGTGGCGGACAGCGCGATGCTGCTCCAGCGCCTGCTCGGCGAGCGCATCAAGCTCGAGCTCGACCTCGGCCCCTGCCCCATCGTGGCCGATCCGGGGCACATCGAGCAGGTGGTGCTGAACCTCGCGGCCAACGCGCGCGACGCGATGCCCTTCGGGGGGAGATTCCAGGTTTCGTGCCGGGAAATCGCGGGCGACTTGGTCGAGCTGGTGGTGTCGGACACTGGCCACGGGATCGATTCCTCGACGCGCAACCTGGTGTTCGAGCCCTTCTTCACCACCAAGCAGCCCGGCGAGGGCAGCGGCCTCGGGCTGTCCACGGTCCACGGCATCGTCACCCAGTACGGCGGGACGATCGAGCTTTCGTCCGAGGTGGGCCGCGGCACGACCTTCACGATTCGCTGGCCCCGGGGGCCGGCAGCGCCGCCGTCGGTGCGGGCTCCCGCCATCGACCCGGTCCCGACGGTGGGGGCGAAGGTGCTGCTGGTCGAGGACGACCCGGAGACACGCCGCGGGGTGCGGCGCCTGCTCCGACAGGCCGGCTACGCGGTCGTGGACGCGGCCAGCCCCAGCGCCGCGCTCGCCCTCGACGCGGGCTACTCGCCGGACGTGGTCCTCTCGGACATCGTGATGCCGGGGATGACAGGGATCGAGTTCGTGGCCGAGTGGCGGCGGCGTCAGCCCCAGGTTTCCGTGATCTTCATTTCCGGGTACTCCGACGACGCCCTGCGCATGGACCTCGGCGAGGACGGCCTGCTCCGCAAGCCGTTCACGAAGGCGGAGCTGGTCGCGGCGATCGAACGGCGGCTCGGCGACGCCCGAGCCACGCCGCAGCCACCCTGATCACCCGCCGGGCGACCGCCGGCGGTCCCCCCCTCGTCGGTCGAGCGGCGCTGGACACTCGCGGCGCAGCTTGCAAGCGCCGCACTCGCCGCCGCCCCAGATCGCGGCGAAGCGGGCCTGGACCTGATCGAGGAAGACGTCGTCGTCGGTGACGACGCCGAGCTCGAAGTTGCGACGCCCCTCGGCCTTGGCGCCGAGCCCGGCGCCGGTGAAGTTCGCGCTGCCGAGGTAGAGCTCGGCGCCGTCGACGCAGACCAGCTTCAGGTGCACGCGGGGGCACTGGCGAAGCCCGACCCCCGCGGGCGCCGCCGCAGCGAAGGCCTGCCGGAAGGCGCGGGAGGGGAGCCCGGCGTGCAGCACGCGGACCTCGACCCCGCGCCGCGCGAGCTCGACGAGCTCCCCGATGAGCGAGACGTAGCGACCCGCGGCGCGGGCGCGAGTCCCGACCGGGGCCTCCACCCGCAGGTCCTTGAGGTTCGCGGTGGCGATCCACACCGAGATCGTCGCGCGCCGGAGGCGGGTCACCAGATCCGTGTAGTGCGCGCCGTCGAAGACCAGACGCGCCCGCACGCTGCGCATCGTCGCGGCGGCGAAGCTCGCCGCCCCCGGGGCGACGAGCGTGGCGCGAGTCGACGGCTCAAGCAGAGGGGTTGGATCCGTGGCGCGCGGCACGGGCGATCTCGAGAGGGACGAGCATGCGCCGCTTGTTCGCCGGCGTGAACGCGGGCCTGCCCGGGCTCCCGGCGCGGTGCGCTCGGCGGTCCCCGGTTCAGACGGCCGCGGTCGGAACGCGCTCGCCAGACGCCCGCTCCGGATCCAGGCTCCCCCACCGACGGGTTTCGACCGGACCGGCTGCGCCCGCGGCCGGGCGCCCGCGGCGGGTCAACGTTCGCGCCGGGGCTCCGGCCGGGACGTCGGATCCGGGGCATGACGGACCGAGTCGAGGAAGCGCTCGTGGTCATTGCCAGCAACGGCTGAAGCCCCGCCGTGCTCGCCCCCATCGGGACCGAGCTCCGCCCCGAGGGCGCCGACTGCCTGCGCGGCGCCGCCTGCTTCGGCGCGGGGATGGACCGGCTCGGGCGGACCAGCGGCGCGTTGCCCGGAGGCTTCATGGTGCTCGGATTGCGACACGGGCACCAGCCCCAGGCGGCCCCGAGCCCGGGCCGCGACTCCGTGCCTGGCCGGGTGCCGGGGCTCCCGGAGCGGGACGAGCGCGCGCACGCCAGCACGAGCCGTCGCTCGTCGGCTGCGACCTGGGAACCGCGGTGGGAAGACGACAATTCGTGGAACTCGAGCGGCACCACGCTGCGACGAGCTGATCGCCTCCGTGGTCCGGCAGCTCGGTCGAAGCACCGAGCGGGTCACCTGCGTCGCCGCCGACAGCGCGCGCGAGAATCAGCTCCGTCGCGGTCCGCCCGCACCGCCGCCGTCACCCCTTGCGTTCTTCGGGTCGGCGACCTCTCCCGGGGCGGCCGCTTTCGTGATGGGGGAGTCGATCGATCCCTTCGCGTCTCCCTTCTTGCGGCGAGGCGCCGGCTCCGACCGCGGAGCACTCGGCGGCGGCTCCGACCGCGGAGACGCGGACGGTGGCTCGGGACGGGACGGCGCGGGCGACTCCAGGCGAGCCGGCGGCAGCTCCGAGGGCGGCGGCGCAGGCGCATCCGCGCGCGCCGCCGAAGCCGGCTCCGGGCGCGGCGGGGTCAGCGGCGCCTCGGCGCGAGAGGGCGGCGGCGTGTCGTGGCGGGACGGCTCCGGCCGAGGCGGCTCGGGCCGCGGCGCCGACGGCGCTGCGGACTCGGGCGCCGCCGCGCTCACAGGCGCGCCGTCCTTCGCCGGCGCGCCCATCGCCGGCCCTGCCGGGCCCGCGGAGCTCGGGATCGGCGTCCCCTGCCCCGGGGGCGCCGACGACCGCGGCGCGAGCAGATCCGGTCCCAGGTTGAGGGGTGGCAACGCGGGGCGCTCCGGATGCGGGGCGCCCGAGACGACGGGCATCGCCGGCGTGGACGGGGGCCGGGGCGCGATCCGCGGCGCAGGAGCGGCCTCTGCCCCCTGGAGCCGGCTCGGAGGCGGGGGAGGCGTGCGGAGCAGCGGCGGCGGGGGGGCGCTGACGGGGTGTGCCACGGCGGGAACCGCTCCCGCGCCCGGCCCGCCGCTGGCGCTCGGCGCCGCGGGCTGCGGCACCGCAGGGATCGCGCTCGAGCTGGGTCCGCCGCTGGCGCTCGGCGCCGCGGGCTGCGGTACGGCGGGGATCGCGGTCGAGCCCAGCCCGACGCTGGCGGCCGGCGCGACCGGCGCCTGCGGCGTCGCCGGCGCGCTGGTGGCCATCGCCGGCGGCACGGACGGGGTCCGCGACCGAATCTCGCCAGTGAGCTGGAGCCGCTCCTTGGCGAGCTTGATCTCGGCGAGCTCCGCCTCGAGCGTCGCGAGATCCCGCCGCCGGAGATCGATCTCGTGCTGCATGCTCTCGATCTCGCGGCTGAGCTCCCGCATCCGCCCGACGACCGCGGCCTCCTGCCGGTTGGCGTCCTCCACGATGTCAGCGACGCGGACGTGCAGCGACTCGAGCGTGGATCGGATCACCCGCACCACCAGATCGGCGTTCTGATCGACCGGGAGGCTCCGCATCAAGCGGATCGTCTCGTGGATACCGTAGGTCGGCGGGGGCGGCGTCGCCTCGAGGGCCTCGATCTCCGGCTCCTCCTCCGTGCTCGGCCCCGCGACGGGCGGCGCAGGGTTCGCGCGTGGTGGCTCCGGTTTCTTCCCAAACAGCGCCATGGGACCCCCTCGACGGGCGAAAGCGGCAGTACGGAGCCGAGCTTACTCATTTCCCGGACCGCGCTGCAACGACTAGCCCCCGGGCAGGACCGCATGGAATCCGGGCGGCGAACCGCCGGCTCCTCGCCCCGGGCCGCGGCCGCTCGCCGGCCTCCCGCCGAGCACGTCGGGGCCGCCGCGGGCCCCGGGGCGCCGGCGCGCGACGTCCGCGCGGCGGGCGCCATGGCTCGCCGAACCGGTCAGTACGGCTGCTGCCCGATCACGTTCCCCGGCGGGTGGTAGCGACACGAAATGACCGAGCTGCCGCCCGCGCAGGTGGCGATGCCGCAGCCGATCTCGGTCGAGTCCCGCCACACGAGCTGCGTGTAATGGCCGGCGACGAAGTCGTAGGTCGGATCGAAGACGTACTGATCCTTCTCGCTGGCCCACATGTCGACGGCGCCGCTCGGCGTGAGGCCCCCACCGCCTGCGAGGTTCTCGCCGTAGACGCCACCGATCTCGTGCTCCAGGGCGCAACCGTTGGCGTCGCGGAGGTGGTAAGCCCAGGTCCGGGCCGAGGCGGACACCGCCTCGGACCAGGTCACGGGCGGCAGCGGCTCCCAGACACCCGGGTAGTCCGCGGGCTCGGTGACCGCCGCCCGCACCGCGTTGTGCGCCGTCACGAATTCGACGGCCTCCGGCGAGGAGGCCGCCAGGCCCGGCACGGACGACGGGTCGTCGTCACCGCCGCACGCCGCGAGCAGCGCGGCGGCGAGCAACGGCATCGGCAGCGCGCGGCCGATCGAGATCGCACGAGCGTCGGAGCGAGTCATGGGGTCCTGCCTCGGGGCATGGCCGTATTGTAGCGGCACCCGGGCGCCGCCGCCGCTGACGCGGAGCACCCCCAGACCGGGGGGCGGCGCTCAGGGCTCGCCGCCGCCGGGGTCCGGGTCGGGCGCGGACGGGTCGCGCTCCGCGAGCCGGTGGCCGAAGGACAGCGCCTCGCGGTCGCCCAGCATGCCGAGGAGCGCATCGTCCCCGCGCCCCTGGGGCGTCAGCCAGCGCGGCACGGCCGCGGCACGGAGGGCGACCGGGCAACGATCGTGCCCGGCCGCGCGCACCTCCGGCGGGGGATCGTCGGTGATGGCGGCGAACGACAGCAGCGGCGGCTGACCGGGCGCCGTCCAGCGTTCCCAGACGCAAGCCACGGTCATCTCGGGGCGTGGCGCGGCCGCCGACGGCGCCGGCGTGAAACGCACCACCACGTGGCTCGGGCGCTCACCGGGGGCGAGAGCCCGACCCTCGTAGGCGTGGCGAGGCACGTTCTCGAAGAAGGACGACACCACCACGACCCCGTGCCGCGCGCCGAACTGATCCCGCCAGAACCGGGTGAGGGCGTCCCGACGCGCGTTGTACAGGCCCGGAAAACGCTGGTCGAAGCCCGCGGGCTTGCCGCGCGGCCGGAGCTGGTAGCGCATGGGACGTACCACCCGCTCGCCGTTCTCCACCGTGACCACCGGCGCGTACCACCGCGGGAAGATCCGCGCGTCGCCGGGCGCCGGCTCCTCGCGCCAGAGGTCGGCCAGACGCCGCTCGATCGCGTCGAGCTTGCCGGTGGCAATCCGTCGCTCCGACGCCGCACGCTTCGTCGCGCGCATGGTGAGGGCGCGCGTGGCGGCGTCGAGGCGCGCCCGCTGTCGCTCGCGCTCGGCCTCGAGGCGCGCCTGCTCCTGCTGGCGAAAGGCGAGGATCGCCTCCCGGATCCGCTGCTCCTGCGGGCAGGTCGGCGCGAGGAAATCGCGCTCCATCCCCTTCGGGATCCGGATCCGCTCGTCCCCGAGCCGCCGCTGGAAGAGCTCCTCGAACTGATCGAGCTGGATCCGCGCCTGGAAGCGGATCCCGAGCGCGCGGGCGCTCTGCTCGACCATCGCCGAGTAGCACACGACCCGAGATCCTGGGCTCGGCCGCCGGCGCTGTCATCCCCCGACCACCGGAGGATCGAGCGCCGCCGAGCCCCGATCAGCGCGCCCGGCGGGGGCGCGTCCCGAGGACCGCCAGCGCGCCCGCCACGACGCTGGCCAACAGGAGCAGCCCCCCCCCCTGCGCGCTCGCGGCCGCCGTCGGCCAGAGCCCGGTCACCCCGAGCAGCCGCAGGGCAAGACCGCCGACCCCGTAGGCCACGAGCGCCATCGAGGTGGCCCAGGCGAGCGTGGTGGCCACGGCGACCGCGCGGACGCTGTTGCCCCACACCGACCGGGCCAGGTGTCGGACCCAGAAGCCGAGGGGAACGAGGACGAGCACCGCGACCACGATGACCACCAGCAGCCCCTCGGTCGAGCTGATGGCGGAGCCCGCGGGCTTGGCCCAGAGGACCAGCGAGAGCAGCGCGTCGGCCAGGACGAGCGCGGCGAAGCCGGCCAGCGCGAGCGTCAGCAGCGCGATCTTGGGCCGCGCCCACCGGGCCTCGCGCGTCGCGCGCTCCACGAGCGAGCTCGTGAGCTGGGGGACGGTGGGGTTCGCCTGCGTCGCCCGCACCGGGGCGGGGCTGAGCAGGGTCGCGGCGGTGACGTTGACCGGCGCGGCGCCGGGCCCGGAGGGCGCGGCGTCGAGGGCCACGGCCGCGAACTCGCCCGCGAACGGCAGCAGCTCCGCCTCGAGCTCGGCCATGCTCGCCGGCCGGTCCGCGGGCTCCTTCGCCATCGCGCGCTGCACGACCAGCTCCAGCGCGGGCGGGATGCTCGGCTCGAGCGTCCGCGGCCGCGGCGGCTCCAGGGTGAGCACCGCGCTCAACGCCTCCGCGGCGTCGTCGAAGTCGAACGGGAGCTTGCCCGTGAGCGCGCGATAGAGGATCGCCCCCACGCCGTAGACGTCCGCCCGATTGTCGGCCTTGGCCCCGCGCGCCTGCTCCGGGGGCATGTAGGCCGGAGTCCCCATGATCATGCCGGTGCGGGTCAGGTGCGAGCCGCTCCCGTCGTCCACCTTCGAGATGCCGAAGTCGATGACCTTGACCGTCGGTGACGCCGGGTCCCCGACCAGGAACACGTTCTCGGGCTTGACGTCGCGGTGGATGACGCCGCGCGCGTGGGCAGCGGCGAGCGCGCGGCAGAGCTGGCGCGCGACGTCGACGGCGAAGGGGACCTCGAGCTTGCCGCGCCGCTCGAGAAGGCTCGCCAGATCGGTCCCGTCGAGGTACTCGCAGACGAGGAAGGGCTGCCCCGTCGGCGCCCGGTGCACGTCGTAGACGTCCACGACGTTGGGGTGACCGATCCCGCTCGCGGCCTCGGCCTCCCGCTGGAACCGCGCCACGACCTCGGGGTTCTGGGCCTGCGCCGGGAGCAGGACCTTGACGGCGAAGCGCTTGGTGGGCAGCCGCACGTGGGTGGCCTCGTACACCCGCGCCATCCCGCCCTCCCCGATGACGCGGACGATCTGGTAGGTGTCCGCGAGCACGGCACCGAGCAACGGATCGAGGTCCTGCGGCGCGTCCTCGAGCGGGGTGGCGTCCCGTGGACAGACGCGGAAGTCCGACGGGAAGCGCCCCTGGCATCGCGGGCAGCGGCGCGGTAGCAGCGCGACCCCGCTCACCGGAGGGGCCGCCGTCGCCGCGCCCGCGCTCGGGTTGCTCGGCGACCCAGGGCCCGTCATCGGGCGAGAGCGTACACCGGCACCGGCCGTCTGGCACCGACCCCGTCCGTGGCGGGCAGAAAACTGCGAAAAACGCGCTTCGTCCGCCTCGGTCTGAAACTTCCACGCCTTGAACCGGAGGCTCGGGACGCTATCCTGAATGCGACTTCACCCGTCTTCGAGCGGCTTCGAAACCGGAGGTTCCTTGACGCGGCGGCCCTTGCTCATCCCCCTGGCTCTCCTGTGGCTTGGCGCCTGCGGCGCCGAGGATCCCCTCCCCATCGGCCCCGGCGCCGGGGGGACCGCCGGGGCGGGCGGCGCGAGCGGGGGCGCGAGCACGGGCGGCGCCGCGACCACGGGCGGCGCGACCACGGGCGGGGCGGCGACCACGGGCGGCGGCAGCGGCGGCAGCAGCTCCACCGGCGGGACCACGGGCGGGGCGGCGACCACGGGCGGCGGCAGCGGCGGCAGCAGCTCCACCGGCGGCACGACGACCGGCGGCGCCAGTGGCGGCGCCGCCACCGGCGGCGTCAGCGGCGGCGGCGCCACCGGCGGCGGGACCACGGGCGGGGCCACGACCGGCGGTACTCCCAGCGGGGGAGCCCCCACCGGGGGCGTCGCCACCGGCGGCGACGCGACGACCGGCGGCGAGGCCACCGGCGGCGCTCCGCCCTCACCCTACGGCCACGGCTTCGTGCCCGTGACGGTGACGGCGACCGACGCGCGCGCCGCCTACGACGCGTGGAAGAGCGCCAACCTCGAGGACTGCGGGGGCGGCGTCTACCGCGTCAAGTGGGAAAACGCCAGGACGGACGCCACCGTCTCCGAGGGGATCGGCTACGGGATGCTGCTCACGGTGGCCTACGACGAGCGGACGGCCTTCGACGGGCTCCTGGCCTACGCCAAGCTGATGCGGGTGCCGCCGCCCGCGGGGCCCTGGGGCCCGGCGGGGTCCAACACGGGCCTGATGAACTGGCTCCGCTACGGCTGCGACGCGCACCGGGACACGATCTACAACGAGTACCCCGACGGCGCGGCCGCCGACGCCGATCTCGACGTCGCGATGTCGCTCATCATGGCCGAGTGCCGCTGGGGCGACCCGAGCTACGGCGCGGAGGCGACCACGGTCATCAACGCCATCCGACAGCACATGTTCTGGGAAGACGGGGGACTCCGCATCCTGCAGCCCGGAGACGGTAGCTGGTTCGACGATCAGGAAATCGGCATGCCCACGGGCTGCGTGAACTACTCCTACTTCGCCCCCGCCTATTACCGGGCGTTCGCGCAGAAGGTCCCCGCGGACGCGTCGTTCTGGAACGGCGCGGCCGCGGATGCCTACACGCTGCTCTCCCGCGCCTCGCACCCGAGCACCGGCCTGGTGCGCAACTGGGGCTCCGCGAGCGGCGGTGACGCCGTGGCGGACTGCCAGGCCGCGTACACCCGCGCCTCCTCCTACGGCGACGCCGCGGCGCGGCCGCCCTGGCGCATCGGCACCGACTACCTCTGGAACGGCACCCCCGAAGCGAAGGCGTGGGTGGATCGGGTGACCCAGTGGGTCAAGACCGTCCCCGTGTCCAGAACCGGCCAGTGGTACAACCTCGACGGCACGCTCGACACGCAGGCCCCCGGGTATGCCGATCACACGGTGATCAACGTCGGACCCTTCGCGGTCGGCGCCATGGCCTTGGACCAGGCCACGGTCGACGAGTTCGCGGCCGAGATCCTCGCCATCCCCGCGACCCCGGGCAGCCACGACGACGAGTACTTCAACCGGATGCTGCGGGCCCTGTCGCTGCTCGCGCTCACCGGCGGCTTCACCACGTGCGGCGGCGCCTGAGCCGCGGCGCGCAGGCGCCAGGAGGCGCCGCCGCGCCAGCGCGCGAGCCCGCCGGCGTCACCTTGCCCCCGCGGGGCTCGTTCCCGCGTCCCGGCAGCAGCGGAAGCCCGTCGAGTAGTCGTGGTAGTCGGGTCGGTGCGCCGTGGTGACGTAGCCGCACCCGTGACCGTGCTCGTGCTTCGAGCTCAGGTAGCCGCCCATGAAGACGCCGTTGCCACGCGGCCCGAGCTCGTGGTCCCCGTACTCGATCGGGATCTCATGCCGGAGGCGGGAGCTTACGCGATCGGCGACCCACTCGTGGAGGTTACCGACCATGTCGTAGAGCCCGTAGTCGTTGACGCAGCCCGCGTACTCCCCCGTCCGCGCGAGGAAGCCGGGCTCCTGGTTGAGGCGGGGGCTGTTGTAGTGAGCCTCGAAGGTGAAGGTCACGCCCTCGCCGAAGACCTTGCTCATGAGGTGCGGCTTGCCGACGTTGCAACGACCCTCGACGAACGCGGGACCGTAGGGGTAGCGGGTGCGCCGGCTGCCCTGGCAGGCCGCGTACCACTCGCGCGCCCGACAGAGCCGCTTGCCCGCGGCCTCGCAGGAGGCGGCGGCGTCGTCGCGGCTCACGTAGGCCTGGGGGACCGGCGCGGCCGCCGCGCGCGCGGCGTAGCGGATGCCCGGCGTGACCGGCTCATACGGGCTGGGCACGCGACCCGACGCCACCTCGACCAGGTGCGCCTCCCAGCGGTCGACGCACACGCCCCCGACGTCGGACATCTCGAGCGGGCAGCGGAGGACCGGCGGTGACGAGGCGGTCGCGACGGGCGTGACGGAGGACGGGCGCGCCGACGTGACCGTCGGCGCGGCCGCCTCCGCACGACAGCCGGACAGAACGGCGACGAGGGGCAGCGAGAGGGCGCCGGCGAGGCGGCGGTCGCGGTGGCGCCAGATCCCGGGGCGGGGGGGGGAGGAGGTCAACTTGAGATATGTGCCAGACCCGACGCCGAGGGGGAACCTTGGCCGCGCGGGCCAGGAAGGAAGCTGCGGCGCGGGGCGCCAGGCGCGCGGCGCCGGCTCCCGTGGTCGCGCGGAGAGGAGCCCGCGCGAGCGGACACGGGAGCGGCGATCCCGGCCGATCTCGAGGTTCTGGTCCCCGAGGTCCCGGTCAACTCCGGACAGCCTCCCCGTCCCTGTCGCGATGCCGGCGCGGGATTCGGGCCTTGGGGGCGGCCGGCGCGGACGCCACCACGCCCGCGACTCCGAGGTCGTCGCGGGCGCGGGAGGAACGACAAGCTCGGCCTACCTGCGCCAACCTCCCACCATCGTCCCCGGCGGCCGCACCGGTCGCTTGCCGGCGATCGGCGGTCGACGCATCCTGGAGGCTGTAGGTGCTCGGTCGCGCGCTCGACGGGAGATCCAGATGAGAGCCCCTCTTCGGTGCTTGATCCTCGGGGTGCTCGGCACGGCGTGCGCACAGTCGGATCTGGACACCGACGTGATGACGTCCGGGAGCGCCGTGGGGGGCGCGGCCGGCGCGGCGGCGAGCGGCGGCGACACGGGTGGCTGGACGACGGGCGGCGCCAGCACCGGCGGTGTCGCGACGGGCGGCGTGGCGACGGGCGGCGCCAGCACCGGCGGTGTCGCGACGGGCGGCGTGGCGACGGGCGGCGTGGCGACGGGCGGCGTGGCGACGGGCGGCGTGACTACAGGCGGCGTCAGCGCCGGCGGCGCGAGCACCGGAGGAACCGGCGGCGCCGGGACGGGCGGTGTCACCACGGGCGGCGCCAGCACCGGCGGCAGCTCGACCGGCGGGATCGCCACGGGTGGCGCCGGAACCGGCGGCCTCGAAACCGGCGGTGCGGAGACGGGCGGGGACGGCACGGGCGGCGGCGGTACCGTGGACTGCGACGAGGCGACGGCGACGGATCTGGGGCCCTACAACACGGGCAAGGCGGTGCCGTCAGACGCATGCGTCAAGATCGCCGTGTTCGAGTCGTGGTGGGACACGCGACCCGCGGTCCTCCAGACCGGCGCGACCGGGACCTATCCGGTGCCATTCGTCTGGGAGACGCCCTGTGCCGGCGCCAGCGGGTCAGGCACGTTCACGAAATCGTGGGACCAAGTGCCAATTTCGGCGACGAGCGAGGACTGTGCGACGCTCATCGAGCTCGGCGGTGATGGCAGCTCGACGCTGACTCTCATCTGGCAGAGCGGCTAGCGCCGTCCCGGTCATCGTCATGGGCCGGGCTGGAGCATCCCCGCGCCGAACGACGAGGCGTCTCCGGCCGCGGCCGCGTGAGATCGGTACCCATTGCCGCCGCCCCGGCGCTCTGGTCCTCGCGACCATCAGGCTGATGGCGAGTCAGATCCGCGCCTCGGTGCCCGGCGGCGCCCGCCCGAGAGTGTCGTCGCGACGCCCGATGCGAGGCTGCTCTCGCGGCCCGGTTGCCCCGCATGGCTCGCGGCGAAATACTCCGGAGCTCCCCACCCCACCCGGAGATCCCCTCGTGCGATCCTGGTCCTGCCCGATGCCTGCGCTCGTCGCCTTGCTCGCGCTCGCCTGCGAGAACCCCCACGAGCCGGCCTCTGCCGCGAACGACGGGCGCTGCCTGCTCGACGGGGTGACCCACGCGAACGGCACGACCTGGAGCTGCGCGGCCGGCATCTGTCGCTGCGAGGCGGGACAGGTGCTGACGACCCCCGCCGGCAGCGGAGGCGCCGGGAGCGGCGGCGCCCCGGCCCCGGGCGGCGAGGGGGGCGAAGGGGAGCAGCTCGCGGGCGGCGGCGTGGACGAGGGCGCCAGCGGGGCGATGACGGCGGACGGTGGGGGGGCAGGCACCGCCGCCGGCGGCGCGGTCGCGACGGGGGGCGGCGCGGAGGGCGAGGGCGGCGGGACGGAGGGTGGGGCGAGCGCGTCGGGCGGAGACGTGCGCGACCCTGGTGCGGACACCGCGGGCGCGAACCCGGACGGCGGCGGGGACGCCGCCGCCGGCGCGAGCAGCGGTGGGTCCGACGCCGGCGGCGCCGCGGGGAGCACGGGATCCCTGGGCGGAACGGGCGTGGGCGGCGCGATGGCCGCCAGCGCCGGCGACGGCGGCGCGGGGAACGAGGCGGGCCACGGCGGCGCGGCGCCCCCCTGCACGCCGTCCGATCCGCCGGAGGAGCGGTGCGACGGCCTCGACAACGACTGCGATGGCGAGCTCGACGAGGCCTTCCCCGAGGACGGCGTCGCCTGCGACACCGGGGCGCTCGGCGTCTGCGCCGCCGGCACCACCGCCTGCGTCCAGGGCGCGCTCGCCTGCGTCGCCGAGCTCGAGGCCGACGACGAGACCTGCAACGGCCTCGACGACGACTGCGACGACGAGGTGGACGAGGCCTTCCCCGAGGACGGCGCCCCCTGCGACACCGGGCTGCTCGGCGTCTGCGCCGCCGGCACCACCGCCTGCGTCCAGGGCGCGCTCGCCTGCGCGCAGAGCACGGCGGGTAGCGCCGAGACGTGCAATGGCCTCGACGACGACTGCAACGGGTTCGCCGACGCCGACGCCGTCGGTATGGCGGGTGAAACCGACGTCGATCAGGACGGCCACCTCTCCTGCGCGGATTGCGACGACGACGACCCCGACAACTTCGTCGCCTGCGACACCTGCGGCGACGGCGACGGCGACGGCTACTTCGTCGGCTGCGACAGGTACGCGGCTCGACCCGGCCCCGACTGCGACGACGGCGAGGCGCTCGTCCCCCTCTGCACGCTGAACGTGATCCTCATGGTCGGCGACGGGATGGGGTTCGAGCAGGTCCGCGCGGCGGGCATGTACTGGCACGGGGCCGCGGGCACGCTCTTCCTGGAGACGGCCCCCGTCGCCGGCGCGGTGATCACGCACAGCCTCAGCTACCCGACGCCGACCGACTCGGCGGCGGCCGGCTCGGCGATGGCGACCGGCCGCAAGTACCTCAACGAGGCGGTAAGCTACGCGGATGGTCAGGACGTGACGACCGTGCTCGAGCTCCACCAGGCGGCCGGCAAGAGCGCGGGCCTGGTCACCACGCACGCCCCGTTCGTCGACGCCACCCCGGCGGCCTTCGGCGCCCACGTCGCCGACCGCGACGCTCGGGCACTGATCGCGGCCGACCTCCGCGAAGGGTCCCGCCCGAACGTCCTCCTGGGCGCGGCGGACGCCGACGTGAGCCGGGCGGCCTTCGAGGGGGCCGGCTACACCTGGGTCACCACACGCGCGGAGCTCGACGGGGTCGCGGCGGACGCGACGCACGTCGCCGGCGTCTTCGGCAACAGCTCCCCCACCCTCACCCAGCGGGCGCTGTTCGCCGTCGAGCACCTGAGCCAGGATCCCGAGGGGTTCTTCCTGCTCGTCGAGCACGAGGGAATCGACGAGGCGGGGCACGATCACGCCATGGCCAACCTGGTCGCTACCGTGGCGGAGTTCGACGCCGCGGTCGAGGCCGTCGTCGCCTGGGCGAGCGCCCGCGGCGACACGCTCGTGGTCGTCCTCGCCGACCACGAAACCGGCGGGCTCACCGTGATCGAGGCGACCCCCGCCGTGGGCGAGCTGCCGGCCGCGACCTGGTCGAGCACGGAGCACACCAACGCGGACGCCCCGATCTTCGTCTTCGGCGGCAAGCTCCCCGGTCCGATCATCGACAACACCGAGGTGTTCGCCCTGCTCGGCGGTTGAGGGCTCGCCGCCTGACCCGTTCGTCACGGCGCGCGCGCCCGCCCTCGCTGCGAGTACCGCGACGGCGGAGCCAGGGCTCGCGCCGCGCCCGCGGGTGCACCGCTCGTCCCGAGGTGGCACAATGCGGGCGCTGGCGACCGCGCGCCCCGCGACGAGCGGCGACCGCCCACCTCTCCCCGGAGTGACCATGAAGACGGCTTCTCTCTTCGCCCTCGGCCTCGTCCTCGCGCTCGGCGCCTGCACCGAGGACGACGGCACCACCAGCGGCGGCACCTGCACCTTCGCGGGCGAAACCCACGCGAACGGAGAGCGCTGGGACTGCGACTGCAACCAGTGCTGGTGCGAGGACGGCGTGCTCGCGTCGACCGACCTCGACTGCTCCCCGGATCCGGGCGAGGGCGGCGCCGGCGGCGCGGTCGACGACGGAGAGGCTGGCGCGGCCGGCGAAACCGCGACCGGGGGCGCCACGACCGGCGGCGCCGCGACCGGGGGCGCCGCGACCGGGGGATACCCGACCGGCGGCGCCGCGACCGGTGGTGAAGGCGGCGCGACGGGCGGGGGCGCCTCGTGCGAGGTCGGGGATCGGATCTACCCGGACGGCGCCACCTGGGCCTGCGACTGCAACCAGTGCTGGTGCGAGGACGGCCTGGTTTCCTCGACGCTCATC
>CAYVRP010000050.1:0-49356 GCA_964454025.1 uncultured Polyangiaceae bacterium | reverse complement strand
CTCGGAGCGTGAATCGGCTCGCCCCAGTCAGCCGGCTCCGGGGCCGCGCGAAATCCAGGATGAAGTCTGGGGCGCTCGAGGTGCCCACCACGCTCAAGGTGGTGCTCGAGCGTGTACGGACCGCGAGCTGGCACGTCGCCTACCGCAGGTACACCTTGCCCGTCGTCCAGGTATCGTGACACGTGCCGCAGTCGGCGTCCGTCGTATGCTGATTCGGCAGGGAGCAGATCTCCGACGTGGGGCACTTGCTCACGCAGGCGGTGTACGGGAATGGAATGGCCTGGGCGGTCGTCGTGGAGCCGACCGTGCCGAAGAAGAACATGCCGTCCGGGCCCGTGACGGCGGTCAGGGGCGCCCCCGCGGCGGGTTTCAGCGTCACGGTCGCTTCGGCCACGGTCGCCGTGCCGTCCGGAGCATCATAGAGGAACCCGCCCTTGTAGTTGGGGGTCACGTTCTGGTGACAGTTCACACAGGGCTGGTTGGCGGAGGCGCTGTAGATCTTCTCGAGATGGACGTACGGGCCACCGGCGGTGGGTTGAGCGCAGTTCTCGCCCGGCACGGGCCCCGTGCCGCCCGTACCGGCGCTGGGCGTGGTGACGTAGATCCGCTGCGTGGGGAGCGCGTGACAGCCCGCCGACAGGCAATCGACGCTGACGTGGGGCGTGAGGTTGCAGTCAGTGCTCGGGCATTTGCTCACGCACACGTCGTAGGGGGAGGAGATCACCGGAGCGTCCCCGAAGGAGAAGAAGCCATCCTCCCCGGACACCGCCGTCAGCGTCGTACCGTCCCCGTTCGTGATGGTGACGGTGGCACCACCGATCCACGGGTAGCCGCGGGCGCTCGCATACACCCATCCGCCGACGTAGGCGGTGTGGCAGCCGGACTTGTTGCACGACAGGTTGTCGTAGTTGCCGGCCTCGTGCGTCGTCTCGCCGATCGCCGCGGGGACGCAGTCCACCACGCCGCCGCCCGTGGCGATGCCACCGGTCGAGCCGCCGCCGACGCCTCCCGAGCCCGGCCCCGCCGCGGTTCCTCCGCGGCCGCCCGCGGTCGAGGCCCCGCCCACCCCGGCGGCGCTATCGTCCGGTTCGGAGTCGCCGCAACCTGCCGTGCCCCACGATGCGCCCAGGAGGGCGAGCAGCCCGAAGACGTGACGGCGCGGAGGACTCAGGCGAGATCGCATGGCTCTTTTCTGCGCTGATTGAAGGTTAGAAGCGAGTGGAGATCGCGGCTCGCGAGCGGGACCGCGCCGTGACGAGGCGACGGTCGATTCTAGCACGGCCGTCGTCGAGTCCATGTTTCGCGACCCGAAGCGACCAGGCGGGACGTCACCGGCTTGGCCCCCGACCGCCGCGCCCGAGCGATCGCGGCCGCCACCCGGGAGCTACGCCGACCGCCTGGCCATGATCTCCGCGGCCTCGGCGTCCGAGATCCCCACACAGGAGTAGGTGAAGTCCGTCTGCTCGGTGAGCCAGCCGGGGAACTGGAGCTGCAAGGCTCGTCGGATCTGGTTCTGGGTCCACGGCGCGCCCAGCGATCCGCCGTTGGCCCGGATGATCGCCACCCCGGTGACGTCGGCCGCGATGGCGTCCTCGGTGACCACCACCAGGCGCGAGTCGGCCATGTCCCCGCCCTGCGTCGGGCCACCGGAGGTCATGCACCGCGTCGCGTCGAGCACGACGAGGTCCTCCTGCCGCGCCAGGTGCGCCTCGGCGCACTTGTTCTGGATGTTGGTGTGCAGAGAGCTGGGCCGCCTCACGCTGCCGAACCAGGCTTTCAACGCCATGCTGAAGCCGGCGATGCCGTGCGTCTTGCACCGAGGAACGTTGATCACGTAGTCGGCGTTGGCCACGGCGTCGTAGACGTCGATCCCGTTCGCGTCCTCCCACGCCGTCGCGTTGGCGGGTCTGACGTTGGTGGTCGGGGTACCACTGAGGTTCATCGTCGTGGCGTCGCCGCCGATCGCGGCCGTGATTCCCAGGGTTTCCATGAACGGCACGGCGTCGCCGGTGAAGGCATCCTCGGCCACGACGATGCTGCTCGCGCCCTTCAGCTTGCAGGCCGCCACCACGCCCGCGATGACCTCGGGGTTCGTCGTGCCATCGGGCCTCGCTTCGATCACGTTCGGCCTGATCATCACGCTCTTCCCCGTCAGATCCGGCAAGCGAGCCAGGACCGCATCCATCGTGGCCTGCTTCCAGTCGTCCGCCCGCACGAGGGTCACGTAGCCGAGCTCCCCGGGACCGGCGCCACCGGCTCCCCCCGTGCTGGTGCCGCCCGGTGCATCGCCACCGGTGTTGGCGCCGCCGGTGACCGCACCGCCCGTCGTCGTGCCGCCGGTCGTGGTACCGCCCGTCGTCGCGCCACCCGTCGCGGCACCGCCCGTGCTCGCGCCACCGGTGCCCGCGCCGCCCGTCGTCGCGCCACCCGTCGCGGCACCGCCCGTGCTCGCGCCGCCGGTCGCGGTACCACCCGTCGGCGCGCCGCCCGTGCTCGCGCCACCGGTGCCCGCGCCACCCGTCGTCGCGCCACCCGTCGCGGTGCCACCCGTCGCGGTGCCACCCGTCGCGGTGCCACCCGTCGCGGTGCCACCCGTCGTCGCGCCGCCCGTCGCGGTACCGCCCGTCGGCGCGCCGCCCGGACCCGCGCCGCCGGTGCCGCTGCCGCCGGCGCTCGAGGCCTCTTTCGAGCCGTCGTCGCCGCAGCCGATGGTCGCGACCGCGACGGTTCCAACGGCGACCCCGAGGAAGCCACGACGATTGATCGAGGAACGCTTGGCCAAAGCCCTACCTCCAGCGCGCTCGCCAAGACGACGGCGCCGCTCGAAGGATACCCCGAGCCATGCCGAAGCCGGAAGGCACCCTCGACGCGTTCGGTAGCCGCTCATCCGACAACCGCGCACTCGCTCGATCACCGCCGCGCCTCGTAGGCGCGTGAGTCCCGTTCCGCTCGGTGTCCATCACCTCGCGACCGAGCTCAATACGGTGTTCACCAGAGAAATTTCCAGCCCCGCTGGTGACCCGACTTCGCAGGTGGCGGCGACGCGTCTGCGATGACCGGCCCGCCTCCCCATTCGAGCGCGTCCCGTCGACGCCGCGGCGCCATGCCCGCGGGGTTCACACCGCCTTGTAGATGAAGCCGTAGGCGACGTGGATGCCGGCGAGGACGAACATCGCGATGGCGAGGACGATGTGAACGACGTTCCAGTGCCGCAGGGCGGCGCGCGTGACGGCGAGCGCCAGCCGCTCGAGCCCGAGCCCCCACCGCGCGACGCCCACTCGACGCTCGAGCTCGACCAGGTTCGAGGCGGCGTGCGCCCGCCCCTGGACATAACGACCGAGGATCCCGGTCAGGAGGATGATCCAGATCAGGATGCAGGCGATGCCCGCCCAGCGATCGAGCTTGAGCGCGCTGTGATAGGTCACCAGCACCCCGCCGCCGAAGCCGAGCCACTGGTGGGCGAGGAGCCACGTCGAGGACTCGCCCCACCGCTCGAAGCGTCGCACCCGCGTCCGTAGGGAGTACAGCGCGCTCGCCAGCATCGAGCCTGCCCCGACGTAGCCGAGCCAGTGTCCGAGGCCCCGACCGGAGCTGTAGCCGACCGGGCCCGCGGCACCCACTTGCGCGAGGACCCAGGCCGAGAGGCTCCGGTCCGGATCGCTCGTGCGCAGGAAGATCTCCACCCCGAGCCCGGCGAGCGCGAGGAGCATCACCGCGACGAAGACGGGGTGCGCGAGCCAGCCTCGCGATGCCGGCACCGCCGCTGAGCCCTCGAGGAAGGCCCGCTCCGACAGCTCGACGGGCACGGGTGAGGAGCCGGCGGGGACCTCAGTCGCGCGCGCGAAGAGCTCCGCCGGAGTCGCCTCGAAGAGGGCGCCCGTCGGGCAAGCCGCGAGGCACGCCGGGCGGTCGAGCCCCGCGCAGCGATCGCACTTCACCGCGCGGTCCCGGAGGCCGCGCCGCCGCGCATGCTCGGCCATCTCCGGCGACCCGGGCTGCAGCACGTGGACGTTCGCCTGCGCGAGGAAGGCGGTCGGCGGGTCGTTGCCGAGGAAGGCGAACACGACGTCGTTGGCGAGCGACAGCTCTCCCTGCTCGGTGCGGAGCCGGACCTTACCTGGCTCGAGCGCGGTGACGGTCGACCGGAGCTCGACGCGGATGGTGCCCTCCCGCTGCGCGGCCTGCAGGCGGCGGCGGTTCAGGGACTTGGCGCGGGCGAAGGCGTCCCGGCGGTAGCTCAGGGTCACCCGACAGCCCGGCACCTCCGCGAGGCTGACCGCGGCCTCGAGCGCGGAGTCGCCGCCGCCGACCACGAGGACGTCGCGATGGGCCCACTCGTCGGGATCGACCAGGGCATAGCGGACCCGCGGGTGCTCCTCGCCCGGCAGGCCCAGGCGCCGCGGCGCGCCGCGCTTGCCGACGCACACCACGACGGCACGCGCCGTCAGCGCACCGCGCGCGGTCCGGATCGCGAAGAGCTCCCCCTGCCGCTCGATTCCGAGCACCTCGGTGCGCTCCTGGATGGGGAGGCCCGCGCTCGCGACGAGGCTCTGCCAGCGCTCCAGCAACTCCTCCTTGGTGCAGTCCTCGAACCATAGGGACCCCAGCAGAGGAACGTGGTGTGGCTCGGCCATCACGTGCTTGCGCCGCGGGTAGTCGCGAACGGTCGCGGCGACCGCGTCCTTCTCCAGGACCCAGCAGGACAGGCCCCGTTCCCGGCAGCGCAGCGCCGCCGACAGCCCGGCGGGACCGGCGCCCACGATGACGGCGTCCACCACGCCCTCGGGCAGCGGCCCGGCGCGGGCGGGGATCGCGTCGACCGCGCGCACCGCGTCGTTGATCGCGAGGCGGATCAGCGCCGACCCGGCCACGTCGCCCGCCACGAAGAGCCGCTCCACGTTGGTCGCTCCGGACGCGTCGCTCTGCGGGATCGGGTCGGGGAAATCGGCGACCGTGTAGGGCGTCCGGATCATCTGGATGGCGCCGTGGGGGCAGGCCTCCACGCAGGCCCCGCAGCCGCCGCAGCGCTCCGAGATGCGCACCTCCGAGCTTGCCTCGTCGTAGACGAGACCGCCGAAGCTGCACACGGCGAGGCAGGGCTGATCGCGGCAGGCCTGGCAGGCAGCCGGGAACGCGAGGCAGCCGAGCTCCACCTCTCGCCGCCGCATCCGCGGGACGCCGCCGTGGTGAGCGGCGCAGGCCGCCTGGCACTTGCCGCAGCTCAGGCAGACATCGAGCCGGCTGACGCGGATCCGGCCGCTGTTGATCAGCCCCTGGCGAAGGACGAAGTCCTGCACCACCTCGCGACCCGGCGCCTGATCGGCGAGGAAGCGCCGCCGCGCCTGCTGCAAGGACGCCGCGAGTCGCCCGTGCCAGGCCGGGTGGGAGGTGAGGAAGCCCGACAGGTTGGTGACGTCGACCTCCAGGAGCAGGGCGCCCCCGAGCGCCACGCAGTCGATCCGGTCCGCCCCGGACCCGACCGGGACGCGCGCGAAGCCGTCCGAGAAGCAGTCGCCGGTCGTGAAGTAGCCGAGATAGCGGGTGTCATCCCCGCCGGGAGGATGCGGGGGCGCGGCGAGGGTGACGCCGACGACCCCATCGACCACGAAGCAGTAGCTCTCCGTCTCCGCGGTGCGGGTCGCCGAAACCCGCTCGCGAGCCAGGAGGCGCCGTCCGCGCCCGAGCTCGATGAGCCGTCGAATCGAGGCCATCTCGAGCTCGGCGAACAGGGGCAGCGCCTGGAGCGCCCCCGCGGTGACCTTCGCGTCAGCGGGCAAGGCTAGTCGCCCCCGTGGCGACGGCCGGGAAAAGACCCTTCTCCGTCGGTCGTCGTCCGGTCCGCTGCGAGGTGAAGAACCGCCCAGCTGGCTCGCAAGCAGCCCGTGAGTCGCGGCGACGCGTGGCGCGGCACGTGCACGGTCAGAGGATGGTGCCCTGGGAGTCCGTCCGCAAGCGCGAGGGGGTACCCGCCGAGCGCAAGCCGGTTTCGACTTGGAACCCACCTGGCGCCGCCAGGCCCCACGGTCCCGAAAAATCCAACTTCGTCCAATCCGCTCGCTGGCCCGTTGGACAGGGATGCCTGGCGAACGACGCCGCGAACCACTTACTATCGCGGCTCCTCAGGCCGTCGACACCGCGGCACCCTTGCTCGACCACCTCCGATCCCGCACCATGAAGAACCCTCGCTGGCGCATCCACGTCCTCCTACTCGTCCTGATTGCCAGCGCCGTCGCCGGCGCCTGCGGCGCCGAGGATGATCCCGGCGCGGTTTCGGCCGGAGGCGGCGGCGCCGTGGCGCCGTGCCCGGCCGGACAGGCCCTGTGCGGCGCCGCGTGCGTCTCGCTGGCCCCCGCCAGCGGGAACTGCGGCCAGTGCGGCCTCGCCTGCGCCGCAGGGGCGCAGTGCAACAACGGGGCCTGCGCGTGCTTGCCGGGCCTGATCCTCTGCAACGGCGCCTGCGTGGACCCGCGCTCCAGCGCCCAGAACTGCGGTCTCTGCGGCCTGGCCTGCACGCCACCCCAGGTCTGCTCGGAGGGGATCTGCGCGACGAGCTGCGGGGCCGGCGAGACGCTCTGCGGTCAGAGTTGCGTAAGCCCGCGGATCGATCCGCTCAACTGCGGCGCCTGCGGGATCCTCTGCCCCGCCGGCATGACCTGCAGCGACGGGATCTGCGGCTGCAGCGGGGGGCTGGTCGACTGTGGCGGGCAATGCGTCGACCTCTCTGCGAACCCCTCCCACTGCGGCGGATGCGGCCTGAGCTGCGCCGCCGGGCAGTCCTGCACCGGAGGCGTCTGCGCCGGGAACGTCGGCGGTGCCGGGGGAACGGGCGGAGCTGACAGCGGCGGCATGGGCGACACCGGCGGCACCGCGGGCACGGGAGGATTCGCCACCGGCGGCTTCCCGATTGGCGGCGCTCCCACCGGCGGCTTCCCGACTGGCGGCTTCCCGACCGGCGGCGCTCCCACCGGCGGCGCTCCCACCGGCGGCGCTCCCACCGGCGGCGCTCCCACCGGCGGCTTCCCGACTGGCGGCGCTCCTACCGGCGGCTTCCCGACTGGCGGCTTCCCGACCGGCGGCGCTCCCACCGGCGGCTTCCCGACCGGCGGCGCTCCCACCGGCGGCTTCCCGACCGGCGGCACGCCGACCGGCGGCGCCAGCGGCTCGGGCGGCTCCACGGGCTGCCCTCCCTACTCGACGACGAGCCACTTCAACAACAACCAGGGGACCAACTGCACGTCATGCCACCGCTCGGGCACCTGCACCTGCGAGGACATGAGCGGCTGCTGACCCGCTCTCGGAGCCTCATGGCTCCGTCACCGAGCGCGCGTCCTCGAGGAGCACGGGGTAGCGGTAGCCGGCGCCGAAGTCCCGATCCACCGTGAGCGTGCCCTCGAGGAGGACCGTCTGCCCGGGCTCGGGCTGCTCGACGGTGGTGATCGTCAGGTCATGCGTTCCGCGAGCAGCATCGCCGCTACCGTCGCGCAGGTGCACGAAGGACCGCCCGAGCACGCCAGGGACCGTCCGCACCACCACGCCACGCACGCGCACGGGCTTCCCGGAGAGCTCTCCGCGGCGAAGGTGGAGCTGCGCGATGGTGTGGCCGTTCGGGCCCCCGGCGGGTGCGACGACACCGACCTCCGGCTCCTCGACGGCGGTCCCCAGGGCGGGACGCGGTGGCGCCTCACCGCCCGCCGGGGCCGGCCCGGCGCCGCCCGGCCCCCCCGCTGGCTGGGCGCCATCCGCATGGTGCGCCGGCGCTGGCACGGCGCCCGCGGCCAGCGACCCGAAGAAGATCCGATCGAACGCGCGCCCCAGGGTGGGGCTGACGAAGCCCTCCATGAGCTGGGGCTCGCGGAGGGTGACCTTCGCGCCCACGGCAACCCCCGTGCGCGGCACGGCGGCCCAGATCTCGGCGCCGTCGTCGAGGGTGAGCCGCAGGTAGGAGTACTGGGTCACGTCGAGCTTCTCGGCCACCGTCCCCTCGATGGCGTCGACGTCCCGCGCGCCGTCCGGCGCTGTCGCGGGTGGTGCGGCGGCGGCGGGCGCGATCTCGGCGGCGCCGGGATCACCCCGGTCGGCGCCGACGACCGCGACCACGGCCGCGGCGACCATCGCCGCCGCGAGCACGGCCAGGCGCCGTCGAAGGCGCGCTGTCACGGTCCGTGACTCTGCCACGCCTCGCCCCGAGGCGCCTCAACCGCCAGCGTGGCAGCGGAGGCAGTCCGCCCGCGAGTGGCACACCGAACAGTTGCTCGGACCGAACCCCCCCGCTGCGTAGCCGTGGAGCGTGGACCAGGAGCCCCGGTGGTTCAGGGGCCGCGTGCGCCGGTGGCACTCCGTACACGAGGCGGTCTGGTGGCACACGCGACAGCTCCCGACGTCGAAGCTCGCGGCGGTACCGTGCGTCCGCAGCCGCCACAGCCCGCCGTGGCTGCGCGGCGCGTGGGTGAGGTGACAGTTCCGGCAAGCCGGCGACCCGTGACACACCGCGCAGTTGTTGCGCTCGCCCCCGAGCTCCCCGGGGTCCTCCGGGATCATCGCGTGGCGACGCCACCAGGCGCCGCGGTGGCTGCCGGGGAGGATGGCCCGGGCGCGGGGGCCCGTGAGCTCCGTGAAACGGGTCGCGGTGTGGCAGCGGGCGCAGTCCCCCTCGGCGTAGCCGCGGTGCGGATCGACGTGGCAGCTCTCACAGCGGCGCCCCGCCACCCGGAACTGGAGGTCGAGCGGGGGGGTCGGCGTCTTCCGCCAATCGGCGAGGGTCCGCGGGCGCGCGGCGCCGCCCCGACCCGGATGGCACCGCGCGCAGCCCACCCGGCGGTGGGCACCGTCGCGCGGAAAGCGCGTCATGGTTTCGTGCCTGAACTTCGGCGCCCCCTCGGTGGGCTCGTGGCACCGGCCGCAGTCCTGGCCGAGCCGGCCGTGGTGAACGTCGTCCTCTCGATGGCAATCGACACAGCGCGGGTTCTTCTCGTCGTACCGCTTCTGCTCGTGGCAGTCGCGGCAGGGTACGGTCCGGTGCCGACCCACGAGCGGGTACGCCGAGTGATCCACGTCGGCGGCGCGCGTGCGATCGAAGCGCACCGTCGGCGAGTGGCATCGAGCGCAGTCGGTGCCGAATTTCCCCTGGTGCGCGTCCTCATGGCAGTCGCGGCAGGCGGTCTTTCCGGTCCGGTAGAGCCCCTGGGGGTGGCAACGCGCGCAGTCCTGGCGCACCTTCGGGTCAGCGTGGAAGCCGCGCAGGGGGAACCGGGAATCGACGTCGTGATCGAACGGGTGATCGCGCTGGCCCCCCTCGACGTGACAGCTCGCGCAAGGCTTGTCCGCGAACTGCCCGCCGTGGGCGCCCCGGTGCGTGTGGCAGCTCGTGCAGGCGCCCTCCGAGTAGTCGAGGCGCTGCTGCGGCCGGCGGTGACAGCGCGCGCAGGGGAGCTCCGCGTGCCGGCCGCGTAGCAGCAGGCCGAACCGCCCGTGGTCGATGCGGGCGCCCCGGAACGACCGCGCCGGCGAGTGGCAGGCGGCGCAGCGGGCGGTGGCCGCCGTCACGGGATGGGTCGCCCGGTGACAGGCCGCGCAGTCGCGCGTCTGCCCGCGGCCCGGGCGCTGGGTCTGCGCCCCCCGATGACAGCCCCGACACTCCACCTGGGCGTGGCGCCCGGTGAGCTCGAACCCGTACCGCGCGTGGTCGACGGTGGCCGCGCCGAACGTGCCGCGCTGGGGGTGGCAGCTCGCGCAGTCCCGGTTGGAGGCGATCACGGGGTGGGGGGGCGGGTGACAGTCCAGGCAAGTTCGCGGCGGCGCGCGCCCCGCCATGACGCCCCCCGCGTGGCAGTCGGTGCAGGGGCGTTCCCGGTGCTTGCCCTCGCGCGATACCCCCGAGAAGCGCTGGTGCGGGCCGCTCCAGGCGTCGAGCCGCCGTCCACGGAGGCCCTGGCCAGGCTGGTGGCAGGTCCCGCAGTTCTCCGCCAGCGCGCGCCTCGTGAAGCCATGCGCGCCACGGTGGCAGGACTGGCAGTCGCGGCGAAGCCCCAGGTAGGCGGTGCCGCCCGCCTTCGAGCGGCGGACGTGGCACTTGGTGCAGGCGACCTGCGCGTGGTCCGCGCCGAGGGGGAACCCCGTCCGGGCGTGATCGAAGGCGTCGCGCCCCCCGATGGTGCTCCAGTTGACCAGGCTTCGATCCCTCCCCTTGTGCTCGACGTGGCACGAGATGCATGCCTTGCCGCCGAAGCTCGCGTGGAGCCCGCCCGCGTGATCGATGCCAGCATGACACCCGAGGCACTTGGAATTGACGACCCCCTGGGCCGAGACGTGGCAGTTCACACACCCCCCCGAGTGGTCGTAGACCGCGTGGCTGACGCTGAGCGGGCCGGGCGAGACGCGAAAGTAGTCGTCCTCCGCCGCGGCGCGCCGGAGCGGCAGCCCGAACACGACCGCGAGCACGCCGCCGAGCACGGCGATGAGCGGCCAGGGGGGGGGCAGGCGGGGCGCGCGGGCGGCCTTCATGGCGCGGCGGACACCTCCTCGAGTCGACGCTGCTGCGCGGCGGCGACGGCCGAACCCCGGGGCCACTGCGCGGTCGTGGTGAGCCGGCGCGCGAGCGAAGGGGACCGGTAGTCCAGCAGGGTGTCGAAGGCGTCGAGCAGGAAGGGGGCCTCGCCGTGGACAGCGCTCACGGCGGCGGCCAGGTGCTCACCCGCCGCCGCGGCGTCGCCCCGCGCGCCGGCGCCGATGGCGTCGAGGAGCCGGGCGCGGAAGATCTGCACGGGGGGGGCCGTCGCCGCCGCCCCCGGCGGCGCGGGGAGCCCGGCCAGCTTGGCCGCCAGGCGCGCCCAGGCGGCGCTCGCGTCACGGCTCCCCATCCCCTCGGCGATGGCGACGACGGCGGCAGTGTCGCCCTGCCGGCGCTCGAAATCGAGCTGGTCGAAGCGGTGCGCGAGCCACGCGGGCCCGAGGTCCTCGGAGCGGCGATAGGCCTCGCGGGCAAGGGCGACGTCGCCCGCGCGCTCGCGCACGGTGGCGATCAGGTAGTGGACCTGGGGGTCGTGGGGGCGCTCGGTCCGAAGGCGCTGGAGGTCGTCGAGGTGCTCCGCGCGTTCGGCGCGCGAAAGGATCGTGAGGCGCGCGAGGCGCCGCGGGGCCGTCGTCGCCGCGAGCAGCAGCGGCTCGATCCGCGCGCGACGCCGGGGCTCGGCGTCGAGGTAGCGGTAGGCGACGGCCTCCGCGGCGAGGACGAGCTCGAGGTGCGGGTCGGCCGGATCGAGGTCGGTGCGCTCGCCGCCGACCGCCTCGAGCAGCCGCGCGGCGACCTCGAGGTGGCCGTCCTCCAGCGCCATCTGGAGCCGCTCCGCGCGCTCCCCGCGATCGTCCGCGGCCCGGCGCTCGAGCCCCGACCGACCCAGGGCGCGCGCCCCGAACCCCGCCGCGATCACCAGCCCGAAGACCCCGAGCGACCACCAGAGCCAGCTCCGCGCGCGGCCGAGGCGCCGCTTCGGCGCGCGCTCCGCCGAGAGCTCCGGCCAGGGCCCGATCAGGCTCTCCCCGAACAGCGCGGCAAGCTGCCGCTCCCGGTCCTGACCGCCTACCACGCGACGTCTCCCGCGGGGTGGCAGGCCGACCCCGCGCAGGTGCGCGTGTCAGCGAGGTAGGTGCCGGTGGACATGCGCACCTCGACCACCCCGTCGACGTGCAGGTCGGGGGCGAGCACCGTCTGATCGTCCGCGACCACGTCCAGGTGGCAGGTGCTGCAAGGGTACGCCGCGTGCCGGCCGTGGCCCGCGCTCTGGGTGCCGGTCGGGTGGCAGCTCTGACAGTCGAGGGGGCTCGCGGGCACGAAGGACGCCACCGATCCGGCGGTCAACCCGGTGCCGTGGCAGTAGACGGCCGAGCACGCGCCCTCGGCGTACTGCCCCGCGGGGCTGCGGCCGTTGACGAACACCACCTCCGCGCGCCCCGGGGTCGCGTCGAAGAGGTGCTCCGGGGTGGTCACGTCCACGACCGGCGCGTGGCACTCGGTGCAAGCGAACGCGGCGTGGGTGGTCCGAGACACGTGCTCGGTGTGGGCGCCGACTCCCAGAGACGTGGTCGCGGTGCCTCCGAGCAGATCGAGGGGCGGGGCCCCCGAGGGCTCGAGGGCGCCGCCGTGGCAGAATACGCAGTCGGTGCGCCACCCCGCCGGGTGGCACGCGTCGCAGCCGACGACGCTGGCGGTCCCTTCCAGCGCGGCGCCGTGGCAGGGCCGGCAGTCGGGGCGGCTGCGGTAGGTGTCCGGGCCGTGCACCGTCGGGCTCGCGTAATCAGCAGGGTGGTAACGGCTGGTCTGGCCCACGTCGACCTTGCCGTCGACGTGCCGGCTCGGATCGATGATGGTGCCACCGGGGCCAGCCACCGCCGTGTGGCAGCCCTCGCAGGCGGTGGACGTGGTGTGCGCTCCTCCCGGCGGATTGCCGTGACAGGAGGTGCAGGTCTTCTGGGGGCCGGCGACGCGCGTCCACCGTGGGCCGGGGCGGGTTTCCGCGCCGAAGAGCGTGGCGCCGTGACAGTAGCCGCCCGTGCAGGTGGCGGACGCCCGGTCCCAGCTCGGCGTCGCCCCCGCGGCCGTCGCCGTGGGCCCGAAGACGACCTCCGCCGGGCGCGCCAGCGGGTCGGGGTGCCGGCTCAGATCCGTCGGGATGACGTGGCACTCCGCGCAGGACACCGCGCGCGCGATGCTGGGCGTGCGATGCGACGAGTGCGCGCCGACGCCGAGCGCGGTGGTGCTGGTGCTGCCGTCGACCGCAGCCGGCGGCGAAGGATCCCCAGGGCGGCCGTGGCAGGAGGTGCAGTCCATGGTCGCCGGGAGCCCGTCGGCGAGCTCCGACCGCTCGCAGGCGCCAGCGCCGAGGACGAGCCCCAGCGCGACCACCGCCGCGCGCGAGGTCCCCGCCGAGGCGCCGCGCTGCGGCGATCGCGGGCGGCGAGGGCAAGGAGACGGAGCGACGGGCATGGTCCGGGTCCCTCAGAGGTCCTGGCGAGCCGTGACGTAGAACGACTCCAGGTACCGGTCGACGATCTCGAGCTCGTACCGGCCCCGGAGCTCGAGCGCCCCCGTCACGCGGTAGCCCAAGGCGCCGAAGACCGTGCGCGCGCCGTGGAGCTCCTCCACCTGCTGGTAGTAGTTGATCTTGTACCGCTCGTAGTCGGTGCCGAGCTCGGCGCGGAGGGCCTTGCCGACGTAGCCGGCCGAACCCCCGAGCGCGACGAGCCAGGGCTCGTCGCGCGACGTCGGGACGTAGTTGTACTCGACCGTGGCGCCGAAGAAGAGCCCCGGCAGCCCGAGGTCGTCGACCCGCGACATCAGGTAGGCGGCGCCGAAATTGCGGTTGAAGGGCGCCGCCTCGTGTCCCACCACCTGTCGCCCGCGCCAGCCCAGTAGGTGGGTCCAGGTCGTGCCCTGCTGGCCGAGCGCGAGCTCGTGGAAGAGCTCGAATCGATACCGCACGTGCGGCAGGCTCGGGCCGAGGAGGGCGTAGTAGGGGTTCTCGCTCTCGGCGACCTCGCCCAGCGTGACGAGCTGCGTCGTCAGGTCGGCGATGGCACCGAGCCCCGCCGACGGCACGTAGAGCTGCATCGCGCCCATGAGGTGGGACGGTCGATCGTCGAGGCCGCGCGCCCCGAGCCTGGCGCTGACGAGCTCGGTGCGGGTGGTGGTGGTGAGCCCGTAGGAGGCCGTGGTCAGATCGCCAGTGGCGCCGACCGGATCGTCGACCCGCTCGCGCAGCAGCCGCCCATCGAGCTCGAGCTCCAGGGCGGGGAGCGGCCGCAACGCGGCGCCGGCGGCGGCCACCCAGCTCTCGAAGAAGCCGGGCCGCGTCTGGAAGAAATGGACGGTCTGCCCGCCGAAGGCGAACAGGAGGAGCTCGCGCCCGCGGGGGCGGCGCCCGCGCGAGGCGCCGTCGAAGGTGAGCGGGAGCCCGTGCTCCGTGTCCTGCCGGCCGACGCGCGCGTGATCGAGGATGCCGACGTCGTGCCACTCCGCAGAGAGCGCGTAGGGCGCCGCCCACAGTCGCGACCCGTCGTACGGGGCGGCGAACAGATCGGCGGTGGCGCCACCGGGGGTCCCGTCCAGATCCCAGAAGAGTACGCCGGAGAAGCGCGCGCGGAAGCGGTCGTCGAGGCCGTCCGCCTGGGCGTCGGCGTGCAGCCTCAGGCGATGGTCGAGCTGGTCATCCACGGCGGCGGCCTCGCCGAGCGGCCCCGGCTCCGTGAGCGCCCGGGACGCCCGACGGAGACGGTACTCCTCGAGCAACGAGACGCCAGTGGTCCACCCCGACGCTCGGGCGGTGGCCGGCGGCGAGGACGCGGCCGTCGCGGTGGCCACCGGCGCGGGCTCGGCCGCGGCGAGCCGGAGGGGGGCGGTCACCAGCGCGAGGCAGAGCCCGAGGGCGACCGCCGACGGCGCCGCGGTGGCCCCGTGGCTCCGGCGAGGCGGGCGCGACGCGCGGGGGCGGCGGGCCGCTGGCCGCGCGCGAGGTGGCATCAGGGCGCGATAGTGAGGAGCTCCGCCCCCACGTGGCAGGAGTCGCAGTCGGCGCCGCGCTCCGAGGTGCTGAGCTTGGGCACCTCGCCGGAGGAGTTGCGCATCCGGATGTCCGCGATGGGCCAGTTCACGTTGTCGGGGCCCTCGGCCCAGTAAAGTCCGCTCGCCGCGGAGTAGACGAAGTACTGGTGGGTCCCGTCCTTCACCCCGATCTCCACGTTGGCGGCCGGCGTGACGCCATCGGCGCGGTAGACGGTGCCGCCGAACGCGAGCTTGAGCACCGCGACGCCGTTGGTGCCATGACACGCCATGCACGCCGTGGCCGGCACGGTGGCGTGATACACGCTGTCGGCCGGGACCGGAGCGCCTGCAGGGTCGTACGGCGCCGGCCAGAACGCCGCCGTCGCGCCGCCCGTGCCGGCGCCACCCGTCACGGCGCCGCTCGTTCCCCCTGCCGCCGCGCCGACGCCGCCGGCCCCACCTCCGTCGCCCCCCTCATCGCCGCCGCACCCGAGCGGCAGCAGGAGAGCACCGATCGCGAAACCAATCGAGGAAGCGAAGCGGGACGTCACGAGCACCTCCGGGAGGTCGAGGGGGCCGAAATCTCGGGCCGGACGAGTCTAGGAGGACCCCCCGATGAAGGCAATGGAGGCGCGCCGCGCGGCTGACGCCCGAGTCGGCACGGCGCCGCCACCGGCGGCCGGATCGGGGGCGCTTCCACGCGGCGGCTCGCCCGGCGACCGCCGCCGGGACCCCGGCGCCAAGGCACGCGAACCGGCTCGCCCGGGGGCCGCTTGGCCGAGCGGTCACCCCACCGGGTCCGCCTTGAGCTTGCGCCAGAGCGTCGTCGCGCCGATCCCGAGGAGCGCGGCCGCGCGCCTGCGGTTGCCGCCCGTGTGCGCGAGCACGGCCCGGATGTGGCTCCGCTCCACCTCGGCCAGGGTCCGCAGCTCCGGCGCGCGGCCGAGCGCGGCCCCCAGGGAAGGCTCGGTCACCGACCGCGGGAGGTGCCGCGGCCGGATGACGCCGTCCCTCGACAGCACCGCGGCGTGCTCGATCGCGTTCTCGAGCTCACGCACGTTCCCGGGCCACGAGTGGCCGAGCAACGCCTCCGCCGAGGTCGCGTGGAGGGTGAGCCCGGGAAGCCCGTGCTTCTCGCGCGCCCGCTGCACGAAGGCGCGGGCGAGCGGGAGGATGTCCTCCCGGCGCTCGCGCAGCGGCGGGACCCGGATCTGGATCACCGCGAGGCGGTAGTAGAGATCCTCGCGCAGCGTACCATCGGCGAGGGCCGTGGGGACATCGCGGTTCGTCGCCGCGATCACCCGCACGTCGATCGGGCGCGGGGTGTTCTCGCCCAGCCGCAGGACCTCCCGCTCTTGCAGGACACGGAGCAGCTTCACCTGCGTCGCCGCGGAGGTTTCCGTGATCTCGTCGAGGAACACGGTGCCCCCGCTGGCGGCCTCGAACAGCCCCGCGCGCGCGCCCTGGGCGCCGGTGAAGGCGCCCGCGGCGTGCCCGAAGAGCTCGCTCTCCAGCAGCGTCTCCGGCAGCGCGCCGCAGGTGATGGCCACGAAAGGCCGCGTGGCCCGCGGCGAGGACCGGTGCAGGTGCCGGGCGAGGACCTCCTTGCCGACCCCGCTCTCCCCGAACAGGAGCACCGAGGCGTCGAAGCGCGCGGCGCGGCTCGCCAGCTCCAGCACCTGCTGGAACGCGCGGCTGTGCACCTCCACCAGCGAGCGGGAGGCGCCGCGCGTGAGCCGCGCGAGCTCCTCGCGGTGGGCGTCGTTCTCGCGGGTGAGCCGCCGGAGCTCCTCGGTCAGGTCCTGGACGCGTCGCTGGATGTCGTCGATGTCGAAGTAGGGTCGGTGCGGGTCGAGGGCCGCGCCCCAGGAGCCCTCGTCACGGCCCTCGACGCGGCAGGTCCGGGCGCCGGAGGCGCGGCACTGCGACTCGAGGAAGAAAACCGGGCGCCGGAGGCAGTAGCTCGCGTAGCCCGAGGCGTAGCCGACGAGGATCCAGCACACGGGTGCGCCCGCGGGACCGAGCTGGGCGAGGTGCTCCTCGGCCTCCGCCGAGTCGTGCCAGGTGCCGTCCATGGTGAAGCGCCCCGCGGGGCCGTCGACGGTCAGCGACCGCACGACGGCGCGCACGGCGCCCATGAGCGAGTGGAAGCGCGGCCCCGCGGCGAGCCAGTCCCGGAGCGACAGCGACGGGTAGATGCGCTGCAAGGCCGCGGCGTCCGCCTGCCCGGTGAAGTAGCCGAAGCGGGTCAGCATCCGGCGCGCGGCGTCCGGCCCCACCATGCGCACGAGGTCGGCACGCCACTGGGCGAAGGCGTCCATGCCGTGCAGGACGAGGCGCCGGCCGTGCAGATCGATGCGGCCGTCGCCGAAGGATACGAGCTCGTCGAGGCGCAGGTCGGTGGCCTTCACCGGGATATTTCATAGTGAACTAACAGGTATTGCAAGATGAAATACCACCGGTGTTTGCCGGGGTCGAGTCCCGGTGATCCCCGCGCCTTTCGCGTTGGCACGGGTCTTGGAGAGGACTCCTCCAGAACCACCGAGCGGTTCGCCCCCAGGAGGCCCCATGTACGACCTGCTCCGCCAGCGCCAAGAGGGCGTCGCCGACGCCGTCCTCGATCTGACCCGGGATCTGGTGCGCATCCCCAGCCTGAGCCGCGCCGAACGTGGCGTGTCCGAGCGCATGATCCGCGCCATGCACGAGTCGCGCGCCTTCGATCGTGTGCTCGGCGACGAGGTGGGCAACGTGGGGGGCGTGCAGTTCGGGATCGAGCCTGGCCCCACGCTCCTCCTGCTCAGCCACCAGGACACGGTCGCGGCCGACGCGCCCGACGCCTGGTCGCGCTCCCCCTACGCGGCGACCCATGATGACGGGACGATCTTCGGGCTCGGCGCCGCCGACTGCAAAGGCGGCATGGCGGCGCAGCTCTACGCGGCCGTGATCCTGCGGCGGAGCCTGCTGCCCCTGCGGGGCGCCCTGGTGGTCGCGGCCACGGTCGCGGAGGAGAACGGCGTCGGGGTGGGCATCCGCCACCTCCTGGAGCAGACGCTCCCGGACCTCGACCTCGTCCCCGAGTACGCCATCCTCGGCGAGCCGACCGATCTCGGCATCTACTACGGCCACGACGGCTGGGTCGAGCTCGAGATCCACGTCGAGGGGCGCGACCTGTTCCAGGTGGTGGACGCCGGCGACGCGATCCGCCGGGACCTCGGCCCGGCCGCCGCGGCGGCGCCGGCCACGGTGACGCGGGCGATGATCGACGTGGGCAGCCCCCGCGTGGTGGGCCAGAACGGGCGGAGCCGCGCCGTGGTCCCGGTGGAGCGCCGGATCCTGCGCGGCGAGTCGCTCGGCGACGTCGTCGAGCAGGTGCGCTCGCGCGCTGCGGTCAGCGCCCAGGCGACGGGCCGCGTCGGAGTCGAGGTCGGGGTCGCGGAGGAGCGCCAGGAGCTCTACACCGGGGTGGCGCGCCGCACGCAGCGCCTGGCCACGCCCTGGACCACCGATCCGTTCGGTGCGCTCCCGCGGCGGGCATTCCAGGCCCTGGGCGCGGCCGCCTGCACCCGACGCACGGGGGAGTGGACGTTGTCGCGACTCGGCATGGGGACGGCCGGCTCCACCCTGGTCAACGACTTCAAGATCGCGACCATCGGGTACGGGCCTGGCGAGGAGGAGCTGGCGCACGCCCGGGACGAGCACGTCGCCGTGGACAAGATCCGGGAGTCGGTGCTCGGGACCGCGGCCATGGCGCAGAGCCTGATCGGAGTGCCGGTGTATGGCTGGTCTGCCGACGAGATCTGAGGCGCCGGCGCCCGCGGCGGCGCGGCGGCACGTCCTCGTCTTCAACTGCGGCAGCTCGTCGCTGAAGTACAGCCTGGTCGAGATGCCGGGGGAGCGGGAGCTCACCCGCGGCGAGGCACAGCGCGTGGGGCCGGTCACCGCGGAGCCCGCGCGGATCCTCCACCGGCGCGACGGAGTCGTGGAGACGGTGTTCCGTCCCCTGCCGAGCCCCGTCGCCGCCTACGACGCGGTGATGGAGCTCTTCGCCCGCGACCGCCTGCCGCGCCCCGACGCGATTGGCCATCGCCTCGTCCACGGCGGGCGGCAGTTCGCGGGCGCGGCCTCCCTCTTCACCGCCGAAGCCGACCGCGCGCTGGACGAGGTGGCGCGGCTCGCCCCCATCCACAACCCGCCCGCGATCCAGCTCGTCCGCGGCTGCCGGGAGCGCGCGCCCGACCTGCCGCAGGTGCTGGTCTTCGACACCAGCTTCCACGCCAGCATCGGGGAGGCCGCCCGCACCTACGCGCTGCCCCGCGCGCTCCGGGAGGGGCTCGGGATCCGAAAGTACGGCTTTCACGGCATCAGCCACCAGTATGTGGTGACCGAGGCCGCGCGCCTGCTCGGAGTGGAGCTCACGGAGCTCAACGCGGTCAGCTGTCACCTGGGCAGCGGCGGCGCGAGCCTCTGCGCCGTGGTCCGCGGCCGGTCGGTGGACAACACCATGGGATACTCGCCGCTCCAGGGGCTCGTCATGAGCACCCGCTGCGGGGACCTCGACCCGGCGCTCACCCTGAAGCTCCTCGCGCGCGCCGGCGGCGACGCCCAGGCCGTGGAGCGGCTCCTGAATCACCGCAGCGGCGTGCTCGGTCTCTCGGAGCGCACGGCGGACATCCGGGACGTGCTCGCCGACTTCGGCGCCGGCGGAGCCCTCGACGAGGTGGGCCAGACCTACCTGTGGCGCCAGCGCAAGTATCTCGGGGCGTACCTCACCCTCGCGGCGCCGGCGCGCGCGATCGTCTTCACGGACACCATCGGGGAGACGGTCCCCGCGGTCCGCGCCGCGCTGTGCGCGGGGCTCGAGGCGTTCGGCGTCGAGCTCGACGACGCGGCCAACCGCGACGCGCGCGACCTCCCCGCCGACGTCGCCCGGCCGAGCAGCCGCGTCCGCCTGCTCGTGATCGCCACCAACGAGGAGCTCGCCATCGCGCGCACCACCTGCTCGGTGCTCGACGGCACCCTCACCCACCCGGGAGGATGAGATGAGAGTCTTGACGCTCAGACCCGGACCGCGCGCGCTGGGGTTCGCCGCCTTCGCCTCCGAGCGGGGCAGACCGCGGGTGCGCGGGACGCTTCGCCTGCGGCCCGCCGCGGACCTCGGCGCCGCCCTGGACGAGGCGCTGGTGGAGATCCTGGACGAGCACCTGCCCGAGCGGTGGCGGCCCGAGCTGGTGGTGATCCGGGCGGCGCACGACGGTCACGCCTTCACCGGGCCCGCGGCCGTCACCGAGGACGGGCTCGCGGCGCTGCGGCGGGCAGCCGCGGCGGCCCCGCTCCAGCTCCCGCCGGCGATCGGTGCCGGCGAGGCGGTCCGGCGCGCCCTGCCCGGCGTCCCCGCGCTCTTCGTCTTCGAGTCCACCTTCTTCGCGACCCTGCCCACGCGCGAGCGGACCTACGCCCTCGCCCGCGAGACGCGCACGGCGCTGCGGGCAGCGCGCTCCGGCTTCCATGGCCTCTTCCACGCCGAGGCCGCCGACGCGGTGGCCCGCGCCCGCGCCGATCGCGGGCGCGGAGCTCCGGCGCGCGTCGCCTCGGTGTGCCTCCAGGGCAAGCCCGAGGTCGCGGGGGTGCTCGGCCACCGCGCGATGGTGGTGACGAGCGGGGCGACTCCGCTGGAGGGGCTGCCCGGCGAACACGACTCCGGCGAGATCGATCCGGGGATCGTCCTCGCGCTGGCGCAGACGCAGGAGCTCGGCCCGGACGAGATCAACGAGCTGTTGACCCACCGGAGCGGCCTCGTGGCCCTCGGCGCGGACGTGGGCGACCTCGGCGCCATCCTGGTCAGCGTCGATCCGTCCACCGAGCTGGCGCGCGCGGTGTTCGCCCACCGCCTCCTGCTCGCCTGCGGCGCGGCCGCGGCCGCGCTCGGCGGGCTCGCCGCGGTGGTGTTCTCCGGCGCCCACGCGGCGGCCGGCGCGGGGCTCCAGGGACCGCTCGTCCGGCAGCTCTCGCTCGCCCTCGCGGCCAGCGCCGGCGCGATCGACGTTTTCACGATCGACCTCGAGCTCGATCAGGTGCTCGCGCGCGCCGGGGTGCAGGCGTGGCGCGGGAGGGCGCAGGATCGGGGGCTGCGGCGACCTGAACGGGTGGCCACGCTTCGATAAGTAGCCCCGCTCACGTCCTGGTTCGCCGCCGACCGGTCGCCGTCGACTGGCACGTTGTTGCGCCCGCGGTGACGAATCCGAGGACGTGGAGGGGGCGCGCAGGGGTGCGGGTGAAACCGACGACCGCGCGGTCACCAGAGCCGCAGCGGGCCGTTCAGGGCATCTCGACGTGAGGCCGAGGATGACGACGGGCCCCGCCGGCAGCGCCTGTGGCGTGAGAGCGGAATGTTCTGGGGGCGCCGCTGAGCAAGAAGCTACAAAACCGTTGCGCAGCGCGTGGATTTCCGAGCTAATCTGAAGCTCGCTTCAGGATCCTGCGCGCTCGTTCCGCCCGTCGGGGCTGCAGCGCGTATCCACCACAGGAGCTCTCCCTCGACGGGCGTCGGTCAAGAGCCGCAGCGTCGTCCTCCCCTCCACCTGGCGATTCTCGCCACCCCACTCCGTTCACCCCGCCGCGATGGTGGGGAACCTCGAGAGGCCTCGCGCCGCGCACGCCATGCTGACCCGAGACCTGGAGCAAGCGCTCAACGAGTTCGCGATCGACGTGCCGCCGCCGCCGCGGACGGTGCTCCTGGTCGACGACGAGCGCGAGAACCTCGAGGTGCTCGGCGCCCTGCTCGAGGACGAGCACGACATCCTGACCGCGTCGGATGGCGCGGCGGCGCTCCGCGTCCTCGCGGCCGGCTCGCAGGTGGATCTGGTCATCGCGGACCAGCGCATGCCGGGGATGACGGGGGTAGAGCTCTTGACCCGGATCGCCGCCGAGCACCCGGACACGGTCCGCATGGTGCTCACCGCATACGACGACGTCGGCCCGATGATGGAGGCCATCAACCGCGGCTCCGTGTTCCGCTTCCTGCTCAAGCCCTGCGCGCCCACGGAGCTCCGCCTCGCCGTGCGTGAAGGGCTCGAGGCCAAGGCGAGCGCGGCGCTCCTCCGCCACCTCATCGGCGCGCTGGGGGCACGGCAGGAGGAGCTCGCGCGCGTCTTGCGGCACCTCCGCCGCACGCAGGACCAGCTCATCGCGACCGAGCGCTTGACCACCATGGGGCGCGCCGCCTCGGGGGTGGTCCACAACGTCCGCAACCTCGGCATGATCGTGTCCTGCCTGGTGACGGAGATCCAGGCCGCCACCCCGGGCGCGGAGGTCATCGCCGCCGGCCGCTCGGCGCTCGAGAGCCTCGACTCCCTGGTGGCCCTGCTGGAGAGCGTCCGCGAGTTCGCGCGCAGCAACGAGGCCGAGCTCGAGCTGGCGCACACCGAGTTGGAGCCGTTCCTGCAGCAGACGGTGCGGGTCGCGTTGCTGGAGCACGGCGGCCGGTCGTGCTCGGTCGAGGTCGAGGTGGCCCCCGACGTCGCGTCGGTGTCCATCGACCGCACTCGGGTCCGCCACGCCGTCGCCGCGGTGCTCAGCAACGCCCTGCACGCGAGCCCCCAGGGCGGGGTGATCACGGTCCGCGCCAGCGCCCATCGCCCCGACCCGGTCGAGCCGGGCGCCCGGCAGCGCTGGTTCCGCGTGGAGGTCGAGGATCACGGCTGCGGCATGGACGCGCTGACGCTGGCGAAGGCGGGCGAGCCGCTCTATAGCGGCTTCGATCCGCCGCGGCTCGGGCTCGGCCTCACCGTGGCGCGCCTCACCGCCGCCATCCACGGCGGAGAGCTGGTCCTGGAGAGTGCCCCCGGCGAGGGGACGCGGGCCCGCCTGATCTTCCCGGACGGCCCCGGGACGAGCCTGCCGCCCCGCGCGCGCGCCTCGGTCCCGGTCCCAGCGAGGCCCGAGGACGGCGCGCCCATCCTCGGGTTCGTGGCGTCGCAGCGAGCGCCGCTCCGGGTGCAGGTCGCCGCGCAGGCGGCCGCCGAGCTCGAGCCCGCGCTCGCGGCCGACGGCGAGCTCGCGGCGACCTGGCACCGGATCGACCCGACCGCGCCGCCTGCGCCGGGGCCGGCGGTCCTCGTCCTGTCGGCGCAGGACCTCCGCGGGCCCCAGGCCGCGGTGCTGCGAGAGGTGGCGCGCGGCGCCGCCCCGGGCCGGCCGATCATCGTCGGCGGGGCCGCCGATCGGCGCGTCCTCCTCGAGGCGATCAACGCGTGGCGCGCGCACAGCCTGGTGCCGCGCGGCGCCCCGCCCGCGGTGCTCACCGACGCCATCCGGCGCGCACACGAGCAGCTCAAGGTCGACATCGCGGTCGAGCTCTGCGCGCGGCAGGTCCTCGACGAGTGCCGGCGCCTGGCGACGGCCATCGCCGAGCTGGAGGCGACTCAGGAGCGCCTCCTGCACGCCGAGCGGCTCGCCACCGTGGGGCGGGTCGTCGGCGCCCTGATCGCGCGCATGGGTGCCCAGTCACGGCAGCTCGAGAGCTTCCGCGAGGCGCTCCGCTCCGACCCGCCCGGCGGCACGCCCGCACGGGTGCGCCGCCGCGCCGATCTCGGCGCCTACCTCGGCGAGGTGCACGAGGGCTTCAACTCCCTGCTCGCCGACATGCTGGCGCTCGCCGAGGATCGCCCGCCGAGCCCGCGCCTGGCGTCGGAGGATCTCGACGTCCTCGTGTCACGTACCGTGCGGGTCTTCCAGTACGACCCGCTCGGCCGGGAGCGGAACGTCCGCGTCTCCCCCACCTCGGGGGCCCAGGTGCGGGTGGACGGAAGCCGGGTGCGCCACGCCCTGCTCAACCTGCTCCGCAACGCGGCCCAGGCCACCCAGCCGCACGGCTCGATCCAGATCCGCACCTGGCGCGACGGCGGCACGGCCGTCGTCGAGGTCATCGATGACGGCGAGGGCATGTCCGAGAAGACCCTGAGCCAGCTCTTCACCCCCTTCTTCACCACCAAGGGCACGGCCGGCATGGGCCTCGGCCTCCGCCTCGCCCGCGCCGCCGTGGAGGGCCACGGCGGCAGCCTCGAGTGCGCGAGCGTGGGGGGGCGCGGGACGACGTTCCGAATCCGGCTGCCGGTGGTGGATTGAGCGTTCGATCGGCGATGGGGCGCCTGGTCGCCAAAGAATCCTGCTCGGGTGCCGTCGGGTTGGCCGAGGCTCGCGCGCGTATCGTCGTCGCGTCGGGCACTGACGGGCTGCTCGCGAACGCGCTCGGCGACCTCGGTGGGGCGATCGCCACCGTCACGGTGCGATCCCGAGCCGAGGCGCTCCGTGCGCTCGCCGACGGGGACGCCTGGGTACTGGTCACCGAACCTCGTCTCGGGCCCGACTCCGGCATCGAGCTCGCCCGCTCCGCGATCCATCGCGACGGGGACCTCACCGCGCTCGTCCTCTACGACGAGTCGACGCTGCCGGAGGTCCTGCGCACCGTGCGCGAAGGGACGACAATGCGCTTCCTGGACGCCGCGACGGGGGCGGATGTCGTGCTTCGCGTCGTTCGCGGTTGCCTGCAGGCGCGTGAGCGCGAGGAAATGCAGCGGGCAGACCGCCGCGCGTTCCCCCGCGTGACTCCCCACGACGTCGAGATCCTGCACCCCCCCGGCGCACACTTGGTCGATGTCACGCCCGATGGCCTCGCGTTCAGGACCGACGAGCCGGTGGGAGCGGACCTCCCACTTCCACTGGTGCTACGCGTCGGGAGGAAGCTGCGCGTGGAGTGCACGGCCGAGGTCGTGCGCCAGCAGCGGGACGCCTTGGGACGATGCAGCGTCGCGGCCCGCTTCACGAAGCTAACACCCCACTCGAAGCGGGCCCTCCAGACCACCGTGCGTCGACAGCTCGCGGCGATCGGACCGCGGGAGATGCAGCGGCGCTTCCGCGAGTCCTCGGCGGCGGACGTCGTCCCCATCACCCGGCGAGAGCGGATCGAGGCGCTGCTCTCTCGAGCACGGGACGAGCGCATCCTCGTGACCGCACAGGTCCCATCGAGCGGAATGAGCTGGAAGGGCACGGTCCGCGCGGCGGACGGCGCGGCCGGCCGATTCCGGCTCGACGCCCCCGCCACGATCACCGGGGTAGCCCCCGGGCAGAGCGTCGATTGCCTCCTGCAGCAAGAATTCGAGAGCTACCTCTTCGAGAGCCACGTGTCCGAGGTCGGGCTCGACAGCCTCGTCTGCGACCTGCCGGTGGTGGTCTACTACTCCGAGAAGCGATCACGCATTCGTCTGCAGATCGAGAGCTCGAAGCTGAGTCTCGCGTTCCCTCACCCGAAGGGGAATGGGAGCTGGCTCGAATTCGAAGTCCTCGACGTTAGCGCCTCGGGCGCTTCCTTCGCCGTCGACCTCGATCGATACGTCATCCTACCGGGGACGGTGCTCGATCCGGTGCGAATCACCCTCGGTGACCACGTCGTACTCACCGAGCGCGGCGAGGTGCGCCACGTGACTCCACTCGGGAATGGCAACGAGTACAAGATCGGCTTACGGTACGCCCCTTCCCGGCTTCCGCGCGGAACGGTGGAGGCCGCCATCACGACTGCGGAGGCGCCAACGCGACTGCAGGCAGCGAGCCACCGAGCTCAGCTGGTCCGGTTTGGTGGTGCCGACGGCGAGGAGGTCGTCGCGCTGCTCAACCTCACGACTCGGCGTGGAGGTGCCGCTGGGCCAGTCATCGTCATTGCCCCTTCCTGGGGGTTCTCCAAGGAGGCGTTCTCCGCCTACTCGCTCACGCTCGTCGATGCCTTCGAGCGGTTGGCGGTCCCGGCGGCGGTGCTTCGCTTCGACTACACCCATCACAAGGGGGAGAGCCACATCCCACCGGAGAACCGGCTCCCCGGCCGCGAGGCCCTGGATTTCCGGCTGTCCCGCGCCGTCGACGACATCCTGGCCGCGGTCGACTTCTGCTTCAACACCCCGCTGCTGCAGCCGACCCGCCTGGTGCTGTTGGGTCCCAGCTTCAGCGCCCCGCTGGTGTTGCGGGCGGCGGCCACAGACCGGCGGATTGACCACGTCGCCATCGTGATGGGCACCCCGAACAGCCAAGAACTCGTGAAGAACGCCAGCGGCGGCGTCGACTACTTCGGAGCGTTTCGCCACGGGGCGCGATTCGGCGTGGTCGATTTCCTCGGGTTGTCGGTGAACATGGACCGGATCGCAGCGGACGCCATCAGGAGCGGCCTCGCCTTCGCCGCTGACGCGGAACGGGACCTGAGGAAGCTCCAGGTTCCGGTAGACTGGTTCGCCGCGCGACATGACGGGTGGATCAACCCGCGACAAGTGGAGCGGCTGCTGGAGTGCGGACGTCCAGAGCAGTGCGAGCTATCCGTCCTGGAGTGCGGCCATCTGCCAACCCGTGACGAGGGGCTGGTGGTGGCGGCAGCGGTGACACGGACGGTGCTCCGTCGCCTGGGGCTGGACGAGAGCGCCGCGACCGTGCTCAGCCCGGCTTTGCTGGAGGCGGTGCAGCAGCGCGAGTGGTCGCGCGCGCCGAAAGCGCGCGTCGAGTCCTCCGGTGGCTACTGGCGGCAGTACCTCCTCGGCGCGAGGGCTGGCGCGCTCGGCTTCGACGTCTTCTCCGGATCGGCGGCATACCAGGAGTTCGCCGGCAAGCAGATCGAGCTCTCGAAGCTCGGCGCGGCCGAGCGGTTGCTGGACGCGGGCGGTGGCACCGGACAGCTCGTCCACCACCTGCTGACGCACTGGACCGGGCCGCTGCCACAGTCGATCGAGATCGTCGATCTCGTCCCTGAGGCGCTGGAGCGAGCCCGCGGCCGAATCGCGGTAGCGCCGCGAGCGGCTGAGGTCGCGGTCACCTTTCGGGCGGCGACCCTCGAGGTGAGCCCGCTCCGGCCCCTCCAGCGCTTCCTCGCTGGCGAGTACCCGAGCATCCTCTCGCTCCGCGGTCGTATCCGCGGCCTGACCGACGAGCTCCTCGAGCGGCTGATGCACGAGTACGAGCTGCCCACCGCGGCGCGCCTGCACGCTGCGGTCCGCGGCGCCGTAACGAAGGCGGAGGACCTCCGCTTCCTCGACGAGGACCTGCGTGCCGTGGTGACGGATCTGGGGCGCGCGGCGCGCCTCCTGCGAGGGGAGCTGTCAGCCGACGATCGGTTGGCCAAGTCCCCCGCCGACGGGACGCCCAGAGGCGGCGGCCGGAACGGCGGCGCTGTGGGTGCCGAGGAGGTCGCCTTCGAGATCCTGGAGTTTGGCGACGCCGGGCTGCCGCGGCCGCTCGACCTCCCGACCGCCGGGTACGATCGGATCGTCTGCAGCCTCGTGCTCCCGTATCTGCGGAACCCCGATGAAACCGTGCTCGAACTCGCGCGCGCGCTCCGCCCTGGCGGGATCCTCGTCGTCTCGACCATGAAGCCGGACCTCGACCTCTCCAAGCTCCAAGCGGAACTCGTCGCTGAAATCGTCGCGGGCGGCACGGACGGGGCCCAGGACCTGGACCGGGAGCAGCTCCTGGAGGAGGTGCGCTCCTACTCCGGCGCCGCCGCCTTCCTGCTCCGACTGCCCCAGGAGGGGACGTTCCGCTTCCTGACCCCCGCGGATGTCACGGCTCTGCTAACCAGCGCCGGCCTGGAGGACGTCGAGCTCCACCCTGCCTTCGGGACCCCGCCGCAAGCCTACATCGCGAGCGGGCGCAGGCCGTAGGCGCATCGCCATGTCACGGCCAGTCCGAGACTCGCTCCCTACACGCGACGAGACGGCTTTCGCGGAGCACTTGCGGCGCGTGAATGTCACGTCGCTCTGGTATGTCTGCATCCTCGGGGGATCGCTGATGCCCTTGTTCTGGGTCCTCGACCTCTGGGCGATGCCGGGCCTCGTCGCCCCGACGCTGGCCCTCCGTCTGAGCACCACCGTCCTCGCCGCCGCGTTGCTCCTGGCGCTGTTCCGGTGGCCTTCGGCGGCGGCGCGGGGCATCAACTGGCTGGGCTTCGGCTACACCGCCTACGTCGCGGCGGTGATCTCCATGATGTGCTGGATGCGCGGCGGGTACGAGTCTCCCTACTATGCCGGGCTCAACCTCGTGATCGTCGGCGGTGGTCTGCTCTTCTTGTGGACGCTCCGCTTCGCCATCCTCTTCTGCGCGACCGTCTATTTGACCTACATGGCGCCCCTGCTCCTCGGGGTCATTCCGATCCGAAACCTCGCGGACGCCCTGGGCAACCAGTTCTTCCTGGTGGGCACCATCGTCATCATCCTCGCCGCCCAGAACTACCGCTACCGCCTGGAGCGCCGGTGGTTCTTCGCCCGTTCCGACCTCGAGCGCACCAAGCAATCGCTAGAAGAGGCTTACGAGCGTACGAAGGAGCTCGACCGCCTCAAGAGCAATTTCTTCAGCAGCGTCACCCACGAGCTCCGGACGCCGCTCACCATGATCCTGGCGCCGCTGGAGGCGCTGCTGGAGGACGCGCGGGCGACGTTCGAGCCGGCGCAGCGGGAGTACCTGAACGCCATCCGCGAGAACGCGCTGCGGCTGCTCAAGCTCATCAACGACCTGCTCGATCTGGCGCGCCTCGAGGAGAAGTACCTCCGGCTCCGCGTCGAGGCCACCGATGTGCCCGCGCTCCTCACCGAGATCGTGGAGTACTCGCGGCCGCTGGCGACGCGGAAGGAGGTGACCGTCGACCTCGAGCTCGGGCCGGCATGCGACGACGTGTTCGTGGACGGGGAGAAGCTCGAGCGCGTGGTCGTGAATCTGCTCGCCAACGCGCTCAAGTTCTCGGAGCCGGGGGGGCGGGTCTGGGTGTGGTCGCGGGTGCTCCCCGACGCCTTCGAGATCGGGGTGCGTGACGACGGGCCCGGCATCGAGCCGGAGGCGCAGCGCTTCATCTTCGAGCGCTTCCGGCAGGCTGACGGCTCGGTCACGCGGCGCTACGGCGGCACCGGGATCGGGCTGGCGCTGGCCAAGGAGCTGGTGGAGCTCCACGGGGGCCACATCACGCTGACCAGCGCGGTCGGGGCGGGCAGCGAGTTCGTCGTGCACCTGCGGCGCGGGCGCGCGCATTTCGCCGAGGAGGCGCTCGACCGCCGGCAGCGCCCGGAGTCGGCGCCTGCGCCCCGCAGGAGCGAAGCCCGGGAGCCGCGAGAGTGGCCGCGGCGGCTGCTCGACCGGCAGGACTACCGCTTCCTGGACCTCGCCCAGGCGACGGAGCGGCGCCTGGCCCCGCGCGGGGACGAAACCCTGCCGACCAAGGTGGTCGTGGTCGAGGACAACGTCGAGATCCTCCGCTTCCTCTCGCTGCAGCTACGGGACGTCCACTCCGTGTACCTGGCCCCCAACGGCGCCAAGGGCCTGGAGCTCGTGCGGCGGGAGCGGCCGGACGTGGTGATCACCGACTACATGATGCCGGAGATGGACGGATTGGAGCTGATCGCGAGGCTGAAGGCGGACCCTGCCACTGCCGCCATCCCCATCGTCATGCTCACGGCGCGCAACGACGTCGCGGATCGGCTGGCCGCGCGCGAGGCCGGCGCTGACGTGTACCTGAGCAAGCCGTTCAGCCCCCAGGAGGTGCGGACCGCGATCGCCCGGCTGCTCGAGCGCCGGGGACAGCAGGTCGCCATGGTGGCCCGGGAGCAGGTGCGGAGCCTCGAGGTGATCAGCGCGGGGCTGGCGCACGAGATCCACAACCCGCTCGCCTTCGTCGCCAACGCCGTGCACGTGATCGGGGAGAAGCTCGACGAGCTCCGGGCCGCCGCCGCGCGCGGCGCGTCGCAGGCCGAGCTCGCGGGGCTCGTCACCACGTCGCGGGAGCGGATGGACCGCATGCTGGAGGTGGCCAACAAGGGCATCGAGCGGATCCGACGCGTGGTCGAGCTGGTGCGGGGCTACGCGCAGGCCGGGTACCCCCGGGAGCCGAGCCTCGTGATCCTGGACGAGCTGGTGAAGGAGGTCGAGACGCTCGTCATGCCGCCGTCCGAGCGCGAGGTCCACGTCGAGTGCGCGCCGGCCGCGCCAGGGGCGACCGTGCGTTGCCTACCGGGCGAGCTGCAGCAGGTGATCCGCAACCTCTGGCAGAACGCGCTCGAGGCCGTGCCCGCGGGGGGGCACGTCTGGATCCGCACCCGCCAGGAGAACGCGAAGGTCGTGCTGGAGGTCGAGGACGACGGCCCCGGGATGGAACCGGAGGTGAAGGCGCGGATCTTCACCCCGTTCTTCACCACCAAGCCGCCCGGGAAGGCGATGGGGCTCGGGCTCGCCATCGCTCACCAGCTGGTGACGCGCGCCGGCGGGGAAATCGACGTCGAAACCGCCCCCGGCCGCGGCGCCGTGTTCCGGGTGCGCCTGCCGGTCGCGGCGGGGGACGGCGCCGGGGACGCCGCGACCCCCGCGTCGTCTTGATCGCGCCCCCTCGCCCCGCGCGCCGCAGGACCGCCTGGGTTTCGTCCCCGGCCGGTTTGTGGCAGACGTCCCGCGGCGATGACCGTGCGCGAGCGTCGCGTGGGCGATGATGGCGGCGACGCGCAGGCTTCGCCGCCGGAGGCGGACCAGGACCGGGCGGGTCCGAGTCGCAGCCAGAAGAAGCGAGAGGCGCGCGCGGCAGGCGACCTCGGGGTCGAGCTGGTGCGCCTGAGCGCGGCGACGCTCGCGCGGCTGCCGCTCGACGACGAGCTGCGCGAGGCAGTGGCGACATGCCGGGGCATGCGGAGGAACGCGCTGGCGCGGCAGCTGCGCTTCCTCGGCAAGCTGCTCCGCTCCCGCGATCACGCGGCGATCGCCCGCGCGGTGGCCGAGCTCGGGCAGCGGAGCAGCGCCGAGCTCCGGCGGGAGAAGGAGGCCGAGGCGGGGCGCGAACGCCTCCTCGCCGGGGGCGAGGCGGCGCTCGCCGCGCTCGTCACCGAGCTCCCCGCCGCCGATCCGGGGCTCCTCCGGGAGCTCGTGCGCCAGGGGGACCCGACGCACACCGGCGCGAAGGCGCAGCGCGCCCGTCGCGAGCTCTTCCGGTACCTCCGCGACCTCCTCACCGCTGCCGGGCGCTGAGGCGACCCCGCCCGACACGCTCGCGCGCCGCAGTGGCGGCGATCGCCCGGCTCGACACCCATTTCGCCGGCGCGAGGACCGCCGCGGTCAGCAACCGCGGGCTTCACTATTCTGGACCATGTACGGGGTGCTCGAGCGACTGCACCGCGTTGCGCCGGCGCCCTGGCCGGCGCGGGAGACGCTGGAATGAGAGCCCCACGCCTGCTGGTCCGCACGCTCCTGGTCGAGGCCCTGGGTGTCGCCCTCGGCGGCTGCGGAGATCCGACGGGCGGCGACGGCGACCGGAGTCCCGGCGCCGCTCCTGGCTCCGGCGGTCTGACGCCCGCGGGAGGCGTGGGCCCCGGCGGCGGAGCCGGCGGCACCATGGACTCGATGGGGGGCAGCTCGGGCGGCGCGAGCAGCGGCGCTGGCGCGGACCCAACCGGGACAGGCGGGACCCTGGATACTGGCGGCACGGCTTCGTCGGGCGGATCGACGAGCGCTGTGGAGCCGTCAGGAGGAACGTCGCCGGGTGGAAGCCCGTCGGGTGGCGAGGCCGAAACCGGCACGGGAGGTCAAGTCCCGTCGGCGACGGGCGGCTCGGCGCCCACGGGCGGTGCGACCGAGACCGGCGGCGCAGCCGAGTCGGGCGGCGCGACCGCCGCGGGGGCCGGTGGGGCGCCGGGCGGCGGGACCTCGGCCGGGGCGGCGAATGGCGGCGCGACCGCAACGGGCGGCGCGACCGTGACGGGCGGCACGGCAGGCGCGGGTGGTCAGACCGGCGGAGAAGAGCGGCTCATCTCCTTCGGCACCCTGCTGGAACCGGCAGCGGTCGTGGCGCAGGCGCGGGAGCTCGCCCGGTCCCTCGCCGCTCCCACCTCCTCGCAGTGGCGGGCCGAGGGCGACCAGCACCGGAGCTACCCCTTCGCGGAGGCGGACGCCGAGGAGCCGTACCGGCTCTGCGTGCCGACCGACTGGGACGGACAGTCGGAGCTGCCCTTGGTCCTCTTCCTCCATGGCGCCGGGAGCGACGAGAACACGTACCTCGATCAGAACGACCAGCAAATGGTGAGGCTGGCCCAGGAGCACGGCTACGTCCTGGTGTCACCCCGGGGCGATCAGGGCGCCTACGGCAACTTCCTGAGGCTCACGGCTCCCTTCGGCGACGAGGCGGGCGCAGCGGAGCTCATGGCCCAGGTGACGCCGGAGAGTGAACGCAGCAACGAGCTGAGCGAGATGGACGTCATCAACGTCCTGGAGCTGGTGCTCGCCGAGTACCCCATCGACCGGTCCGCGATCTTCCTCACCGGACACTCCATGGGGAGCGGCGGCACCTGGTACCTCGGCGGCAAGTACCCCGGCTACTGGCGGGCACTGGCGCCGATGTCCGGTCCGTTCGTCCAGGAGTCCGGCTACCCTTGGGACGTCCTCCGCGGCATCTCGCTCTTCGTCACCGAGGGGACCCAGACCCCGTCCCGGGATGCAAGCCGCCTGCTGCGGGACTGGCTGGTCGAGCGCGGGTTCGACGCGGAGTACGAGGAGGTCAACGCCGACCACGGAGGGATGGTGCCGCTCGTGCTGCCCGACGTGTTCGACTTCTTCGACCGCGCGCGCGCCGGTGGCTGAACCGGCGACGGCCCGGCGCGCGGGCGATGCCGGCGGTCAGCGAGGACCGCCGGGCGTAGATCTCGGCGAGCGCTGCCGCCTGGGGAGCCGTGCTTCCCGCGGCGCTCACCCTGGAGAGCCGAGCCGGCGGCGATCCCCGATCTTCGCGACCGAGTCGCGGTGTGGCTGCCCGTCACCACCACGGAGGTGGACAAGATCCGGTCGAGCGCGGGCACGGGCCGTCAGCCCGAGCCGGTGCCCGGGCGCACGAGCCTGATGATCGTGGTGGACGCGAGCGCCTCGAGGAACGGGTCCACCCCCGGCACCGGCGTTCAGTCGAAGTGGGAAGTCACGCGCGCCGCGCTGGCGACGCTGGTCGCGAGCCTGCCGGAGGTGACCTCCGTGAGCGTCCTCGCCTCCCCGGATCAGGTCGTCGACGGAGTCCCCGGGGCTCACGACTCGTGCGTGAACGTCGACGCGATGCTGCCCCCGGCGTCGCTCGGCGACGTCGGCGCTCGCCCGCGGCTGCTAGACGCCCTCGCCGCCGTCGAAATCGCGGCGGGCACGCCGACCCACGAGGCCGACCTCGTGACCGTCGAGGCCACCGTCGCCTCGACGCCCGCCAGCGACCGCCAGGTCCTCTCGCTGACGGACGGCCCGCCGACGCTGACGCTCGGCTGCGAGCCGGGCGCGCGCGCGGCGGGGATCGGCTGCGAGCTGCCCGTAGTCGACGAGATCGAGGACACCCGCCTGGCGTTCGACGTCCCCCCCTTCGTGGTCGGCATCCCGGCAGCGGCCGGCGAGGAAGGGACAGGAGCCCCCGACGACCGCTGGTGGCTCTCCCAGGCGGCCGAGCGCGGGGGGACCTCCCGAGGCGACCGCTCCCACACGGCGGCGTCGCACTGCCAGCTCGACACGACCATGACGTCGGACTTCGCGGGCGCGCTCGCGGCGGCGCTCGCCACCGTCGCCGCGGACCTCGGGAGCTGCCAGTGCTCGATTCTCCCGCCGCCCGCGGGCCAGCAGATCGATCCGTCGGCGCTGAACGGGTACGTAGTTGCCCGACGGCGCGGACCCCCTGCGCCTGCTGCGCTCGTTCGCCGCGACGTGCGACCGGGGCTGTTTCCTCGACGACGCGCGCACGCGCGCGGTCCTCTGCCCGCGCACGTGCGCGCTCCTGCGGTCGGACCCCCAGGCCCGCGTCGAGATCAAGTCCGGCTGCGCGTCGCAGCCCGTCACGCGGTGAGGGGGCGTCGAGCGCGCGATCGCACCGCCTCGCGTACCGCGGGCGCTCGGAGGAGCAGCCCCCGGGTGGGCGGGGCCGGAGCCGCCCCGCCACCATCGGCGCGGCCGCTCCGCGAGGCCTGGGGCGCAGCTCCCCGCGTCCTCGCTACCTCGGGCACTCGGCGCGCCCGCGGCGGCGCCGACGCCGCACCAGCAGCCCGAGCCCGAGGAGCGCGATCGGCAGGCCCCGGAGCGATCTTCGCGACACGGGCACCGCGCACCCGCACCCGGAGTCGTCCGATCCGCTGCCGTCGGCTGTTGCCGGCCCCGAGACGTCGCCGCCGGTGGGCGTGCCCGTGCACTGCCCGGCCGTGCAGACCTGCCCCGGGAGACAGGCGTTCCCGCAGGCCCCGCAGTTGAGGACGTGGCTGTCGAGCGCGACGCAGGCCTGCCCGCACGGGGTCTGTCCGGCGGGGCAGCTCGCCGCGCAGGCGCCAGCGGCGCAGACCTGGGGCGCGACGCAGACCGCCCCGCAGCGGCCGCAGTGGGCGGGATCGGTCGCGAGGTCGACGCAGAGCGCCCCGCAGAGCGTGAGCCCCGGCGAGCAAGGCGCCCCGCTGCCGCCCGTGCCGGGGTCGGTCGCGCCGCCGACAGCGACCACGCCACCCGTCGCCGGCCCCCCGCCGGTTTCCGGCGCTCCACCCGTCGTGAGGTCACCACCCGAGCCGCTGGCACCGCCAGTGGTCAGCCCGCCGTTGCCCGGCGTCCCGGCATCGCCTCCCGTGAGCACCCCCCCCGCGCCCGTGCCGCCGCTGCCACCCGCACCGCCCGTAGCGCCCGTGCCGGCCGCGTTCCCGGTGCCCCCAGCGCCACCCGTGCCCCCGGTGCCCCCAGCACCGCCCGCACCGGCCCCGCCCCCGGCGCCGCCCGTGCCCCCGATGCCGGTCGCGGTGGCGGAGGTCGAGATCAGCACGGCTGAGGCGACCGGTCGGGAGGCGACGTGGACGCTCAAGAGCCCCTGGTCCGCGTCCCACACCGTCCCGTCCTGGGCGGCCGGGATGCTCGCCTCGTCGCCGTACGACGCGACGGCCACGCCGTTGACGTACATCTCCTCGGCGCCGGCGAGTCCGTGATAGACGACCTGGTAGGAGCGACTGGACGGCGCGCCGCTATACGTGCCCTGCGCGGCGTCGATTCGCACCACGAGATCTCGCTCCGTGTAGCTGAGGTCGGTCGTTCTGAGCTCGCCTCGCGTCCGGAAGCGCTCCGTCACGCCGTCGTCCTCGTAGAGGCGGAACGTGCCGTCCGCGCCCGTGTAGGCGTGGATCACGAGTCGGTCCTGCGGGATGAAGAAGGTGGAGGTGGCGTAGGGCGCCGTGGGGAAGATCGCCCCCGCCCGGACGAAGACCGGCACGACCCCGGTCGGCGCAGAGACGTCCTCCGTCGTGTCTCCGGCGTGCCGGCTGTCGTCCCAGAAGTAGTACCAGTCGCCGCTCGGCAGCCAGACGCTCACGGAGTTGCCCCCGTCGGAGCAGTTGGGAGCGACGAGCAGCTCGCGCCCCCAGAAGTACTGCAGGTCGCGAGCCCACGCCGTCGCGTCGGTCTGGTGCTCGAAGAACATCGGCCGCGCCATCGGCATGCCGGTCTGCTGCGCGAGGTGCGCGTACGAGTAGATGTACGGGAGCATCTGGTAGCGGTGGGTAACGTACGTCCGCGCCGTCTCCTGGCAGGTCGCGTTGCGCTGCAGGGGCCACCGCCGGTGCCCGGGGCCATGCGGCTTCCAGATGGGCGTGAAGCTGCCGAAGCCCATGTCCCACTGCCGGTAGAGGTTGTCCTCGTTCACGGTCGGGGTGAAGTGCGCCCCGGCGTCGTGGTTGAAGTACGGAAACCCCGAGACCCCGGCGGACTGCATCGCCTTGACCTGGGAGGCCATGTCCTGCCAGTTCCCGTCGAGGTCGCCGGTCCAGTAGTGACCCCAACGCTGCGCGCCGGCGGTGATGCCGCGGCTCCAGAAGTAGGGCCGCTTCGCCTCGCCGATGACCGGATCCCAGCCCTCGTGAACGCAAGCCTTGAGCAGGTTCAGGTGGTAGTTGATCGACTCCTCCGCCCAGCGCTTGCCGCTGTGGAGCGTCGTCGAGTGGGCATGGTCGGGGTAGTCGAACTCGTCGAGCCAGATCGCGTCCCCCGGGTAGCCGAGCGCGGGATCCAGCGCGTGCTCGAAGAACAGGTCCCAGATCCAGGCCACCGCCGCGGGGTTGGTGAAGTCCGGGCAGTCGTTGGTCCCCGGGATGCTGAGCGAGTCGTCCCAGCTCGGGTTGAGCGGGATCCCGGGGCGGTTGAGATCGAGCGTCACCGTGACGCCGTTCTCGTCGACCCACCGCTTGTACTCCGCCGGATCGGGGTAGCGGTCGTCCCGGAACTCGAACCAGGAGTTCATCTGCCCGGAGGTCGCCTCGTTGGAGGCTCGCCAGGCGTTGTCGTTCACCTGGTGGTCGAAGGCGAAGCCGGCGTTCCGGTGGTCGGTGATCATGGTCTTCCACCAGCTCTCCCCGTTGTTGTTGGGGTCCAACTTGTCGGAGAGGAGCAGGCCGAAGAGCGAGCGCTGGGGCAGGCGCGGGCGCCCCGTGAGCTGGGTGTAGCGGTCCACCACCTGCGCCACCTCGGGGCCGGCGATGAAGAAGTAGTCCATCTGCCCGCCGTACCCCTCGCCGTTGATGGCGAGGGAGTAGGTGTTGTTCTGGCCCAGGTTGACGGTATGCGTGAACGTCGTGTTGAGGAAGACCCCGTACCCGCGCGACGAGAGGTAGAACGGCACCACGCAGGCGCCCTCGCTGCCGTGGCTCACGGTCAGCGAGGTTCCCCGCCGGTCCAGCCGCGCGATGCGCCCGTACGCCTCGTGCCCGAGCCCGGCGAAGTGCTCGTCCGAGGCGGGGGCGAACGACTCCGTGATGGTATTGCCGCTCCAGGACACCCCGCCCTGCTCGACGAGCAGCGGCGACGCCTGGCCCTGGATGGCGAAGGAGAGCCGGAGGGGCTGCTTGGCGACCGAGATCCGGACACCGTCGGGCGCGGCCGTGGACACCTCGAGCGTCGTGCCGCCGTCGACCACGGCCAGCTCGCCGTCCCAGTCGTGGCGCTCGACCATGTCGTACCGGTCGTCGGCGTAGAACTCCTCGCCGTTGCGCGCGACCTGGACTCGCGTGATGTATTCCCCGTAGGGGGTGATGCGGATCCGCTCGCCCGCGGCGCCGGTGATCACCACGCTCCTGCCTGCGCCCGCGTGCGAGGCGTAGTCGCCGACCTGCTGGGCGTGAGCCTGGCCGCTCACCACCAGGACGAGCAGCGCGGGAGGTCGCAGGAGTGCCCGCAGGCGACGACGGACCGTAGCTCCCGACGGATGCATCTCGAGTGACCTCCCTTCGGTGGCGCGCTGGAGGCAGCGCCCGGGCCCGGACGGGCCGCGATCCCTCCGGACGGGACCGCCTCGCACGGTATCGTCGGTCCGGGTGACGAAGCAGGGGTGGAAACTCTCCCCGGTCCCGAAAAGGTTCCCGACCGGGGGGGCAAAGGACTGCCCCCGCACCGATCCCGCGGGGGCCCAGCGGATCCAGGCCGTCCGCGACCTCGAGGCGGCCCGCACGGAACCCGCGGCCGGCCCCGTGCAGGCCCCGGATCCGAGGGGCACGCGTCAGGAGATGCCCGGGGGCGGCCGCCGTGACCAGCGCGGGCGCTCGAGGTCCGGCGAGCGATCGCGCGGGACGCCGTAGCGCTGCAGGATGATCGGCCCCCGCTCCACTGCCTGCCGGCGATCCAGGACCAGCGTCGCGCCGCCGGCGGTCTCGAAGGCGACGTACTCGCCGCGCGCGCCCTCCACCAGGGCGATGAGCTCGCGCAGGTGGCGAATGCGTCGCCCCTGCACGCGGACGATCTCCAGGCTCTCGGCGCGGTGGTAGCCGCGGTTGAGGGGGTCGGCCAGGACCTTCTGCAGGATCACCACCTCCTGCCGCGAGGGGCTGCGGACCCCGGACTCGTAGTGGTGCAGGAGCGAGCGCGGCGCGATCTGCCACCAGTCCCGCCCCCAGGTCTGGAGGTAGTCCCGCGTGAGCGGCACGAACAGGAGTCCCCCGAAGAGGTAGTAGGTCGGCTTGACGTCGTAGCGCGCCTCCGGGACGAGCCGGACCGGTGGCGTGAGCGGGATCTCGACCGTGTGGCGTGCGCCGCGGCGCCAGATCCGGGCCGCGATGACGTCGCCCACGAAGCGGCTCGTCACCACGTAGCCGAGATCGAGCCGCGCGCCCCGGCGGAAGGGGACCGTCCCGTCGGGGGCGATGCGGATCCCGTCGAGCTCGAGGAGCACGTCGCGGGGCAGGAGGCGCTTCCACGCACAGGCCCCGAACGCGACCGACGCGACCAGCACGCCATGGCGCTCGGGGAGCCCGAGCGCGCGGCGGTGGGCCGGGGACTCGAGGGGCTGCAGGGCGGCGCCGAGATCGGGAAAGCCCTGGAACACGCCGTCTTCGAGGTCGGCGAGGAAGTGGCGCACGACGGGCTCGGCGATCATGTAGCCGATGTTCTCGCCCTCCTCGAGCGACTGGAACGCGACGCCGACCAGGCCGCTGCCGCGCACCACCGGCCCGCCGCTGTTCCCCGAGTTGATGGCGGCGTCGATCTGTCCCGCGAGCAGGACGCGCTGGCTCTGCGAGTAGGGGGTCATCTCCACGCGCGAGAGGACCCCCTGGGTCACGCTCAACCGCTCACCCCCGATCGGGTAGCCGAGGACGGAGACGCCGCTGCTCAACGGCGGCAAACGCCCGAGCGGGAGCGGGCGCGCACCGCGGAAGAAGGCCGGGTCCTCGACCGCGAGCAGGGCGAGATCGCAGTCGTGGCCCACCCCCTCCACGGTCGCCGGGAACTTCTCCGCTCGCCCGTGGCGCTTGACCTCCACGAAGACCTGGTTCTGCACCACGTGGGCGTTGGTGAGGACGCGCAGCCCGCGGCGGGTGCGGACGATGGCGCCCGAGCCGGTGATGGCCTGGGGCCCGCGCGTCTGCCACGGCTGCTCGTAGTCGGGCTCGTCCGACACCGCGAGCACCTTCACCACCGCCCCGAGGACGCCCGGCGCCGGCACCGTTCCGAGGCTCATCCTTCCATTATAGGCCGGCGCGGCGGCGGGGCGGGCCACCCGCCAATTCCCGGGAACACCGGCGCTCGCGGCTGGTAACGTCGCTCCGCGATGCCCGCCCCGCCCCCCCTCGCCCTCGGCACCCGCCGCGACGACGGCGCCCCCGCGACGCTGCCGCCCGCGGCCCTGCTCCGTCACGTGATCGCCCTCGGCTCGAGCGGATCGGGCAAGACCGTGCTGGCGAAGGTGATCGTCGAGGAGGTCCTGCGCCGCGGGATCCCCGTCCTCTGCGTCGATCCGCAGGGGGACCTCGCCAGCCTCGCGCTCACCGGCGATCCGGCCGCGCTCGCGGCGCACGGCGTCGACCCCGAGCTGGTGACGATCCTGCGCGACCGCGTCGATCCGGTCGTCTTCACCCCTGCGTCGCGCAAGGGAATCGGCCTCTGCGCCGATCCGGTGGAGCGGGGGCTCGGCGACCTCGAGCCGAGCGCGCGGCTCCAGGCCTTCACCCGCACCGCGTCGATGGTCGTCACCCTGCTCGGCTACGATCTCGACGCCGACGACGGCGCGGGCCTTTGCGCCGCGCTCGACTCGGTGTTGAGCGAGCTCGCGGCGGCGGGGCGTCCCGCCGAGAGTCTGCAGGCGCTGGCGTCGCGGCTCGCCGAGCTCGAGGCCCAGGGGTTCCCGGGCCTCGACCGGCTGGTCGAGCCCCGGCGCCTGCGCACGGCCTGCCAGCGGCTCGCCCGCCTCGACGTCGGCGCGCGACGGCTGCTCTTCCACCAGGGCGTCCCCCTCGACATCGACGTGCTGGTGGGCCGCGGCGAGGCCGCGCCGCCGCCCGGAAAGACGCGGCTCTCGATCGTGTACCTCAATACCCTCGACGCCCAGGAGGACAAGGACTTCTTCGTCGCCGCGCTCACCAGCCGGCTCTATGGGTGGATGCTGCGCCACCCATGCCGCGAGCCGCAGCTCCTGTTCTACCTCGATGAGATCTCCCCGTACCTGCCCCCGGTGCGCAAGCCCGCCGCCAAGGACCCGCTGGTGCTGCTCTTCAAGCAGGCGCGAAAGTACGGGGTCTGCTGTCTCACCGCGACCCAGAACCCGGGCGACATCGACTACAAGGCGATGGCGCAATTCGGCACCTGGGGCCTCGGGCGGCTGACCACGCGCCAGGATCTCAAGAAGCTCATGCCGGCAGTCAGGTCGCTGGCGCCGACGGCGAGCGACGCGGTGATGGACGCGCTGCCCGCCCTCAAGCCCGGGCAGTTCGTGCTGCTGTCGCCGGACAGCTTCCCCGAGCCCTGTCCGCTCACCACCCGCTGGCTCGCCACCCGCCACGAAACCCTCGACGCGGAACGCGTGGAGGCGCTCACCACCGCCGAGGTCCGCGCCCGCTTCGCCGCGCTCGAGGCCACGGCCGGGGCGGCGCCGAGCTTGCCGCCCGTCGCCCCCGCCGTGCCCGCTCCGGCGGCCGGCCCCGACCCCGCGCCACCGCCACGCGCCGCGACTCGCACCCAGCCGATGCCTGCGGTGAAGCCCGCGGCGCCGACCACACCGACCGCGACCGCGGCGAGCCCTCCGATCCCGACGGCGCCCCGAGCGCCGGCTCCCGGCTCGACGACCGCCGCCGACGCGCGCGCTCGCGAGCTCACCGCCGTGACGGCGCGCCTCGCGGAGCGGCGCTCGATGACGGCGGCCGAGGTCGCCGTGGCCGTCGGCGTGGGGGAGACGAAGGCGCGGGCGCTGCTCGCGGAGCTGTGCGAGGCGGGCCTGGCCCGGGCCTACCAGGAGGGGCGCGCGCAGCGGTGGTTCGCCACCAGCACCGGCGCGCGCCCCGACCTGGGGCTGCCGGCGGCGGTGCTGGTCGTCGCCGGGCGGATCGACGCCGCCGCGATCCAGCGTCTCGCCGAGGCGCGCCTGCGCGCCCCCTTGCTCGGCGTGTTCGGCGCGACCGAGGCGCTCGAGCGCGCGGAGCCGCTCCACAAGCTGGTCTATCGCGTCGAGTTCGAGGAGGCGGTCGAGCGCTCCGTGTTCGGGGGCCTGCTCGGCAAGGCCACCGAGCAGCGCCTGGGCAGCGTGTACCTGCACCCGACGACGCTCGCCCTGCTCGTGTTCCACCCCCAGCACGGGCTGGCCTTCGGCGCCCGGCCCGCCGAGCACGCGAGCGAGGTCGTCGATCTGGACGGCGCGGTGTCGTTCCTGGAGGCGCCGCCGGCCTCGCTCGCGCTCGACGAGGGCGAGCTCGCTCGCCGCCGCCCGCTCGAGGAGGTGACGCAGTCGCTCCGCCGGCGATACGCGGTGATCCCCACCCGGGTCACCCCGGTCTTCGTGCCCCTGTGGCGGATCGTGCTCCGGAGCGGCGGCGGCGCCGGATACCGCGTGCTGCTGGTGGACGCGATCACCGGGCGCGACGTCGAGTGGCCGTGAACGCGCGGCGCGAGCCCCCCGCCGATCGCGCGCGGGCTCCGTCCCCGCGACGGCCTCGTCACGGGTCGCTCCGCGGGCTCCGGGTGCGGGGGGGATCCGGCGCGCCGGCGCGGCGGCTTCGCCGGTCAACACCGCCCCCATCTGCGCTACGCTGCGCTCGCGTCCCGGGAAGTCCCCCCCGCTCCGGCGCTCCGCCGAGCGCGAGCTTCGTCCAGGTCGGCCGTTTCTCGCTGGTGACGGAAATCGCCACCGGCTCCCTCGGATCCCGCTGGATCGGCCACATCACGGAGAGGGCCGAGCGCGGGCGGCTCATCACGGCGCGGCGGATCCGGACCGCCGCCGATCTCGGGTCCGCTTCGCTGCGCGAGCGGGCCACGGCGGTGGCCGAGGCGGTCCGCCACGCGAATCTGCCAGAACGGCGTCTGCACCTGCACCAGCCCCGCGCAGTGCGGCACGCGCGGCACCTTCGACTGCGTCGCCGGCGTCTGCGCGTACGAGGCCACGCCGTGCCGGCCGGGCGAGACGTGCAGCGTCCGCGACGGGCCGGACCAGCTCGGCGGCTGCAACGGACGGCCGGCGTGCGCGGCGGGCACCACCTGCTGCGTGGCCCCGAGCGGTTGTCGCGATCCGGCGAACGACGCCGAGGACTGCGGCGCCTGCGGCTGGCGCTGCCCGACGAGCTCCCCCTGCGTCGCGGGCCGCTGCCAGTAGCGCGCAGTCCTTCGCTGCCGCCGCCGCGCCCGCCACGTCGGCCCCGTCGGGCGCTCCCATCCGAGTCCTGACGCCGGAACCAGGCTCGGCGCCTCCGCCCAGGCCTGGCTGGCCGAGGCGGGGTGACTGCCCGCAGGTCCGCGGCGGGAGGATCACGGGCTCCCTCCCGGCGCGTCAGTCCTGATACGGAGGCGGCGGACCGTAGAGGGTCGCGCGGCGCTGCGAGTAGCCGAGGCCGGTCCCGCCGCCGGCGGTGATCTTGCGCACGGTCTGCTTGGAGCCGTTCACCTCCAGGATCACGCCCTGGTTGGAGTAGGTGATGAGCGTGTTGCCGTTGGGCAGGCGCTTGACGTCGCCCATCGACTGGGTGCTGGCGCCGCTCGAGAAATCCCAGGTGCGCGTCGCCGAGCTGCCGCTCATGGTGTACTCGAGCACGCTCGAGCCGTTGTTGCTCACCCCGTCGTTGTTGAAGAGCAGGATGGACGAGGCGCTGAGCAGGTGGTGCTGGTGCTGGCGGCTCCAGCTCGCCCCGGACCAGTCCGAGATGCTCCCGCCGAAGGCCCAGGCGAGCGACCCCTGCCGGCTGAAGGCGATGATCGAGTTCCAGTACATCACCGAGAGCGTGTAGAGGTTCTGCTCGGGCCACCAGTTGATCGCGTTGGAGTGGCACTGGCCAGAGAACCCGGGGTTGGCCTGGTTCACGTCGTAGATCAGCGTCGAGGCCTTGGTGGCGGGGTTCAGCTCCTTGATCACGTCGCAGCCGTTGCCGTTGCCGTCCTTGTATTCCATGTAGACGACGTTCTCGTCCGGCAGCACGGCGATGTCGTGGTGGCGGTTGGGGACGGTGAAGCTCTCCTCGCCGGTGCCGTCCATCTTCACCCGCGTCAGCGTGCCGTTCGTCGGTCCCGGGACGTTCCCGTTGGCCATCCACATGTACTGGCCGTCGTAGGACATGGTCGCGCGGACGCAGTCGCCGCCGCCCGAGCCCTGGTACCACCAGACGTGCTCCCCGTCCTGATCCAGGATGAAGGTCCAGCTCCCCTCGCCGCCGCCCCACATGCTCATCCCGAAGACGCAAGCGACGGTGAAGCCGGGGGAGACGGCGCTCGCGTTCGGCGTCTCGAGGGTGAAGGTGGGCAGCCCGTTGCGCTTGTCCCCGGTGGTGACCGTCTGCACGGCGCTGGTGCAGGAGCCGCCGCTCCGCTCGACCACCACCTGATACGAGTACGTGGTCTTCGGCTTCATGCCGAGCAAGAGCGTCTGGTTGTTGCTCTGGCTCGGCGAGGGCACCGGCGCGGTGTACTCCCAGCTCCCCGCGGTGCGCCCGAAGTCGATGTGGGCGGCCGTGATGGGGACGTTGACCGACCAGGTCACCGTCGCCACCGAAGCGATGGTGCTGCTGACGGTGGAGCTGATGGTGAAGGTCACGTCCGGGCAGGAGGAGGTGCCGCCGCCGCCGCCGGTGCCCCCGCCGCCCCCGGTGCCCCCGGTGCCGCCGCCGACGCAGCCGCCGTTCTGGCAGGTCTGCCCGGCGCCGCAGACGTGGCCGCAGGTGCCGCAGTTGGCCGGATCGGTCGCGGTGGTGGTGCAGGTGTTGCCGCAGGCGGTCTGCCCCGCGGGGCAGGTGCAGCTGCCCCCCTGACAGGTCTGCCCGGCGCCGCAGGCGTGGTCGCAGACGCCACAGTGGGCGCTGCTGGTCGCGGTGTTGACGCAGGCGGCCCCGCAGAGCGTCGTCCCTGCGGAGCAGCCGCAGGCGCCGGCGCTGCAGGCCTGGCCGCCGGTGCAGGCGCCGCCGCAGCCGCCGCAGTTGGCCGAATCGCTGCTGGTGTTGACGCAGGCACCGTCGCACAGCGTGGTGCCCGCCGGGCAGCCGCAGGACCCGTTCGTGCACGCTTGCCCGCCGATGCAAGCGTTGCCGCAAGCGCCACAGTTGGCGTGGTCGGTGGCCGTGCTCACGCAGGCCCCATCGCACAGCGTGGTGCCTGCCGGGCAACCGCAGGACCCGTTGGAGCAGGCCTGCCCGGCGCCACAGGCGACGCCGCAGCCGCCGCAGTTCGCCGGGTCCGAGCGGGTGTCGACGCAGCTATTGCCGCACTGCGTGGTGCCGGCAGCGCAGGCCGCGGCGCAGGTGCCCGCCGAGCAGACCACGGCGCACGCGTTGCCGCAGGCACCGCAGTTGGCGCCGTCGCCCATGAGGTCCACGCAGACGCCGTTGCAGTCGGTGAGCCCCGCCTGGCACTGGCACTGCCCCCCCTGGCACGAGGCCCCCGCGCCGCACACGAGGCCGCACAGTCCGCAGTTGGTCGCGTCCTGGCTCAGATCCACGCAGCCCGTGGCGCAGCTCGTGAGCCCCACCGGGCAGGCGCAGGCGCCGGCCTGACACGTGGCCCCGCCGCGGCACACGACCCCGCAGGCGCCGCAGTTCGCAGGGTCCTGCGCGAGGTCCACGCAGGCCGAGCCACAGGCGTGGAGGCCGCTCGCGCAGGCGCACTGTCCGAGCTGGCAGGCCGCACCGGGCGGACAGGCGGTCCCGCAGGCACCGCAGTTGGTCGCGTCCTGGGTCACGTCGACACAGGCCGCGCCGCAGAGCGACGTCCCCGCCGGGCAACCGCAGACGCCCCCGACGCAGCTCCTGCCGGCGCCGCACCCGACGCCGCAAGCGCCGCAATTCGACGGATCCTGCTGGAGGTTGACGCAGGCGGCGCCGCAGAGCGACAGCCCCACAGGGCAAGCGCTCGTGCCGGCCCCCCCCGCGCCCGAGCCCGACGGGGCGCTCTCGTCCGCCGGCAAGCAGCCGACGATGACCAACAAAGCGATGAGTGACCAGATCTGAGAGAGCGGCAGTGCTCGCAGGTTCATGCGGTATTCACCCAGCGACCCCTACCGTCAGTACCCTCTTCGCCTCGAGGGCAGGCCGCCGCAAGGCCAGAGTGCATAGGGAAACGGAACCCCGGGAGGTCCAGCGCCCCGAGCCGACCGTTTCCCGTGTAATCATCCCTCGTGGTCGGAAACGCGGGCGTTCAAGCCCGCCGCGGGCGCCGCGCCAGGCGCGCCTCCCGGCGCTCCGCCGCGGCGCGCGCGCGCTCCTGCTCGGCGACGGTTTCGCAGCGGACCGGGGGCACCGGCGTGGGACGGCCGTCTTCCCCCAGCGCGACGTAGACCAGGTGGGCAGCGTTGGTGTGGGTCACCGCACCGGTCGTGAGATCCTCCGCGGTGACGTGGACCTCGACCTCGAGCGAGGTGATCCCCACCGCGGTCACCTCCGCATGGCAGCAGAGGAGCTGCCCGACGTGCACCGGCGAGACGAACGTGACCGAGTCGACCGCCACCGTGACGCACGGTCGCCGCGCGTGGCGCATCGCGCTGATCGCCGCCGTCTCGTCCACGAGCCGCAGCACCACCCCGCCGTGAACGTGCCCGAACGGGTTCGCGTGTTCGGGGAGCATGAGCTGGTGGAGCTCGGTGTGCGATCCGGACACGGGCTTCGGCGACTCGTCGGCCACGCGCGGAGGGTAGCGCGGTCGGCGGCGCGACGCTCGCCCCCTTCCCCGGCCGTCACGGCGCGACGAACAACCGCGCGGCGAAGCGCTCGTTCTGCGCGGAGCCGAGGTACCCGAAGGCTTGGCGACGAGGAGGGTTTCGCCGACGAGCGCCGCGAAGGGGCTATGCTTGTGGCCGAAGCACCAGAGGGCGGGGCGCGCGGCGAGGATGAGCGCGTCGAGGCCGTGCACGAAGAAGGGATTGCGGGGGTGCCCCCGGTACTCGGGCGTGATCGCCCGCCGGGTCGGCAGAGGGTGGGGCACCACCACGTCGCCCGCCCGCACCGGCGCGCGGAGCCACCACGCGGTGCTGGCGTGCACCTCGTCCACCCCGGGCTCGACGCCGCGGATCTCGGTGAAGTCGCGCCTGTCCCCGCGACGAGGGGCAGCCGTGGCGTCGGGCGAGAACCAGAGCGTCGCGCCGACAAAGCGCTCGGCCGCCGAGCGTGGCCGCACGGCGCTCGAGCCAGTGGAGGTTCTGGTGCCGGCGCTCCGCCTCGCGGGTGCGCCGCTCCCGGACCGCAGGATTGCAGCCGCATGGCGCTTGGTTGCCGTGCACGTACGCGATCTCGACACCGGAGAAGCGCCGGCAGAGCCGCCCGAGGGCGGCCGGCAGATCCTCCCCGACCGGCATGTCGCCCGCGAGCACGAGCACGTCGGCCCGGGTCGGATCGAGCGCCGCGAAGAACGCAGCGCTCCCGTCGGCGCGCAGCTCGAGGTGGAGATCGCTCACCCCCTGGATGCGCGCGGGTCCTCCGTCGCTCTGTGCTCCCTCACGGCGCCGGCGGGAAGGCCGCCGACCGCCGCCCCGCGAGCGCGCACGAGGGGTCCGCCGGCCGGGCGAGCCCCGGCACGCGCGCGTAGGCGTCGCGGGCCGCCGCGGGGGCAGGCGCGAGCTCCGCGCGCAGCCCCGCGCCCAGCACGGCGACGCAAGCGCGCTCCGGTACCCGCGCCTGCTCGATCGCCGCATCGAGCGGGGTTTCGCCGCGGGCGAGCGCGCGGAGCACGGCGGAGTAGCGCCCCCCGGGCCCGGCCGGGAGCCCCGCGAGCGTCGCGCGCGCAGCGTCCGCGCGCCCGGCCTCGAGCTCGAGCCCGGCGCGCAGCGCCCGCAGCTCGGCGCGCGCCCCGGGGTCCCCTTCTCGCGCGAGCGCGGCGTCGAGATCGCGCAGGGTCGCGGTCGGGTCGCGCAGCGACGGCGCGAGCAGCACCGCGCGGGTCGCGCGCAGGGTGGCGTCCTCGGGGTGCCCCTGGACCGCGCGGTCGAGCAGGCGCCGGGCCGTCGCGACGTCCCCGTCGCCGAGCGCGAGCAGCGCCCGGTGAGGCGCGGCGCGAGCATGCTCCGGGTCCGCCGCCAGGACGCGATCGAGGTCGCTCCGGGCCGCCGCCAGGTCGCCGCGCGCATGCGCCACGGTGGCCCGAAGCGTGAGCGCGTACGGGTCGCCCGGGTCGATGGCGAGCGCGCGATCGAGCGCGGCCTGGGTCTGCTCCCAGTTGTTGCGGCTCAGGTGGACGCTGGCGAGCGCGCTGTGCCCGACCGCGCTCCCGGGCTCGAGGCGCAGGGCGGCCTCGGCGTCGGCGAGCGCGCCGGCGTAATCTCCGACGTAGACCCGCGCCCGCGCCCGGTTGCGCAGCGGGAGCGCGCCGAGCGATCCCTCCTTGATGACGCGGTCGTAGTCCGCGAGCGCGCCCGCGTGATCGTCGAGCGCCTTCCTCACCAGGGCGCGATTGTTGAGCGTCCGCACGTCGCCGGGCGTGAGCGCGAGGGCGCGATCGTAGTCGGCGAGCGCGCCCTCGAGATCGTGCAGCGCGCGCCGGGCCAGCGCGCGGTCGTGCAGGGCCGCCGCCGATCGCGGCTCGAGCTCCAGGGCGCGCGAGTACACCGCCACCGCCGCGGCGTGGTCCCCCTTGTTGTCCAGCGCCCGGCCCCGCTCGAGGAGCGCGTCGAAGCCGACCCCGGCGCCGTCGGCCGGCAGGGGCGGCAGCGGGATCATACGGTAGGCGAGCTCCGTGCGCCGCCAGACGGGGCTCCCTTGCCCCGCCGCGAAGCGGGCGCGCGCGACCGGTCCCTCGGCGCGCGGATCGCCGATGACGCCGAGGGCGTTCACGAGCTCGACCACCACCTCGGGCGAGCGCTCACCCTCCGCGCCGAGGCGGGCGACGAGCGCGTCCACCGAAGCCCGGCTCCGCAGGCCGCCGAGCGCGCGCGCGGCCAGGCGCCGGACGTCGTCGCCCGGGTGCGCGAGCGCGTCGCGGAGCCGCGCCTCCACGGCCGGCTCGCGCAGCGCCACCAGCTTGAAGGCGTAGACGTCGAGCCAGTTCTCGCCCGCCCCACCGGCCGCGACCTCCGCGAGGAGCGCGTCCGCCGCCGCCACCACCGCGGTGACGCGCGCCGCCTCCTCCGCCGCCGCGGCCCGCGCCTGGGTGAGCCCCCGGTACCACCAGGCGCCGGCGCCCACCGCGAGCAGCGCCGCCACCGCGGCCAGCGCGGCGGCGTGCCGCCGCACCCAGCGCCGCCCGAGCTCGAACCAGCCGTACCGGTGCGCGCCGACCAGCCCCCCGGTGAGGAAGGCCGAGAGATCGCCGGCCAGTGCCCGCGCGTCGGGGTAACGCGCCGCCCGCTCCCGGGCCAGGGCACGTTCGACGATGGCGGCGAGCTCGCGCGGGCACCGCGGCTCACGCGCGCGCGGTGACGGCGAGGGCCCGGCCAGCACGGCGCGCACGATCTCCCAGGCGTCGCCGCCCTGGAACGGAGGCGCGCCGACCACGACCTCGTAGAGCAGGGCGCCGAGCGAGTAGACGTCCGAACGCTCGTCGATCTGGTCGAGGTCACCGCTCGCCTGCTCGGGCGACATGTAGGCCGGCGTGCCGAGCGGGACACCCGCGACCGTCTGCTGCCCGGGCTCGCCGCGCAGGCGGCCGAGCTCCGCGGCGAGCACCCCGCCCAGGAGGTCCTCGCCCTCGCGGCGCTTGGCCAACCCCCAGTCGAGCACGACGGTCTCGCCGTAGTCGCCGATCATCACGTTCTCGGGCTTGAGGTCCCGGTGCACGACCCCCCGCGCGTGTGCGAAGGCGACCGCGTTGCAGACGGCCAGCACCTGCGGGAGAAGCTCGAGACGACCGGCGAAATCGCGGCCCGCCAGCGCCTCGCCGAGGGTGCGGCCCCGCACCCGCCGCATCGTGTAGTAGAGCGTGCCGTCATGGCGCCGACCGAGCTCGTACACCGGAACGATCGCCGGGTGCTCGAGCTGCCCGGTGATCCGTGCCTCGTTCACGAAGCGCCGCTCCGCGGGCGTGCGTGAGCCGCCGGCGCTACGCCCGGCGGCGGTCCCCGTCAGGCCGGGGTGGAGCTCCTTGACGGCGATCTCGCGCTCGAGGTGCCGATCGAACACCACGCTGACGCGCCCGACCCCGCCCGCGCCGAGCCCCTCCAGCCAGGCGTAGCGCCCGACGTGCTCGAGCGTGAGCGCCGCCTCCTCCGGCGCGAAGCACGTCTCCAGCGTGGGCGCCTCGTTCGCGGCGAAGCCGCTGGATCGGCGCGGCGGCGGGCCGCTGTCGGTGGCCCCGGGAGAGAGCGCGCACGTGCCGCCAGGACCGGTGTCGGACGCGGGCGCAACCGCGGCGCCGGGCTCGACCTCCAGCGGCAGCGTGCCAGTGGCGCGGGGGCGCGTCAGGGAGCGATCCGGCGCCGAGGGACCCGGCCCGAGTACGAGCGTGCCCCCCGCGTGGGGCAGGGTCGGCAGCGTCTCCGGGACGAGCTCACGGCCCGGGCGTGACGGCGGCGCCGGCCCGACCATCGCCGGCAGCGCGATCGATCCCGAGGGCGGCGCCGGTGGCGGGCCAGCGGCGTCGCCGAAGGAGTACTCGAGCGAGGATCCGGCTGGCGTCGCGCGGTCCACCGCGGGTCCGGGCGGCGACGGAGCCGCCCGCCCCGCGCTGTCGGCGGGCGCCGACCGGCGCGCCTCCTCCCGTCCGCGGCTGCCGTCGTCCGCTTCCATCCGCCGCCCCGGCGCCCCGCACCGTGAGGCGCAGCATACCGCGCCCGAGGAGCCCGGCAATCGCACGGCCGCGACGGCGGGATTCGCCCGCTGCTAGGCTGCGGGGCGCCGTCCGCGCCGGCGCCCCGCCGGCCGCCGCCGCGGGCGGGCGCGGCCCCGGGCGGGGGCGCCGCGGAGCGCGCGCCGCAGCGGCGGCGG
>CAYVRP010000049.1:3300-49417 GCA_964454025.1 uncultured Polyangiaceae bacterium | reverse complement strand
CCTTCTTCCCTCGAAACGCAGATTCGCCGAAAATTTGGGGGGATCCCTCAGGGGTATACCTGCTTCCTGGAGGATCGATGGCTATGAGAAGGGCAATGGCTTTCTGCTTCGCTTCCTGTCTGGCGCTCGCGGGCGCCGCCGGCTGCAACGACGATGACGACAACGACCCCATCGTCGCGGACGAGGGCGGCGCGGCCGGCGGCGGTGCGGGCGGCGAGTCCGCGGTCGAGACCGGCGGCATGGCGGGCGAGGCCCCCGTGCAGACCGGCGGCACGGCGGGGGAGGCCCCCGTGGAAACCGGTGGCACGGCGGGGGAGGCCCCCGTCGAGACCGGCGGCACGGTGGTTGGCGGCGCGGCGGGCGCCCCGGTGGTGGTCGGCGGCGCGGCAGGCGCGCCGGTGGTGGTCGGCGGCGCGGCAGGCGCGCCGGTGGTCGAGGGCGGTGCCGCGGGCGCGCCGGTGGTGGTCGGTGGCGCGGCGGGCGCGCCGGTGGTCGAGGGCGGCGCGGCGGGTGCTCCGGTAGCCCAGGGTGGCGCCGGCGGTGCCGGTCCGAGCCCGCTCGAGGCGGACTGCGCGGCCAAGTGCGCGGTCATCCAGGCCGTCGGCTGCCCCGACGAGTGGTCCGAGGAGGAATGCGTGGTTGACTGCCTCGAGTGGGGGACCGGGCCTTGCGCCGCCGAGTACGCGGCCGAGGTCGCGTGCCTCGCCGGGACCTCGGAGGAGGACTGGGTCTGCGACGAAACCGTGGGGTTCCAGACGGCCTACTCCGTCGACGTCTGCACGGACGAGAACGACGCGTACATGACCTGTCTGCTCGGCTGAGCTCGTCTCGGGTGAGCGCCACGCGGGCCGCGGCGGGGTGCCCCTGCCGCGGTTTCGCGTCTCCGGGCTCGACGGTTCGGCGCCCGCGCGCGGCCAGGGCGCCGGGCGGGGGTCAGCGGCGAGCCGGACGTACGGGGACGCGGCCCGCCAGGTGGGCCTTCACCGCCCCGATCGGCACCTCCTGGCGGTGGAAGATCCCCGCGGCGAGGGCGGCCTCGACGTCGGTGGCGGCGAACACCTCCGAGAAATGCTCGACCGCGCCCGCGCCGCTGGACGCGATCACGGGGATCGAAACCGCGCCGCGCACCGCGGCCACGAGCTCGAGGTCGAAGCCGGCGCTGGTGCCGTCGCGATCGATGCAGTTGAGCAGGATCTCGCCGGCGCCGAGCCGCTCGCACACGGTCGCGAGGGTGACGGCGTCGACCGGACGGCCCTCGCGGCCACCGCGCACCGTGCACTCGTACCAGCACTGGCGTTCGCCGTGCGGGCCCGGCCGTGAAGTCGGCAGCACCCGCACCCGCGGAGGCGCGTCCTCCGGGCGCGCCACGTACCGGCGCCGCGGATCGACGGAGACGACCACGGCCTGGCTCCCGTAGGCGCTCGCGATCTGCTCGATGGCGCTCGCGCCGGTCGCGATCCCGGAGGCGAGGTAGGCCTCCGCGATGGCCACTGCGTCGCTGCCGATCGACACCTTGTCGGCGCCAGAGCGGAAGTACTCCCCCGCGACCTCGAGCGCCGATCGCTGGTGGCCGGCGGCGTCGATCGTGGGGCGGATGCCGCCGCCGATGGTGAGCGGGACGAAGACGTCGCGGGAAGTCCGGCGCAGGACGTCGAGCATCGGCAGGTCCTCGAGGGGCGGCTGCCGGAACCCGGTGATGTTGAGGAACGTGATCTCGTCGGCGCCCTCCTCGTAGTAGCGACGGGCAAGTTCGACCGGATCACCGAGGTTGCGGACCTCTCCTGCCTCGCGGACGTCGTACTGGTCGCCCTTGGTGACGACGAGCTCGCCCGCGTCGTTCGCGCGCACGTCGAGGCAGGCGATGACGCGTTTGGTGAGGCGGGTCGGCGCCGGCGGCGCGGGCGGGAGCGCGGGCGCAGCGCCGCGGTCGAGGAAGCCACGCAGCATGGCGAGGCCGACCTCGCCGCTCTTCTCCGGGTGAAACTGGGTCGCGACCAGCGCGCCGCGCTGGACGCTGCTGACGAAGGGCGCCCCGTAGTCGGTCAGGGTGAGGATGAGCGAGGGATCGCGGGGGACGACGTGGTACGAGTGCACGAAGTACACCGGCTCGTCGCCGCGCAGACCGGCGAGGATCGGCGAGGGCTGCTGCGCGCGCAGCCCGTTCCACCCGATGTGCGGGACGCGGAGATCACCCGTGAAGCGACGCACGAAACCCGGCAGGATCCCGAGCCCGGGGACGCCCGGCGCCTCCTCGCTCCCTTCGAAGAGCGCCTGTAGCCCCAGGCAGATCCCGAGGAAGGGCCGGCCGGCGGCGAGGTAGGCCCGCAGCGGCGCCGTGAAGCCGCGCGCGTCGAGCGCCTGCATCATGCTGCCGAAGCTGCCGACGCCCGGGAACACGAGCCGCGCGGCTGCCGCGATGTCGGCCGGCGCCCGCGCCACGGTCACCGTCTCGCCGACCCGCTCGAGGGCGTTGATCACGCTGCGGACGTTGCCGGCGCCGTAGTCGACGAGGGTTATCATGGCGTCCTGGGCGGCGAGCGCCCGGCGCGCCAGGCTAGCACGGCCGCGGGCCGGCGCCCGCCCGCGCGCGCCGCGAAACCGCCCGGAAACCCGCCGCGGCCACGGGCGCGGGGCGCGGCGGCGCGCGCGGTTGAACCCGACTCCCGCCGTGTTAGCGTCCCGGTCCCCCCCACGGAAGGTGCCCCCATGAAGCGTGACGACAGCATCCGCCTGCTGAACCAGGCCGTGGCCGACGAGCTCCACGCCGTGCATCAGTACATGTACTTCCACTTCCACCTCGACGATCAGGGGTTCGGGCCGCTCTCCCAGCTCTTTCGCCGCGTCGCCATCGAGGAGATGGGGCACGTGGAGCTCTTGGCCGAGCGGATCCTCTTCCTCAAGGGCGACGTGAACATGGTGCCCGCCGGCAGCGTGGAGCGGATCACGGAGCCGAAGGCGATCCTGGCCTGCGCCCGGAGCATGGAGGAGCAGAGCGGCTTCGACTACAACCAGGCGGCCCTCGAGTGCGCCAGGAACGCCGACTCGGCGACCAAGCAGATCTTCGAGCGGCTGGTGACCGACGAGGAGCGGCACTACGACCTGTTCGACAAGCAGGCGGACAACGTCGATCGCTTCGGCGTCAGCTACCTCGCGCTGCAGTCCTTCCAGGGGGGCGCCGGCGGCCCCGGCGAGCCCGGGCCGACCGAGGCCTGACCCGCCGGTGACCGCTCACTCCGCGAGGACGAGCTCGAGCTCCACCTCGCGGGTGCGGTTGTCCCGGAAGAGCGTGACCTTCACCCGCTCACCCGGGCGGTGGCCGTCGAGGTAGTTGTACAGGTCGTCGTAGTCCTCGATCCGCTCGCCGCTCACCGCGACGACGACGTCGCCGAGCAGGAAACCGTTCGGCGTCTCCGCGATGCCGCGGACGCCGGCTTTCTCGGCGAGGCTGCCGGGAGGCACCACGATCACCGCCACCCCGCGCACCCCCGCCGCGCGCTCGAGGCGCCCGGCCGGATCGATGACGAGGCCGAGCCCCACCTCCTGCACGCGCCCGAACTGGATGAGCTGCGGGACCACCCGGCGCACGATCTCCACCGGGACAGCGAAGCCGATCCCCGCCCAGGCTCCGCTCCGCGAGTAGATCATGGTGTTCATCCCCATCAAGCGACCGGAGCTGTCCAGTAGCGGCCCGCCCGAGTTGCCGGGGTTGATCGCCGCGTCGGTCTGCACCATGCCGCGGATGGTGACCCCGCCGGCGCCCTCCACCTCGCGCCCGAGCGCGCTCACCACGCCGGTGGTCAGGGTGTGATCGAGTCCGAACGGGTTGCCGATCGCGATGGCCTTCTGGCCCACCTCGACCCGCGCCTCCTCGGGCGGGAGGACGACGGGCACCAGCGTGCCGGCCGGCGCCTGGATGCGCAGCACGGCGATGTCCTTGCGCGGCTCGGCGCCCACCACCGCCGCCGGGAACGTCTCACGGTTGCGCAGGGTGACGGGCAGCGACCGGGCGCCCTGGATCACGTGCCAGTTGGTGACGACGTGGCCCTGCTGGTCCCAAACGAAGCCGGAGCCCGAGCCCGACTCGAGCTCCACCGCGCGGCGGCGAAAGTAGTCGATGACCATCCGCTTCTGGGTCACGAACACCGTGGAGGGGGCCACGCGCGCGAACACCTCGATGGTGTTCTGCTCGTCATCTACCCGGGCGCCCGGCGGCGGGGGCGGGACCGGAGGCGGCACGGTGGGGACGGCGGCGAGCGGCGCGATCGGGGTCGGCGGCGCGGCCGTCGTCGCGGGCGCCACCGCCGCCGCGGGCGGCCCGGGGGGGGCCGCCTGCTCCCGGCAGGCCGCGCAGGCGCTGCAGGCGAGCAGCAGCGCGAGTGGCGCGCCGAAGGCGGCACCGGGGGTGGGGCGCGGGCGGGAGAGGGCGGGTCCGGGGGCTCGCATCGGCGGCATGGTCGCACCTCGCGGGCCGCGTGCAAGTCGACGGCGGCGGGCCCGCCCTCTAGGCTAGGGGGTGCCGGGTGGTCGCATCCATGGCCAGCCAGCTCCTGCAGAAGCTCACCAGGCTCGGTGGGGCCGCGATGTCGAAGGGTCACTTCGCGGTGGCCGCGGCGGCCGACCACCTCTCGCGCGCACTCGACGACGTCGATCGCCAGATCGACCTGGTGGGCGCTCTGCACGAGGTGGGGAGCCTCAAGAACACCCTCCGACCGTACTGGACGGAGTTTCTGGCCCATGAGCCCCCCTGGATCGAGCGCTGCGTCGCGCGGCTGCGCGGCTCGGCTCACGCCTACTGGGCGGTCGCCGCCCTGCTCGGCAGCCCCGCGGCCCGCGTCGTCGCCGCCGCCACCGGCGCGGGGCTCTGGGTGTTCGCCGTGCGCCAGTACGAGCGCTGGGACGAGCCGCCGGTGCGGGTGGCGAGCCTCTGCGCGAAGCGCGAGGAGCAGCTCCTGTCGCCGTTGCTCGAGGTGGGGTGGGACACCGTGACGGAGCAGGTCGTGGACGTGGCCCGGGCGCGGGCGGTCTGGCTCCGGGAGTCTGCCGAGGTGAGCGGCTCCCTGGTCGGGGAGGGGAGCGCCCATTGCTTCCTGAGAGCCACCCTCCCGCACGGATCCTGGCGCTCGGTCGAGCTCCCGTTCGCGATCGCTCGCGAGACGGTGGTGCCGGGAGCCAGCCCCCGTCTCACCTTTCGGGGCAGGTGAGCGGCGGGGACGGGCGCGGCGCGACGACGGCGCCGTTCACCCGCGGTCGCGCCCCGGCGTCGCCTCCACGGCGATGAGCGGCGTCTCCAGATCCTCGGGCGGGGGCGGCGTAGAGCCGGGGGGATCGAAGCGGTGCAGGGCGCGGTGGATGGCGGCCGCGGTGCCGACCAGATACGCGATGTCGCCCGCCTGGCGCGGCAGCGTCGGATCGGGGCGCTCGAGCAGCGCGTCCCCCCGTCGGATCCCCACTACCAGCGCCCCGGTGGCGCTGCGGAGCTTCGCCTCGACCAGCGAGCGTCCGTCCAGCGGGCTCCCGGGCTGGCCCTGCGCTGTCTCGATCTTCAACTCGTCGAGGCCGCGGACGTCGGGGAGCGCCGCGCGCGGCAGGGTGAGCTTGCGCTCGCTCGTCTGCGTCTCGGTGCGCACGCAGCGCAGGCGGTCGTTGATGATGTTCCGGGGCGTCTCCAGCCGGCGCAGCATGCGGGCGATCACCTCCACCGCGCTCTCGACCTCCTCGGCGACCACGTCGTGGGCTCCGACCCGGAGCAGGGCCTCGCGCTCCGCCAGGTAGCGGGTGCGGATCAGGACGGGGACGTGGGGCGCCACTCGTCGCGCCGTGTCCGTCACTCGCTTCGCGGCCTGCGGATCGTTGATGAGCACGACCAGGAGGCGAGCCCGGTGGAGGCGGGCGTGGCCGAGGGCCTCCAGGCTGGTGGCGTCGCCGTAGTAGACCGGCAGAGCGGCGGCCTTCCCTCGCCGCACGTTGTCGGCGTTCAGCTCCAGCACCAGGAAGGGGACGCCGCCGGCCGCGAGCGCGCGCGCCGCGAAGCGCCCGGCCAGGCCGAAGCCCACGATCACGACGTGCCCGGCGAGGTCCGCCGCCTCCTCGGCGGCCTCGTCGCTGCCCCGGCCCCCGATCAGGCGCTCGAGCGGGGCGAGGAGCCGCTCGCCCGCGGTGATGCGCGGCGCGATCCCGACCAGGAGCGGGGTCAGGAACATGCTCACGATACCCGCCGCCAGGAGCGGCCCCGTCCGCGCCGCATCGAGCACGCCCTCGTCCTCCGCCAGCCGCACCAGGACGAAGCCGAACTCGCTGAACTGCGCCAGACCGACCCCGGCCAGCCAGGCGACGCGCGCCGGGAACCGCATCGACAGCGCCGCCACCGGCGCCAGCACGCCCTTGCCGGCGACGAAGCCGACCGTGAGCGCCGCGACCTCCACCGGGGCCGCGGCCACGACCCGGACGTCGAACAGCATGCCGAGCGAGATGAAGAACGCGCTCACGAAGGCGTCCCGGAGGGGCAGGATGTCCCCCATCGCCCGGTGGCCGTATTCGGTGTCGGCGACGACCATGCCGCCGAGCAGGGCGCCGAGCGCCAGCGACAGCCCCGCGCTCGCGGTGAGCCAGGCCGTCCCGATGCAGAGCGCGAGGATGGCGAGCAGGAAGACCTCGCGGCTCCGGCTCGCGTCGACCCAGCCGAGCGCGCGCGGCACCAGCACCCGCGCGGCCAGGATCGTCGCCAGCACCACCGCGGTGGCCTTGACGACGGCGAACACGATCTGCAGCGCGACGTTCTCGGCCGCGGCCCCGACGCGGAGCAGCGGGATCACCATCACCATGGGGATCACGCAGAGGTCCTGGAACACCAGCGTGCCGAGGATGAACCGGCCGTGCGGCGCGTCGATCTCGCCGCGATCGGTGAGCGCGCGCAGCACGATCGCGGTGCTCGAGAGGGCGAAGACGAACCCCAGCGTGACGGCCTGCGGCAGGGCCAGCCCCGCGCCCAGGGCGACGGCGGCGACGGCCGCGGTGGTGAGCCCGCCCTGCAACAGGCCCCCGACGGCGACCCGCTGGAAGACGGCACGCAGCCGCGCCAGCGAGAACTCGAGCCCGATGGTGAACATCAGGAGCACGACGCCCACCTCGGCGAGCACCTCGATCCCCTCCACCGAGTGCACGAGCCCGAAGCCGAAGGGCCCGAGGAGCGCCCCCGCGGCGAGCAGCCCAGCGACCGTGGGCAGACGTAGCCGCGAGAGGACCACGGTGACGGCGACCGCGATGGCCGCGATCACCGCGAGCTCGTCGAGCAGGGGGACGGTGGACAAGCAGGGCTCCGGCGCGGTGCGCCGCTCCTGTGTCGCACAGCGCGCCGCGGGCGGGTACCGCGAGGTCAGGCGGCGGCGCTCGCAGCCCCGCGGGAACCCGCCGGGGACGCCCGGCTCGGGTCCACGGCACGGGTTCGAGCGGCGTGCCCTCCCGACGGTCGCGCGCGCCTCGGGGCACACGCGGTCGGCGCACCCCACCGTCGTCCGGCGCGGCCAACGGTGCGGGACGGGAGCCGGACCGCCGGTCAGGGGCGCGGGAGCTCGGCCGCGACGACTCACCGCCGGATCGCGTGGTTCGCCAGCGCGGCGCATCCCGGGCGCCGCGGGCGCCGTCACCCCCTTGATCCGTCGCGGAGCGGGCGCAGATTGCGCGGCGCTTCCCCGGCGCTGTCGTTCGCTGGCTCCGGAAGGCTTCGCGTCGTCACGGCGGCCCGCGGCGGGCACGGGGCTCGAGGTGTTGATCGGAGGTGGAACATGAGCCTGGCCAAATGGTTACCGTTCAAGTTCGACCGCAAGCGCGCCGCAGCAGAGTCGGAGTCCTCCGGACCGCCCGCAGCTCCCGCTACCGGCGTCCCGGCGCGGGGTATCGCCTGGCCGATGGAGCCGCTCCGCGCGTTCCAGCAGCTGTTCGACGAGCCTTACTTCCTCGATCCCTTCGCCGGGCTGGGCGCGCTCGGGCGCTGGTTCGGCGACCATAGCCCGGGGCGGTTCCTGCCCCGCGTCGACGTGGTGGATCGCGGCGCGGCCCTGGAGGTGACCGCGGAGCTCCCCGGCATGACCCGGGACGAGATCGTCCTGTCGGTCGCGGAGGGGGTGCTCACCATCAGCGGGGAGAAGCGCGTGGAGTCCTCCTCCAGCGAGAGTGGCTGCTACCGGGTGGAGCGCGCCTACGGCTCCTTCCACCGCTCGATCCCCCTGCCGGGTGACGTCGATCGGGATCGCGTGGACGCGGTGTTCACCGACGGCGTGCTCAAGGTCACGCTCCCCAAGACCGACGCCGGTAGCGGCGCGCGCAAGGTCCCCATCCACTAGCCGACGAGGCCCCGGCGCGGTCGCTCGAGAGCGCGGGAGGGTGGGACCACGAGCTCACCCCGCGGCGCGGCAGGCCGCGCCGGGGCCCGGGAGAGCCCCAGGATGATCCGGCGAAGTTACTACACCGTACTCGGCGTCCCCCGGGACGAGTCACCCCTCGGGATCCGCGCCGCGTACCGCGATCGGGCGCGGCGCCTGCACCCCGACGTGGCGGGCGCCGGTTCCGCGCCGGCGTTCCGCGAGGTCACCGAGGCGTTCGAGGTGCTCTCGGACCCCGAGCGGCGCCTCGCCTACGACGGCATGCTCGACGAGGAGGCGGGCGTCCCCGCGCGCGGGCGCACCGCGATCGCCCGCACCCCGCTCCGGCGCGAGCCCATCACCATCATCGGGGAGCCCGACGGGGTCCGGCCCTCCTTCGAGGCGCTGCGCGACCGGTTCGAGCGCAACTTCACGGGCGTCGCGGTGCCCAAGTCGGAGCGGGCCGAGGCCCTGGCGCTCCAGGTCATCCTCACCCCCGCCGAGGCCCGGCGCGGCTGCGTCGTCCCCATCCTCGTCCCTGTCCAGGAGCGCTGTCCATACTGCGCGGGAGATGGCTTCGTGTGGGGACGGGCGTGCTCCACCTGCGGGGCCACCGGCTGGCTCGCAGGGCAGCGCCCGGTGGTGATCCACGTCCCCGCGCTGACCCCCACGGGCACCGTCTTCGAGGTCGGCCTCGAGCGGCTCGGCATCCAGAACCTCCGCCTCTGCCTCCACGTCTTCGTGTCCCCGTAGCGGGCCCGGTCGCGGGGGTCGGCGGCGGCGCCGGGCGCGCGTCACGGCGCTGCGGGCCGTCGCGGCGCAGACGCGGTATCGCGCGCCGCCGCGCCCGGCGCACCCCGCGCCGAGCAGGCCGCCGCTACCCGCCGTCGAGCGCCCGGCTCAGTCGATCGGCGCGGCGTACCGGTCGCCGCAGAGGGAGCTCGTGAGGCAGTCGTCGTCGGCGCAGTCGACGAGCTCGTCGCCGTCGTCGTCCTCCGCGTTGTCGCAGGAATACTCGTAGAGCGGGACGGCGTAGTCGGTCTGGCACCAGGCGTGATTGAAGCAGTCGGCGTCCGCGCAGTCGGCGGCGCCGTCGGAGTCCTCGTCCCCCGCGGTTTCGCAGTCCTCCATCGGGATCCCGTAGGCGGGGGCCGTGCAGAGCCCGCTCGTGAGGCAGTCGTCGTCGACGCAGTCGGCGTCGCCGTCGTAGTCGTTGTCGAGGCCGTCGTCGCAGACCGTCTCGTTGGGGATGCCGTAGGCGGGGGCGCCGCCGGTGGACGGGTCCGCACCCGAGCCGCCCGAGCCGGGCGAAGCGCCGGCACCGCCGGAGCCGGGGGTTTCGCAGACATCGTCTTGGGCGCAGTCGGGATCTTCGCAGTCCGTCGCCCCGTCGTGGTCGGAGTCGTAGCCATCTTCGCAGTTGTACTCGTAGGGGATGCCGTACGGGGGGGACCCGCCGAGCCCGATGATGCCGCCCGAGCCCGCCACGCCGCCGGAGCCCGCGGTCGCACCCGCGCCACCGGAGCCGGAGGCCGCGCCGGAGCCGCCCGATCCGGCGGTCGCGCCGGAGCCGCCGGTCGGCACGTCCGCGCCGGAGCCGCCGGTGGGAGGCGCCGCGCCGGAGCCGCCCGCGCCGCCGCTCGCCGCGGTGCACGCCGCGTTGGAGCTGCAGAACGGATCGTCGCAGTCGGTGAGCCCGTCGTAGTCGTTGTCCACGCCGTCGACGCACGACGTCTCGTAGGGGATGCCGTAGGCGGTCCCCCCCAGGCCGATGACGTTGCCCGTGCCGCTCGTGCCGCCGGTGTTCGTCACTCCACCGGTGCCGGTGGCGCCCGCGGCGCCGCCCGCTCCGGCCCCGCAGGCGTCGTCGTCGTCGCAGTCCGAGTCGGCGCAGTCGCGCCGCCCGTCGCCGTCTTCGTCGACACCGTCGTCGCAGTCAGTCTCGTAGGGGATCCCGTAGAGGGTGCTCGTCTCGCAGAGCGCCGTCTCGTTGCAGGTCGAGTCGGCGCAGTCGACGGCGCCGTCGCCGTCGTTGTCGAGGCCGTCGCTGCACTCCTCGGTGCAGTCGGCGCCGGAGCAGGCCCCCTCGCCGGCGCCGCCCTCGGCGCCGCCCTCGGTGTCGCCGCCGCAGGCGCCGGCCACCAGCGCGCCGATGGCGACGGGGGCCGCCGCCGCCAGCCGGAAGCGCCGCCAGGAGAGGGGGCGCTCGCGCTCCGGTTGCTCGAGCAGAGTCTGGAGGAAGGCGCGCAGGGTGTGCGGGGAGGCGGGCTGGGTCATGGGGGCACTAGCGGGTTGACGATCGGCTGACGGGTCATGGGAAGCAATCCGTGTGCTCGGCTCCGCGCCCCCCGGTTTCCATCGGTAATTCCTTGAAATCACGTCAGAAAGCGCTCACGAGCCGGCCCGGGTCGGGTGTCAACCCGCGGTTCGAGCGGCACAGGCTGGCACAGTGACCGTTTCGGATGGCACCGACCCGGGGTCCCCGCGGGGTACGCTCCCGCCCCGCTCACCATGGCTCGACGCCACGTCCTCCGTCCGGGCGATTGGAGCTCCCTGGCCGCGCGGCTCGACGAGCTCCTCGCGGCGCACACGGGCGAGGAGCCGTTCGAGGAGGCGTACAAGCTCTTGGTCGCCAAGCTCGCGCAGGAGGCGTCCGGGCGCGGGCCGTTCCTCGGCGCGGCGGGGGAGGGGGCGACGCCCGCCGCGCTCGATCGCTGGCTCGGCCGCGCGGCGCGGCGCTGGCCGGGGCTGGTCGAGCCCGGCACGCGCACGCGCCTCGGCCCGGTCGAGCTCGAGCGCATCGCCGGCTTGCTCGCGGGCGTGGAGCTCGGCGGCGATGATCTGGTCGGTCTCGACGCGATCTTCGAGCACCTGGTGACGCGGGCGGCCAAGGGTCACAAGGGGCAGTATTTCACGCCCCGGTACGTGGTCGCGGCGGTGGTGAGCATGGTGGAGCCGCGGGGCGGCGAGCGGCTCGTGGATCCGGCCTGCGGCTCCGGGGCGTTCCTCTTCCACGCCGCGCGTGCGGCGCCCGGGGTCGAGCTTCGGGGCCTCGACCTCGATCCGCGGGCGGTGCGGGTGGCCCGCGCGATGATGGCGGCGCTCGGCCGCGCTCCCGCCCTGATCGACCGCGCCGACAGCCTCGCGCGAGGCCCGGCCGGGGCGACGCGAGACCTCGGCGGCTTCGATCTCCTGCTCACCAACCCGCCGTTCGCGGGGGACGTGGGCGCCGCTTACGCGGGCGGCTACGAGCTGGGGCGCGGGCGCCGCGTCGAGCGCGACGTGCTCTTCCTCGAGCGGTCCGTGGAGCTGCTGCGGCCCGGCGGGCGCTTCGCCATCGTGCTGCCGCACAACAAGCTCGGCGGGGCGCGCTGGGGGTTCGTGCGCGAGTGGCTGCTCCGGCACGCGCGCGTGGCCGCGGTGCTCGCGCTCGGGCGGCACACCTTCCTGCCGCACACGGCGCAGCAGGCCAGCGTCGTGATCGGCGTCCGGCGGCGGCGCCCGGCGCGGCCGGACCCCGCCGAGCCGATCGCGATGTTCGTGAGCGCCCGCGATGGCAAGGACGCGCGCGGCCGGCTCCGGCTCGGCGCCGACGGCGCCACCGTCGATCACGATCTCGGCGAGGCGGTCGCGGCGGTGCGGGAGCACCTCGCGGCGGCGCGCGCCGAGGAGGGCTAGGTCGTGGGCGAGCTCTTCGTGCGCCGCGTCGCCGACCTCGGCCCGGGCCTGCCCCTGGCGCCGGAGCGGTTCGATCCGCGCCGCCGGCTCGCCGCGCGCGGCGGAGCCCGCCTCGGCGCCGTGGCCGAGCGCGCCGGCGAGCTGTGCGCGCCCGCGGCCCTGCCGCCGGAGCTTCGCGCTCTGGTGCTCGACACGACCCACGCCCGGGAGGGGTTCGTCTTCGCGTGGCACGCGCCCGTCGCGCCGGCGGCGATCGGCAGCGCGAAGCGGCGCCTCGCGCCCGGGGACGTCATCGTCTCGCGGCTGCGCCCCTACCTCCGGCAGATCGCCTACGTCGACCCGGCCCTCTTCGCCCGGGTGCCCGGCGGCAACGCGGTGCTCGCCAGCCCCGAGCTCTTCGCGCTGCGCGGCCGTGGCGGCTTCGACGCCGCGGCCCTGGTGCCCTACCTGCTCTCGGCGCCGGTGCAGGCGGCGCTCGCCGCCGCCCAGGAGGGCGGGCACCACCCGCGCGTGAGCCGCGAGGCGCTCGAGGCGCTGTCGATCCCGGCTTCCCTCGTCGAGCGGTCGCGTGAGCTCGGCGAGCGCGTCCGCGCCCTGGTGACGCGTGTGCGCGCGGGGCTCGACGCCGGGACGGCGCTGGTCGCGGAGGCGGGCGAGCTCGTCGGCGAGCGGCGCGTCGCCTCCCCGCGCCGCCGCGGTCGTGATAGGTGGTGAGCCCCATGGCGAGCCCGAAGCCCGCCCGGATCGCCCTGCGCGCTCTGGTTTCCAGCGCCGTGACCGTGCGCGATTACCTCGAGACCGACACCCCGACGTGAGCCCGGCGCGTCCTCCCTCGGCCCGCTCCGGCGCGGCGGTCCCCCAGCCTTTCGCTTACCAGGGGAGCAAGCGGCGCCTGGCGCCCCGTATCCTCGCGCGCTTCCCGGCCGAGGTCGAGCGGCTCGTCGAGCCCTGCTGCGGGAGCGCGGCGCTCAGCCTGGCGGCGCTCGCGGCCGGGCGCGCGCGGCGCGTCTGGCTCAACGACAGCTTCGCGCCGCTCGCCGCGCTCTGGCGCGCGATCCTCCGCGATCCGGGCGCGGTCGCCGATGGCTACCGGCGGCTCTGGGCCGCCCAGGGCGCGGATCCGGGCGCGCACTACGCCGCCGTGCGGCGCGCCTTCAACCGCGACGGCGACCCGACGAAGCTGCTGTTCCTGCTGGCGCGGGCGGTCAAGGCGGCGGTACGCTTCAACGCGCGCGGCGAGTTCAACCAGGCGCCGGACCGCCGCCGCGCCGGGACGCACCCCGACCGGGTGCGGAGGAACCTCGAGGCCGCCGCGGCGCTGCTCGCGGGGCGCGCCGAGGTGACGGCAGAGGACTACGCCGCGGTGCTCGCGCGCGTTCGCCCCGGTGATCTGGTCTACCTCGACCCGCCCTACCAGGGCACCAGCGGCCGGCGCGACCCGCGCTACCACGCCGGCCTCGACCGCCCGCGCCTGATCGCCGAGCTCGGCCGGCTCCGCGCGCGCGGGGTGCCGGTGATGGTGAGCCTCGACGGCCACCACGGCGGCCGCGCCTACGGCCCCGCGCTGCCCCCCGAGCTCGGCCTGGTGCGCCTCGCGCTCCCCGCCGGCCGCTCCTCGCAGGCGACGCTGCTCGGCCGCGCGACGGAGACGGTGGAGTCGCTGTACCTGTCGCCGGAGCTCGGGGGAAACGGCCGTTGCCGGTCGTGACGATCGATCGTCGCGCGGCCGACGGTGCTACAGTAGATCGATCTGGGCCAGCGTCGCCGGCAGCTCGGTCACGGTTCGGGTGCCGCCCTCGGTTGGGATGGTGACCGCGTTGCGCAGGTTGCCGGCGGCGCTGAAGGCGTACCGGACGAACTTCGGCGTTGAGACCCGGCTGGAGGTAACCTCGATGGTGTCGCCCACGAGCGTGGCGGTGGCGGTGACGTATTTCCCGCTCACGGGCGCGATCTGGAAGGGACCGGGCGGAAGGCCGTCGGCCGTCATCAGGCCGTCGCCCAGATGGGAGTACTGCACCACGACCGTTCGACCGGAGACGTACGACGTCGGTGCCGGGATCGGGCCGGAGTACTCGATGGGCTCGCCGTAGACGGCCCCCCGGGCGCCGATGCTGCTCCGGATGCCGACGGGGTACTTGGCGGTCGGGTGCAGGAGCTTGCTGCCGGGTAGATCGCTGGTGACGACGAGGTAGGTGTTCGGCACCGTCTGCGACACCTCGAGCTGGGCGAGCCGCGCGGCGACCCACTTCGTCGCGGGGAGCTGGATGATCCCGAACGGCAGGGTGGCGAGGCCCCAGTCGGCGCGCCATTCCCCGATCAGGCTCGTCAGCTTGAGGCCGTACTCGACGTCGCCGCCGTTGCTCTCACCCTGGTACCAGAGGACGCCCCGGATCGCGAACGGCTGCAGCGGCGCCACCATGGCGTCGTAGGCCTCGCCGGTGCCGCCGCTCGTGTGCTGCCACTCCGAGATGGCGCTCCCGTCCACGGTGGCCTGGATCAGCCCCACGGGAACGCCCAGCGTCTCGGTGAGATCGAGGCCCATCCAGTAGCAGACGGCCGAGAAGTCGGCGGCCGTCGTCGCGTCGGAGAGCTGCCAGGTGGTGGTGGCGGGACTGTCGCCGGCGGTCATGCGGAATAGATGCAGATCGTGGTTGGGCGCGTCGGCGATGTAGGGGGCGCTGTCGTCGGCGAAGCTCAGGGGCTTGCCCATGTTCGACTGCCCGCTGCAGAGCCAGACCTCGCCCACCTCGACGTCGGCCAGGGTGAGGCTCGTCGTCCCCAGGGTGACGGTCATCGGGCTCGGGGAGGAGCTGGCCGGCATGGCCGCGAGGTGGGCCATCCATTGGCCGGCGGCGTCCGCCACCGCGGCGACGGACTGGCCCTGGAACTCGACCACGACGGCCGTGCCCGGCTCGGCGGTGCCGAAGACCGGGACCGGGGTGCCCCGCTGCAGCACCATGTTCGATCCGAAGATCGGCGCGATGGACCCGGAGACGAGCGCGCTCGCGGTTCGCGCGAGGTCGGCGCGGGGCTCGGCGCCGCCCAGCGGGCCATCGGTGGGGTCGGCCGCGCAGGCCGCCAGGCAGGCAAGGGTCGTCGTCAGGAGCAGCTTCCTGGTCATGGCGTCCTCCGGTCGTCGTGGCTGGGACGAGGGCCTCGGGTGGCCCCCCGGGGTCACGGTCGCCTCGAGCCGATCGCCGAGCGCGACCGCGCCGAGCGCCCTCGCGGCTGAGCCGTACCCGGTCAGGGTCGCCCCGTCCTCTCATGTGTGGACCTGGCCGCCTCTCGTTTGCAGGGGCCCCGGGGCTCGTGGGAGCCCGATCGCTTGACGGGGCGCGGGCGACCGGGGAGCTCGGGCTTGCCCATAGCTCGCGCAGGAACGCTACGAGCTGGGAGAGCTCGGGGCGGGCGAGGTCGATCACCCGCGCTCGAGCCGACGGACCCAGGCGGGGATCGTCGTCGTTGAGCACGGAGAGCAACGCGCCGAGCCGCCCCTTTTCCGGGCTGCGGGGCGAGTGTCCGGCCGCGCTCATGCACGCGAGGTAGGCCTCGACGCAGTCCCTCGCTCGGGAGTTGCCCGCGGCGCCGGCCCAGGATCTCCACACGAGGGACTCGAGCTCACCGGGGTGTCGGCGGCCGGCACGACGAAGCAGCCGACCCGCGGCGGTCCCGCGATGAACCCGCCGACCTGCACCGGCTGCCCGGTGATCCGGGCCAGCTCGGCCGTCAGCCAGAGCGCCGTTCCCGGCGCGTCGTCGTCCGCGTCCACGATGACACCGATGGACCGCTTCGCTGCCAGCAAGGGCGGGCCGAGGAAGGTGTCGAGCTTCAGGGCGGCGGACCGATCTCTGGACCTCGCGGGGCGTCTCAGGTTGCCCTTCCCGCCCATCTCCTTGATGTAGACGCCGGTAAGCCCGATGGACTTGAGCACCTCGGCGAAGAAGACCAGATCGCCGTATCCCTCGACGACGAGGACACGATCGCAAGCGTCGAGCTCCGGACCCGGCACGACTACCGCACCTCGATCCGGCCGTCGTCCCGTGGCATCGCGGAGGGACAGTCGCTCCGATGCGCAGCGACGCTCGGCTGCCGGGAGCGACGGCAGACCTCACCGGACTGGTGGGTGCTCGTCGCGCCCTGGGCACGCGCGTTCCCCGCGAAGGGGCAGGCTGGCGGTGACGCGCAGGCGCGCGGTCCCGCGTACGCGCTGGTGGTCAGGAAGCGTTCGGGGGTGACGCCGGTGGGCGAGCGCTGCCGATGGGCGCCGGCGCCGCGCCCCGCGGCTCGAAGCAGGCGCCGTGTCTCGGGTGGCGGGCGAGAGCCGCTGAGTCGGCCCACCGTCCCGCTCCGCCGCTGGTCACCTTCGGAGCCGTGAGTGACTTCGCGCTCCTCGCAGGGTGTGTGCCCGCCTCCCGGTGTGGAAAATCGCACCGGCTCGGAACGCGGAGTGTGGCCACACCGCTTCATTCCGTTCGGACAGCGCTGATCAGCCGTCGGGCGCGAGGGCATTCGGAGTACGGCCGTTTTCTTCGGCACCTGGTGCTAGATTGCAGGCGCCCCCGGACTTCTGAGGCAGACGACGATGCGAAGAGCTGGCGCTTTCGGGCTGTTCTTGGCGCTCCTTCTGGGCTGCTCCGACCAGGGAGGCGACGATCCGGCGGGCGCCGGCGCGACGTCCACCTCGGGCGGGGCGGCGAGCGGAGGGGCGCCCGCCACGGGCGGCCTCGGGACGACGGGTGGCGTCGCGCCCACGGGCGGGGCAGCCTCGACTGGCGGCGTCGCGATCGGCGGGAGTCTCCCGACCGGGGGCGCGGGCGGGCCCACGACTGGCGGCGCGCCCGCAGGCGGGGCCACCACCGGGGGCGCGCCCATCGGTGGCGTCGCGATCGGCGGCGCACCCGCGGGTGGGGCCGGCGGCACCCCCACCGGGGGCGCGGGCGCTGGCGGAGCGCCGACCGGCGGCGCTCCGCTCGGCGGGGAAACCTCGGGTGGCGCGCCCATCGGCGGGGGAACCTCGGGCGGCGCCGTCACCGGTGGAGCGCTGACCGGCGGCGAGCTCAGCGGCGGGGCGCCGACCGGCGGCGTCGCGACCGGCGGCGAGGCCGCGGGGGGCGCGGGGACCGGCGGGATCGAGAACCCGCTCGCGCACCTAGCCGACTCGGCGCGCGAGGTGGGGCTCCTCCTGGCCAACCGCTTCGCCAACCAGAACCTCTCGTTCAACTCCATGTCCGCGGTCACCGTGGACGGGGGCCAGTACAAGACGGCCTGCGAGTGGTACGGCGCGCTCGGCGTCGCGGGCCTGACGGATAGCCAGAGCCTGCTCACCTCGCTGGTGAACAAGTTCGATCCATTCGAGGCCACCTTCGTCAGCGGCCTGACCGGCGGCGAGGCGCACGTCGACCGCTACATCTTCGGCATGGTGCCGCTCGAGATCTACCTCCAGACCGGCGAGGCGAGCTACCTGCCGCTGGGGACCGAGATCGCGGATGACCAGCAGGCGACCAGCTCCGTACAGATCCGCCACGCCGTCGACGACATGTTCATGATGACGGGGCTCCAGCTCCAGGCGTATCGCGCCACCGGGGACAGCAAGTACATCGACTTCATGTCCCAGACCATGGTGGACTACCTCGGCGCGCAGCAGGATAACGGCCTGTTCTTCCACAACGTGGACCAGGCACGGGTCCACTGGTGTCGCGGCAACGGCTGGTTCGCGGCGGGCATGGCCGAGATGATGCGGGACCTGCCGACGACCTCCGGCGACTACGCGACCATCGAGGCCGGCTACCTCCGCATGATGGAGGGGCTCCTGGCCGTGCAGGGGCCGAGCGGCCTCTGGTTCCAGGTGCTGGACCTGCCGAACGACCCCGCCAACTGGGAGGAGACGTCGGGCTCGGCCATGTTCACCTACGCCATGATCGCCGGGGTCCGCCGCGGCGTGCTCGACGCGGCCACCTACGTGCCGGTCATCGAGGACGCCTGGGCGGGGCTGCGGACCAAGATCGCCAGCAACGGCGACGTCAGCGGGATCTGCACCGGCACCTGGTATCACGCGACCCCGCAGGAGTACATGGCGCTGTCCCGCCTCACCGGCGACGGCCACGGCCAGGCCCCGATCCTCTGGGCGGCGGCCGAGCTCTTGCGGTAGGCGCGGCGCGGGAACCTCGCCTGCCGGACCGCGGGGGCGCACTCCCGAGATGGAGCGAACGTCATGCCCAAGATCAACGCCGACTGGCACCGCGCGAACCGGATGCCCCCGCGCGCGACGCTCGATCAGCGCGTGGCCTGGCACCTCGCCCACCGCGCCGCGTGCGGTTGCCGGACGGAGCTGCCGGCGACCATCCTCGCCGAGCTGAAGCGGCGCGGCGTCGTGCCCCCCAAGCCGCCCGCGCGGTAAGGCGCGATCGAGTGGCCCGACGATGGATGTGTAGCGCCTGTCTAGGACGATGGAATTGCGACCTAGACCAGCTAGCGCTCGATGCATGATTGGTCACGATTTCGCGACCGCACTCGAGGTGCCCCCAGAATTCCCGCTCGTCGGTCGCCCCGGGTTCGACCGCGTGTGTGCGGAGCCCCGCGTGCGCGTCCTCGATCCCGAGCGTTTCCCCGCCGGCCTGCCGTAGCGGCGCGCCGGCGGCGACCGTTACCGTGGTCGATCCCGAGCCCGGTTGGGAGCGGCGCGACGCGGCCCGGTCTTGCCGCTCCGGTGCGGACGGAGGGAGGCGACGGCGTCGGCGGCTAGCGGATCGCTCCGCGGACGCGGGGGGTCTTCCCCGGCGGGCGTGCCGGCCACGTACGCGAGCGTCAGCGCCTCGGCGGCGGCCTGATCGAGCTCGGGGTCCTGGCCGCGCATCCACGGTACCATGAGCGCGAAGCGCTCGTCGTTTCGGGCCTGCAGGGCGACCATGCTGGCGCTCTCGCGGTCGCGCGCCGCGCGTGCCGTCGCGATGGTGGCCGCGAGCGGATCCGCGAACCCGAGGAAGAGCCCGGTGTCAGGCGGTGGCGCCTGCGCGAGGTCGAAGGGCACCTCCGGCGCGCTGGAGTCGGCGTCCTCGAGCGCTTCGCCGGCGAACGTCGCCGTGGCAGGCGGCGCCGCCGCCACGCGCGGTGGGCGGTGGCGGATGGCGCCCGAGCAGGGACAGGCCCCTCGCCGGAGCGAGGACGGAGGACCAGCGAACGAGCATCCGGTGGCGATGGCTTGCATCTTCGGGTGGTCACCAGCCACCCCGGCGGGGAGGGCGGACACTACGGGGGGCCTTCCTCGCGGGCGCCTCCGCTGGACACGCGGGCGCGACCGGCTCGGCGGTGCTCCGGACGAGCCTGCGGCACGGCGGGGGTGCTCGGCTACCCGGGCGCGAACAGGAGCGGGTAGACGATGGTGACCTCGCCGCCCTCCGGGCGGGGAAACCTCGTGGCGGTGAGGGCGCGGAGCACGCACGCGACGACGTTGGAGTCCGGCAGGTCGGAACCGGCGTCCGTCACGCCGGAAACCGAGCCGTCACGGCCAATCACGAAGCGCACCTTCACGCGCCCGGCGAGGGCGGGGTTGCGCGCGAGCCCCCGCTCGTAGCAAGCGCGGTAGCGAGCGCGGCCCTGCTGGAGGATCCGTCGGATCTCCGCGCGGGGTAGCGCTCCGGTGCCGGAAACCTCTTCTCCCGCGCTGGCCGTGGCGCCCTCCGGCGGCGGCACCGCCACGGACGGCACGGGCGCGGCCTCCACGGGGGCTGCGGGGGGCGGGGCCGGCTCGATGCGGGCGGTGGCCTCGCCCGGCGCGGCCTGGCTCGCGATCGGCGCCTCGACCTCCGGAACCGCCCCGGGCGCGGCGAGGAGCAAGAGCGCGGCGAGCGCGACGGCGCAGACCGTGACCGCGACCAGGATCGCGGGCACCGCGCTGCCGCGGCCGGGGCTGCTCGGGGGCGCGAGCGCGGTGCCGTCGAGCGGCATCCGACAGCGCGGGCAGTCCGGTGCGGAGGCGGGGACCCTCGCTCCGCAGTTGCGGCACGCGACCAAGAACGACTCGGGTGTACCCATCGATCCGTCCCGAGCTTGCCTCGGCGAGCGGGCGGTGCGCGACGACGAAGTCGGTCCCTGGCGGGCGGGCGCCGTCCGGTCCGGCGCACCGGACGGCGCCCGCCCGGACCATGGCCGAGCGTCCGTCGAAGCCGGCCCGGGATGGCCCCGCCAGCGCTGGCCGGTCCGGCGCACCGGCTCTCCGATGTGGGACCTTCGCTGGGCGATCGAAGAAGACGGCCCGGGATGGCTCGGTCATTGCTGGCCGGTATCGATCACCCCTCGGGAATAGCCGGGCCATCCCTTTCCCGCTCGCCAGAGCAGGAACCGACGAGTCTGCCATGTCCCAGGGGTCGGAACGACCGAGTTTCCGCATGGCCCAGCTATCGAATCGAGTCCGGCCCGACCGGTTCCAGATAGCGGGGCTGTCGCGGTCCGGTAGTTGCCATACATCGGTGATTGCGGGGCGATCGCCGGTCGGATCACTCGGCGGCCGGATGAAGGAGGGCGTTCGCGAGCGGGGACGTGCTGGTGCTCGTCCTCACGGTTCTGATCGGAGCTGGCGGGGGAGCCCGGACAGGAACGCAGGGCGACGCGCCGGCTGCGCTCGCACCGGTCCTCGGTGGCGTACCGGGCGCAAGGGGATGTCCCTCGCGACCGAGCGAGGGGGATCAGCGCCCACCCTCGGCTCCCGCCTCGGCCGGGCGAGCCCCCCTGGCACCGCTCCGCGGTGCGGAGGGCGGCCTTGGCCAGAGCGGGTGCTTCGGTTCGGAGCGGCACGTCCGGCTCGCCCGTCTCCGCCGCTGTCTCCGCTTCTGGACACGCCCGTCTGGCGCTCGATGTCGTCTGGGGTCGTCCGGAAGAACTTCTCCAGGCACTGTCCGAATCCATGGTGGCGCTGTCGCGGGGCGACGCCACCGGTTGCCACCAGGCGTCGAGGGCCAGGGCGTTCTACTGGGGACCCGGACGGGATGTCGTCCATGGCGAACGGTGAACGACGAAGGGCACTGGTGGCGGCTGCTTCTCGTGGTGACCCCCTCTCTGGTCGCGTGCGGAGCCGGCGCTGGTGAGGCAGAGCAGCAGACCGAAGCGGTAGCGCAGCCCGTGCGGGCGGTCCCGTCGCTCCACCGGGAGCGCTGCGGGGACACCGGCCCTCACCTCGGCCAGCAGGCGAGCCGCATCACGCTCCCCCCGACCTGGCGCTGCGCCGCGAGCTTCGCCCTGCAGGGCTACCCGGTCTGCGTCGTCGACCACTCGCAGGACGGCAGCTTCATCGTCCTCTTGTCGCTGGCGACCTCCGACCTCGGCCCGCGCGGCATCTGGGAGGTGATCCCGGTCGGCGTCTCTCCGCGAGACGCCGCCGCCGCTACCCCTCGCTCGAGCTCTCTGCCGTGCCGGGGTGCCGCCCGGCGCGCGGGCAACCCTGGCTCGCGCGAGGTTTCGGCGCAAGACGGCCCGCGCCGCAGGGGCTCGACCACGGTTGGCGCTCGAGCGCGGGGGCCAGGGGGATGGTCGCGAGCGCGGGGGGCGCGCCGGCACCGGGGACGAGGAGCAGCGGGTAGCTCATCGCGCTCGGGCCGCGCGGCGAGGCGGGGAACGCGAGATCCGCGAGCGCCGCCGTCATGCAGGCGATCAGCGCCGGGGGCGCGGCGCCGCTCGGCTCCGCGGTGAGGCGCGTCACCAGGCCGGCGGCGGCGACGGCGAGGCGCAGGTCGACGCGGCCCTCGCTCGGCCCGCGGCTCGCGGGCGAGGCGTGGTAGCAGGCGCGCAGGGCGGCGAGCCGCGTCAGCATCACGCGCTCGACCACGGTCGGGTCGAGCGCCCCCTGCACGGCGAGCTGCGCGTGGACCACCCGGCCGAGCGCCGCGCGCCGCGTGGCGCTCGGCCGCGCGAGCTCGACCCCCTTCGCGCGGCCGCCGTCCATGCGGAGCCGAGGCTCGCCGTCCTCTCCCCTCGCGTCGCCGACGCGATCCGCCCACGGCTTGCCGCGCGCGCTCCGGGGCTGCGTACCCAGCGAGTCCTCGCTGGCCCAGGGCAGCGTGGGCGCGGCCGGATCGGCGACGGCGAGGAGCGACGCGTCGGGGACGCGGTGAAGCGGCGTCGCGCCCCGCTCCGCCGCGGCGCCCGCGAACGCCTGCCGGGCCACGCGGGGCTCCGGGTTGTCGGCGGGGCCGCGGAGCCCGAACCGCGCGGCGGCGACCGCCAGCGGGGTGCCCAGCCGATCGAGATCCCCGCAGCGGGTCCCCTCGGGCTCGAAGAACGGGGAGGGGAGCGCCCCGAGCTGGGGATCGGGCGCGGGCGGCGCGAGCTCGGGCTCCCCGGGCGCGCCCGCGCCGACGGGGAGCAGGATGAGATCCATCGCGGTCTCGCGCGCGGCGACCGGATCGGGCGCGAGCGATGGCACCGACCAGGCGAGCAGGGTGAGGATGGCGGCGCTCGCGGCGGCGGCGAGGCCCCACCAGGGGAGCCAGCGGCCCGGCGCGGCGCGGCGCAGGCCCAGCGCGCCCCACCCTGGCTCGTCGGAGGTCACGATGAAGCGGAAGGCCCCGAGGTCCCCGGCGATCCGCGCGCCGCGCTCCAGCATCTGCGCCTCGCCCCGCGGGAAGCAGACGCGCGGCGCGCCCCCGGAGCCGTCCACGAGGGTGTGGCAGGGGCGGCCGAGCAGCTCCGCTGGAAACGGCCAGGCGTCGCGGCCGGCACCGAGCCGGAAGCGACCGCCGCGAGGCACCGCCGCGACGAGGATCGGGTCGTCCCCCCACTGGACGACGACCCACGCTCGACCGCCGCGCTCGGCACGCTTCGTCACGCTCGGGGTCCGACAGCGCCTGCCGCTTCTTGTTCCATCTCGCCCTCACCTCTCTCGTAGCGCGGAGCGCGCGAGAGCCACGCGCTCCGCCCCGTCGCCGCGGTGGCTCGACCCGGCGGTTGCGGCGTCGATCGCGGTCCGGTACCGTCCAAACGTGGCGAAACGCCGGGATCTGTTGTGGGTTGCGCTGCTCGGAGCCTGCGCCGCCCCGCCCCGGGCGCCGGTCGCGCCGCGGCCCGAGCCCGACGCCTCCCCCACGGCGTCGAGCGAGCGGCGCCCGGCCCCATCCGGGCCGTCCGCGGGCTCCAGCGCCGGGGCGCCGCGCGCGACGGCGGTCGCTGGACCCGACCTGGAAGCGTCGGCGGCCCCGGTCCCCCTCATCGTCGTGCGCAACACGCTCCTCGTCTCGCAGTACGTCTGGATCGACGACCAGCCGCTCGGGCGCGTGGACCCGGGCGCTGAACAGGTCTTCCCCGTTCGACCCGGCGCGCACGCGCTCGCCTTCACCGACTCCCCACGTCGCGGCACCAACCCCGCCTTCGCGGCGGAGGTGTTCGATCTCGGCTTCGCCTATCGCTACGAGATCGTGGCCCGGTGAGCGGCGGCGCGCGCGGCGGCGATGGGTCGCGCGCGCCATGCCGGCGCCTGCTCACCCTCGCTGGCAGAGCGAGGGGAGGCCGGGCTGGAAGGTGGAGAGGTCCAGGCAGCCATAGCCCTCGGGACAGAGCGAGGGGTCGTCGGTGCAGCCCGTGCGCGTGCACATCCCGGCGGTCGCTCCGGGTGGGACGGCGCAGTAGGTCGCGTCGCAGCCGCAGTCGGAGTGCGTCGTCCCGTCGGTGCAGGGCGCCCCGAGCACCTCCCGATCGCAACTGACCAGGTCGATCCCGGTCTCCGACCCGGCCGTGCCGTTCTCGGCGCCTGCCCGCGCCGGGCTCCCGCCCTCGTCGGGGCTGCCGCCCGGGGTCGCGCCTCCCTGGCTCGGCGCGCCGGCGGAGGGGTCGGTGCCACCGCCGCCCGCGCGCGCGCCGGCGTTCGGCGCGCTCCCGCCGTCGCCAGGCTCCGATCCGCTCGGGCGCTCCTCGGCGCCGCCTTCCCCGCCCGGGGTCCCACTCGCGCTCGCGCCGCCGCTCGCCTCGTCATCCCCGTCCGAGCTCGAGCAGCCGGGCAAGAGCACCAGGATCCCCACCATCATCGCCAATGCAAGTCGTGACATCGCACCTGTCTCCTTCGGAGCGCCGCTGCGCGCCGCCGCCGTCGCACGGGCGCCCGAGCAGGAGAGAGCGGGCCTGGAGCCGAGATGTTGAGCCCCGGTAGGCCGCTCCGGGCCGATCTCGCGGGACGCCGCTTCGGCGTACCAGCGCCGGCGCCGGCGCGCCCACTGCCGAGTAGCCAGCCTCCCTGGCTGGCGTCTACGATGTCAACCGTCGTCGCACCCGTGCGGCGGCCCGGCGCAGCCAGCGCGGCACCTCCCAGCCCGTGACGAACCCGCCCCGCCCTGCCCGACCGGAGTCACTCGCGGTCCTGCGCTTTCGCCCGGCGTCGGTCTACGTGGACGGCGTCCGGGAGCTCGGGCGCTTCTTCTGCGAGCGGACCTTCGCCGACGTGGAGCTCGCGGAGCGCGTTCGCATGGCCCTGCAGGAGACGCTGGAGAACGCGGTGAAGTACTCCGCGGAGGGCGGCGCGGGCGAGGTCGAGGTGGGCCTGCGCGCCGCGGCGGGTGAGCTCACGATCACCTGCACCAGCCAGCCCGACCCCTCCCACCTCGCGACCCTCCGCGAGGAGCTCGCGCAGCTCCGGCTCTTCGACGCGGAGGCGGCCTACCTCGTCGCCCTGCAACGCGCCGCCCAGGAGCCCCACGCCTCGGCGCGCCTCGGCCTGGCGCGAATGCGGTTCGAGGGCCGCTTCGAGCTCGAGCTGGAGGAAATCGCCGGCGGCCGGATCTCCCTCCGGGCGGTGACGCGGATCTAGCGCGACGCCCCCGAGTCAGGCGGACCGGGCCGTGCAGGCCCCGGGCGCCGGCGCATCGCGGCGGCGCGCGAGGAGCATCGACCAGTCGTCGTCTTGCCGGTGCACGTGGGCGCGCACGGCCTCGTAGACGGCGTCCAGTACTCTCTCCAGCGGCGCGCCCGCGCCGAGCTCGGCCTCGAGCAAGGCGGCGAGGCGTGGGACGTCGAACTGCTCGCCGGCCGCGTCGCGCGCCTCGATGAGCCCGTCGGAGTAGAGGCAGAGGACGTCGCCCGGGGCGAGCGTGAGCTCCGAGAGCGGGACGTCGTCCAGATCGGGCAGGATCGCGAGCCAAGGTCCGGCGGCAGGGAGCACCTCGCACTGGCGGGTGGCGGCGCGGTACACGATCGGCCACTCGTGCGCGCCGGCGCAGACGAAGCGCCCGTCGCCGCGATAGGCCAAAAGCTGCGCGGTGAGGTACTTGTTCTCCTTGAGTCGGTCCGAGATGTTCGCGTGGAGCACCCGGTTGACGCCGCGGATGACCTCGTCAGGATCGGCGGTCGGGTCGCTGGAGAAGAACCCGGCGAAGGTCGACTGCGCCATCAGCATCACCAGTCCCGCAGACAGGCCGTGGTTGGACACGTCGCCGACGGTGAGCCAGAGCCGGTCGCCGCTCGCCAGCACGTCGTAGAAGTCGCCGCCGACCTCGTCCGCGGGGACCATGCGCCCGGCGAACTCGAAGTCGGGGTGCTCCGGCGCCGGCGGGAGCAGCGCGCTCTGGATCGAGGCCGCGATCTCGAGCTCGCGCGACATCCGCGCCTGGTCGATCTGCGCGGCACGCGCGTCCGCGATCTCCTGGATCATGCGGTTGAACGCCCCGCCGAGCTCGCCGAGCTCGTCCTTCGCGGTGCTCCGTACCCGCACCTCGAGATCGCCCTCGGCCACCCGTTGCGTCGCATCCCGGAGGGCGGTGACGCTGCGCGAGATGTCCCGCCCGACGAAGAACGCGAGGAGCACGCTGATCACCAGCACGCCGCTGGCGAGGGAGACGCTCAGGGCGATCAGGCTCGTGGTCTGGACGCGCTTGGCCTCGACGACTGCCCGCACGCGGGCGTTGAGGCCGTCGGCGACCTCGCCGAGCGCGGCCACCTTGCGCCGCTGGTGCTCGAACCACGCCAGGGGGTCCCCCTCCACCTCCTCCTCGGTCGCCGCGAGCGCCTGCTCACGGAGCGCCTGGGGGGCGCGGACGACGTCGTCGCGCAGCCGCGACTCGAAATACTCGATCTGTTCGCGCGAGGAGGTCGTGCGGAAGACGGCGTCGTACACGTCCTGCTCGGTCACCACCGTGACCAGCATCCGGTAGAACCCGGGCGGGAAGCCGCCGCGGGCGAAGACGGTGGCGAGCACGGCGTGCTCCCGGCTCGCGCGCTCCTTGAGGTCGTGCACGGCCACCAGCGCCGTGATCAGGCGCAGCAGCTCGCCGTCGTCGCTCAGCTCGCTCAGCGCCGCGGTGGCGTCGATCAGCTTCTGGGCGACGTGGCCGTAGTACTCGATGACGAGCTCTGGCTTGGCGGCCTCGGGCGCCGTCTTGCGCAGCGCGTCGAGGCCGCCCAGCTCGTCCCGGGCCGCGCGCAGGGGGTCCCGCAGCCGAATGGGGAGGCGGGAGAGATCCCGGTCGGCGAGGAAGCGGTCGAGCTGGGCGAGCGCGGCGTTCGTTCGCCGCTCCTGGTCCACCAACCCCTCACGGGCGGCGGCGGCCACCTTGGACGCGCCAGCGCTGGACGTTTGGTCAGGGAGATCGGCGTTGGCCTGGCGGGTCGCTACCCCGATCCGCATCGAACGCCAGGCCCGCTCCGCCTGGAGGGCCTCGACGACGTCGCTCAGCGTCACGGCGAGCTCGGCCACGGCGTCCACCGAACCGAGGCTCTCCGCCTTCCGCGCCTCGCGGGCGGCGTTGGACAGGATGGCGAGGCTCAGGAGCAGCGCTCCGAGCACCGGGACGCCCGCCAGCACCGCGAGCTTGACGCCAATCGACTGGAGCCGCACGACCACCCTTCCAGCTGCTTTCTACGGTCGCCCCGCCGAGGAGTGAAGAGGGGCGGGCGCCAGCCGGTCCAGGACCGGATCTGGTCCGCCTGGCACCCCATTAACATGGGACGGGAAGGGCCGTATGGGGCAGAGTGCGGTCGTGGAAGACCGCGCGCGCTTCTTCCACCCCGGAGGTGACGTGCCGTGAACCCCGACGAGATCCAGCAACGCTTGAACGAGGGAGGAACCGCTCCGCTCGTGTTCATGCGCTTCCGTCCGGCCTGGGCCTACATCGACGGGATCCGTGAGTTCGGCCGCTTCTTCTGCCGGACCACGTTCAGTGACGAAGCGCTGGCCGAGCGAGCGCGCGTCGTCATCCAGGAAACCCTCGAGAACGCGGTGAAGTACTCCACCCCGGGCCCGGAGGCGGAGCTCGAGCTCTCGATCGTCTCGCAGGGGGAACACATCGAGATCTCGGTGTCGAGCCTGCCCGATCCGGCCCACCTTCACACCCTGAAGGAGGAGATCGCGTGGATCAACGCGACGGACGCGGAGCAGGCCTACGTGACCGCCTTCGAGCGGGCGGCGACGGCCGCCGACGGCGGCTCTCGGCTGGGGCTCGCGCGCATCCGGTACGAGGGCAACGTCGAGCTGTCCGTGGCCGAGCAGAAAGACGGGCGGATACGAATCAGCGCGAGAGGAAGGCTATGAGCGAGCTGGATCAGGTGCAGGTACCCGAAGTCGAGAACGTGACGCTGGCGCTCGACGGCGCCGGGACGCTCACCCTGGCAGGCACGATCGCGATCTGGGACCCGAGCGAGCGGCTCGGCCCCTTCTTCCAGCGGGTGCACGAGGCGGCGCTGCACGATGGCCGCTCCGTGCTCCGGGTGGACGTGACCGGGCTGTCATTCGTCAACTCGTCGGCCATTCGCCTGTTCGTCGCCTGGGCCACCTGGCTCCGGAAGGAGCCCGAGAACCGCCGCTACGAGCTCCGCTTCGTGACCGACCGCAAGATCACCTGGCAGCGAACCAGCTTCGCGGCGCTCGCGGCCCTCGCCAAGGGCGTCGTGGTGGTCGAGCAAAGGGAGTAGCCTCCTCCGGGCCGGGGGGGGCGGTGCGTCCGGCTCCATCCGGGGCGAGGAGCGGCTACTTCATCGTGCGCGCCACGACCGTCACCAGACCCTCGTTCCGCTCGAGCTCCAGCTGGCACTCCGCCTCCCACCGCACGCGGGCCAGGCCCAGCGTCGCGCGCAGCCCCGCCGCCGAGCGCCGCATCTCCTCGAGGTAGACGGCCTCGGCGTCGCTGGCGAGGCGCCGGACGCGCTCACCGAGCATCGTCAGTCGGGAGGGCACGGCTTCGTTGCTCACGCGCACCTCCAGCGCACCACCCACATCGACCAGCTCGAAGCTGACCTCGCGCGACACCGAGCTGTAGGCGAGCGCGTTGGCGAGCAGCTCGTACGCGGCGACCGTGACCCGCTGCGCGAGGACGGGGCGGAACCGCAGGCGGGTGAAGGCCTCCACGAACCGGTGGGCGAATTCGAGCAGCTCCGAACCGGGCTCGCAGCTGAACGAGATGAGCACCCGCCGCCTTCCGGCGTCGCCGCGTGGTTGGCGCGTCAGGAGGGAAACCTGGCCACGATCCCCCTCCCGCGCCGCGGGGGATCCGGCGGTCGATCTCGTGGGCGATGCCGGCTCCACCTTGCTGCGAGAAGGCCCGCTGGTGCCGCTGGCGGGTGACGAGGAGCAGCCCCCACCCGGAGGGGCGGAGCCCGGTCTACGGGGCGTCATCTTCGGTAACACTACCATGACGTCCTGTTCGCCCGCGCGAGGACGGCGCTCCTCTCGGGGCCCGTGGACAGTGGCGAAGGCAGGCAGGCGACGGCGTACGGGGCCAGAGCGACGAGCCCGAGCGGACGTTGGTTCTGGCTCTCGTGGGCGCCGTGCGGGGCGGCGGAGGCTCTCATGGCTGCTCCCTGGCCTGCAGGCGGATTCGGCCGTCGTGGAGCACGCCGAGCGTGAGCTCGGCCTTTCCTTCGAGGCGAAGGCGCGCCAGTCCGAGGTACGCGCCCGCCTCCCGCCCGAAGCGGGGAGACAGGAGGGCGTCGATGTAGGCCGCCTCCGGCACGCTCGCGTTGACCCGGGCGACGGCTCCCTCGAGCTCCAGCTTCAAGGCGGGATCGGCGCGCTGGGTCACCGCGACCTCGACCCTGCCGTCGCCCAGCACGAGCTCCAGCTCTAGCTCCGCCTCGGGGAGCGCCGTGCGGTGTCGTAGCGCGATCTCCAGCAGCTCCTGCAGGATGATGCGGGCGCGCTCGGCGGCCTCCGGGCTGCCGAGCGCCGTCGTGCAGAAGGTGCGCCCGAACTCTCGGATCCCGTGGATGTGGTCCCAGGTGGGGCGGAAGCGCAGGAAGACCAGAGGGGCACGACGGGCGGCGATCGGCTCGCCGGAGGCCGTCGTGGGCACCGCGCCCGTCTGGGCGCCGACGATGGCGCAATCTGTCACCTGGGTCACGGTACCGTCTGTCTCTTGATCGGCCATCGCGCGGGATCCCTAAGGCCCGAGCGGTCGGGTCTCGTTCGTGGAGTCTGACACACACTCCGCCGAGGGAGGTGAGACTTCCCTCCGAGCGCCCGGCTCGATAGGGGTTGACGGAGCAATTCTGAAAGGTAAATGATCACGGGTTCGTGAGGTGCGACGTGCGGTGGAGGGCATGGGCAGTCGCGGTGGTGGGTGCGCTCGGCACGGTGATGTCGGTCGGGAGCGGTGCCGACGCCGAGACCGAGCCGGTGCTGAGCGTGGTGGTCCACCCGAGCAACCGGAGCGCCGCGGGTGACCGCACCGCGCTCCGCCAGATCTTCCAGACCAAGGTAACCCGCTGGGCCAGCGGTGAGCGGGCCGTGCCGCTCAACCTGCCGCGCGGCAACCCCGCCCGGGACGCCTTCGATCGCGTCGTCCTGGGGCTCTCTCCGGAGGAGAGCGAGCGCTACTGGATCGATCGGAAGATCCGCGGCGGCGCCCCGCCCCCGGTGGTGGCGCCGGATCCGGCGACGGTCCTCCGCACGGTCGCGCAGACACCGGGGGGTATTGGCTACGTACCGCAGGGCGCGACGGGCTCGGAGGTGAGGGTCATCGCGACGGTTCGAGACGGAAAGGTGGTGATGGAGTGACCGCGGGACGCTGCATGTGCAGACGGCATCGCTGGCCCGACTCGGTGCTCCGGGCCGCCCTCCGTCGCGGCGCTCCTGCGCTGGTGGGCGCGGTCGCGGTCGCCAGCGTCGGCACCGCTCGGGCTCAGCCGGCGGCGGACGCGAACGCGGTCCCCGCGGCGGAGCCTGGTCCGGGCGCGCCCGTCGCGGGCGAGCCCGCGGCGCCAGGCGCGATCGCCCCGGAGGCAGCGCCGCCGGCGGCCGTCGCCAGCCCCGAGGTGGTGGCCCTACGGGCCGAGGTGGAGGCCCTCCGGGCGACGGCGGCCGAGCAGCAGCGTCGCCTCGACGAGCTCGCCGCCAAGGCTGAAGCGGCGGCCGAGCCGCCCCCGCTCACGGCCGAGCCGGTGGTCGCGGAGGCCCCCTCGCTGCGCCTCTACGGCTTCATGGACGTGGGGTTCCGGCGCTACTTCACGGGTGATGACAACCGCCTGGTCGCCGTCTGGATGCCCGCCGCGACCGCCGTCCTGGGCAACGTCAACCTGTACCTCGACGGCCGCCCTCACCCCAACGTGCGGACGCTGGCCGAGGTCCGCTTCAGCCAGTACCCCCACTACGCCATGACGACGTCGAGCCTGGACGGCGAGTCCACCGCCGTCTACGACGTCAACAGCTCGACGGGGGGGAACGAGGTCATCTGGTCGGGGATCGTGCTCGAGCGAGCGCAGATCGAGTGGACGCGGTTCGATCTGTTCAACGTCCGCGTCGGCTATTTCCTCACGCCCTTCGGGATCTGGAACGTGGACCACTCGATGGCGGTCCTCATCACCCAGCGCCTCCCCCAGTTCTTCTCGCGCGAGTACTACCCCACGCGGCAGACGGGGCTCGAGATCTCGGGGCTGGAGCCCTTCGGCGACTTCGAGTTCGAGTACCACGCGTGGGTCGGCAACGGGCGCACCCACGGGACCGACGCGACCGACGACAAGATGTTCGGCGGGCGGATCGTGGGCGGCTACGACGGGGCCGTGCGGGGCGCGCTCGGCGCATCGGGGTTCTACGGCCGCAACGCCTTCGCGCGGCACCCGATCACGAGCTTCGCGCCGTTCACCACCGACATCGTGATCGACACCGAGTACGACGAGTACGGAGGGGGACTGGACTTGTCGCTGGACTGGGAGGGGCTCCGCTTCCGCTGGGAGGGGGTCGTCGCGCGGGAGGAGTACCTCGAGGGTAGCCGCGCCGAGTTCGCGCCCGGCTACTTCCGTCCGGACCGGACGCGGAGCGGCACCTACGCGGTCCTCGCCTATCGGCTGCCCTGGGGGGGGCTCGAGCCGTACCTCTGGGTCGAGCGCGACGTGGCGGTTTCCAACGCGCCTTCCACCATCCCGAGCGCCGGGATCAACGTGCACCTTTCCCCCAGCGTCCAGATCAAGGGCAACTTCGGCTGGGTCGTCTTCGATGAGCCCGACGAGGACCTGGACTTCTCCGTCCTCGATCTGCGCCTGGTCGCGGTCTTCTGATCCCTGGAGGAACCCGTGGAACGTGGAGCGAAAAGGATCGGATGCCGGGCGCTCGCCGCGACGCGTTGGCTCTGCGCGGCAATCGCGGTGCTCGGTGCAGGCGGCAGCGGACTCGGCTGCGACCTCGTGTTCGACGAGGACCTCCGGTGCGATCCCGGGCAGGAGCTCCGGGGTCGCGCCTGCGTCGCTGCGGCCGAGCCCGACGCGGCCGGCGCTGCCGGGCAAGGGGCGGCGGTTGCGGGCGGGTCGACGAACGGCGGCGCCGGTGGCGTGCTTGCTGGCGATGGGGGTGCGGGCGGCGGTTCCGGAGGGCCCGAAGGCGAGTTTGGAGCCGTCTGTCTGGAGGACGCCGAGTGCGCCGAGCCCGCGCCGTTCTGCGCTTTGCAGCCCGGGCAGCCGACAGGGATCTGCACGGTAACGGGGTGCGCCGCGGACGAGTCTCTCTGTCCGTCGGGCTGGTACTGCCTCGACCTCTCCTCCGTCGGGGCACCGGACATCTGCGTCGAGGAGTAGCGCGCGGCGGGCGGACCCGTGAAGCCAACCGACGGCCCTGACGTCCGCGAGCCAGCCCTCCCCGGGCGCGCGGCGGGGGTGGTCGGGGCCGCCTTCGCCCTGCTTGCCGCTCACGGGGCGTTCCGTCCGCAGGGGAGCGGGACCCTCATGCTCGCGCTCCTTGGCGGGCTCGGGGCGGCGCTGATCGTGGCCTCTGCTCTGGGGCGGCGGGTCCCGGACGGGTTGCTCGTGGGGGCGACGGTCGGCGCGAGCCTCGTCGCCGGTCTGGCGGCGCTCGCGCGGCACGGCCTCGAAGGGCCGGGGCCGCCGCTGCTGGTCCTGCACGGGGTCGTGGTGGGCCTGCTCGCGCCCCGCGCGGCGCCGGCGGCGGTGGGGATCGGGGTGGTGCTCCTCGTCTCGGCGCTCATCGACGGCAGCGCTCGCCCCCTGGCGGGGGGCGCGACGGAGGCCGCGCTCGTAGCGACCTCGACGGTGGCGGTCGCCGTCGCGCTCCTGCTCTCCGGGCGGCGCCAAGACGGCGCGGGCGCTGGCTGCGCGCGCGGACTGCTACCGGCCACGAGCGCCCGGGCCGAGGGCGCCGAACCCGCGCGTGACGAGGCGCCGCCGAGCGCGGCCCGTCGCGCGCTCGCGGACAGCGAGGCTCGTGAGGAGGGCGACGCGATCTACCGTCAGGTGCTCGAGCGGGCCACGGACGCCATCCTGCTCGAGGACCACGAGCGGCAGCAGGCGATCAACGCGCTCGTCGAAACCTCCCGGGACTGGATCTGGGCGGTCGATCTCGATGGCCGCGTCACGTTCTCGAACGCGGCGGTGCGCGGGATCCTCGGCTACGAACCCGAGGAGCTGTACGGGACGGCGATCCTGGAGCATGTCCACCCGGAGGAGCGCGCGGCCGCGCGGGAGCGGCTGCGCGCCCAGACCGCCCAGCGCCGCGGCTGGAAGAACCAGCTCACCCGGTGGCTCCACCGGGACGGGCAGATCCGCTACCTCGAGAGCAGCGCGGTCCCCATCGTGAGCATCGACGACCGGTTGGTCGGGTTCCGCGGCGTCGATCGCGACGTGACCGAGCGGGTCGCCGCGGAGGAGGAGCGGCGGCGACTCGAGGAGCAGATCGTCCAGGGCCAGAAGCTCGAGGCCATCGGCGCGCTCGCCGGCGGGGTCGCCCACGACTTCAACAACCTGCTGCAGATCATCGTGACCATGACCTCGATGGCCAAGGACCGCGAGCCCGGCGACACGGGCATCGCCACGGATCTCGAGCAGATCGAGGCGGCCGCGATGCAGGCCGCGGAGCTGACTCGCCAGCTGCTCGCCTTCAGTCGCCAGCAGGTGCTCGAGCGACGGGTGGTCAGCGTCAACCGTCTGGCGCGCGACCTGCTCGGCATGGTCCGGCGCGTGATCGGCGAGGACGTCACGCTCACGTTCGTGCCGGGAGAGGGGAGAGTCTCCGTGCTCGCCGATCCTGGTCAGCTCGCGCAGGTCCTGCTGAACCTCTGCGTCAACGCGCGCGACGCGCTGCCCCGAGGAGGGCACATCCGCGTCGCGACCGAGGAGGTGGAGCTCGGCGCCGGGTTCTGCGTCGCTCACCCGGGGGTGGGCCCTGGCCGCTACGCCAAGCTCAGCGTGACCGACGACGGCGCGGGGATGGACGCCGAGACGCAGCGGCGGATCTTCGAGCCGTTCTTCACCACCAAGGAGCTCGGCAAGGGTACCGGGCTGGGCCTCGCGACCGTCTACGGAATCGTGCGACAGCACGACGGAGCGGTCGAGGTCACGAGCGCGCTGGGGGCGGGCACCACGCTCTCGGTCTATTTCCCGATCTCGGACGCCGCGCCGGTCGAGGAGAGCCCCGGGGCGCCGCTGTCCGCGCCGCGCGGCACCGAGACGATCCTGCTGGCCGAGGACGACGAGCTCGTCCGCGCGCTGGCCGTCCGCCTCATCGGCGCCGAGGGCTATCGCTTGCTCGTCGCCGAGGATGGCGCGGCCGCGGTCGAGCTGCTGCGGGAGCACGGGGACGAGATCGACCTCCTGCTGCTCGACGTGGTCATGCCCAAGCTGAGCGGCCCGGAGGTGGAGGAGCGCGCGGCGACGCTGGCGCCGCGCGCCAGGGTCCTGTTCATGACCGGGTACGCCGCGCTCGAGCGCCATGATCGCTTCGAGAGCGAGCGGCCGTTCAGCGTCATCGCCAAGCCGTACACGCGGACCGCGCTGCTGCGGAAGATCCGCGAGGTCCTCGACGCGCGCTGAACGCAGCAGACGCCGAGGGCGCCGAGGCGGGCAGACGATCCAGGGACCTCGCCGCGCCTCCTGCGCGCAGCGGGACGCGCCCCCCGGGGGGCCGGCACCGGAGTGTCGGGGCCAGGGCAACGCCGCGCGCTGGGGCGCCGCCTCGATGAGGAGGTGGCAGGTGGTGGTACTTCGTTGACGAGCGTGCGAGGCACCGAGTCGGTGCGGTGGCCTGGCGACCACCGCCGTGCGAGAGTCTTCCCATGTGCCACGTCGCGCCCCGCCTCGCCCCGCTCTTCGCCCTGGGCTCGATGCCCCTGGTCACCGCGCTCGCGGGCGTCGCGCGCGCGGCCGACGCGGATCTGCGACTGTCCTCGATCGGATACGTCCCCGAGGCGGCCAAGCGCGCGACGGTGCTCGGCGCGCCGTCGGGGCGCTTCGTCGTGCGGCGCGCGGTGGACGACTCGGAGGCGCTGAGCGGTGAGCTTGCCGCGCGCGGCGGCGACGGCGTCGCGGACTTCTCGGAGCTCACCGAGGAGGGGACGTTCGTGCTCGAGGTCAGCGGCGTGGGGCGCTCGCTGGCGTTCCCCGTGGGCGCCGCGGCCTGGGTGGAGCCCCTCCGCACCGCGATGCTCGGGTTCTACGGGTGGCGCTCCGGGGTGGACGTCTCGATCACCTACGGCGGGCAGACCTGGTCGCACGCGGCCGGGCACCTCGAGGACGCCTACCTCGACTTCGTCGGCCAGCCTGGCGTCATCGCCGACGGCACCGGCGGCTGGTACGACGCTGGCGACTACGGCAAGTACACGGTCAACTCCGCCATCACCATGGGGCTCCTGCTCCAGGCGTGGGAGGACTGCGGGCCCCAGCGCGCGCCGCTCGCGCTCGCCATCCCGGAGGCGGGCGGCGCGCTGCCGGACTACCTCGATGAGCTGCGCTTCCAGCTCGACTGGATGCTGAAGATGCAGTTCTCCGACGGCAGCGTCTCCCACAAGATCACCCCGGTCGACTTCCCGGACTACATCCTGCCGGTGGACGACACCGCGCCGCGCTACTTCGCGCCCTGGGGCTCGGCGGCGACGGCGGGGTTCGTCGCCACCATGGCCAAGGCCGCGCGCGTCTACCGGGAGCTCGATCCTGACTACGCCGACCGCCTCGAGGCCGCGGCGCTCGAGTCCTGGGCCTTCCTGGTGGAGAACCCCGGCAACCACGCCGCCGATCTGAGCGACTTCGAGCAGGCGCAGTACCAGACGACCGACGGCGACGACCGCGTGTGGGCGGCGGCGGAGGTGTGGGAAACCACCGGGGACGCGGGCGCGCTCGCCGCCTTCGAGTCCGGGGTGAGGGCGCTCCGGGACCGCGTCTACGTCAATTGGGACTGGGGCGATCAGAGCAACCTCGGCGTCTTCACCTACCTCCGCTCGACGCGCGATGGGCGGGACGCGGGGCTCGTCGCCGAGCTCGAGGCGGCTCTGCTCGACGTCGCGGACACCCACGTCGCGAACGCCGCCTCGACCTACGGCCGCGGCATCGAGGAGGTCTACTGGGGGAGCAACGGCACCGTGGCGCGGATCTGCGCCACGCTCCACGTCGCGGAGCTCGTCTCCGGTGACGCGCGCTACGCCGCGACGTGCGCAGACCAGATCGCGCACCTCTTCGGGCGCAACGAGTACGGGCGCTCGCAGGTCACCGGGGTCGGCGTCGATCCGCCGCTTCACCCGCACTGCCGGCGCTCGATGGCCGACGGCGTCGAGCCGCCGTACCCGGGCTACCTCGTGGGCGGCGCCTCGAGTCCGGGCAACTGGCTCGACGAGCAGGAGGACTACGAGACGAACGAGATCGCCATCAACTGGCAGGGAGCGCTCGTCTATGCCCTCGCCGGCTTCGTGCACCTGCCGGAGGAGCCCACCGGCACGGGCGGCACCAGCGGCGCGGGCGGCGCCAGCGGCGCGACGGGGACCGGGGGCGCGGGGGAGGTGGCGACCGGCAGCGTCGGCGGGGCGCTCGGGGGCGGCGCGGGCGGCGGCGTGAGCGGGGGCGCCGCTCCGGTCGGGGGCAGCGAGAGCGGAGGAGCGACCCCGAGCGGTGGCAGCAGCGAAGTCGGCGGCGCCGCTGCCGATGGCGGCGTGAGTGGCGGCGCGGGCACGGTGGCTGGCGGGGGGGCGGCGCCGGGTGGCGCAGCGATCGGCGGCGGCGGTTCGGCCGCTGCTCCGGGCGCGAGCGGTGCCGGTGGAGCCGCGTCACCGGCGAACGGCGGGACCTCGCTCCCCGCGGCGCGCGACGACGCCGGGGACGACGGTGGATGCGGCTGCCGCGCGACGCGCGGCAGCCCGTCGGGCGCGGCGATCCTCCTGAGCCTGGCCGCGCTCTGGTGGCTCCGCGGGCGCCGGGGCCGCAAGGGCGGCGCGCGGCGACGCCGGTAGCGGCGGGGCGCGCCCCCTCACCAGCCGCGCAGTTGCTGCATCTCGGCCCAGGTGCGGCGCAGCAGCCAGAGATCGGCGGTGGTTGGCCGGGAGCTGCTCGAGGACCCGACGATCATGATGGAGCCGCCCGCGGGTCGTGATCCTGTCCAGTCGTAGTAGTCCTGCAACCCGAAGCCGTGGCCCATCTCGTGCTCGACGACGCCGTCGCTGGTGCGGTCGAGCGCTGCCTCGAAGGACGAGAGCGGGATGCGCAAGCCCCAGTCGCCCCCCACGGCGGCTGCCCCGCCTCCGGGCAGCGCGTCATCGAGCCAGATCCAGTAGTCGGTGTGGGCCGCTTCACCGCCCGGACAGTCCGGGAACCGGTGGTCCCAGTTGTCGAAGAAGGAGCAGGCGTCCGGGCATTTCGGCTCTCCCTCGCCGTCCGTCTCCGTGTAGATCCGGACGGTGTCGTCGAGATCCGAAACCCAGCCCTCATGCCCCGGGCGCACGGCCCACCCCGTGACCCGCACGGTGACGCCGTCGGAGTAGGGGAAGCAGCCATAGTCGCCCATGCCGGTGAACCAGTCGTTGAACCAGCGCTGCACCGAGGAGCCGAGCTTCTCCTTCAGCGCGGCAGACGGTGCGGTGGTCGCGCCCCAGCGAACGCACAGATTGATCTCCCCCTCGCCCATCATCACGCTGTCGAAGAGCCAGGCGCTGCGGCCCCTGATGTTGTCGTCGAGCTGGGCATTCCAGCTCTCGTCGACCCAGGCCGCGACGTCCGCGGGGGGCTCGGGGTAGTTGCAGGTGCCGGCGCTACCCGTCGCGGCACCACCCGTCTCGGCGCCGCCGTTCCCGGCGCCACCCGTCGCGGCCCCTCCGGTGGCGGCGCCTCCAGTCTCGGTGCCGCCCGTCGCGCTCCCGCCGGTGCCGTCACCGCCGGTGGGGAAGCCGCCGGTGGCCGCGCCGCCGGTGGCGAGGCCGCCCGAGCTGGAGCCGCCGGTGGGGAAGCCGCCGGTGGCCACGCCGCCGCTGGCGAGGCCGCCCGAGCTGGAGCCGCCAGTGGGGAAGCCGCCGGTGGCCGCGCCGCCGGTGGCGAGGCCGCCCGAGCTGGAGCCGCCGGTGGCGAGGCCGCCGATTGCGGTTCCTCCCGTGGGCGTCGTGCCCCCCGACGGGGCGTCCCCGCCGGAACTGGCACCTCCAGTGCCCAGGCCTCCGGTGCCGGGCAAGCCCCCTGTCGCTGCCCCGCCGCTCCCCGTCGCGCCGCCCGAGGTCGGCCCGCCGCCGGTCGGAGTGCCCCCGGTGCTGGTGCCGGTGTCCCGGCCGTCGCTCGTCCCCGGCTCGGACCCGTCGTCGGCGGCGCCGCACGCCACGACGGCGAGGGCGGCGAGCCAGGAGCAGAGCGAGCGGGTGCGGCGGGGGTTGCGCATCGGGGGCCTCGAGGGTGCGTCACGGCGACCTGCCTACGACACGCGGGGGTCGCCGTGAGGTAGTGGTCCGGGAGCGCGGCCCGGGATCACCCCGCCCTGCCGCGCCCGGTTCCCGGCGGTCTTCGCCAGCCCGGAGCTATGGCCGGAGCTGGTCGCGCAGGGCGAGCAGCAGGGGGCTCCGCTCTCCCGCCGGGGCGGAGGCGAGGTACCCCTCGTTGATCTCCCACTCGATCAGTCCGCCGAGGCCGCGCTCGCGGACGTAGGTGGCCTTGGCCGCGATCGACTCCTCGTCATCGTAGGAGACGTAGGTGCAGCCCTCTGGCCCGTGCGGCTCGTCGAAGGCGAGGTAGGGCACGCGCGCGAGGTCGTCCCAGCGCCGGGCGGCGGGGTCGAAGTAGCTCTCCATGATGTTCGCGAAGCTCATGGTGCCGTCGCTCGCCAGGATGGTGGCGCCGTCGAGCGGTTGGTCGGGGCCGGTCACCGGCGGCGAGTAGCAGAGCCCGTAGAACCCGATGCCGATCCCGAGCTTCGACGCCGGGACGCCCGCCGCCAGGTACGCAGCCACCGAGGAGTCGACGGACAGCGGCGTCGCGGGGTTCGTCTGGTAGAGCGCGCTCGAGTGCCAGCTGTTCCACCCCTCCCAGGCGCCCGCCAGTCCGTACGACATCAGGTTGAGCTGGTCATAGGCGGCGGCGATTGCCGCGAAGCCCGTGACGTCGTAGGAGAGGTTGGGGTTGATGGCGCCGACGGGGATGGTGAGCAGGGCGTCCGGGCGCGCCGTCCGCACCGCCTCGGCGACGGCGATCGCCGCCGGCTCGTCCGCGGCCTCGAGGGGCTCCCAGTCGAGGTCGATGCCATCGTAGCCGGGCGTGTCGAGCAGGGCGACGAGCGCGGCGACGAAGCCGTCCATCGCGCCGGGCGCCGTCGCTGCCCGGAAGTCCGCCGCCGAGTCCGCCCCGCCGATGGACGCGACGGCACGGACCCCGTGCTCGTGGGCGGCGGACACCAGGTCGCCGGCGAGCGCGGGGCCGCCCCCCGTCAGGGCGAGGGGACCGTCGCGCCGCGGCGCATAGAAGGCGACCGCGAGGTGCGTCAGCCCCGACCACTCGATCTCGGCGACGGGCAGATCCGCCGACTGCCAGCTCGCGTAGTAGCCCATCGACCAGAATGTGGTCGCCACGCCGCCGGTGGCCGCGCCGCCCGCGCCGCCGGTCGCCGCGCCGCCCGCACCGCCGGTCGCCGCGCCACCGGTGGCCGCGCCCGCGCCGCTGCCCGCCACCAGGGGCCCAGCGTCATCGCCATCGGTGCACCCGTTGAGCAGCAGCAACCCGAGGCAACCCACCCTCGCCAACCCGTGCATGCTCCTCGCCCTCCGTGGGGCTGATCCTCGCCGAGAGCGCGCCGGGTGGCCAGGGGTGAGCCCTCGCCTCGGGGCCGCGCGCTCACTTGAGGAGCAACGAGAGGGGGTTGTTGAAGATGGCGGCGTAGGTGAACCGCGAGGAGAGCATGGCGCCGCAGAAGCCGGCCGAGAAGACGTCCTGCCCGGTCATCCACAGCCCGGGGATGCGGGTCTTGGGGCGGAGCCAGTGCGTGTGCTCGACGAAGCGCGCCGCCGAGGGCTCGAGCCCGAGCGAGCAGCCGTGCCAGGCGCGGGGGTTGCAGCCCATGGGCACCCCGGCCAGGCGGAGCTTCGGCGTCTTCCCCTTGAGCATGGGCATGTGCCGCAGGACGATGCGCATCAGGTTCTCGGACAGACCGGCCGCGAACTCCTCGCGGAAGACGGGATCCGACTTGGAGCGCTCCACCCAGTCGGGGATCCCCTCCGCGAGCGCGACCACGGTCGCGGTGTTGGGGTAGCGCTGGGAGTGCAGCGGGTCGCGCGCCGAGGGGCTGAGGAGGTAGCCACCCATGCCCTCGAGCTTGGCCTCGCCCTTGTAGAGCGCGTCGGCCTTGGCCAGATCGTAGCGGGAGATCCCCTCGTAGGTCGGCATCTCCCAGACGATGTGCCGGGGCAGGTCGATCGCCTCGTCGTAGCCGAGCATCAGGTAGACGTGCGACGGGCTGGGGCCGATCTCGTCGAACTTCTGCGCGTAGCCGTGCTTGACGGCCAGCTCCCGGTCCAGAAGCTCCATGAACGTCGTGTAGGCGGAGGCCGCGCTGATCACGAGCTTCGAGCGGACCTGCTCGCCGCTCTCGAGCTCGACGCCGACGGCGCGGCCGTCCTCGACGAGGATGCGCCGCACGGGCGAGTTGACCGCCAGCTGCCCGCCCGCCGCCTCGACGATGGGGATGATGCACTCGGCGATCTGGCCGGGGCCGCCGACGGGGTAGTAGGCCCCCGTCCGGTAGTGAAAAAGGTTTACCGCGTGGAACGCGAACGGGGCCACGTCGGGGATGCGCCCGTGGTTACCGTACATGTAGCAGAAGATCGCGGCGAGCCGCTCGGAGAAGCCGAGCTCCTTGCGGAGCACCTCGATGACGGAGCGGCCCATGTACTTGCGCCAGGCGCCGAAGTAGGCCGCGTCGCGCAGCCGGAGGGGCACCCACTCGGGCATCACCTTGGTGACGCCCCAGGCCGTCGCCCAGGCCTCGATCTTCTCTTCGAGCCGGTAGTAGCCGCGGACGTCGCCCTCGCCCGGGAACATCCGCTCGACCCACTCGATGTTCTTCTCGGGCGAGGAGTACCACTCGTACACCTCGTCGCCGAAGGTGCAGATCTCGTGCACCTCCGGCATCTTCGCCCACTTGAGCTGGCCGCCGGTCAGGTAGTCGATGGTGGGGCGGTACAGGCCCCTCCCGACGCGCGGGTCCATGTCGCCGATGGAGTCGATCCCGCTCGCGAACTCGAACCCGTCGAGCTCGTGGACGTGCGTGCAGCCGCCGGGCACGGGGCTCGCCTCCAGCAGGAGCACGCGATAGTGCTTCTTCTGGGCGAGCAGGGAGGCCATGCCGAGCCCGCCGATGCCGGAGCCGATGACGATGGCATCCGGGGAATCGAGGAGCTTCGCCGGCGTCCGGTACTTGGCCTTGGCGGGGCGCTCCGCCGTCAGCAAGGGTGGGCCGTCGTACTTCTGGCCGGGCGTGAAGAAGAGTTCGGCGTCGGTCGGCATGAGGGATCCTCGTTCTCGGCTGGCGCGGCAGCATCGTTCAGGAGCGCGGGATGCGCAACCCCTCAGCCCCGCCGCCGCTCGGCCGCTCGCCCCCCGGGCGCCCCCCGATGGGGCTCAGTCGAGGTCCCGGCAGCAACGGAACCCGGCGTAGAGCGCGGTCCAGTTCGCGTTGAAGCCGCAGCTCACCCGGACGCTGGCGCCCGCGCAGTTGAAGGCTCCCCCGCGCACCGCGTAGCCGCGCGGGTCGGCCGCAGAGGGGACGATCTCCCAGACGTTCCCGTTGATGTCGAAGGTCCCATACTCGTTGGTGCAGCCGGGGAAGCTGCCGGTAGGGGCCTCGTGGAAGCAGTCGTACGCGTAGCCGCAGTCGGCGCCGGTGGTACAGGAGGCGAGCCCGTGCTCCGCGCAGTAGTCGTCGCAGTAGGTGTCGACGCAGTTGCACGCCTCGCGGTCGAAGCCGTTCCCGTAGACGTAATAGTGGTTCTCCGGTCCGGTGCAGGCGGCGGTCCACTCCTCCTCGGTGCAGAGGCGCTTGCCGGCCGCCGCGCACGCGGCCTGGAATTCCTCGAAGTGGGCGGAGGTCATCGGGTTGACCATCCACGGTAGCACCCCCGCGCGGCTCTCCGCTCGCGAGCCGTCGGTGCCCTGCGAGGTCGCCGTCGCGTCCGGGCGAGAGGCCTCGTACCGATCGATGCAGTAGGCCGCCCCCACCGCGACCATCTCGGGCGGACAGGCGGGGGCGCAGACGTCCCCCTCGTCCACCAGCCCGTCACAGTCATCGTCCCGGTCGTTGCAGGCCTCCTCGCCCCCCGGCGTGCAGCGGTATTCGCAGCCGTTGCTGGGCTTCCCGTCGAGGTCGAGGAAGCCGTCGTCGCAGCTCGCGAGGTGGCAGACTCCCTCGTCACAGCTCGACGTCCCGTGGGCGAAGGCGCAGGCGACGCAGTAGTCTCCGCAGGACTCGACCGTGGTGCGGTCGAAGCCCTCGTCCACGCCCTCGTCGTCGGGTCCGCAGACGATGCCGTCGCCATTGGTGTCCCCGGGGCAGTCGCAGTCGTCGTCCCGGCCGTTGCAGACCTCGGCGGCGGGGACGCATTGGGCGACCTCGCAGCCGGTTTCGGCGAGGCCGTCGCCGTCGAAGAAGCCCGGATCGCAGGCGTAGCGGCACTGTCCGGAGCTGCAGCGCGGCGTGGAGTGGGGGGCGGTCGGACAGAGGCGGCCGCACTCGCCGCAGTGCGCGGGGTCACGCAGCAGGTCGAACTCCTCGTCGACGGCGCCGTCGCAGTCGTCGTCGAGGTCGTTGCAGCGCTCGGTGCCGTCACCACGCGGCGTGCACTCGCAGCCGTCGTCGGGATCGCCGTTGGCGTCGACGGAGCCCTCCGGGCAGGCGTACTCGCAGCCATTGGCCCGTTCGTCGTCCCGATCGTAGTAGCCGGGGTCACACGCGACGAGCTGGCAGTCGCCGTGGACGCAGGACGACTGGGCGTGGGGGAAGCGGCAGGTGGTGCAGGCGGCCGGGCGCACGCAGTGCTGGTCGGCGCAGACGAACTCGACGCCGAAGTCGGCGTCGCAGTCGGAGTCCTCGGCGCACTCGAAGGTGCAGCTCCCCGTGGCGGAGCAGATCTCGCCGGCGGGGCAGTCCGCGTCCGCGTAGCAGCGCTCGTCCACCAGACAGCCGGAAACCGCGAGCCCGAGCAGGGTCGCGACGATCGCCGAGGACACGGCCGCGGTCCTCGTGGGTGGAGTCCAAAGCATCATGGCGGAGAGGTACGTCGCCCCCGACGCGCGTGCAAACTCCTTCCAGGCGGAGGATCTCGACCTGGCGCGCCGCGAGGTCCGTGGCCGTCGGTGGGGCCGGCGCTGAAGTCGAGCCCCGAGCTCACGGACGTCCTCGGGGATGCCGTTGCCGCACCCGTTGCCGGCCGCTTCGTCCAGGGCGAAACGGAGCGTCAGCCCGTCGGTCGACTCCGACCAGCCCTCCCCGTCGCCGCTCGACCGCCCGCCATCGTCCCCGATGGCGACGGAGGTCGTGGCGCCCCGCACGAGTCGCGGGGATGAGCCCGTTCCAGTCCTCGACGCGGAGAGGCGTCGTGCGCAGGCCTCCGCGAAGGTCGCGGCCGTGGCGAGCGGGACTCTGACGGTGGCGCCCTCGCTCGGGACCGGGAACGGGATCTCGAGCGAGCGCGAGCCGGGGCCGGGCGAGCCCGTCGCCGGGTCGGGGGCGAGCACCGTGGTCGCCACGAACGTCGCGTCCGCGGGACCGATCGCGGCCTCCTCGGACGCGCGCCAGAACGAGCAGACGGGGCGCCGCGAGAGCACCACTTGGCTCACGCCGGAGCGGGCCTCACCCTCGCCGGAGAATGGTCGCGAGTGCGCCTCGCGCAGGCGATTCGGCGCGAGCGTGGCGCTGGCCGGCGTGCCCAGCGCCTCGTGGTGAGGCGCCGCCCTGGTACCGGCGCCGTCGGTCCCGTCCAACTCGAGGGCGAGGGTGGCGTCGAGGTGAGCATGGCGCCGGGCGGCGCAGGGGCGGACGTCCTCGGCGTCGTACGCCATGGAGTCCGTGTTGACGATCGAGCCCCTCACCAGCGCGGCGCCGCGCGCGCGGCGACGGCCAGCGCGGTCGGCGGCGGTGCGGGACGGTGCAGTCGGCGGCGGCGATGCGAAAGCTGGTGCAGATCGGGTTGGCAGTCGAAGGACTGGTCTGACCCGGGTGCGCCCGCGCTCTCGGCCCTCACTCGGCAGCGCCGTGACGGAGGCTGACGGACCCCGTGCCGTCGGTCTCCCGTGTGCCCGGGGCGGGCAGTGAGCCGGGGGTGGCGGGGTTCCTTCCTCACGGCCCACAACCCCGAGGGATCTCCGGAGGCGAACCGGAGGCCGCGCCGCTTCCGATCGGCGCCGAGCGCGGAGGACCGGGGCGATCACGGTTCAGGTGGCGGCGGCCACGATGGCGGCGATCGGGGCGGGCTCGAAGCGCCGATGCCGACCCCTCGTGGAGGGCGCGGTCGTGGCGGGTGAGCGGTTCAGCCCGCGACCGACGCCGCCTTGAGCGGGCTTGCCGCGGGACCTCGGCGACGGTCCTGATCGAGCTCCACTACTCGAGGGATCTCATCGGCGCCTTCGCCGTCGAACCCAGCGTGGACGGCGCCGCGATCGCGGTGCAGAGCCACCGGTCGCGGGACACCGAGCTTCTCGTCCGGGCCGCGCTCCGGAGCCCGTCGCGGGGCTCCAGCTCCCCCGCCGAGTCCTGAGCTCCATCGGCGCTGGCGCCGACTGCCCACGGCTGCGTCAGGCTGCCGGGATCTCGCTGGACGGCGGCGTCCTCGACGGGGCGAGTCGCCAGCCATGACGGCGTCGAGGGGCGCGCGATCGTGCGGCGCGATGGGCCGATGGGGGCGTGGCGGTCCCGCGCTTGTCGCGCGGCCGCAGGGAGGCCGTTGCCGGTGGCAGCCGGCGGGGCGCTTGCTGCCCAGGAGTTGGCGCGGGTGTGCCGGGTGCGTGATAGTCCTGGGTTCGCGATGCGGTCGTGGCAGTGGGTGGCGCTCCTCGGCGCTGGCGTCCTCGCCGGAGCGCTGTCCGGTGCCGGAGCCGTCGGGGCGGGCGCCGGGGCTTCGGGGCTCCGGGGTGGGGGCGTACCCGGGTCGATCGCGGGCTCCGCGCGCCTCGATCCGGGTTCGATTCCCGCCACTCAGGGCTCCGCGGCGACGATGAGCGTAGCCGTGGGGGCCGCCACGGAGGCGGAGGCAGATGCGCCCGCCGCTCCCCGAGCGGGCGAGCTCGTTCGGTCCGGCGCCGACCCGGTGGAGGTGCCCAACCCCATGGCCTCCAAGGCTGCCTGTCCCGACGACATGGTCTGGGTGAAGGGCCAGTACTGCACCGAGGTCAAGCAGGACTGCCGGGTCTGGCTGGATGACGCCTCGCTCCCCTTCGCCCGCTGTGCGGTCTTCGCGAGCCCCGCGGAGTGCGTGGGTCGCCGGGTCCCGATGAGCTTCTGCATCGACCGCTTCGAGCAGACCCGGCCCGGCGAGGCGTTGCCAGTCAATCAGATGAGCTTCGAGCTCGGGAGCAGGCTCTGTCAGGGGCTCGGCCGGCGTCTCTGCACCGAGCGGGAGTGGAATTTCGCCTGCGAGGGGGAGCAGATGCTCCCTTACCCGTACGGCTTCGCCCGGCAGCCGTACTGCAACCAGGATCGCGACGATCTGCTCGAGATGGCCTTCGTCAATGGGGTGCGCCAGCAGGTGCTCAAGGACCTGCGCCGCCCCGGCCGCCTCGACTCGCGCTGCGTCAGTCCCTTCGGCGTCTACGACCTTGTGGGCAACCTCGACGAGCCGGTCCTGCGGGAGGCGGCCCAGCACGTCCGGCCGTTCCGCAACGCGCTCAAGGGCGGCTGGTGGATGGCCTCCCGCAATCGCTGCCGACCGGCGACGACCTCCCACGACGACTGGTACCAGGGCACGCAGGTCGGGGTGCGTTGCTGCGCCGACCATCCGTGATCGTCTGGGCAGCTGGGCGCGACCGCGTCGACGCCGATGTCGGCGAGGTAGAGGTGGCTTTCTCCGGAGGCCTCGTCACCCATGCCGACGACGCGGAACGTCCGCACCTCGCGCCGCCGGCGGCGGGCGTAGCCACGGTGGCAGGCGCGCACCTGAACCATCACACCAGAGCTCCTGGCGCCGGAGCCGGTCTGCCACTTCCCCGGCGCCGGTCGGCCACGCCGAGCCGCGCCGGGGCTCCGGGGGCGTCGGTCCGGCTCAGCCCGCGCCGCTGGCGCCGCCGTTGCCGGCGCTGGCACCGGCCGTGCCCGCCGCGGCGGGGCTGCCGGCCACGCTGGCCGCGCCGGCCACGCCGCTCTCGCCGGCGCTCCCGCTCGCGCCGCCGGCCGCGGGCTCGCCGCCGTCGCCGCCGGTGCCGGTCTGGCCGCCGGCGCCGCCGGTGCCCCCGAGGTGCTCGCA
>CAYVRP010000049.1:0-3200 GCA_964454025.1 uncultured Polyangiaceae bacterium | reverse complement strand
CCGCCGAGGTGCTCGCAGACGAAGACGGAGCCGTCGCAGGTGCAGACGCGCGGGTCGCGCGTGCTCTCGGAGCGGTCGCAGATGTAGCCTTCGCCCGCGTCGGTGCAGTCGTCGCCGTCGTTGACGCCAATGCAGCTGAACCCCTCGGAGCCGCCGCCACCGCCGGTCGCCGGCGTGCCGCCGGTCTGCTCGGCGCCGCCGACCTCCGCCCCGCCGGTCGGCTCGGCGCCGCCGGTTCCCGTGCCGCCATCCCCATCGGCTCCGCCGGGCTCATCCGCGCCGCCCGTGGCCGTGCCGCCGCTCGACGTGTCCTCGCCGCCCTGACCGCTGCCGCCGGAGGTGCCGCTGCCGCCGGAGGTGCCGCTACCGCCGGAGGTGCCGCTGCCGCCGGTTCGCAGCCCCCCCGTGGCCGTCCCGCCGGAGTCGCCGTCGTCGCCCCCGTCGTCCTTGTTGCCGCAGGCAGCCGCGTAGCCGAGGAGCAGAGCGCCAGCGAAGAGAAGCTGCATCGATCGATTCATGTTTTCACCTCGAGTCAGGGACTGGCTCCCCGCGAACAGTAACCGCTCGGACCCGAGGCGAGGCGGAGCGACCCGTGGCCCGGGACGAGACGCCACCCGGCCCCGAAGGGGCTCCGGTCCATGGGAAGAAGGCCCCCACGGACGGGGCAATTTCGCCCATGGATGCGGACTGGCGCCGCCGCTTCCCCGAAGACTCCGGGCGGCGCTCCAGGGCAGGGGCTCAACGGGAGGGCAAGCGGGGCCACCGCGCTGCGGGTCCATCATCGCGCCCCCATCACGACCGGCTCGGTCACCCTCGCCGGGAGCGCCCCCGCCTGGCCGGCGCCGGCGCCCGAGCGAGCCGTTCGGGCCGGAATGCCCCTGGTAGCCTCGAGGTGTAGACGGACCGTCGCGCGGGGCGGGGGTAGCGTTCGGAGACGGAACGTGATACCGCGTCGGAGCCGGAGTTGGGGGACGAGGTCGCGGGTTGTCCACGCCGCGGGCGATTCGAACGGAGGGTTCACGAGTCGACGGTGGGTCCTCTTCGCGGCGGCGGTCGCGCTGGCGCTCGGCGTGAGCTGCGGGCAGACGGAGTCCGATCCCGGCGCGGGCCAGGGATCGGGCGGGCTCACCCAGGCCGGCGCGGATGGCGGCGAGGGTTGCCCCTGCTACGGCTACGGGACCTGCGCTCCAGGGCTGACCTGCGTCTCCGACCGGTGCGTCCTGCGGCCGGGGTACGGCGCTGGCGGAGGGGCGGGCGAGGGTGGGGAGGGGGGCGTTGACGCGGCGGTAGCGGAAGGCGGCTCCCCCAGCGAGCGGGTCGCGACCGGTGGTCAGGCGTGAGGAACGTCTGCGCGCGTCGGCGGCGCGGCGTCCGGCGCCATCGGCGGCGCGGTGCTCGGCGGCACTGTCCCCGTCGGCCCGTACTGCGGCGACGGGGACGTGGGTGGGGACGAGCAATGCGACGACGGCAACGCGATCTCGGGAGACGGCTGCAACGCGAGCTGCGAGATCGAGCCGCGCTACTGCCCGCCAGGAGAGACCTGCAGCCACGAGGTCGTCTGCGGGGACGGCCGCGTCGACGCGGGTGAGGTCTGTGACGACGGCGACGCGGAGGACGGGGACGGCTGCATCGCCGACTGCCTCACCATCGAGCGCGCCCAGGTGCGGTGCCCCGGCCCGCTGCGGGGACGGCCAGGTGGGCCATGCGTTCGGCGAGCGCTGCGACGACGCCGTCAACGACGGGCGCTACGGCGGCGGCACCGCCACCTGCCAGCGCGCGCCGTTCTGCGGTGACGGGATCACCGACGGCGCCGAGGCGTGCGACGACGGTTTCGACCTCGGCGGCTACGGCGCCTGTGCACCCGGCTGCGTGCTTGGCCCGCGCTGCGGTGACGGGCGGGTGGATCGGGAGTGGGGCGAGGAGTGCGACGATGGCGACGTCGAGGAGGGTGACGGTTGCTCCTCGGGTCGTCTCGAGGAGCTGCCCGTGAGCGAGTGACGCGGACCCCCGCCGGCACCATGGGTGCGAATCGCCCGGGCTGGCACCACCGTCCGATGGAGGTAGACTCGCGCGCCCATGGGCCTGGCCGGCATCCTCGACGAGGCCCGCGCGCTGGCGACGGAGGTGGTGGAGCTCCGGCGGCGCCTGCACCGCTGTCCGGAGGTGGGGCTGGACCTGCCGGAGACGCAGGCGGTGGTGCTCGACGCGCTGGCGCCGTGCGGGCTCGACATTCGGGTCGGGCGGCGGCTGCGCTCGGTCGTCGCGCGCCTCGACGGCGCCCGTTCGGGCCCCACGGTGCTGCTGCGCGCCGACATGGACGCGCTCCCGCTCGGGGAGGCGACCGGACTGCCCTTCGCCTCCGCGAACCCCGGCGCCGCGCACCTCTGCGGCCACGACGCGCACATGGCGATGCTGGTGGGCGCGGCGCGCCTGCTCGCGCGCCAGCGTGACGAGCTCGCGGGGCGCGTGCTGCTGGTGTTTCAGCCCGGGGAGGAGGGGCATGACGGCGCGCGTCTCCTGCTGGAGGAGGGCCTGCTCGACCCGGACTGGGCCGGCGACGTGCGCTTGGCGTTCGCGCTGCACCAGATGCCCACGTTGCCCAGCGGGGTGATCGCGACCCGACCCGGGACGCTGATGGCCGCCGTCGACGGCTTCCGCGTCGTCGTCGAGGGGCGCGGAGGGCACGCCTCCGCGCCGCACCTGACCCTCGATCCCGTCCCGGTCGCCTGCGCCATCGTGCAGGCGATCCAGACCTTCGTGGCGCGGCGGATCGACGCGTTCGAGCCCGTCGTGGTCACCGTCGCGCGGATCACGGCTGGCGCCACCCGCAACGTGATCCCGGATCGCGCTGAGCTCGACGGGACCGTTCGCACGGTAGCGCCGGCCGCGCGCCGCGACGTGCTGGCGGCGCTCGAGCGGATCGCGACCCGCGTCGCCGCCGCACACGATCTCTCGGCGACGGTGCAGATCCTCCAGTCGTACCCGGAGACGACCAACGATCCCGCGGTGACGCGGGACGTGCTGGCCGTTGCGGCGGCGGTGCTCGGCCCCGAACGGGCGATCGAGCTCGCCCGTCCCTGGCTCGTCTCCGAGGACTTCTCCCACCTGCTCGGGCGCGTCCCGGGCGCGCTCGCGTTCCTCGGGACGCGGCCGCCGGGGGTCGCGCCGGACGCCGTCGAGCCGCTCCACTCGCCCCGGAT
>CAYVRP010000048.1:0-50427 GCA_964454025.1 uncultured Polyangiaceae bacterium | reverse complement strand
CCGGGCCGGGGGCCGGGGCCGGGGCCGGGGCCCGGCCCCGGGCCGGGGACGGGGACGGGGACGGGGACGGGGACGGGGACGGGGACCGGCACGGGGACCGGCACCGGGACGGGGCCGGGGACGGGGACCGGCACCGGGACGGGGACGGGGACGGGGACCGGCACGGGGACCGGCACCGGGACCGGGACGGGGACCGAAACCGGGACCGGGTCGGCCACTGGCAGCGGCACCGGGCCGGACACGGGGACGGGGACGGGGACCGGGACCGGGCTCGTCATCGAGCCGATCGCGTGCGACCCCGAGACGGCGAGGGGAGACGAGACGCCGGTCCTGCTCGACGGCGACGACATCGCCGCCGACAACCTCAACGGGCTCACCTTCAAGGGCTTCGGAGTGCTGAGCGCCAACGGCACGAGCGCGCTCTTGATGGACTACAAGGCGGCGCACCCGGAGAAGTACGCCGAGCTCCTCCGCATCCTCTTCGGCGGGGCGCGGCCCATCATGACCCACGTCAAGATCGAGATGGGCAACGACCGCAACAACTCCACCGGCCCGGATCCGGCGACGATGCGCCTCGAGAGCGAGGCCGCCAACGTCCGCCGGCACCCGGGGTTCCAGCTCGCCGCCGACGCCAGGCGGGTGAACCCCGACCTCAAGGTGAGCATCCTGCGCTGGAACGCGCCCGCCTGGGTCAGCGGCAATGACCAGGTCTACACCTGGTACAAGAACACCATCCTCGCCGCGTACCGGACCTACGGCTACATGGTCGAGTACGTGAACCCGGGCGTGAACGAGCGGGAGGCGGACCTGACCTGGACCCGGCAGTACGCCGCCCGGGTCCGGAGCGATACCTCGGGGTTCGCCGACGCGACCGAGCAGGCGCTCTACAACGCCATCCGCGTCGTCATCTCCGACGAGGCCGGACTCGGCAGCTTCGGCGGCAGCATGGTGAACGACGCGGCCCTGCGCGACGCCGTTGCGGTCGCGGCGTACCACTACAACACCGACGACGACGCCGGCGGCAACTTCACCCGGCTCGCGCAGGAGTTCGACGAGGAGGTCTGGAACAGCGAGGGCCAGGCGACGTTCAGCAACACGGCCTTCCGCCCCTTCAACAACATGCGCGATCCCACGGTGGCGGGGACGGGGATCGGCGGCGCGGGCGGCCCGCTCGAGATGGGCAACACGGTCATCAAGGGCTTCGTCAAATCCCGCCGCACGCACTTCGTCTACCAGCCGGCGATCGGGTCGTTCTACGAGGGCGGTCAGTACTCGTTCAAGGAGCTCGTCAGCGCGCGGGATCCCTGGTCGGGCTGGCTCCACTACGACGCCGGCCTCCTGGTCCTGCGGCACTTCAGCAGCTTCTCCCGGGCGGGCTGGGAGGATCCGAGCAACGGCGCCGGGATCTGGCGGGTGGTGCCCCAGGCCAGCGCTACCGGCGCGACGGGGACGAACCCCGTCAACGGCCGCAACGGGACGCCGAGCTACCTGACGCTGGCCGCGCCGGACCGGGGGCACTTTTCCACGGTCATGGTCAACGACAGCGAGGTCCCGCAGCGCTACCGGATCGAGGCGACCGACATGGCCTTCGCCGGCACCCCGGCCCTGGAGCTCTGGGAAACCCGCGCGGCGGAGCCGGGGATGGCCTTCAACGCGAACTACCTCCGCTACCGCTGCAGCCTCTCCGCCGACCCGAACGGCGCCTACCTCGTCACGGTCGCGCCGTACTCGGTCGTCACGGCCACCACGCTGGCGATCACGGCGGAGCCGGAGGCGGTGACCCCGTTGCCCGTGGAGGGCGTGCGGGCCGTGCTGGACACCGACGCGACCGGCGCCGTCCTGGACGCGTCGGACGGGGTCCTGTACGCGGACGACTTCGACTACTCCGCGCTGACCGTCCCCGTGATCGGAGCCGGCGGGCAGATCACGGGGACCGAGGACTACGTCACCTCCCGCGGCGGCCTCCTGGGCGCGATCCCGCGCTACACCAGTGACCGCAACGGCGCCTTCGAGGCGTTCCGCCCCGACGGCTCGACGGACGCCGTGCTGCGCCAGCAGCTCGACCGCTCGGTGATGGGGCTCGGGGGCACCTGGAACGACGGCAGCCCCATCACAGGCATCGGGGACAACCGGTGGCTGGACTACCGGGTGAGCGTCGACGTGTCGTTCGAGCACGACCGCACCGAGAACGGAGACAACTACGCGGGCCTCGGCGCCCGCCAGCAGGGCGGCGCGAGCTCCCATTACAAGAACGGCACGCCGTACCTCCTGACGTTCTCGTTCGACGGGAGCTGGGCGCTGCTCGTCGACGGCAGCCCCGCGGCGAGCGGGAACGTCGTCGACGGCGCGGGGGGCGTCACCATCCCAGGGTTCGTCGCGGCCCCCGAGGTCTGGCACAACCTCGCCCTCGAGGTCGTCGGCGCCAACGTGACCGCGTACCTCGACGGTCAGCCGCTCGCAAGCTTCGCCGATCCGGAGCCCCGGCTGTCCGGGCGCGTCGACCTCGCCAGCGGCTACTACTTCACCCGCTTCGACAACCTCCTGGTGGAGACGATCGCCGGGCAGCCCCCCTACTACACCGAGCTCCTCGACGATCTCGAGCTCTGGGATCTCGGCGCGGTGCCGGCGGCCAAGCTGGTGTACGGGGGCGCCTGGGCGCACGAGAACGGCAAGGGGATGTACAACTACCAGCGCTCCCTCTCCACCAGCCGGAGCGCGGGCGCGACCCTGGAGTACGCCTTCACGGGCACCGGGCTCGACGTCCTGGGCCCGAACGACGGCTCGGCGGTGCTGCGGGTGTCGGTGGACGGGCAGGTCGTCGAGGCCTCGGCCAGCACGATGGCGGCCGCGGAGCTCTACCAGACCTACTCGCTCCGCGGGCTCGCCCCGGCGGCGCACACGGTCCGGCTCGAGCTCCTGAGCGGCACCCTGGTCGTGGACGCGGTGGGGGTGGTCGGGAATCCGGCCTAGGCAAGAAGCCGCGCGACGGCCGCGAAGAATCGACGACCTCGCGCGCCGAGCGAGCAGCGGAGCGCGCCCCAGACGTCCCGGCTCGTTCCCTCACCGAGGTGGTGCGGGCGCCCCAGTGGCCTGTGCCGGCGCTGCCACGGTGTGGCGATCGCGCGGGCGCGGAGGGGGCTCGGCGCCCCCGGCGGCCCGGGGTTGGCCGGCGGAGGGCTGGCGTGCGACTTGCTACACCGGTTCGAGGGCGGTTCCGGCAATCAACGAGGACCGCCGGGCGTGGAGCTCGGCGAGAACTGCCGTCCACGCGGCTCTCCCCCGGGGATCCGCACGGGCGGCGACGCCGCTACGCGACCGAACCACGTGGAAAGGAACGTCGATGGCTCGCTGGTGCTCCCGGTGGTTGCTCGTGGGCTGGCTCGCGGCGCCGGCGGCGGGCGCGGAGCCGCTCGCCGAGGGCGCTGGCCCTCCGCCGCTCGCCGCGGCTCCCGGGTCCGCGACGGTGCGCATCCGCTTCGTCACCGAGGAGAACCTCGACGCCGTCCTCGCGGTCTACTCGAGCGCCGAGCGCCGCGCGCTCCCGCTCGCGACCTGCCACGTGGCGTGCGCGCTCCGGCTCCCGCCCGGGGAGTACCACGTGGCCGTCGTCAAGGAGCGGCCGCAACGGGGGCGGGTGCCGCTCGAGCTCCGTGAGGATCGGATCGCGGTCGTCTACGAGCACGACCACAGCGCCCGGAGGACGGGCGCGGCGCTCGGCCTGTTCGGGATCCCCATCACGCTCTCGGGGCTCGTGCTCGGCGGGTGGGGGTTCCTTGGCCTGGCGTTCTGCGGGTTTGGCGGCGGACACTGTGATAGGAACACGCCGATGACGGCCTTCGGGGTCGGCTTCGTCGCCACCGGGGTCGGGAGCACCACGACCGTGTACGGCTGGCGCCTCCACTCGCGCGGGCTGCTGCCATCCCTCGAGGTCGTGCCGGAGCGAGCGGCGCCGCGCGCGGCCCGCGAAGGGGCGGAGTCACGCGCCAGCGAAACCGCGGCCGGGTCGGGGGCGCGCGTCACGCGAGCCGCGCGCCCGCCGGTGATCGACGTCCGGGCCGGCGCGATCCCCGGCGTGGGAGGCGTGACGCTCGGGGTCGTCGCCAGGTTCTGAGCGCGCGCCTAGAAGCGACCACCGACGGCGACGCCGAGCCCCGCGGTGCCGAGCAGGAGGGGGGTGACGGTGGCGGAGGCGGGGTGCGGGCGAGCAGCGCGGCTCGCGCGGGGGCGGGAGAGGCCCACCACGAGGAGCCCCGCGCCGGTGGCCTGGGCCGCCGCGGCGGAGATCAAGAGCGCGTTGGTGAGCGGGATCGGCCCCGTGCAGACGCGGCGTGAGTCCTCCCTGCCGCTGTCGTAGTTTTCGTACCACTCTTGGTGGCATTCGTGGGGGTTCACGGCCAGCACGGGTCCGGCGAGCGGGATCAGCGCGGCTTCGTCCTGGATCGCGGCGCCGAGGACCACTCCCAGCGCGTAGGCGCCCGAGAGGAGCCCGGCGCCGGTCATGACAAGGCCTCGCCGGGACGGCGGGTGGCCTCGGGGCGCGCTCGCGGTGACGGGGAGCCCGGGAGAGCACGATCCAATCGACCGCCAGCGCGGTCATCACGCCGGTGACGCCGCCCACGGCGACGCCGGCGACCCGGGTTTCCTCGTCGCGGGTGCTGCCCGCCCCGATGACACCCAAGCAAGCACCGTGCCCGTTCGTCCGGGCAGCGGGCTCAGGGGTTGCGGCTGCACGCGGTCGTGCCCACCGAGCCTGGTGGGTGTGGTCACGCAAGGGCGATACTGTCGGCCGCAGCCGGCCCCAGCCGCATGACTACGAGTAGTCGACCGTGGCCTTGAGCGAGAAGGTTCCGTCGGCCTGCTCGGTCCCACGCGCGTCGACCACCGTGAGCGGTCCGGTCAGATCCACCTGCTTGCCCCAGGCACCGTCGAGCAGGAAGCGCATCTCGCCGCTGAGCCGGGCGCGGAGGCGCTGGGAGCCGGGCAACATGGTTACCATCGAGAGCTCGACGTGGAAGGTGGCGATGCCCCCGGTTGCCGACTCGAGCAGGAACTCGGTGGACTCGAACGACGTCTTCCCGTCGTCGGCGATGCGCATCATGCGGAGCATGGTGGACGACGCCGGGTAGAGCTTCTCCCCGAGCTTCAGCGGTCGCTTCGGCAAGAACTCCGCCGTCGGATCCTTTTCGAGGCGATCGCCGTAGCCCTTCTGCAACAGCTCGAGCTGCTTGCCCGTGACAATGCGGCCCCCACCGTCCGTCGCGGACAGTTTCCCGTCCGCGGCGCGGCTCAGCACGAAGGACGAGCCGGCGAGGGGGCTGACGGTGCGCTCCTCCGCCTTCGTCCCCTCCTGCTTCTGCTCGTAGCGGTCCCGCACGTCGACGAGCAAGCTCGTCACGCGGAAACCGTCGGCTGCCTTCACTTCGGTCATGGACTCCTCGTGTTCCGCCATCCGGGTCACCTGGCCGCGGGAGGTGAGCTTCATGGTGAAGTCGCTCACGAGCCGGGCCTTGGTGCCGACGGGCTCCGGCAGGCGGACGACGAACGTGACCTCCTGCATGGCGGCCGGCGCGGCGACCGCCGCGCTCGAGGCGGCGCTGGTCACGGGCGCGGGGGCAGCCTCCTCAGCTTGCTTGCAGGCGAGCAGCGCGGCCAGGCAAACGGACAAGCCGATGATTGGGGTTCGAGTCATGGGGGTCAAACATAGGGAGCGCGGAGCCGACCACCAGCCCGGCGGACCCTCGAATTTCGACCCTTCCGGGCACCGTGCCCCACGTCCGCTGCGACGGCTTACGCTCGGCGTGGGTCCGGGCGCATCGCGCGAGCGGCGCGGCAGCGGCACCGCGTCGGCGTCCTTGTGGTCACACGCTGACGGTTGGGTACGGCCTGCGGTAAGCCACCGTGCCCGCAGAGGAGCTTCCGACGGCTGCAGCGTGGGGGCGTTGCCCGCGGAGCCGACGCGTTCACTGGCAGCTGTCGCGAGGGGAGGATGGAGATCCCGCCGGCGGAGGTGCCGCCCGGCGCCGGACAATCAGCGCTGGTAGCCCGCGGCCTGGACGTTGCGCAGCACGGCGAGGTCGGCCTCGTTCGAGGACCAGCCCGCGGTGATGGCGCCTTCGAAGAAGGTCCCGTCCGAGGAGTTGCTGTTGTCGCCGCCGATGCCCAGGATGATCCCGCCCTCGAGCTGCCAGGTCCAGTTGCCCTTGGCGCCGTCCCAGGCGGTCGTCAGATCGCCTTGCTGGGCGTTGCCCATCTTGAGCGCGTAGCTCTGACCGCCGACCTTGAGCATGCCGAAGGCGAAATCCATCGTCATCGATGGGTTGTTGGGGTTCTCCCAGTCGGAGGCTCCCGTGCCGCCGGCCCAGACCCCGGCCTCGAAGTCGCCCATGAACCAGGGCCCGTCGCCCGCACCGCTGCCCCAGTAGCCAGTCCCGAGGTAGAGCGCGCCCATCATGCCGGTGGGGCCGTAGCAATTGTTCCTCGAGGCGGTCCCGAAGTTCCAGCAACAGCAACAGCCGGCACCGCGACGCAGCCCGCTGCCGGCCGCCACCATGTAGATGGTCTGCTCGTCGTCGCCCGTGGCCGTGCCCTGGGCCTCGTTGTTCCGGTAGCCCTCGTGCTTGTCCATGTACAGGGAGTAGACCTTGTGGCCCCCTACCGTCACCGACTCGCGCTTCGCGTCGGACTCGTAGTCGTCCTGCGAAGCCGTGCCCTCGTAGCAGCCGGCCTTCGCCACCGTGAGATGGTTGCCCACCCCGGACTGGTCATACAGCTTGGAGACGGTGCAGACGCTGGTGCCACAGAAGGCCTCGAGGGTCGCCGCGTCGGCGAAGCCATCGATGGCGGGGATGTCCTGGACCTCACCGCCCGAGCCAGTGTTCGGATCCGGGCCGCCTCGGCGGACCTGGTAGAGCGGACCGTCGTACGTGCTGGAGAGGATCCGCACCGTGCTGTAGGCCCCTACACAAGGCGCGCCGTCGGTCTCGAAGATGTCGCAGGGACCCTCGACGCCCGGCGATCCGCCCGTCGCCTGGCCGCCGGTTTCCGCGCCACCGGGCGGTTCGGTGCCACCGGTCGGTGCGGCGCCACCGGTCGGGTCGGCGCCGCCGGTCGGGCTGGTGCCACCGGTCGGGTTGGTGCCACCGGTCGGGCTGGCGCCACCGGTCGGGCTGACGCCGCCGGTCGGGTTGGTACCACCGGTCGGGTTGGCGCCGCCGGTCGGGCTGACGCCACCGGTCGGGTTGGCGCCGCCGGTCGGGCTGACGCCGCCGGTCGGGTTGGTGCCACCGGTCGGGCTGACGCCGCCGGTCGGGTTGGTACCACCGGTCGGGTTGGCGCCGCCGGTCGGGCTGACGCCACCCGTCAAGGCACCACCGCTGCTGGCACCGCCCGTGCCCGCTGCCCCGCCCGTCGAGGCCCCACCGCTCCCGGACGAGACGCCGCCCGTCACTCCGCCGGCGCCTGGGGCGGCGCCCCCGGAGCCGGCGGCGGGTTGCTGCTCGGAGTCGCCGCAGCCCGCGGAGACGGCGAGCAGCAGCATGGAGGGAGCGAGCCACCGCTGGACCCGGAGAACCTTCGTGATGCCGGCGGGACGGGTGGCGACGTAGCGACGAGTCTGCATGTTGGTTTCCCCTGCTGGGCGCCGTGAACGAGCGCTTGACCCCGAGGCGTGGAGCCGAGACTTCGGGGCGTCCTTGTCGCTTCAGGTTGACAGGCCGCCGCGCTGCTCGGGAGAGGGCCTCCGTCTCCCCCCTCGCTGGAATTCTTCCGTCCGAGGCGGAGCGCCGCGAAGCTTGCAGTGGGAGGGTCGCGGGCCCGCGGCGTGAACGAGGTGGGAGGACTGGCGCGGCCACCAGCCACCGCGGTGATCACGGCCGGAACCGGGCCTCACCAGCGACCATGGTGTGGGCGGCTCGGTCTTCGCGGGGATCGCCGCCGGCGGACCCTCGCCGCGGTCCACGTTCCAGGTGCTCGCCGGGACGACGGCGGTGACGAGCACCCTCTACGCCGACCGCGAGCGGCCCCACGAAGCCCGCTCCGGTGCCCGGTACGAGGAGGTCAGCGCCATGCGGCGCAGGAACGTCATCTGCCTGTGGTTCGACCAGGGCGCGGAGGAGGCGGCTCGCTTCTACGCGGCGACCTTCCCCGACCGCCAAGTGAAATCCGTCCTCCGGGCGCCAGCGGATCTCCCGGGGGCCAAGGCGGGTGACGTCCTCACGGTGGAGTTTGCCGTCTGCGGTGTCGCCTGTCTCGGGCTCGACGGTGGGCCGCCGTTCGAGCAGAGCGAGGCCTTCTCCTTCCAGATCGCGACGGACGATCAGGAGGAGACGGACCGGTACTGTGGGATGCGATCGTGAAGACCGGAGGCCCGGAGAGCGAATGCGGTTGGTGCAGGGATCGCTGGGGCTTGTCCTGGCAGCTCACCCCCCGCGTGCTCACCGACGCGGTCGCGGCCGGTGGCGCCGGGGCCCAGCGCGCCTTCGCGGCGACGAGGTCGATGAAGAAGCTCGACGTCGCCGCGATCGAAGCGGCGCGACGGGGCTGAGCACGCCGCCGGGCGCAGCCGAGGGAGCGAACGCCATCTCGAGCCCCCGCTAGGTTTCGAACGCCACGAGGGACTCGGGGTCCTGGTGTCTGCGCCAGGTTCGGCGTCACGCTCAGGATGGCCCTCGACCTGGGCCCGGGTGGTGCGGCCAGCCCGCGCACTCCTCACCGGCGCCATCGGCTCGTGCCTCCTGCCCTCGATCGGCGCCGCACCCACCGAAGGGGCGAAACCGAGGCTCAGTCGAACTCGCCCCGGGGGGGCGGTGGGATCTCATCGGGGGCCCGGGACGGCACCCGCAGGCGCGAGTCGATGCCCCAGGCGAAGTTGATGAGGAACCGCTCCTCCGGCTCCACGCGGAAGAACAACAGGTCCGCCTCGGCGTAGAACGCCGCGACGTCCGGGGGCCGCGCCGCGAGCTGGCGGCGCGCGGCGTCCACCTCCGCCGCCCCGGCCAGGAGCACCGCGCGGCCGCGGACCTGAACCCCAGCCAGCGTCGCTCCGCCGTCGCTGATGGCGATCCCGATGCGGGGATTCTCGCTCAGGTGGCGGGCCTTCAGCGTCGCCCCGCTGCACCCGAAGTAGAGCCGGCCTGCGTGATCGACGGCATAGAAGACCGTCGCGCAGCTCACGCTGCCGTCCCGGCCGGCGGTGGCGATGGCCATGGCGCGGTACCTTCCCACGTACTCGGACCATAGCTGTTGAGCGGAGAGGTCCATGGCGCCGTCAGTGCGGCATCGACCGCTCACGCTACCACGACGGGGACACGGCGTCAGATCGGGTTCGGTCCGGGTGTGGGCAGCCATCCGCCCGGGCCGCGCGACAAGGGCGCATCGTCCGCCTCGCGCGCTCCAACCCGAGGAGTCGCCAGACCCTCGGCGAGGAGAGCGGTCGCGACTGGCGCCTCACGGAGGTGAGCGGCGAAGAACCACCGGCCGCCGTCATCTCAGGGCGCTGCGCCGAGGGGTACGACGGCGGCGGCGCTGACGGCGGCGCCGCCGCTCTGGGGGCCGAGCTGGTGGCGGGCGTCCTTGCCCGGCAGCGACTGGGGTTGGACGCCGTCCGTGAGGGCCTCGACGCCGCGGCGCACGAGCCGCGGCTCGTGGAGGCGAGCCGGGAGATGCCGGAGCGGACCGCCTGCTCTCCGTGCTCGCCACGCCGAACGTGGCCGCCGCGCCGCCGCTCGGCCTGTGGCGGTGAGCTGGCGTTCGCCGGTGTGGGTTGACGGGGCCGCGAGCGCCCGCGGCGGACCCGCGCCGCTCAGCGGCGTGGGGGAGGAGGACGGACCAGGGCGCCGAGGAGCGCCCAAACCGCCAGGGCGACCAGCAGGGTCGGGGCGGCGAAGAGCAGCAGCGCCCGCAGCGCGAGCAGCGCGAGGGCCGCGGCGGCCGTGGTCACGGTCCTGGTCGTGAGCAGGTCGGCGAGGACGTCGCCTCGTGCGAGGGCGCGGGCGAGCCCGTCGTGGAGCGCCGCGCAGCTCACAGTGGCGAGCGCCAGCACCAGGAGCCCCACCAGGACGGCGCGCCATCCCCCGCGCCGGCCGGGCCTGGCCGCGCCTGCCTTCGCCTCTCGTCTCATGGCGGCGTCTCCGCCGTCAGCATGGCGAGCAGGAGCGCGTTGCCGAGGAGTCCCCCGACCGCGAAGCTCCGGCCTGGAGGCGAGCGCACCGGCACCCCGAAGAGCGTCGCCGTGCGGTGAAGGGAGAGGTAGAGCGCCCGGTCACCGTGGGCGCGGGCCGCGCCGATCCCGAAGCCCGTCGCCCCGGTCGAGACGCCGAGCAGGCCCGGACCGGCGTTGCCGTCCCAGCGCCCCGTCCCGGTCGGATCCTCGAGGATCCCGCCGAAGCCGAGGAGCTCGCGGTGTCCGCGCTCCCGCAGGGCGCGGTGCAGGCGTCCGGACAGGTCGCGGTCCGCGAAGGAGAGGAAGTAGGCGGCCACGGCGGTGCCCGAGCCGCGGGGGGCGTCGAGTCGCTGGCAGCCCCCGCTCGTGACGCGCTGCACGAGGTACCCCGTCTCCGGATCGATCGCGCAGGCGGAGAAGCGGTCGGCGAAGGGGCGGAGCACGGGGCTCCAGTCGTGGCCCGTGGCTCTCCCGTGCAGGCCGATCGCGCCGGCCACGGCGGCGACGTCCGGGGGCCAGGTTTCCCCAGGGTACGTCTCGATGAGGCCCGTCTCGGAGGCCGCGAGGCGCGCCGCGAGCGCCTGCGTGATCCGGTCGTGGACCGCCGCCTCGGGCATGTCGGGCGCGAGCTGACGCATCATTCCCAGCCCGCGCCCCACGTACCCGAGGTAGGCGTGGCCGGTCCCCGGAGCCATCCGCGTGACGCCGTGCGCGCCGTATACGCGGGCTGCGTAGGCGAGGGTCGCGGGGCTCGCCAGGCGCCGCGCAGCGATCCGCATCGCCGGCAGGAGCTCGCCCCGGAGCTCGGGGTGCTGGCGCACGGTCTGGCCGAGGCCCAGGAGCGTCATCTGGTAGGTGGCCACCGAGGCCTGGCCGTCGAAGCGTGCCTCGCCGCTCCGGTAGACCACGTCACCATCGAGCTCGATGACGCGGGTGGCCACCCAGCGCGCGAGCTCGGCCTGCGCGGCGCGGTCACCGGCGTAGAGCGCTGGCCCACCACGGGAGCAGACGGCGCGCGGCACGGTCGCGGCCGCCGCCATCGCGCCCGCCAGGGCGGCGATCGAGCGGAGCAGGGGCCGCCACATCGCGGCGGAGTATGGCACAGGTGCCCGGGAGCGGCCGCGGTCGGGGCCGTCGCGCGCCGCGGGGCGCTTGGTGCGGCTCGACGAGGAGCGCTCGCTCGGCTTCGGCACGGGCCGGGAAGGCCCTCACTTCGTCAGCGATCTCACCCGCGTGCACCCGGCGTCTCGACCCCGGGCCTGCGCACCGACATGCCCTCACCGGACTCTCCCGTCCCGGACATGGCGGGGGGCACCTCGCCGGGCACGCACTCGTCGGCGAGGCCACAGGAGTGCACGGGCGAACAGCCCAGACCGACACACATCGGGTTGTCCTCGATCACCTGACAGCGGAAGTCGGGTCCGAGCGCCGTGCAGGGCTGCTCGTAGAGTCGCCCTCCGACGCAGGAGCGCAAGACGTCGCCCAGGCACTCGATCCCCTCGTCGGACGGGAGGGCGTTGACCGACGTTCCCAGCGACGTCTCGGGGCAGGTCGTCCCCGAGCCGACGCACTGCGCCCTCGGCGCAGGCGGAACCGAGCTCGGGGCAGCGCGCCCCGACGACGAGCCCGTCATCGCCGAGCCGTCCACGCCCCTCCGGCGTGCAGGCGGGCACGAAGGACGCCTCGTCACACACCGCGGCCGGGAGCGCCTCGCCGCACCCCACCTCCGACTGACGGACGAAACCGAAACGCGCGCAGTCCGGCGGGAGCGACGAAGCGCCGCGTCGTTGCGGTACTGGAAGACGCTCCCCGTGCGCTGCTCGTCGTCGCCGCCGGCCCCTGCCCCAATCGTGCGCACGCAACCGAGGCACGAGGCGACCGCGTCGCACCCGCTCGTCGCCGTAGCCAGGCACTCCAGGCTGTCCGGCGGCGGATCGTAGTACGTCCCGGGATGCCAGCCGGGCGCGCGCATCCGGGTCAGGTAGCGATTGATGCCGACGTCGGGCATGCACGAGCCCGTCACGACGTCTGCGCGCAGCAGGATCGCTTCATCGTCCCGCGTCGTCGCGCCCGATCCCCCGGTGCCGAGGCTGCCTCCCCCGCCGCCGGTCAAGACACCGCCCGCGGCGTCCGTCGCCCCGTCGTGCCCCCCATGTTCGCCCCGCTGCCCCCGGTCGCTCCGACGCCGGCGGCGTCTTTGTCGAGTCCGCTCGGCGATCGTCCCGCGCACGCCACGCCTCCCAGCGCCAGCAACCAGGCCACGAGTCCGAGGTTCCCCGTCATCATCCATCTGCCCGGAGGCCGGGCCTGACACGCTGCCGGGCGCTTGCCACCGTCGCGAGGGTGCGACAGCAGGGGCCACGGAGCCACGGAGAGCAGCCGTCCTCACGGCGCGGGATCGTCGCCTCGGTCACCGTCACGGCCTCCATCACCTCGCGCAGGGCGTCTGGAACCTGCCCGTCCTCGAACGCCGAGATCCCGATCGGCCGTGTCCTGCCCGGTGCCTTCGGGACGTGGACACGCCGGATGGACTGACGCCGGTGCCGCTTCGACACCGGCTGCGCGTGCAGGTCCTGGAGACTCCTCTCCAAGCCCCGCCCGTGCTCGCCCCCTGGTGACCCCATGGATCCCCACCGTGGCACCCATGCGCATGCTGCGGTAGGCGCGCTTCAGGGAGGCGCACGGCGATGAGATGCGCTAGCGAGTGGAACCGTCCCTTGGGCTCCTTCGTCTTGCCGGACGCGGCGCCCTCGCCCTGCTCGCTGCCAGGTGGTCGGGACAGGGTTCGCGTGATCGTGCGCGCGGGGCCGGAGCGATGACGAGGGGGGGGAGTGGTCGAGGGCGAGCGTGAGTGGGGCGGCGGCGCGGCCTCAGTCCTCGCCCAGGGACTCGACCAGAGCTTCACGGTCGTACTCCGAGCCGAATCGGAGCTGCCCGCCGGCCCGTGACCACCGCTCGGCGTGGGGCGCCACCCACCAGCCACGATGCGGGCGGTAGCGCTTCTTGAGCCAGCGCTCAATCGAGCGGTACCAGGCCTTGTGCACCCGGTTCGCCTCCGCTCCCTCGAGCCGGCCGAGGTGGGCATAGATGCGCCCGGAGAGGAGCTGCGATCGCCACCTGCGGCACCGGTCGAATTCGGCGCACGGGTCGTGGTACGAGTGGAAGAGGTACTTCCCGGACGCGGCGCCCGCGCCCTGCTCGCTGCAGCGCGGCCGGGGCATGACCCCTTTGGCCACCAGCGTCAGCTCGCGGCAACGGCCGAGGCGCGCGCTGCTCTGCTGCGGCACCGGGATCCGGGACGCGAAGAACCGCCCCGCGAAGACGTAGGTATCCCCGCGTTCGAAGAGCATGGCGACGAACTCGCGCTCGTCCTGGGGCAGCATGAAGAAATTGACCTGACTCATCGCTCACTCCGGGACAAGACGGGTGCGGGTGCGGTTCGTGCCGTCGCGGTCGAAGGCCTTCCCGTTGACCTGGTGCGCCACGGTCGGGTTCATCACCTCGCTGGAGGGTGGCCTTCGAGTCCCAGGGCCTGCGTTCGGAGCACCTCGAACCGGGTCCTGCCAACCGCAGACTCTACGCCCCACGGTGAGGCCGTGTCCACCACCGAGACGCGCCCGTTGTCCAGCCCAACGGGTTCGTGCATTAGGGTGCACGCGATCGGGCACGGGCGCGGGAACGCGCTCGTCGTCGAGATGGCTTCGGTGGTCGCGGCCGGCACCTTCTCCACGATCATATGCTCGACGCCCGATGCGTCGACGAAGGCGCACTCGACCGAGCCCGAAAACGAGGCCTCCACATGGCGCCCGATCTCAGCCTGGATCGCCAGCATGACGCTGCGCGTTCCCTGTTCGTCCCTGGCGCATGTGTCTGGCCGCCAGCATCCGCGCGAGCGAAGCGTGGAGGGTGGGGCGACCGCGGCGACGACCCGTCGTCCGAAGACGCGGCGGCGTCAACGCAGCTCCCGCGGGCGAAGCGCCGCTGCGGCGTGAATCGACTCCGGCTCCTCGGAGCCGAAGAGGACCAGCCCCGGATCCTGATACCCAGCGGCTAGGTAGCGAACGACGAGCTCACGTACCGCCGTGGCCCGATCCTGCGTGAGCTCGGCGAAGGAGAACTGGAAGGGGGCAGCGTGGTGGTCGAGATGTCCGTGCATCAGGAAGTCATCGAAGACCGCCCTGGTCTGGTAGAGGTGCTGGGGAAGGCCCGTGGCCTCGAACTCGGCTCGGTTGTCGTCGAGGAAGCGCCTCCATCGGCGTTTCTCCGCGGCATCGGCGCTGTCTCTGCGATGGCTCATCCGTTCTCGGCCCGGCCTCGCGCTGGCGCGGCCGCGGCGTGGTCGAGGCCCCGGCACCTACCCGCGCGCTCCTGGAGGAGCCGCGCTCCGAGGACGCGGCCGAGGCTCGCCTTGACCTCGGGGCGCGCGTCGAACGGTGGCGACCCCGGGGTCGGAACCGGACGACGGGTGGTCGCCGAGCGCCCCAGCAGCCGTCGGGGCCGGTGCGTCCCACGGGCAAGACGTGGGTATGCAGGGCTCGGAGGGCGCGGGTCCCGGGGTCCGCGAGGCAGATCCCTACGCGGGGGAACGCGTCTGGAGGGTGGGATCCGCGCGTTCGGAGGGTGGGATCCGCGTGGTCGGAGGCAGGGAGGCGCGCGGTCGGAGTTCCGCGCGGCGCGCCCGGAGCTTCGCGCGGCAGGGAAGGATTCGCACCCGATCGTTCCGTTCTGCCTACGGCGGTCGTCATCGTTCTTCGTGGTTGCCTACGGACGCGCTCGCGACGTTTCACCGGTCGACGGCGCTCGCCCGTGCCTCGCGGCCCCGCGCGGGGGTAGCCAAGGCAGCACGTTGGGACCACGGTCGCGCGCGCGGGGATTGGAGAATTGGTGCTGGCGCCAGTCCTGGACCGGCGGCCGGGGAAGGCTCCTCGGCGCGCGCGCTCCAAATCGCGCCGTGGTGCTCGGAATTCGGCCGAGGCGAGGCGTCCGACCGCGCCGCCTTGCGCACACCCGCACTTGGGAGTGCACTCCGGCCATGGACCCGGCGTCGGCCGTACTCAGTCGCCGCCAACTCCTCGGCCGGGCGCTGGTGTCGGCGCTCGCCTCCGCCGTGGTCGGCTGCGCTCGATGCAACTCGGTCGCCGAGCGAGCGCTGCCCGTCCAGCTGACGCACGAGACGCGCGAAATCGTCCGATCGATGGCTGAGCGCTTCGGGCTCCGGCATGACGAGCAGGAGCGCTTCGATCTCGGCTGGGAGATCTTCCAGCGCATCAGCAACTTGCACGGCGATCCGCAGCGGCGTTAGCTCCTGGTCGCGCTCCAGGCGGCGTCCCGGGCCCAACTCGACGCGGCGATGCCCCGGCTGGCCGCCGCCGTGGCGGGGACACCGTCGCGCGCCCCCGGAGCGCGCGCCGTCCGTCGAGAGCCGGTCGCGGGCCGGCGGTACGTGGTCTTCTCGGATCATCACTACGCCTACGCGGGCCATCGCACGAGCTTCTTCACCGAAACGATGAACCTCGGCGTCGACGTCCAGGCTCTGGGGCACTACTTCGCGCTCTTCGTGCTGGTCGAGAACGGTGACGTCGAGGAATTGGTGATCTTCGATCCGACCTACTCACCCGACGAGGTCCGCCTCCGTCACCCGATGACCCTGCAGGAGCTCCAGGCGCGGCGCCGGGTGCTCCGCCTGGCGCAACTGCGGCGCATCCTCGCCGATCCGGCGAACGAGCCGCTCTTCCGAGCGACGGCGCGCTTCGACGCGGAGCGGCGCCTCATCCGTGTCGCCGGCAATCATGACTACGACCTGCAGCGAGACGAGTTCCTGGCGGAGCTGCACCGGATCTGCCCCAACTTGGAGGCCCCCTCCGATATCCTGCTGCTCGATCGGGAGGTCGGGGACGGCGGCCAGCCGACCACCCTCTTCGCCGTCCTGCACGGCCATCAGTTCGACGAGGCGACCAACCCGGTTTCTGCCCCTCGCATCGGCGAGACGGTGTCGGAGTGCTTGGGTCTGTACTTTCAGGGTCCCGACCGGACCTGGCGCTGGGAGCTCGACCCGGTCGCGTCCTGGGTGGCGGGCGAGCTCCCGCTCGCCAACAACCTGGTGTCCGGCGCCGTCGATCTGACCGCCGTGTCGGCCTCGGACCTCGCGGCGACCTTCGCCGAAACGCGCCGTCACGCGAGCCTCGCGGACACGTTCGACGAGCTCGGCGATCGGTTTCTCGAGGCGCTGATGAAGCATCGAATCGCGTTCGACTACTTCCTGCATCGCGATCCGGCGCGGGCGGTCCGTGACGAGGTGATGACCGGCGAGCGATTCTTCAAGTACCGCCTGCTCGACGAGCAGCGGATCGTCCGTGAGCTGGTCAGGGCCTTCCCGGACGCCACGCGCCGTCCCACCCTCCTGCTCGGGCACACGCACGAGGCCCGCCTTTCCCCGTGGTCGCTGGAGGACCGCGCGCCCTTCGCCCAGTACCTCAACGCCTCGAGCGCCGGCCGGTTCGAGAACCTGGTGTGGGGCATCGAGATCGTGGACGGCGTGTCCGAGCTGGTGTCCTGGAGCCGCAACCCCGCGCTCGGCGGGACGATCGAGCGAAGGACCTGGAAGACGCAGACGGAGCCGGGCGGCGGCCTGCTGCGAGCGGACGCCCGCGCCAGCCCGCTCTTGCGGCCAATCATCGAATCCGGGGCCGCGTCCTCGGGAGCGCCGGCGCTGCCGTCAGCGGCGCCGCTTTCGTCGCCCTCGCCACCGCGCCCCTGAGACGACGGCGGTCGGGGGTTCTGCGCCGGTCACTTCCGTGAGGTGCCGGTGGCGACCGCTCCGCTGGCCGAGTCTCCGGCAACGCTTCGGGTTGGAGCGCGCAAGGCGGACGATGCTCCCTTGGTCCCACGGCCCGGGCGGGTGGCTGCCCACACCTGGGCCGAACCTGGTCTGACGCCGTGTCCCCGTCGTCGTCGCGTGAGCGGTTGACGCCGCACACCTGGCGCCTTGGCGGCAGCTCCGCGAGCCCGAGATGATGCGCCCATCCGTCGCTTCGTGAGCGCCCTCTCGATGCTCGACGTGATGCCGGCGCCCGAAGGTGTCCTCGGTGTCTCGAACCCCCGGTATCCCCACGCTCTCGCCACCACCCGTAGACACGGACTCCGCGGTCGCGGAGACGCCGAGCAGCGTATCCGCGTCGTCACCGCCGCCAGCTTCCGGACGACCGAGCTGGTGTCCGTAGCATCGCGGGGTGGCGGTGGTGCGTTCCACCGCGACCTCGCGGACATGGTGGCAATGGTCGACGGGCGGGCCTCGCTCGTTGGCGAAATGGAGTCCGAGCCGGCCGACCTGCGAGCCTTCGTGGCGGCGGCGTTCGAGAAGCTGTTCTCCGGTGGGCGGGAGGAGCCCGTCGGCTACCACCTGCCGTCCGATTCGGCGAGCCAGGCGCGACTCCGCCTCGTCCTCGATCGCTGCCGCGAACTGACTGCGGTTGCCCCACGCCAACGCGAACGCCAAGCCGGCGATCTCGCTCGCTCCACCCTCCTTCGCCCCCTGCAACTGCCGCCACCGGGACTCCACGACGCGTGGCTAGGCTCCACGGCGATCGACCAGCCCGCACCGATCGAGCGAGGACCTCGCAAAGGAGCGCTCCGCCGAGCCCTGTACCTCGGCCTCCTCGGGCACGGGTACGACGGCGGCGGCGCGCGGGAAGATGTCGCGCTAGACGGACGCGTCTGGCAAGTGGTCGCAGAGCTGCATGGTGGACGGCTGGGCAAGCTCGAGGAGGACTTGGTGCACGAGCTCAGGAACGCAACCCTGCGACTTCCGGTGGACTCTTGACCGCCCCCAGGAAGAGCCCGAGCGTTCCTTGCTGCGGACGCGGCTTCGGGCGATCGGCGAGCGGGACAGGGACCGCGCGTTCATCGGCGCGGGGTACCCCCAGCACCGGCTCTTCTCGCCGCTCGTCGAGGCCGAGCTCTCCGGCGTGGAGTCCGCGTTGGGAGCGGAGCTCTCCGCGGCGCATCGCCGCGATCCGACCGAGGTGTCGAGCGGCGGGAAGACCCCTCTGGGCGTGAGCCCCACCCGCGCGACGCCGCTCGTGAACCCGTCGTGGCTCGCGGCGCGGAGCCATCGCTCAACCCCTCGCCTTCATCGTCGCCACTCCCGCCGCGAAGAGCACACCGATCGCAAGCGCCACGCCCGAAGCGACGAGGCCTACTGCGGAGACGGGCTCGTGCCAGGCGCTGACCCCCGCGGCCGTAGCTGCCTCCGGGAAGAGGAGCAGGCCACGCAACCCGAAGACCCCCGCGATCACGACGAGCACGCCAGGTGTCCCCGGCAGCCGCCAGAGCCGGGCGCTCCCCGAGAGCGCGTAGAGCCCGAACACGGCGAAGACGGCGACGGCCACGAGCGAAGCTGCGGCAAGGCGCCACGGGTCCGCCAGGATCGCCTCCGGCGCACCCAGCGCGCGGCTGAGCTCCGGCGCGAACGCGAGCCCTACGTGGAGCAGCGCGACCGCGAAAGTGGCAACGGCTGCCAGATCGAGTAGTCCTGGTTTCCGCATCCATTCGGCTTTACCACGGGGTCCCGGCGCGCAAGGCCGAAAACGCTCGTCGCTTTCGGCGGCCTTTCGATCCGCGGCATCCGGCGTGGTTCTGGCACTGTCTTCTCTGGACCGAAGCTCTCGCAGGCAGCATCGATCGGCGGCGGATTTCGAGAGTCGTTCCCCGCTACGTCATCGCAACCGAGCCTGGCGCGGCGCGGAGCAGAAATCCGGGGGCTCATGCTGCGAGCGGACGAGTGCTTCGGCACGGTGAAGGACGGGCGCCGCGGCCTGGAACCCTCGCCGTCGCCACCCGGACCTGCCCCGGCCGACGCCGGAAGAATCCGTCGCCTACCAGCGGGGCGAGGCGGGCGCCAAGGACCCTGTCATCGCCCGGCGCGCGGGCGGCGAGCTTACCATCCTGGTTCCCAGAATTGCACGCGAGGGGCGTGGACTGCACATCGATGGCGACGGTGTCGACCCGGGCCTCCTGCCGGAGGACGTCCCGGCGTTGCTCGATCAGGTCCTGCTTGACCGCTTCGCCAGCGGTCCATGCAACGCTACCCCGAAGAACGTCGTCCACACGGACCTCTCCGGCGGCTCGCCGCGGCCGAAGCTCTCGCGTCGCGTCGCGATGGGGATCGCGCAGGGGGGGAAGTCTCGCCGTGGTCCACCGGCAGCGGTGTTCCCGCAGCCCAAGAGGGCAGCCACCGGTCGCACGGGCAGGTGGCGGGCCCGAGAGACTCCGGCGCCGGCGAGGCGCCGGGGGGCGAGCGCGGCGATCGAACCGGTTGTCGCTCCAGGCGAGGACGCAGGCTTCGTTCGCGTGCTGCTCCAGCCAGCGCTCGAGGAGCCGCCGTGGCCGACCGTCGGCCCGCGCCTCGCGCGTCGCGAGGGCGGCCGCGGCTCGCGCGGCTCCGTCTGCCGCGAAGAGACGGCGTGCCAGAGCGGTATCGCGGGCACGAGCGAGGGCGTGTGCACCGACGGCAGCGCCCGCAGCGACTGCTCCGACGATGCCCCGTGCGCGGCCGGGCCCTCCTGCGCCGTCGGGGGCTCCGGCGGTGCCCGCACCTCGGGGGGACGGGCGAGTTGGGCGCCGGCGACGCCGACTGCTCGCCAGGACGCCGCCGGCGCGGGCTGCACGGGCAGCGCGGGAGCCGTCGGCGGAATCGGGTCGTTCTGCGTCCTGGCGGAGCAATGCGCGGTCGGGCGCTGCTAAAGCGGCGGCAACAGCGCCGGGACCTGCTCGGCGGGGGCCCCGTGGGACCCTCGCGCTCGGTCCGAGGACTGCGCGTCGGGCAGGGATGCCTCCTCGCAGTGCGACCAGTCGTCGTCACCCGCCTGTCCTCGCGCCAGGCTTGGCGCCGGCCTCCACGGGGCTCCTTGGTCGCCGCCCGAGCGCCCTGATACGCTGCCGGCCATGCAGTTCCGGCTCTCCACCGCCGACTGGGCGAGGCTGCGGCTCGCACCCGACGGTTCACGGCTCCTGGGTTCGTGGCGCGACGGCGTGACGGAGCGTTCCCTCCTGAACGGCCGCGAGTTGCCCCCCGTCGAGTGGCGACGGGGCGCTTCCCCGGCCTGCCAGTGGAACCCCGAGCTCTCCCACCGCGCCGCGATCGAGCGGGTGGGAGCGGACGCATACGTCGTCGTGAGTGACGTCGCCGGCGAGACGAGGCTCGGGCCCTTCGAGGACGTCGAGCTCGGGCCCGACTGCTTCGGCCGGCCTGGCGCGCGCTTGATGTTCACGTTCACGCGTGGCGGGGCGTCGTGGGTGTGGATCGAAGGGGAGGAGCTCGGACCGTACGCCGGGGTCGAAGCGCCACGCTGGCTGGGTGGCACGCCGACCTTCGTCGTCCGGACGGCGGCCGCGCGGCACCTCTGGGTGGCTGGTCGCATGCTCGGGCCATTCGAGCTCGTCTGGTCGGTGCTGCTCGCGGACGATGGCAGTCTCGGGGTCTGCTGCCTGGACGGGGGCGGCCACGTCGTCCTCCACGGCGAGCGCCGCTACGGTCCCTTCGCGCGACGTCCGGGCCTTGCGCTTGGCGCGGGAGGACGGCTGGCGATCGAGCACGAGGTGGAAGAGGAAACCCAGGTCGAGCTCGGGGACGGCCAGGTCGTGGGCCGCTTCGGCCGAGTGCGGAGCCTCGAGTCGTGTTTCTCACCCGACGGCAGGCGCCTCGCGTTCGCCTATGACCAGGGCGATTTCGCCGGCTTCTACCTCGATGGCGAGCGCCGCGAGCGCTGGGGCTACACCGACGGCCCCTGGTGGTCTTCGGACGGCACGCACGTCGCCTGGGGGGCGGACGCGGAGTCCGGGCTCCTGGTCGTGGACGGCGTGGAGCAGGCCCTCCCGCGGTGCATCGACTGGGAGTCGGGTTCGAGCTTCCGTTTCGCGCCCGGCGGCGAGTTCTGCTTCACGCTGGACGCCGCGGGCGAGCAGGTGCTGCGCATCGGATCGCGGGAGTTCGGCCCATTCGCGCTCGCGGACAGCGCACGCGTCGCGACGCACGAGAAGGTCGCCTTCTCCGCCGACGGGGCGCATTTCGCCTTCATGTACGCCGAGCAGGACGGTGCCACCTACGTGCGCCGGAGCTCGCGTGTGTTCGGCCCCTACGGCCGGCGGACGAGCTTCACGCTCTCGCCCGAAGGTACGCTCTTCGTCGCGACGCTGGACGAGCCGTCGCTGGAGGCCTCACTCGTCACGGTGCCGGCGTGAGCGGCGATGAGCCCGCCGAAGGGCGGCGGGGGTCGAACTCGGCAGGGGCCGCCGGACACGATGACCGCTGCCGGTCAGGCCAGGCCCTGCGGCCTGGCGACCGCCGCGCGGCGAAACATCGCTGACGTCTCGTCGCGTCCAGGTCGGACCGCGGTTCGGTTCGGTGGCTCGAATTCGTGGCCTCCGTTCGCGCTGTTTTGCAGCATTCACGTGGCGGCCCGTCGGCCGTTTCGTGGGCTCGCGATCTCGCGTAACAAGCCCGGCCTGGCTCCGACAAACCTATCTGCCGCGGCGGCCCGACCAGCGGCAGCTCTGGCAGGGAGCACCTCTCGCTCCGGGCTCTCAAGGAGACGACGTGCGCATGAACCCGACTCGGACTCAGCGGAAGATAGCCCTCTCGGCGCTGTCGCTCGGAATCGTGACGATGGTGCCCACCCGGAGCTGGGCGGACAACCCGATCGTCCAGACCAACTACACGGCTGACCCTGCTCCGATGGTGTACGGGGACACGTTGTACCTCTACACGTCACATGACGAAGATGTCACCGTGAACAACTTCTACACCATGAACGACTGGAGACTCTACTCCACGACGGACATGGTCAACTGGACGGATCTAGGCAGTCCCGCGAGTTTGAACACCTTCAGCTGGAGCACCGACAATGCCTGGGCGCCGCAGGCGGTCGAGAGAAACGGGACCTTCTACCTGTACGTGCCGATCAACAACAACACCGGCGCGAAGATCGGGGTGTGCGTATCGACGAATCCGGCCGGCCCGTTCGTGGACCCGATCGGGCGTGAGCTGGCCCAGAGCGGAAGCATGGCCATCGACCCGACGGTGTTCATCGACGATGACGGGCAGGCCTACCTGTACTGGGGCAATGGCAACCTCCGGTTCGTGAGGTTGAACTCGGACATGATCAGCACCTCGGGAAGCGTCACTTCCAACGTGCCGATGAACGGATTCACCGAGGGACCCTGGTTCTACAAGCGGGGGTCGCTCTACTACCTCGTCTACGCGGGGAGCGGCGAGAGGATCAGCTATGCGACGAGCACCGCCCCCGAAGGCCCCTGGACCTACAGGGGCGACATCATGGGTAACCCCTCGATCGCCACCAATCACCCCGGCGTCGTCGACTACAAGGGTCACTCATACCTCTTCTATCACAACGGTGCGTTGCCGGGCGGTGGCAGCTTCAAGCGTTCGGTGTGCGTGGAGGAGTTCACCTACGGCGCCGACGGCAGCATCCCGAGGGTCGACATGACCACGGCGGGTCCCGATGCCGTCGGCACCCTGAACCCGTTCCAGCGAGTCGAGGCCGAAACCATCGCCTTCTCGTCGGGGCTCAAGACCGAGACGTGCACCGATACCGGTGGTGGCCAGAACGTCACATCCATCAGCAACGGCGACTACATCAAGGTGAAGAACGTGGACTTCCTCGAAGGCGTCACCTCGTTCGAGGCCCGGGTGTCGGCCGCGGGCGGCGCCGCGTCCATCGAGCTTCACCTGGACAGTCGGACCGGCACCCTGCTCGGGACCTGCGACGTGTCGGGTGCGTCGTCCTGGACCACGGTGACGTGCCCGGTCAGCGGGGGGAGCGGCACCCACGACCTGTTCCTGACGTTCACCGGGGGAGGCGGGGATCTCTTCAAGTTCAACTGGTGGAAGTTCACCGGACCGACGATGCCGAGCGGTGACGGCGGCGCCGGAGGCATGGGGGGTGGCGGCGGTACCGGGCCGGACGTCAGCGGTGGCGCCGGGGGCGCCGGCGCCGTGGGCGGCACCGGTGGCAGCGTCGATCCGGCCACTGGCGGCACGCCGGCCACCGGTGGCAGCCCGCCGAGTACCGGCGGCAGCCTGCCGAGCACCGGCGGCAGCCCGCCGAGCACCGGCGGTAGCTCGCCGGCCACCGGTGGCAGCCCGCCGACCACCGGGGGCAGCTCGCCGGCCATGGGCGGCCGCCCGCCGGCTACCGGCGGTACCCCACCGGCCGCTGGCGGAAGCCTCTCGGGTAGCGGCGGCACGTCCGGGGGCGGCACTTCGACCGCGGGCGGCAGCCCGAGCAGCGGGGGCAGCGCTCCGGCCAGCGGTGGCGTGGTGGGCGCGGGCGGAGTCCCCGTCCCGGGTTCGGGGGCTTCGGGCACCGGCGCCATGGCTAGCCAGACCGCCGATGCTCCCGCGCCGGGTTCGGACGACGGTTCCTGCTCGTGCCGGATCCCCGCGAGCTCTCGCCACGGCGGAGCCGGGGTGTCCCTCTGGCTGGCCGCCTCCGCGCTGCTCCTCGCGCGGCGTCGCCGGCGAGCCTCCTGAGCCGCTACTTCCCCGCCCATCATCCGGAGCGCCGCGAGCTCTTCACGGAGGAGCACGCCACGCCGCGAACCCCGATCGTCGCGGGCACCGCCTCGAAAAGGGGGCGGCGCGAGCAGCGAGGCCCGCGCTCGCGCGCGGCGAGGGCTGGCCGGTGGCTTGGCGCTCCGGTATGACGGAACCCCGATGCACCTCCGAAACCTGGCATGCTGGAGCTTCGCTTCCCTGGCGATGGCCTGCGTCACGCCGCCGCGCGGCGGCGCGGGCGCGGCGGGCGGCGCGCGGGGGGACGAGCCTGCCGCGTCCGCCCTGGCGCTGCGCGACTGCCCCGCGCCGCGCGCGCTCGGGGTGCGTTTCGTTGGACGCCACGACGGGTGCGATCCCTCTGGCGTGCGTATCGGCTGGTCGGGGACCGGGTTCGTCGGGCGGTTCACGGGCACCGGGGTGGCGATGCGCCACCAGGGCCCCGCCATCGAGTACACGGTCGTCGCCGATGGACGCGTGGTCGACAAGGTGGTCACCACGCCGGGCGCGGGAACCTTCCCGCTGGTGACGGGGCTGTCCCCGGGCGAGCACACCATCGAGGTGTACCGCCGGGGCGAGGCGAGCTTCGGCGCCGCGACCATCCAGGGCCTCACGGTGACGGACGGCGCGCTGCTGCCGCCGCCAGCGGCGCGCGCGCGGGGCCTCGAGATCGTGGGTGACTCGATCAGCTGTGGGTACGGCGACGAAGGGACCTCGACGGACTGCCACTTCTCAGCGGCCACGGAGGATCACTACCGGAGCTACGGCGCCGTGCTCGGCCGGCTCCTCGACGCCGACGTCTCGACGGTGGCCTGGTCGGGCCGAGGCGTGGTCAGAAACTACGCGGGCGGGCCGGGGCCGACGCTGCCCGAGCTCTACCCGGCCGCCGTGCCCACGGATGGGCCGAGCCGCTGGCAGGGTGACCAGGCGCCGCAGGCGGTGGTCATCAACCTCGGCACCAACGACTACAGCACGGACCCCGATCCCCCCGACGAGCGCTTCATCGCCGCCTACGAGGCGCTCCTCGCGACCATCCGCGCGCGCTACCCGGAGGCATACCTCCTGGCCACCAACGGCCCCATGCTCGGCGGGGCCGATCTCGAGCGCGCTCGCCGCAACATCCGCGCCGCCGTCACGCGCCGGCAGCGGGCCGGCGACTCACGCGTCGCCGCCCACGACCTGGTGACCCCCAACACCGAGCCTGGCTGCGACTGGCACCCCTCGATCGCGACCCACGCGGCCATGGCCGCGGAGCTCGCGGGCGTTCTCGCCCCCGCCGTGGGCTGGTAGCGAGCGGCGGCGGAGGCGCGCGGGTCGCGGCTCAGAACTTGGGCGGCGCCCGGCGCTGGAGGGTGCCGATCGCGGCGCCGATGGCGCGGCGGCCCTCCACGGTGCGAAAGCAGGGGAAGCAGTATTCGCGGCCGTTGTCGCCGCAGTCCTTCTTGAGCACGAGGCGCTGCAGCCCGCGGACGGCGCGCCGATCGCCGACCTCACTGGCTCTCGCGACCAGGCGCTCGGCCCCCGCGCAGTCTTCGACCTCGCGGAGCTCGAGCGCCACGGCCAGCGCGGGGGAGGCGTGCGCGCGCACCGCCTTGCTGAGCAGCAGGCGCTCGGCGAGCAGGGTGGCGGGGGTCCGTCCGGGCACTCCCGTCCATATCTCGTACAAGAGGTCGGTGGTGGTGGGGCGCTCCTGGGCGGCGATGAGCTCCTGCGCGGCGACGGTGGTGACGGGATCGCGGGCGAAGGCCAGCAGTTCGGCGAGCGTCTCGGGCCTGTCGACCAGCGCGGGCTCGGCCTTCAACCGCTCGCCGAGGACAGTGAGCTCGGCCTGCCTGGCGGCGGTGGCCCCGCGCGCGAGCGCGACCGACTGCGCCAGCGTGAGCTCGGCCGGCGCGATGGCGCCGAGGGTCGCGCGGGCGTCCGCGTCCCCGCGCGCGGCGCGCTCTTCGAGCGTGGGCTCCGGCGGCGGCGGAGGAGGCGGCGGCTTGGCCGCCGCCGACGGCGGGGGAGCCGAGACGGAGGGCGACACGGAGGGCGCCGGCGCGGGCCGCCCGAGCCAGGCCCCGACCGCGCGATAGGGCTCGGGCACAGCGACGCCGCCACCGGCCGCGGCCACCGTGGTGAACAGGAACAACCACACGGGGACGCCGCGCCGCCGCGCGGGTGCCCTTGGCGGCGTGGAGTCGGCGCGTGCGCGGGTGGAGGGAGGCGTCGCGCTCGGCACGGCCGCGGGCGCAGCCGCGGCGGGCGTGGTGACGGTGCGCTCCGGGAGGGGCTGCGCCGGGGCCAGCGAGCAAGGGGCAGGGGGTGGAACGGCGCTCGCCGGCGCGGCCGGCGCAGGCTTCGGGGCAGGAGCCGAGGTGGCCGGAGGAGGCGCGGAGGCCATGGGGCGCGGGATCGCGACCGGCAATGGCGGCGGCGCCGCGGAGGGCGCCGGTGGGGCGGAAGCGGACCCGGCGAAGCGGGTGGACGGTGGCGGCGGCGCCGACCCCGGCGGCGCGGGGCGACGCGGGGGCGGCGTCGAGGCGCGCGGCGCGGGCAGGGGGGCACGCGCCGCGGCCGGTCTGGGGGCGCGAGAGGGTCCCGTCGAGCGGAGGGCCGCGGACAGCTCCTCCTCGTCCGGGGGCGCCACCTCGCTGGCGAACGACGGTAGCGCCTCGTCGAAGGCGGGCAGCGGCGCCGGCGGGCCACCCGGGGGCGGAAGCGGTGGCGGCGGTGGCGGCGGGGGAGGGGGCGGAGTGCGCAACATGCTTCCTCTCGGTGGTGGCTCGTCACCGCGTCGCCGTGCGCTGGTCGACGTGGCGACGCCTCGACGGTGCGTCGCCAATCTCGCACAGATGCTGGCACGAGGAGATCGCAGAAGCTGGGCTCCCGACGACTGGCCTTCTGGTCAGTGGGTCGCCGCGGGCCCGCACCGCGTGCCGGCTTCGCAGATTTCCCGGCGCTGCGCCGGCGCACGGCTCGAGGTTCTCTCGACCGACCGCTCGCCTGGAGTGGTGCGTTCGGTGGACGCGACGGAGCCGGGGGCAACGCACGAGCGGACTCCCCGGGGAAGGCAAGGCGCTGCTATGGGGTCGTCGGCACGGACGGCCACGCGGTCGCGCGGGGAGCCCCGAGGGCTGGGGTTTCCTGGCCGGCAACTGGCGGCGTCTCGGGCTGGTCGCCAGGACCTGGAGCGCAGCGCCCAGGCTCAGCGGACTCGACGAGGATCGGTGCCCCCGCCGCGTCCGCCTCGTGCAGCGCGCGCGCCGCGTCGACGAGGGAGTCGCGGAGCCACTCGGCCGCGCGCAGGGCGCGATCATCCATGCCCAGCGTCGTGGCTCGCGCGTCCTCGACGGCGCGGTGGGCGTCCGCGAGCACCGCCAGCATCGCCTCGACGCGCCGGTCGAGGTCGGCGCAGGCGGCGCGATCCGCCGTGAGCGGGGAGCGCGCCCATTGCTCGAGGCGCACGCGCGCGTCGATCAGGCCGCGCAACGCGCGCCATGGCGGCTGGAGCTGGCGGCGGTACCGCGGCGGGTGCCCCCACGGCGCCTGCCCCGCACCCCAGTCCGAGGTGGAGGGCCCGAGCACGAGGGCCGTCCACCCTCATCGTGCGCCCGACGAAGGCGCTGGCGAACACGAGGGCGCCGGCGACGGGGGCGCACACGCTCCCGGCCATGCCCCAGCACAGCCCGCCGAGCGCGCCGCTCCCCACCGTGACGCCGCTGACTTCCTCGCTCGAGGCGACGGCGAGGAGGACCGTGAGCGCCACCAGCAGGATGGCGCCCGCGGCGGGGCCGAGGGTCGTGGCCCACGGCGCCAGGCCGAGCCAGAGCCCTCCCGCGAGGAAGGTACAGAGGGCATTCATGGGGAGATCCTCGAGCAGCGGAGCGGTCGCGATCACCAGGCGTTTGTGGAGGGCGTTACGACGAGGGTGTTCGGGATGGGCAACACGAGTAGCTCGTGGCCCGAGGTCAGAGTGGACCACTTGACTGCCACGTCGAGCCATTCGGACCGGGAGCGGTCGGTGTCCGACACCGCGAGCGCGATGCGGACCTGTCGCTGCTCCCCCGGGCGGAGTATGCCCAGGTGATGAGACACGTTCGGGTTGAACCTCAACGGAGCGGTCGTGGGCGACTCGACCGCGACCACGGAGCGAGCAGACCGCGCCCACAGGTTGACGTCGGTCACCGGGTGCAGCGCGGAGAGGAGCAGGTTGGCTTCGATGATGAGCGAGCCCCTCCCGTTCCGGGCCACGAACCCGCGTCGGGCGGCGACGATCGAAAGCGATCCGAGCAGCTCCACGCGCTCGAAGGAAACGCAGGGATGAGCAGGGCCGTGGAGCGTCAGGTTCGTCGCGCAGAGACCTTGTCGCGGTGGCGTGGGGGGGGGCTCGAAGCGCCCGCGAGATCGGTGAGGGTGGCCGGGGGCTGCCGGCTCGGGGGAGGTTCTTCGGGGCCATGTCCGGTCACGCCGGCGGCCGCCCCCGCGCCGCTCCCGGCTGCGTCCACCGAGTCGGGGAGGGGTGCGCCCCCTTTCGCCGTCGTGTCCACGCGGCACAGGGTCAGCGTGCTCACGGCCACCAGCGTAGCGGCCACGGCGAAACCTCGCCCCTGGGACACGGAGACAGGCGTCACGGCGACTGGTACTTCTCGACCGTGACGCGCCCGGGATGTTCCTGGTCTGACTCGCGCCGGGGAGGCCAGCTCGATGCGGGGCGGCACGCTCTCACCCGCTGGCGCGCCGAGGCACGGCGCGTCGCAGGTCAGATCGATCCGAGCGCCCGCCGCCGATCAGGGCTCCACGGCGCCGGCCGCGCAGGTCGCGGGGTCGCGCGCCTCGCCGCGCTGGTCGGTGCTGGGGCAGTCGGCCCCGACCCCGGCCACCGCCGCTGCGTTCCCGGGCATCAGGGTGAGGGTGGGGCCCCCGTTGTCCGCCGGCGCCTCGAGCCCCGGATCCGCGAAGGTCGTCCCGGCGGCACAGGCGTCGCCGGCCGGCCACTGGACGTTCCGGTCGCCGGCGCTCCCCCCGTCGCAGTCGGTGTCGACGAGGAGCGAGTTGTAGAGGGCGACGTCGCCGTTGATCGCGCACTCGGCGAAAGTGACGTTGGTTGCGGTGCCACCGCCGTCGACGTCGAGCGCGTTGCCGTAGAACGTGCTGTTCACGGCGTCGACGGTGCCTTCGTTGATCCAGAGGCCGCTCGCCCAGCCGCCGACCTCGGTGCCGTCCGCGAGGACCCCTGAGCGGTTGTTCATGAACAGGGAGCCGCGGACGGTGACGTCGTTCTGCTTGATGAAGGAAACACCGCCCCCGGTGGCGGTGTTGGCGTCGAAGGTGCAGCTCTCGATCCGCATCGCCCGCATGCCTACGTTCGGCGTGCGGAAGAGCGCGCCGGCGAGCTCGTTGGCCCGGTTGTTGCGGAACACCGACCCGCAGATCACGTAGGTGTGGTCCTCGTCGTTCGCCCCGTCGAAGTAGACGCCGCCTCCCAGCCCCCCGGCGCCCGCCTGGTTCGGGTGACCGAACTCGTACTCCGCGGGGCACTCCTCCTCCGTCACCGCGCGGTTCTGCCCCGTGCCCTCGGCCGTGTTGTCCTCGAAGACCGAGTCGTAGATCTCCGGGTTGGCGAAGAGCATGCCCACGGCGCCGCCGTTCGCCGCCCGGTTGCCGACGAACCGGCTCCCGGCGATGACGACCCGCGCCGCGCCCTGCGCGTAGATGGCGCCGCCGCCGACGTCGGGGCCGATCAGCGCCGCCTCGTTGTCGTAGAACTCGCAGTCGATCACCTCGAGCACGCCGTCCCGGATGTAGATGGCGCCGCCCGAGCCCTCCTTGTACCCGTAGGCGCACTCCGGGTAGCCCTCTACGGGCGGGAAGTAGTCGCCAGCTGGCGCGCGCCCGTTGCGGAGCACCAGCCGCTGGAGGACCACCCGCGTCGTCGTCACCATCCAGTTGCCGGACTCGAAGCGGAAGTGCCGGGTCGCGTGCCCGGCGTCGAGCGTGACCAGGCCGCCGCCGTCGATGATCGTGTCCACGTCCGTGGGCAGCTCGATGGTTTCGGTGACGTCGATGGTGACCGGGTCGGCGCCGCAATCGAAGGTGATCACGCCGCCTTGCTCGGCCAGCTCCCGCAGCGCCGCCTCGGTGCAGCTCTCGGGGGTGCCGGTGCCGACGACCTCGGATCCGGTCGTGTCGTGGAGCGAGACGCTCGGCACGCAGATCGCCTCGATCGGGGGCGCGCCACCGCTCGGAGCGCCACCCGACCCGTCACTGCCACCAGCGCCGCCGGTGGCGGGGCTGCCGCCGCCAGTCCCGTCGGCGACCCCGCCCTCACTGCCGGTGTCACCCGCGCCTTCGCCGCCGGCGTCACCCGTGCCCTCGCCGCCGGACCGGCCGGCAGCGCTCGCCCCGGCTGCGGGTGCGCCACCCGTCTCCGCCGCGCCGCCCGTCTCCGCCGCGCCGCCTGTCTCCGTGGCGCCACCCGTCTCCGCCGCGCCGCCCGTCTCGGTGGCGCCGCCCATCTCCGCCGCGCCCCCGGTCGCGGCTGCCCCGCCCGTCTCCGCCGCGCCCCCCGTCTCGGACACGCCGCCCGACGCCGAAACGCCGCCCGTCGCCGTCGTGTCGCCCCCGTCGTCTTCGCCGCAGCCGACGAGGAGCGCCAGCAGCACCGCGAGCACGGCGTTTCCCCCGCACCTTCGGAACCGATCCTGCACCGAGTCGCGCATGCTCTTCTACCTCCCTCGCCGCAGCCCACCCGGTGGGATGAAGTGCCACCGGTCCCCTCCCGACGCCGGATCCTACGACGATAGGCGCGCACCCGCCACGGGGCAGCGCGAGCGCTCGGCGAACTGCTCGCGCTCTGCGAGCGGCTCGAGCTGGATGGCGGCGAGCTCCGTGAGCGGCTCGTGCGGCGGCGGTCCCCGCACAATGGCTCCAGGATCGAGGTCGAGTTTCCCGTCGCGGCTCGCGCGCTGTGGCAAGCCCGGCACGCCGTGCGGGACCGCTGTGCACGCGGTGCGACAGCGCCCCCTCGGGGGTCGACGAAACCCAGGGCAGCGCGCGATGAAGAGACGGCATGGCCGTTGCAACTGCGCACCGCTCGTGCAATCGCCACGCGTCCTCGCCTGCCTGCTCGTGACGCTGAGCGCTCCCGGCGTCGCCATCGCCGAACCGGCCGCCTCGGGCGGGCCTCCTCGACTCGTGTCCCTGGGCCTGCGTGGCGACGAGGTCGACCTCCGGGTGGAGCTCAGCCCCGACGTCGAGGAGGCCCAGCCCGTGGCCGTCTGCGTCGCTCCCTGTCGCGTCCAGGTGCCGCCGGGATGGTATCGGGTGCGGGTCAGCGGCCGGCACCCCGACATCGAGGGCGACTTCAGCTGGCTCCAGGTGGAGCGCGATGGCGAGGTGCTCCTCCGGACCCCCTGGGAGAGCCGCAAGCAGCGCGGGCGGCGCGCCGGCATCGCGGGCGCCGTGGTGTCAGTGGGTGGGCTTTCCGTGACCGCGCTCGGGCTCTACGTGACGATGCTCGTCAACGCTCTCAGCACCATCGACTATGTCGACCTCTACGGCGACGACGAGGACCTCGAAGACCCCGACTACGGTTCCTCCGAGGAGGAGCCCGACCAGACGGACTGGGTGTCCCCGCTGGTCCCCGTCGGAGCCGGGATCACGGTGATCGGAGGGATCATCTCCGCCGCGGGGTGGCGCGCCTATGTCCGCAACACGGGACCGGGGCTGCGCTCGTTGTCGAGCGGGCGCACCCGGCCGCGGGCGTCGCGGACCTCATGGCTCGTCACGCCCGCGCCCGTCGGTCATGGCCTCGGCGTCCTGGTCGGTGCGCGGTTCTAGCGTGCCAGACGGACGGCGAATGACCCCGCCCGCGCGGGGTGCCCCTGCATGAACGGCCCTTGCGCTCCGCGGCGGCGGATCCCCGAGGCCCTAGCCCCTCGCGAGCCAGAACGCGATGAGCCCCAGGATCACCGAGCCGAGCGCCAGGAAGACCGCACCGGGGATCCCCCGTCCCCGCTGGCCTGGCTCGCTCGCCTCCTCCCGGAAGAAGCTCTCCGGGATCCCGGGGCGCGCCTCCGGTGCCTGGCGCGTGACCGCCGCCGTCGAACTCACGGCGGGCGCCGCCTCCGGCAGCAGCTCGGAGACGGCCACCTCGAACCGATCGTAGAGCCTCGCCTCGACGCGCTCCCGGAAGAGCCGGCGGCCCTCCTCGACCGAGTCGGTCAGGTCCTCGCCCGCGCGGACCTTCTCGGACTCGCAGAGGCGAATGTCCGTGAGGATGGCGCGGGCGAGGCGGCGGGCCGCCGCCTCCGAGTCGATCTTACGCGCCACGGGCTGGATCGTATCCCACGCCGTTCGCGCGCTGTCACCTGCAGCCACCGCGCCGCGGCCAGGCCGGGGTCCTCCGACCCGGCGGATCGCGCGACCCGGCCTGCCCCAGGGCGACGTGGATGGCTCGGCCTCGCGCGGTGATCGCGGAGCGACCCTCCAGAGTCAGCGCCTGCTGTTGGCGTCGAGTAGAGCGGTGTACGGGGGTGGGGTCGGGTCGGTCCTTGACGGTCGCGGGGGTGAGCTCCACGTCACCCGAGCCATGACCCACCGACATGTCCTCCCTGCCGCTGCCTTCTCCGTCCTCCTTTCGACCGCCGCGGTCACCGCGGCGCAGGTTCTGGGCGATGGGAACCGCACCGCCAGTGCTTCGCAGCTCTGCGGTGAGCCGAAGGCGGGGGGAAAGGACGAGACTCCCAACCCGTCGGCGCTCTGCGGTGAGCCGAAGGAGGGCACCAAGGACAAGACGCCCGCCCCGTCATTGATCGACTAGGAGCCTCGAACCTCGCCCGATCCCACACTACGGAAGGGCGGTCCCGGTCCTGGTGAAACCGGGCGAGCGGCGTCGCCGGGCTTGTCCATAGGGGCCAGTGCGGAGCGGCCGGGTGATGGCGGGTGAGACGCCTGGCTCCGCAAGCGAGCGGTACAGGCGATAAGGCCGCGGCGCGGGGGGAGCCCCGTGGCGTGGTTGAACGGCACCCCGTAGGCGAAGCGTGCCTCGGACTGTCCGGCGCGGGGACTGCCTGGCGCCCAGCCACAGGGCGGCGCGTGCGGTCGAAGCTCGGCGTCCGCGCGGCGTCATCGGCGGGCCCCACGCGCTCCGGCGCGACGTCGCGGCGCCTCGGCCCGCGACCGAGCGTCTCGGAGCGCGACAGCCCACGATCCCGGGGACCGCCGGCGGCCGGGCTCGGACCGCGGCCTCACGGGCTCGGCTGCAGGCTCGATCCTGCACTCCGAGGACTCGATGCGACAGGGGCGACCGCTGGCCCAGCGGCGCACAGCCGCGGATCGGCGGGGATCCTAGCGGTCGGCGTGAGCCGTCGGCGAGGCACGCATCGTGCTTGGCGGGGCCGGTCTGGCGGGTGAAGGACGGCCCTCGCTGCCGTGATGCGCGAGTCGATCCGCGCTGCCGGCTCCAAGGAGGATTCGATCATGAGCGTGTCACGTCGTCTGGGTGCGGAGGTCCTGGGGACTTTCTGGCTCGTGTTCGGGGGTTGCGGCAGCGCCGTGCTGGCGGCGGCCTTTCCCGAGGTAGGGATCGGACTCCTGGGCGTCTCGCTGGCCTTCGGCCTCACCGTGCTGACCATGGCCTTCGCCATCGGGCACATCTCGGGCTGCCACCTCAACCCCGCGGTGTCGGTCGGGCTCTGGATGGGGAAGCGCTTCCCGGCCAAGGATCTTCTGCCCTACATCGGGGCCCAGCTTCTGGGCGGGATCATCGGCGCGGGCGTGCTCTACCTCATCGCCTCGGGGAAGGCGGGGTTCAGCCTGGCGGATGGGTTCGCCTCCAACGGCTACGCCGACCACTCACCGGGTGGATACTCCATGGTGAGCGCGCTGGTCGCCGAGGTGGTGCTCACGTTCGTGTTCCTGATGGTCATCCTCGGGTCCACCGATCGGCGCGCCCCCGCGGGCTTCGCCCCCATCGCGATCGGGCTCTGCCTGACCCTGATCCACCTCATCGGGATCCCGGTGACCAACCTCTCCGTCAACCCCGCGCGCAGCACGGGGCCGGCCCTGCTGGTGGGCGGCTGGGCGCTGTCGCAGCTGTGGCTGTTCTGGGTGGCGCCGCTCCTGGGCGCCGCGCTGGCGGGTCTGACCTACCAGGGTCTGTTCGAGGCCAAGGAGGAGTGAGGCGGAGCGATCGGGGCGTGTGGCGGCCCGATAGCCGGGGAGGCGAGCCCGAGCCGATTTGTGCCAGGATGCATGGACTGGAACGTGCATTCGGCGAGGGTCTGGAGGAACGATGCGCCTGCTCCGTGACCAGCCCCCGCGTCCCCGATCCACTGCGGCAGCGCCGGCGTACCCCCGGCTCATGGCGGCCGGGTTGCTGGCGGTCGTGTCCTCGGCCTGCGGCGGCGAGGTTGCGGGAGTCTCGATTCCGGAGCGTCAGAACGGAGCTCAGGACCCGGACCCGGCCCCCGTGACGTCCACGGCCGGCCTCCCACCGCTGCCGTACACCGCACCGGACGCCGGCGCTGGTGCTGCCGGTGGGGCTCCCGCCGCGGAACCCGGCGACGACGACTACAACCCGGGGGGCGCTGGGGCTGCCTCCTATGAGGACGTGCCCGGTGGCACAGCTGGCACAGCCGCCGAGGTCGCTGACGAGGCGACCGGAGGCACACCGGAACCCGTTGAGGTGGGCGTGGGCGGCGGGGGGATGTCCTACCCCTACGAGGGGCTCCCGGTGACCACCGGCGGTCAGACGGGCGGGGGGGGAGGCGGTTACCCGATGGCCAGCGGCGCCGGCGCGGCGCCCTACCTCGACGAGGAGCCTCGGGGCGGCAGCGCGGGTGCCCTCGCGAAGTCGCCGGATCCGGCGGGCGCCGGCGGGTTCTCCTTCGACGAGGGGCAACCCTCGAGCGGAGCCGCTGGCGCGAGCGCCGAGGTTCCGGGACCTAGCGGCGCCGCGGGTGCCGCCGGCTCGCCCGCGCGCGCCGGGGCCGCCGGTGGTCCCGCTGCGCAGGCAGGTGCCGAGCCCGCTCCCGTGTACGATCCGTGAGCCGCAGCGCCCGTGGAGCTCACCCTCTTCGTCGACCACCAGTGTAACCTTCGTTGTACCTACTGCTACAACGGCGAGAAGTTCGGGCGGCGCATGCCCCGGGAGGTGATGCGGCGCGCGATCGAGCTGGCGCTCGAGCTCGCCCCGCCGCGGCTCGATCTCGGGGTGTTCGGGGGGGAGCCGCTGCTGCACTTCGACCTCTTGGTCGAGGCAGCCGAGTATCTCGAGCAGGCGCTCTGCCGCCGCCCCCATCCGCGGCCGCAGGTGCGCCTCGTGGTCAACACGAACGGGACGGTTCTCACCGACGAGATCCTCGACTGGCTCGCGCCGCCCCGGCCGGTCACGGTCTTCCTGTCGCTCGACGGGCCGCCGGAGGTCCACGATCGGCACCGGCTGACGATCGCGGGGGGCGGCAGCCACGCCCGGGTTCGCGACGGCCTCGCCGCGCTCACCGCGCGGGGGATCCGGGTCGAGCTGGTGGCGGTAGCGTGCGTCGACACGGCCGACGCGCTCGGCGAGACGGCCGCGGAGTTGCTGGCGGCCGGCGCCCCACGCGTCACCCTCTCGCCGAACCTGCGCGATGCCTGGACGGAGCCGGCGATCGCCGCGCTCCGCGGGGGCCTCGCCGCGGCGGGCGCGGCCTGGCAGGCGGAGTTTCGCCGCGGGCGCGCGGTGGCATTGGAGCCCTTGCACACGAAGATCCTGACCCACCTCTACGGTGGCATCCCCTGTCCGGCGCGGTGCCTCATCGCCGGGACGGAGCTCTGCGTCACGCCCACCGGGCGCATCTATCCCTGCGCGCAGATGGTGGGCGAGGACGCGGACGACCGGCTGGCGATCGGGCACGTCGAGCAGGGGCTCGATCGAGCACGGATCGCGGAGCTCCAGCGGCAGAAGGACCGTGTCGAGGCGGTCTGTGCGCCCTGCGCCCTGCGTGATCGCTGCCTGAGCCACTGCGGCTGCCGGCACGTCGCGCTCACCGGTTCGCTCGGTGAAATCACGGCGACCCTCTGCGAGCTCGAGGGCGCCTTCATCGAGGAGGCCGATCGGGGCGCCGAGGCGCTCTTCGCTGAGCGCGATCCGACCTTTCTCGACTTTTACTACCGGCGCGCTCGCGCCGCCGCTCCTGGCAGCGTCCTCACCCCGCTCCGGCGCTCACGCGACTCGTAGCCGCAGCGCCGGGGCGCTCGACGGCAGGGGAGGGGTGGTGATGGCGCGTGCCACCTTCCGTGTATTCGCGCGCCGCGCCGCGCAGTATCCTCGGTCGAGCGTGGCTGCGCTTACGGGGTCGCGCGGGGAGGCGGCGATGAAGCAACGAATCTGGGCGAGCGTCGGCATCGGGATCCTGGTCTGGGCCTGCTCCAAGTCGGACGAGGGCGACGAAGGCCGCGGCACGGCCTCGGGCGGCAGCACGACGACGACTGGCGGCGCCACGACCGGCGGCCGCGCGACGGGCGGCACGGCGACCGGGGGAAGCGAGACGGCGGGCGCCGACACCGGCGGGGCAGCGCCCGGCGGCGGCGAGGCCGGGGGCGAGGCCGGGAGCACGACATCCCAGGGCGGCGCCGCGACCGGGGGAACGGGGACGGGCGGCAGCGCGGCGGCCGGTGATGCCGGGCGCCCGGGGGAGCTGGGCGGTGCACCTCCGGGCGGCGGCACGTCGAGCGGTGGTGCGCCGGCGGGCGGCGGCAGCGCGCCCGAGGGCGGCACCGTCACGGGCGGCACCAGCCCGGGCGGCGAGGCTGGGAGCACGGCATCCCAGGGCGGCTTGCCTCCCTCCGGCGGCGCCGGCACCGGCGGCTCGCCGGGGACCGGTGGCGCGGCCGGCGCCGCGATCTGCGGCGCGGAGCCGGGCCGGCTCTTCGACGCGAGCTACCCGTGGAACCAGCCCATCGCCTCGGCGCCGCTCGACGCCGAGTCGGACGCGATCATCGCCTACCTGCAGGCGAACCACACCGACTCGCGGCGTTTCCGCATCGACGGCCCCAGCGACGAGCCCGACAACCTCTACGGCATCACCGTCCTCACGGCGACGGCCGACACGCCGCGTGTGGCGTTCACGCCCACCGAAGAGTTCTGGGATCCCGACTGCGACCCGGCGCCGATCCCGATCGTCGAGGGCGGCGCCATCGAGGGCGAGACGGGCTACGCCTGCGAGAGCGATGGGGACTGCCACCTCATCGTGATCGATCCGATCGGGTGCCGCCTGTACGAGATGTGGCGCGCCAACGACTCCGGCGCCGAGTTCTACGGCGGCTGCCAGGCGATCTGGGACCTTGGCGCGCCCTACGAGGAGACGCTGCGCGGCGACTGCTGCACCAGCGCCGACGCGGCGGGGCTGCCCATCGCGGCGCACATGTTCTCCGCCGACGACATCGCCGCCGGCGAGATCCGGCACGCGATCCGCTTCATCCTCCCCAACGACCTCATGCGCGAGCGCATCTACGTCCGCCCCGCCACCCACTCGACCCCGTCCACCAGCGGCCCCGCCGACGCGCCCCCGTACGGCGCTCGGCTCCGGCTGCGCGCCGACTTCGACGAGAGCGGGCTCAAGCCGGCGGCCCGGGTGGTCGCTCGCGCGCTCAAGGAGTACGGCATGATCCTCTCCGACGGCGGTAACCTCACCTTCACCGCCGCCAACGACCGCTTCACCACGGCCAAGTGGGCGGACGTGGATCTGATGCCGGGCGATCTGACGAGCCTGTCCTGGACCGACTTCGAGGTCCCCGAGCTCGGCCCTCGTTATGTCTGGGACGAATCCTGCAGCTGCGACCGCACCCCCATCACGGACTGAAGCCTCGGCATCGCCCCGCTCGAACCGCGGCCGGCGGCGGCGCGGCCCGGCATCGAACGACGAAGGGGGCGGGCGGTCGCGCCGCGACCCGCGGCGGGCTGGCTGCCCCGCTCAGGGGTGGATCCCGATGGTCCGGAGCTGCTCGATGACGATGGGGGTGCGCACCCCGAGGAACTCGTTCTTGGCCCGTTCGAGGGCAGGGAGCCAGTCGTCGTTGCGGGTCCGGGGCTGGTCCGGGCGCTTGGCGTCGCCCCAGCGCGCGGACTCCGCGATGATGGCGAGATCGATTTCGTCCGCCCGCGCCTGGAGGAGCGGGATGGCGACCTCGGGGGTCAGCGGCCCGCCCGGACCGAGCAGCGCCTGGGCCCGCGCCTGGAACCGGAGCATGTACTGTACGTTCGGCACCAGCCGATGATGCAGCCACTGCGGCTGGAACAGCTCGAAGGAGGTGACGTTCATCTGGTAGGCGTCATTCACCCGGTGGTTCTCGTCGGTAGCGCAGCCGGGGTACCCGATGTTGGCGCGGTTCTCGGTCACGCCGTCACCCGCGCGGACCGGGTCGGCGAGGAGCGTGTGCTCGTTATCATGGGCGATGAACACGAACCCGTGCTCGAGATCGGCCCGGTTGTCGAGCAGGATGGTGTTGTTGGGGATCTTGTTCTCGTAGAACTTGCTCACCGGCCCGTCGAAGTTGGCCGTGTAGAAGGTCACCAGCATGAAGTCGATGAGGTTGTCGACGTCGACCAGCACCGGGAGGCTCGGATCGCGGACCCCGTCGGGGCCCTTGCCCTCGAGGCGGTAGTAGTTGACGTTGTCGTCGGGGAAGCCTGCCTGCGCGAGCTCCCACACCGCCCGCCACGAGTCCATGGTGCCATCGGTGGCGGTCATGTACGCGGTGTCGCCGTCCTTCTCGGACTTGACGGTGTCCCAGTCGGCGCGGGAGCCGCCGAGGTAGCTTGACGCGTATGCCGCCTCCGGTCGCTCCTCGCTCTGGTAGAGCCCCCAGTAGACGCCGTCGAGGAACAGGTGGTAGGCCCGGCTCCGCGTGTAGGGGCGACCGAGCACCCGCTGCAGGTCGCGGGAGAAGACGTCCCGCACCATGATGTTCTCGCTGAAGTCGGCGCCCTCGAAGGCCCAGGAGTAGTTCTGGCTCGTGCGGAGGTCGAGCTTGTCGAAGGAGGCCTCGCCCTCGCTCCCGAAGAGGGGGAACGCGAGCTTGGGCGTGCCATAGTCCCCGGAGAAGAACAGCCGGAAGGCGTGCTTCGGGTTCGTCCCCAGGCGGCTGTAGCCGCCTCGGATACGGATCCCGGCGTTGCCCTGGCAGCCGGCGCGGTTGTCGGGGTAGAGGAGCTCGAAGGAGCCGAAGCGCTCCCAGTCCGCGCCCTCCTGCTCGGCGTTGACGTAGATGCCGTAGGTCGGATCGAAGAGGTTGTCGAGCTCCGTGACGAGGGAGACGCTCGGGATCGCGGTGAGCGCCGCCAGCATCTGCCCCGAGTACTCCGGTGAGGTGGTGACGTCCGGGTCCATCCCGTAGTCGATCACCTGCGCCTCGCCGCCGAGCGCGCCCTGGCTCCAGCCGCCCCCCCAGTCGGAGACGACCGGTTCGGGCCACTGGGGACCCGGCGCCTGCCCGTCCGGGGACAGCTCCACGACGCGATCGAGGAAGAGGTAGGTCTGCGTCGTCACCTGTCCGGGGAGGGCGGTGGGGCCGTCCGCCGTCGCGCGAACCACGAAGCCGGGGGCGAGGAAGCGGTTGGTGGTGTCCGCCGGATCGACGTGGAGGGTGAGCGGCAGGCTCGCCGTCAGCGCGGTCGGGGAGCTGCGCGGATCGCTGCAGTCGAGCGTGTACAGCAGCTCGGTCGCGGTCGGGTGCGAGATCGTCAGGTCGAAGGGCGCCGAGTAGACGCCGCGGGTGACGCTGAAGACGAGGCCGGAGGCCGTGCCCTCGAAGGGCGCCGGGTCGTTCGGATCGCCGTCGTAGTCGGTCACGAAGCCGCCGTCGGACGCGCCGATGCCGGTCGTGTCGAGGCCGGCCAGGGGGTCCCCGCCGAGCGGAGTCGTCACCCCCGCACCGTCCGCGGCGCCGCCTGGGCTTCGCGACCCGTCCTCCTTACCGCCCAGATTCGCCGGCCACTCGCACGCGACGAGCAGCAGACCTGCGCCGACGAGCGGTGCGAGTTGACGGGACGGGGGGCCTTGTCGCATGGAAACCACCACGGTCAGGGTCCCCGCGCGGGCGCCGACCTCGGAGGAATGGTCACCGATCGAGCCCGCTACCAGGCGCGCGCCGGGATCCTGGTCGACTCCCGGCCGCCATCGATACGATCATGACCCCTCCGGCGCCGTCCGGCGGCGCTGGCGCACCCTCCCGTCACGGTGCGGCGCTCGCGAGCTCTCCGCCGATGACCCTCGCGTTTCGGTGGCCTCGTTTCTCGCCAAGGAGCCCCGCGAGGTGGGGTCCGACCCGAGCCGCCGCAGACCCTGACCCTCGGAGCCTACTGGCTCGTGGTCGCGGGCCCCTTCTTGCCCATGATGCGGTTGGTGAGCCAGACGTAGCCGGCGAAGAAGATCGCGCAGCCGAGGAGGATCCAGATCAGGTTGTGGCTGATCGCCGCCTTGCCCTGGTGCACCAGATCGGCGTAGCTCATCCCCGCCGTCGAGAGCCCGAAGGAGTAGCCGACGCCGGTGAGGATCGTCACCCAGATCCCGGCGCCGAGCGCGGTCCAGAGCGCGAAGCTCGGGACCGGCATCTGCGAGAGCCCGGCCGGGAGGGAGATGAGCTGGCGGATGGCGGGGATGAGCCGGCAGACGAAGGTCGTGCCCGCCCCGTAGCGGTTGAAGATCTCCTCGGCCCGTTCGAGGTGATGAACGGGGAGGAAGAAGTACTTGCCGTACCGGTGCAGGAAGGGTCGCCCTGCCCAGGACGCGAGGTAGTAGTTGAAGAAGGCCCCCGCGAGCGAGCCGGCGACGCCGACCAGGATGGCCAGCACCAGATCCGCCACGGGCGCGCCCAGGGTCAGCTTTCCGTGCGCGGCTAGGAACCCGGCGGGGATCATGACGACCTCGCTGGGGAAGGGGATGAGCGAGCTCTCGATGGTCATCAGCGCGAAGATGACCAAGAGGCCCCAGACGGCGGCGTGGAGGGCGACGGTTTCGATGTACTGGATGAGCAGCTCGGTCATGGGGGCCTCGGGGACTCTGCCGTAGCACGGACGGACGCGGAATCAGGAGGGTTCGGATCGTTCGGCTGGGCGGACGAGGGTGCGAGCGAGGATCGAGGATCGCCCGGCAACCCCACCACCAGGGCCTCGCCGACGGGGGAGCGGACGAGAGACGACGCTCCGGGGAACACCTAGGGGCAGGCCTCGAGCGCCGTCACGTCAAGGATGCCGTGCGGGCTCGCGACCCAGGCGCGCCCGGGGCCGCGGGCGGCCACGGAGACGAGCTGCGGTCGTGGCGGGAGGGGCAGCCCGGTCACGGCGCCGAGCGCCGCGCCCTGGCCGTGGAGGAGCGTGCCGTCGTCGCCCACGATCCAGAGTTCGCCGCCCGGTCCCAGCGCGACGTCGCGGAGCCACCTGCCGGAGGCGAGCCGCTGCGCCGTCAGTGCGCCCGCGTGCGCGTGAGCCACGAGGCCCGCCGCACCGACGGCCCAGGCCTCACCGGGACCCGCCGCAGCGACCGAGAGCAAGGGCCCCGGGGGCACCCGCTGCCAGACGACGCCGGCGGCCGAGCGGTGGACGACGATTCCTTCCCCGGCGGGCCAGGCCTGCGCGCCGTTGTGGGTGACGTCGAGCCCGCCCACCATCCAGAGCTCGTCCGCGCCGCCCGCGGCGATCGCCGAGTAGGCCGCCGGGGGAACCTCCGGCGCGTACTCGCCGTCGTCGCCGGTGAGCGTGAGGGCGTGGGGGATGCCGTCGTCATCGGCGGCTGAGACGGCCCAGAGATGTCCGGGGTCGCTGGTGACGATCGCGGCGAGCCCGGGGAGCCGCAACTCGGACGGCGTGCGGCTCGCTCCCGCGACGCGCTCGACGCCGAGCTCACCGAGGAGCCAGCCGCGGTCGGCCCCGACCGGTGCCAGGCGGGTGTGGCCGTGACGGGACGCCGTCGACGACAGCACCGTCCCTGCACCCTCGCGGAGCTGGATCACCCGCGACCCGTCGTAGAACCACGCCGTGCCGTCCGCGGCCGTCGCGACCTCGAGCGCCGACGCGAGCGGCGCCGCGCCGGTCACCGGGAAGGTCGCCGCGCGGACCTCGTAGGCGGCAGGCGGGCAGCGGCGGGGCTCGAGGCGCGGTGGTTCCGCGACAGGCGCGACCGGCGGCGGCGCTGGCGGCTCCCTTGCGGGCAGCGTCGCCCAGCGCGAGAACTCCCAGAGACCGTCGCCGGTGACGAACCATACGTGTCCTCTGATGCCGAAGACGTCGCGGACAGGGCCAGGGAGCCCGATCACCCGCGTCCAGGTGCGACCGTCCCAGTGGGCGACGCCGAGCTGCCCCGCGAGCCACACGTCGTCGGTCGCAGGCCCCCAGATCGCCATGGGGGTGCCGACCGGCGAGGCCGTCGGGCGGAAGCCCTGCCCCGCGACGTAGTGGGCGATCCCGGCGCCGAGCGCCCAAAGATCGCCGGCGCTCGCGCCCCAGAGCGCGACGGTCGAAGCGAGCGGCGCGGGCTCCGCTCGGACCACGAGCTTGTCGCCCTCGAGCTGGGTGAGCGCCCGGTCGGTGAGCACCCACGGCTCGCCGCCGACCTGCCCGACCGCCAGCACCATGGCGTCTCCGAGCTCGATAGTCCGCCCGGAGGGGAGGCGGCAGTGCTGCGCACCGCACGTGATGGAGGTGGTCGGGCTCGACGCCACGCGCAGGTGCGGGCCCGCCGCGGTGCCGAAGTCCTCGAACCCGCGCGCGGCGAAGCTCGCGCGGAGCGCGCCGTCCTCCACCCAGGTGGCGCCGCGACGGCGGAGGGCCGTCGGCAGGTCAGGGGAGGGGACCGCGCCCGTGGTGTGCCGCCGCCCGCAGCGCCAGGCCTCGCCGCCCGGCCCGCGGGCGAGGCGCTCGGGCACGAAGCCCGTGACCCACAGGCCCTCCGTCGTGTGCGGCGCGAGCCGGCGCACGATGGGGGCGCCGCCGGTCCACGCGGCGCCGCTCCACTCCCAGATCCGCTCCCCCGCCTGGGCGAGCGCGCGCCCGTCCGGGAGCGCGAGCCCGGAGTCGATGGGCTCCGAGAGGACGCGGACGAAGCGCGCGGGGCGCGGGCGGGTGGCGCGACCAGGCTCCGTCGCCGGGGTGCCGTCCCGCAGCGTCCAGGAGCGGTCGTACTCGCGCACGTCGATGGAGTCGGCGTCGGCCGCGACCAGCTCTGCGTACCAGTCCCCGGGCGCCGCCGCCTGCCACCGGGGGATCCCCTCGGGTCCGAGCAGCCACACCCGGTCCGACTGTCCCGCGGCCGCGACCCGGACCCCGAGCTCACCGCGCTCCGCCTCCACGACGAAGCCGTCCTTCCAGGAGCAGTCGCCGGCCTCCTCGGGAGCCAGGCGCCGCTTCCAGGCCAGCGCTCCCGATTCGTCGAGGCGCCAGAGCTGGCAGTCGCGGGTCGCTGCCAGCACGTCCCCGTCGCGCAGGGGCCAGAGCCGCTCTAGCCGCTCGCGCGTGCCGAGCATGAAGCGGCGGGCGCCGTCGGGGCCATGGGCGACCAGGCGCCGGTCGGGCGCCAGGATCCCCGCGGCCCCGGACGGCAGCAGCGCGACCTCGGACCGCGCGTGCGATAGGAAGGAGACGTCCCCGGGCGGCGCCGGGCCCGCGCCGTCCCACACGGTCGTGCCGTCGGCGCGCAGGATGCGCAGCCCGCCGTCGTCGCCCACGAGCAGCAACAGACCACGGGCCGTGACGTGGAGGCGACGATCGTGGGTCGGGTGGAGCGCCAGGGTCCCCAGCCGGCCTCGGGCGGCGCTCATGGTCCACACCGTGCCCCCGTCCGTATCGGCGACGACCATTGCGCCGGCCTGGTCGAGCGGCCCCCCGAGGCGCCAGAGCCCGGCGGGGAGCGGCTGGTCTTGACTCTTCCCGTTCGCCTCGACGCGCAGCAGCTCGAGCTCGTCGTGACCGGGGCGCGCGCCGACGATCCAGAGCGCGTCGTGGCCGTCGTCGCGGAGCGACAAGACCCGCGTGAACTCGAGCCACCAGCGGAGACGGCCGTCCGCGGTCCGTGCCTCCACGCGCAGCGTCCGATCCTTCGGCGCCTGGAGCGGGGGGGTCACCGGGCAGCCCCCCCGCGTCGAGCAACGCGAAGCGGAGGCGCGGCTCCACCGCCGGGGCGGCTGCCGCCTCAGCGGCCTTGGGTTCCGGCCTCGGCGGGGGCGCCGTCGCGCACCCGAACGCGAGCGCGAGCGGCGCTGCGGCGTGATGCCAGCACCGCGTCACCGCGGCACTCCCGTGAGACGGTAGACGGCGCCGCGGTCCTCGTCGCCATTGCGCACGGTGCCACCGATCCAGAGAGGACCGTCGGGCTCGACCCACAGGGACTCGATGCGCGCGAGCGGCGTGGAAACCTCCCGGGCCACGGCGCCGTCGGCGACGTACAGGTGCGTTTCTTCGAAGAACCACGCCTCGGTCGCGCTCCGCCCCACCATGTGCTCGGCGGCGAAGGCGGCGGGAGTGGCCACCCGCGTCCACTCCCCAGCCGCCAGCACGGCGACCGCGGAGCGTCGGCTGCCATCGAAGTCGCGGCCCAGCAGCCAGACTCGATCCCGATCGTCCACCCACAGCTCCACGGGCATGAGATCCACCGGCGCGCGTGGGAGCCAACCGAGCCCGCGGTACTCCCAGAGCGCCGAGCGGCAGCCGGCTTCGCGCGGGGAACAGTCCCCGCGCGCCAGCCACGCGTGCCGGGACGAGCCGAGCCACAGCGCGGTCGGCCGCGGCGAATACTCGGCCATGCCGACCTGCGGCGCGGGCAGCGGGGCGTCGCTCCTCCCGCGGAGCCGATCGCCGACGAGCGTCCACACCGCCTCGTCTTCGGTGGCCGCCGCGAAGGTTTCGGCGCCATGGACGTCACAGGTGCGGGGCAGGGGACGCGGCAACACGGCCACCACGGGATCCGGCGTGGTGCCGGTGAAGAGCAGCCCCCGCACGACGATCTCTCGTTCCCTGACGACGAGGCTCAGCCCGCCTCCCATCGGTCCGTAGAGGCTCTCGTCGGGGCAGACCACGCCTTGCGGGCGCACCGTCGACCCGTCGTACCAGTACAGGTGCCGATCCTCGTCCACGAGCCAGACGTCCCGGGGACCAGTTCCGCCGATGGCACCGATGGTGTGCGTCGCGGGCACCGGCAGCGGGTTGAGCGCGGCGGTGAGCGGCGTCTCGGGCAGCGGTCCCCCGTCCGGCGAGCTCGAGGCCGGGACCTGGTGGGTAGGATCGGTGAACCTCAGCACCACCGATACCGGCGGGAGAAGCTCGACGCTGGGGTAGACGCCGCCGGGCGGCGCCGCGATCGTTGCCGGGAGCTCACCGCCGGACGCGGGCGACGACGCTGGCGCAGTCGCCGCCGTGGACGGCGCGGTCGCCGCGGCGGGTGGGTGAGGGGCAGGGACTCGGGTGCAGGCGGCGGCCAGGCCGAGCCAGGAGCCGATCGGAAGCGCCCTCGACACCAAGCCGCGCGGAAGGTAACACCCGCGCCCGGCGGTCGGAAGCGCCAAAGCTCGCGCGCGGCCCAGCGCGGTCGCTCGATCCGCGCCAACTCCGCCAGTTCGCGACGACGGGGCTCGCGTGGCCGCGCGGCGCCCGCCGACGCCCGCCGCCGATTCGGCGGCTTCAGCGCACGCCCAACGACTCCAGCCACGGCACCTCGTCCGGAGGCGCGCTCGCGAGCTCCGCGGTCCACGCTTCGTCGGTCAGGCGCTCGAAGTCCGTGGTGATCTGCTCGAAGTACGACGCGCTGAGGCCCGCGTAGGCGCGCGGCCCGACGCAGGTGTCCACGGTGACCACCAGGAGCCGCGGGAAGCCCGTGCCCACGTGCAGCACCCGGCCCACGATGGCGCCGCCTTCGTCCGCGGGCTGGGTGTGGACGTCCGCGATGACGGGCTCGTACTCCGTGGAGCCGTCCATGTCCCAGTCCGATTCGTAGAACAGGCGCGTGTACCACCCGTCGAAGCCGGGGACCATGGCGCAGACGACGTCGATCGGCGCCTCCTTCACCGCGTCGTTGATGAACTCGAGGTGGGCCGCGGAGTGGGGCTGGCCGCTCCGCTGCAGCGCCGCCATCTCGGCGAGGGTGATCGTCACCTGCTCCAGGTTCGTGAAGTAGTCCGTGACGCCGGCCGGGACCTCGACGCCCGTCGCCTCGAGCTCACCGAGGAGCTCGGCGCCGCGCTGCCCGAAGGTGGCGAGGGCGGCGAACGCCTCCGGGTACGGATCGACGTAGGCATCGGGGTACTCGCACTCCGGGATCCAGGTGTACGACTGCTTGGCGTAAAGGAGCGTGTCGTGCCGGAGCTCCGCCCAGGAGCCGAGCTGGGCGCCGAGCACCCGGCGCCCCCAGGCCTCGGTGGTGGCGACGGCGGGCAGCCCCGGAGGCTCCGCGCGCCGCGGCGAGAGCTGCCGGAGCGCCCCGAGCCAGAGCGTGTACAGGCTCGACTCCCAGTATCCGCGCTCGTGCGCGTCGACCAGGGTGCGGGTGCCCGCGAGCTCCGCCGCGTAGCCGTAGCTCTCGAGCTCGGGGGCGAGCAGCGCCCCGGCCTGGTCGTTGCCCAGCGCCGCGAAGGCGACGTCGAGCGGGTTCGGCATCATCCGGCGCGCCTCGACGCGGTCGTAGACGACGTTCGAGAAGACGTGGCTGTCGACCGAGTAGCGCTGGCCCAGGAAGGCGAAGCTCGCGTCGAGCGGGAGCGTCTCCGTGGCCGGCCCCACCACGATCAGGCGGCTCGCGATGCGCTGCGCGCCGTACCCTCCCGCCTCGATGGCGGCCTGGAACTCGGCGTCGGTCTTGCCGGCGACGTCAGCGGGGCCAGCGATCCCGAGGTCCGCGAGCAGCGCCTCGAGCCGGGGGAGCGAGAGGTAGTCCGCCTCGCCCACGAAGGCGGTGACGGTGCGGTCGAGCGCGTTCCACCGCTCGCGGGCGGCCTCGTCGAGCAGCGAGGGGATGGCGGCGGCGGCCGCGAACTGCCGTCGCCGGAAGACGCGCGAGCCGGCCTTCTGTGTCTCGAGGAAGCGGAAGTCCACCCGCCCCAGCCACATCATGGCGCGGAAGTAGTCCTCGAGCCCGTCGGGGTAGTGCCCGCGCGGCACGAACTGCGAGAAGTCCTCGTCCCGCGGCGTCCCGAACAGGTTGATGGTGGCGATCCCGCTCGCCGCCCGCGCGGCGGCCACGAGCTCCTGCGCCTCGGCGTCGAGCCCCGGCGCGCTCGGGTCGAGCAGGCCGTGGGCCACCGCGAAGTAGAGCCCCAGGTCGTGCGCCACGTCCGGCTCGAGCGCGGCGGCGCCCAGGCGGTCACGGACCGACGCGAGCAGCGCGAGCAGGGCCGGCTGGAGCGACCGTCCCTCCAGGTCGCGGAGGATCTTGTCGTAGGATCGATGCACCGCGCTCAGCACCGAGTCGATGGACACGAACACGGGCAGGTCCTCGGCGTAGATGTCGGCGTAGCCCTGGGTGAAATGCGGGAACCCGAGGCGAGCCGAGACGACGAACCCGTTCTCCTGCAGCCGGGCGAGCTCGGCGTCGTTCAGCGCCAGCGCCGAGGCCTGGATCCGGTCCAAGAACTCTGCTTCGGGCGGGTCGTAGTCGAGGGTCCCCGCGGGCACCGCCGGGAAGCGCTCGACCAGCCCCTCGCTGGTGAGGCCCGCGAGCGCGTCGAGGTTCGCGCGCAGCGTCGCCAGGGGGACCGCCGCCGCGGGCCCGAGCGCGAGCATGTCGACGGGGACGGTATCTTTTCCGCCGTAGCCGCTGGCCTGGCCGCCCGCGGCCGGGCCGCCGCCGCCGACCCCGCTCGCGGCTCCCCCGCTGCTGCCCCCATCGCCGCACGCCGCCGCCGCCAGCGCTAGACCGACCAGAGCTCCCCGTCGCCGCATCGCGAGCCTCCTACGTGTCACGGTCTGAAGCGTCCCCCGAAGGGCGTCGTCGCGCCACCGCCAGGGCAGGCAGCTACGGCTGCCACCAGGGTCAGAAATCCAGCTTCACCGCCCGAGCTGGACCGTCTGAGGTCGCTCCTGCCCTCCAGTTGATCCGACTGCGCGCCACCGCCGTCCCCGGGAGCGCGGAGACGTGACCACGATCGAACCGCCGCGTTCGGGTGCGGCCGTTGCGAAGCCGCGTTGCCCCGAGTTCGCCGCACCTCGGGACTCCACGGGTGAGGGGCGGCGCCCCCGACCACGGCCGGAGGGAGATTGCCCGTGGGGTGCCTGCAATATTCCACGGGGGTTGCCGGGCGCAGGGTCGTGGTTCGGCAATTGGCGCAGTCGCGTCTGCCGGCGTGAAGGATCGCGCCGGCGACGCCCATGTCAGTCAGCGCTACGACGCGTGGCGCCGCGGGGGTGGCTTCGCCCGGAACGAGAGGGACGATGGCGTTGGTGACCCGGTGGAATGGGATGGCGCTGGCCGGTGCCGTCGGGATTTTGCTCGGGTGTCCGAGCGTGGGGTGCTCAGCCGAGGGCGATCCGGACAAGGTGGCCGATGGCGCCGGTGGGAACACGAGCCCCACGGGGGGGGCGCAGGCGAGCATGGGGGGCGAGACGGGCAGCGGCGGGGCCGGGCTCGGTGAGGCGGGCACGTACGGCACGGGCGGCGCGGACCGCGCCACCGGCGGCAGTCCACCGGGGTTGGGCGGGTCCGGCACGGGCGGCGCGCAGCCCGGCACGGGCGGGATCCAGCTCGGAACAGGCGGCACGCAGCCGGGCAGCGGGGGGAGTCAGCCCGGAACGGGCGGTGACCCGCCGACGACCGGCGGAGGACCCGGCACCGGTGGCAGTGAGAGTACGGGGGGAGCTCCGCTGACCAGCGGCGGCGGTCCTGGCACCGGCGGCGCGCAGCCGGGCAGCGGGGGGAGTCAGCCCGGAACGGGCGGCAGTCCGCCCTCGACCGGTGGAGGGCCCGGCACCGGTGGCAGTGAGAGTACGGGGGGAGCTCCACCGACCAGCGGCGGCGGTCCTTCTACCGGCGGCGCGGACCCCGCCACCGGTGGATCGGCGGCTGGCGGGGCCCCGGTCGACCCCGACGCCAGCACCGCCGTCAACGAGTGCATGGATCGGCTGCCGTGGGGAGCGCGGGACATGTCGGAGGCCGAGCGCGCCCCGATCGTCGCCGCGATCATCGCCACCTGTGTGGAGTTCGCGCCGCCGGGCGACGAATGGCAGGCCTATTGCAGGATGTTCCTGGTGGCCGCGATCAACAAGGAGAGCTCGTACAACGTAGAGTCCGTGGTCGAGGACGCCTACGGTGGCGCCGCCGACCCGACGGTGGGGCTGCTCCAGATCCGATTCAGCTCCACGGTGCGTGAGTTCGCGGACAACGGACCGCTCGACGCGCTGACCCGCATCGGCTGCGACTTCGGCACCGTGACGAGCGCCGACTCCTGGGCGACGAAGCGCGACATGATGCTCGACCCCGCGTGCAACGTCGCGCTCGGAGCCTGGTACTACTTCGTCTACGGCAGCGGCAACGGCGGCACCAACGTCGCCTACGTCTACCAGTACTGCCAGGGCGGCGGAACCGCAGGCACCCTCCACATCGGCATGGCGTCGCACCTGATGGGGGCCCAGGGCGCGCACGACGACCTCTCCGGCGCCGACGCCTACTACGACCAGATCAAGAGCTGGTTCGACCCGTGCGTCACCTACTCGGGCACGCACCCGTTCGAGCGCAGCATCCAGCCGGACACCGAGAAGTACTGCGGGTGACGGCGCGCGAGGTAGCCGACCCGCCAGGCACGGACCAGGCCTCGGCGGTAACGGAAGCGCGACGGGGTGGTGCGTGCGGGGAGCGTGCCGCCGAACGCGGCTGCGAATGCGCCGCCGCACGAGCCGCTCCGGCAGCCGCTCCACTGGGTGGAGGTCCCGGCGCGTCCGGGGACCGACACGGCGGGTCGAACCGCGGCCGCCTCGGTCGAGCGGCCCCGCCGAGCGCGCCGGAGGACCCTGAGGTCGGAGACGCCCGCCTGAACGCCGGCGAACGAAGCCTCTCGCTTGCGGCGCGATCGAGGCGCTGCCAGGTGCTCTCTCCGGCGGGCAGGCGAGATCCTGGGCAGGATGGTCCGTCGGCACCCGGCTCGCGTCACCACTCGCGCCACCGGGGTCAGGGTGGGGGTGGTTCGCCTCGGTCCTCGCCGATTCTCGATCAAGACGTCCGGGCACCGAGGAGCGTGGCGTTCAGCCTGCCGCCCTCGAAGATCAGCTCCTGGATGGCGCGCTCCACGTCCTCGCGCACGACCTCCGAGGTCTCCGCCGCCCGCTCGAAGGCGAACTGCGCCGAGCGCCGCACCAGCTCCTTGATGAACGCTGCGCTTACCCCGTCCGTCCGTTCGACGATCATCCCCACCACCTCGGGTGCGACGAGGAGCCCCCGCCGGTAGAGCTCGATCAGCCGGCGGCGGCCGTCCTCGTCGGGGAGCGGGAACTCGACCGCCTGATCGATGCGACCGGGGCGACCGGCGAGGGCGCGCTCGAGGGCGTCGGGGTGGTTCGTGGTCAGGATGAAGAGCACCTCCGCGCCCTCGCGCAGGCCGTCCATCTCGTTGAGCAGCCGGTTCAGCCTGGATTTCGCGCGGCCCCGGAGCCGGCTGACTGGGGCGAGCCGATTCACGCTCCGAGCGGCGGGAATCGGCTCTCTGGGCAGCGGAAATGGACCTGAGGATCGACGGCCCCCTTTCCCCCACCATCGATATTCAG
>CAYVRP010000047.1:0-51044 GCA_964454025.1 uncultured Polyangiaceae bacterium | reverse complement strand
CGACGACGAGCCCGTCGACGTCGGGGGTGAATGCGGAGAGAGCACCGGCGTGTGCGAGCCGGGTACCTACCAGTGCGAGGACGGCGCGCTCGTGTGCAGCGAGGGCGTCGGCCCGGCGACCGAGGTCTGCAACGGGCTCGACGACGACTGCGACATCGTCACCGACGAGGGCTGCCCCACGCTCGGGGCGGTCACCCGCCTCGACCGCGGCACCGATGCTGGCGAGTTCTCCAGCGCCCAGCTCACGGTGACCGCGGTGGGCAGCACCGTGGTCGCGACCTGGCTCGAGCGGCGCACGAGCGCCGACGTGTTCTGCAGCTACAGCGTGGACGGCGGGGCGACCTGGTCGGCTCCGGCGGCCGCCATCGCAAGCAGCACCCGGCAGGAGCTCGAGCCCTGGGTCTTCGCCTCGCCGACGCGCGCGTACCTCGTCTACGGCCGCTACGTCGGAGGGGACGACCCGCCCGGCGACGATCCGCGTCGCATCAACCTCACCAGCGTCGCGCTCGACGAGCTCGACGCCGCCTGGGCCGACCGCGTGGAGATCGAGCAGTCGCCCCCGGCCGGCTCCGACTCCTTCTACGGTCGCGGCATCGTCGCCAACGCGGCGGCGAGCAGCGACGACGACCACCTGGTGGTCGTCTGGCAGACCCTGGTCACCGCGACCGCCAGCCGGGACGTGTACCTGCAGGCCTCGGAGGACGGCGGTGCCACCTGGCTCGCGAGCAACCTCCGCGTGAACGACCGCGCCGCGGACGACCTCGGCCGGGCCGAGCTGCCGAGCCTGGCTACCGACGGTTCGGGCAAGGTCTTCATCGTCTACCGGGACGGGCTCACGGGACGCCCGGAGGCCTGGCTCGACGTCTGGGACTTCGCGACCGCGGGGGAGAACAAGCTGGCGGGGCCGGTCGCGCTCAGCTCGACGACCGATCTCGCGTCCGTCAAGCCCCCGGTGGTCGCGGCCGATTCGGCGGGCAACGTCCACGTGCTCTGGACCGAGCTCCCCGACAACGACAGCGAGCGCGTCCGGGGCCGCTCGAGCGTCGACGGCGGCGCGACCTTCGGCGCGGCGTTCACCGTCAGCCAGCCTCCGCCCGGGGCGCGGCCCGACGCGGACGCGCCCGCTATCGCCGCGCGTGACGGCGTCGCCATCGCCGCCTGGGAGGACACGCGCGCTGGCCTCGCGAACGTCTACGCGGCGCGCTGGCGCGACGGGGTGTGGAGCGCCCCGGTCAAGGCCGACGGCGGCGGGCGCGGCGAGTTCCGCGCGGTCGAGCCGCAGGTCGCGTTCGGCGCGGGCGATCGCGTCCTCGTCGCCTATCGCACGTACCGCGGAGAGGGGGCGGACGACCAGGCCGACGTGTTCGTCAACTTCTCGGACGCGGCGGGAGCCCTGGTCTTCCAGCCCCAGGATCTGCGGGTGGACGCGGGCGACGCCGGCGCCCGCGCCTCCTTCGGGCCGCGGCTGGTCCCGCTCGGCTCGAGCCCCGACGGCCTCGTCGTGTGGCTCGACAACCGGGACGGCGTCAACGCTGATCCCTACGGGGCGGTGATCGACTTCTGACTCGGCCCGCACCCGAGGCGCCTACTCCCCGAGCCCCAGCACCTCCAGGTACGTCTGGCGATTCGCGTCGGTGACGTCGCGATACCGGGCGAGCAGCGCGTCAGCGGCGCTCGCGTGCGCGGTGTCCTGGAACCCCATCGCGCGCGCGAGCGCGCCGTCCCTCCCCTCGAGCACGCTCGAGGCCCGGCCGCGCGTGACATGCAGGCGCTGCTCGAGGCGCCGGAGGAACAGGTACCCATCGCGGAAGGTGTCGAACGCCGCCGGGGAGAGGTAGCCGCCGTCGCGGAGCGCGGTCATCGCCTCCAGGGTGTCAGGGGTGCGCACCGCCGGATCCGCGCCGTGGCGCATCTGCAGCCACTGCACGGCGAACTCCACGTCGAGCAGGCCGCCCCGGCCCAACTTCAGATCGAGCCGGCCCGGCCGCTCGCGCGCGAGCTCCCGCTCCATGCGCATCCGGAGGTGGTGCACCTCGCCCGCCGGCGCCGCGCCGCGCTCGTAGGCGGCCTCGTTGGCCACCTCGATCACCCGGGCGCCGAGCGCCTGATCACCCGCACAGCAGCGCGCCCGCAGCAGCGCCTGGCGCTCCCAGGCCGCGCCGCTCGCCAGCCCGCCGGGCCGCGAGTCCTCGGCGGTGGGGGTCGCCAGCGCGACCCCGTGGTAGCGCGCGAACGAGCGCAGCGAGGTCACCAGCAGCCCCTGCGACCCGCTCGGACGCAGGCGCGTATCGAGCTCGTAGCCGCGAGCCACGCTGGACGGCTCCTGGATGAGCCGCATCACCCGCTGCGCACGTCGCGTGAAGTAGGCGCCCGCCTCGTCGGGCCGCGGCGCGCAGGCTGGATCGTAGACGAAGAGGACGTCCAGGTCCGACCCGTACCCGATGTCCTTCCCCCCGAGCTTGCCCATCGCGATCACCGCCAGGCCGCGCGCGTCGGGGCCGAGCTCGAAGCGCACGGCCTGGTCGAGGATCTCGGCCGCGAGATCCGACAGCAGCCAGGTCGCCTCCCGCGTCTCCACCAGCCCGCCCAGATCCGCGACCGCGACCGCGACCGTCACCCAGAGCTTGGCGCGGCGGGTGGCAGCGACGAAGGCCGCCCGCGCGTCCTCGGGGTCGGCTTCGTCGGCCACGCTCCGCCGGGCCAGGGCGATCTCGTCGCGGACGACGCCGCGCGGCTCCGGGATCTGGCCCCCCCCGAGCACGAGGTCCGCCAGATCAGGGCGCGCCACCACCGCGTCCCCCACGAACTCGCTGGCGCCGAACGCGCGCACCAGGCGGCGCAGCGCGTGCTCGTTGGCGGCGAGCCCCGCGACGTAGGCGCCGGGGGCGAAGAGACGCTGGAAGAACCCGCGCAGGAAATGGGCGGCCTGGCCCGGGTTGGCCGAGTCCTCGAGGGCGTCGAGCACCCGCTCCGCGAACCCCGGGAAGCGCTCGCGGGTCGCCTCCCCGAGCGGTCCGTCCGGGCGCCGCGCGAGCGCCTGGAGGTGCTCGGTCACGTCGACGCCGAAGCGGCGCTCGACCGCGGCCACCAGCCGCTCGTCGTCGTCCCCGGCCAGGAGCTGCATGATCTCCGCCGAGCGGGAGCGCGGGGGCGGGGGCCGGTCCGGCGCGAGCGAGGCGAACAGCTCGGCCACCGTGGCCCGCGCCTCCTCCAGCGCGGCCGTGAAGGCGGACGACGAGGCGTAGCCGAGCGTGCGGGCGAGCCGCTCGAGCTCGACCGGGTCGGTCGGCAGCTCGTGGGTCTGCGTCCCGCGCGCCCACTGGATCGCGTGCTCGGCGCTGCGGAGCAGGACGAAGGCGGCGGCGATGGCCCGCCCCTCGCGCTCCGTCACCAGCCCGTGCGCCCGCAGCCTCGCCAGCGCCGGGAGGGTGCCGCGGACCCGCAGCGAGGGGTCCTGGCCACCCCAGACGAGCTGCAGCGTCTGCACGAAGAACTCCACCTCACGGATCCCGCCGGGGCCGAGCTTGAGGTCGCGGCCAGGATCGTTCGAGAGCTCCACCCGGGACCGGAGGACGAGGGCGGCGAGCGCCGCGACGATGGTCGGATCGACCGTGCGCCGATAGACGAAGGGCGTCACGACCTCCGCGTCGAGCTGTGCCCCGAGCGCGCGATCCCCCGCGATGGGACGCGCCCTGAGCAGCGCGGCGCGCTCCCACAGGCGGCCCCAGGTTTCGTAGTAGCGCTCTGCGGCGCCGAGCGAGTTGACGAGCGGGCCGCGCGACCCCTCGGGACGCAACCGCAGATCCACGCGCCACACCTGGCCGTCCGCGGTGGGCTCGTCGATGACCGCGATCACCCGCCGCGCCACGCGCGTCCAGTGCTCGTGGAGGCTCTGCTCCGGGCCGCCGTCGTCGGTGTCGTAGAAGAAGACGACGTCCAGGTCAGACCCCGCGTTGAGCTCGCGGCCCCCGAGCTTGCCCATGCCCAGCACCACGAGCGAGGACGCGCGCCCGTCGGCGCGACGCGGGGCGCCGAAACGATGCGCCACTTGGCGGCTCGCCTCCGCCAGCAACACCTCGAAGACGGCGTCGGCGAGATCGCTGAGCTCCGCGGCGGTGACGAGGACGCTGGCCCCCCCGAACCGCTGGGGGACCAGCTCACGCAGCGCGATCCGCGCCCGCTCCGCCCAGAACGCCCGCCGGAAGCCGGAGAAGTCCGGCTCCTCCTCGGCCGGCGGCGGGGCCCCGGGGGCGACCCGCGGCCAGAGCGCGCGCCCGAGGCGCGCGAGGTACCCCGCGAGGTCACGCGGCGTCCGCCAGCCGTCAGCGGTGAGGCGCCGGAGCGCGTCCACCTGCCAGCCGTGCACGGGCCGCATCGCCGGGAACGCCGTGGCCAGCAGCAGGGCCGCGGGCACCTCCGCGGCGTCACCGAGGTCGGAGGCCAGCTCCCTGGCTCGCGCCGGGTCGATGGCGGCGGCGAGGTCTCGCAGGGAGGTGGGGGGGATGGCCGACACGTCGGGGTCCGGGACCGACTCTCCAGCCGAGGCGAGCCCGCCGAGGACGGCGCTGGCAGGGCCCGCTCGCAGACAGCGGCGTCGCAACGTGGTAACCCGGCGCCTGGCGGACGCAAGCCCACGACCCCACCCCATGCGATTTCTCTGTCTCTCCGACGTCCACGGCCAGTTCGCCGCGCTCCAGGCCGTCCTCGAGGAGGCCGACGCGAGAGGCTGGGACCAGCTCGTCGTCTGCGGTGACATCTGCTTCCCGGGGCCGGAGCCGCTGAAGGTCTGGCGCGCGCTGGTCGACCGGCAGGCGCTTTGCGTGCAGGGGGCCTCGGATCGCGCGCTGGCGCTGGTGGATCCCCACAAGCTCTCCGCGACCACCGAGGCGGAGCGGGCGCGGATCGAGCGGCTACGGCGAGTACAGCTCGAGCTCGGCGATCTGATCGTCGCCCGCCTCGGCAAGCTCCCGCCCCTCGCCCGGCTGCCGGTCGAGTCCGGTCACACCCTGCTCGTGGTCCACGGCAGCCCCGCTGATCCGCTGGAGCCGCTCACGCACGACATGGACGACGACGAGATCCTGGCCCTGCTCGGGGACGAGCCGGGCGACTTGATCGTCTGCGGCGGCAGCCACGTCGCCTTCGACCGCGCCGTGGCGGACGTCCGCATCATCGGCGTCGGCTCGGTCGGGGAGGCGCCCGGCGGCGGTCACGCCGCGGCGACCATCATCGAGACGACGCCGCTCGGCCTCGATGTCCGCCCCTTCACCGTCGAGCTCTGAAGCCCTGCGCGCCGGAAGCCGGCCGGCCGCCGACCCACGCCATGGTTCCCCGCTCCCGGGAGGCCGCCGACGCCGATCCGGCTCGGCGCAGGCGCAGCGGCCGCCGCGGCCGCCGCGGGGCGGCGTCGAGGGCGACTCCGCCGCCTGCGCCCGGACGCTCTTGCGCCGCGCCGGCAGGGGCGGCCGGGTCGGCGCGGAGCGGGGCGGCGCGGACTTGGGCGCCGGCCGCGGCGGCGTGGACTTCGGCGCCGGCCGCGGCGGGGCCGGCCGCGGCGACAGGGACCGCGCGGGCAGATGGCGCGATGGGCGCGACGGCGGGGCCGGGGCGCCGAGTGGCCACGAGACTTCCGGCAGGGGGTTGCCCGGGCGCGCGAGCAGGTAGCCCTGGCCGTAGTGGACGCCGCAGTCGCGCGAGGCCTTGAGCTCGCCGATCGTCTCGATCCCCTCCGCTACCACCCGCGCGCCGAGCGCCTTGCAGAGCTCCACCACGTGGGTGACGAGCAGCCGCTGCTTGGGGTTCTGGTGCAGCCCCGAGATCAGCTCGCGATCGAGCTTGACCACCGCCGGCTCGATCTCCACCACCCGCTTGAGGTTCGAGTAGCCGGCGCCGAAGTCATCCACCACGAGCTTCGCCCCCGAGCGCGAGCAGACCTCGCGCAGAGTGCTCGTCACCAGGTCGAAGTGGTCGAACGCGGCCGACTCCGTGATCTCGAGGAAGACGGCTTGATCGTGGAAGTTTATCGGATCGTCGGGGCGGACCAACCAGCGCGAGCTCAGCTCCTGCGGGTGCAGGTTGACGAACAGCGGAACGGAGGGAGCCTCTGCGAAGGCCACGTCGCGGATGGTGCGGCCGAGCCGCCCACAAGCCCGCTCCGCCGCGGCCGCCTCGAACAGGGCGACCGGGCTCTTGAACTCCGGGAGCTTGCACCGGACCAGCGCCTCGGCGGCGAAGTTGCGCCCCGTGCGCAGGTCCACGATCGGCTGGAACACGACGCCGATGGAGTCGGGCCCGAGCGAACGCACGGAACGAGCCTCACCGACGAGCGCGGCCGTCTCGCCCGCGTCCGAGAACGTCCACTGCTCCTTGCCGCGGCGTTCGGTCACCGTACGGGCTAGGATACACGTCCCAGACACCGGCGACAGCCGGCGCCGGACTGGCGCCCGCGCGCCGGCCGGCCGCGCCCTGGGTGGGCTCGAGGCGGAGGCAGGGCGGCGCCCGGCTCGGCGCACCAGATCCGGGCCGGGTTTCCGTCCTTCCGCCGCGGCGGGCCGCGGGCTTGCGCTCCTGTCCGCGATGGACGAGGCTCGCGCGACCCGCGGGCCAGAAGCCACCCCTTGAGCGCCCCGGTCCGCCCCGCGCGTCGCCGCCAATCGCGCGGCGGCGACCCCCGCAAGAGAGGACGACAGATGCCGAAGACCTACTCATTGGCCCTGATCGGTGGTGACGGTACGGGCCCCGAGGTCGCCCGCGAGGCGGCCAAGGTGCTCGACGCCGCCGCGCGTCGGTTCGACTTCAAGCTCGACTGGGAGGTGATCGACTGGGGCGGCGACCGCTACCTGCGCACCGGCGAGGTGCTCCCGGACTCCGCGGCGTCCCAGCTCCGGAAGAAGGACGCGATCCTGCTCGGCGCCATCGGCCACCCCGGCGTCAAGCCGGGGATCCTCGAGAAGGGGATCCTGCTCCGCCTGCGCTTCGAGCTGCAGCAGTACATCAACCTCCGCCCGGTCAAGCTCTACCCGGGCGTCTGGACCCCGCTCAAGGACAAGGGACCGGAGCACATCGATTTCGTGGTGGTGCGCGAGAACAACGAGGGTCTTTACACCGGGGCCGGCGGCTTCCTCAAGCACGGGACCCCCGAGGAGATCGCGATCCAGACCTCGATCCAGTCGCGCGCCGGCGCGGACCGCTGCCTCAAGTTCGCCTTCGAGCTGACGCGCGCGCGCGCCCGGGCCAAGACCCTGACCCTGGTGGGCAAGACCAACGTCCTCACCTACGAGTTCGACCTCTGGGAGCGCGCCTTCCACGAGATGGGCCAGCGCGACTACCCCGACGTCAAGCGCGAATACAACCACGTCGACGCCTGCTGCATGTGGTTCGTCAAGAACCCCGAGTGGTACGACGTGATCGTCACCAACAACATGTTCGGCGACATCATCACGGACCTCGGCGCCATGATCCAGGGCGGCATGGGCATCGCCGCCGGCGGGAACCTGAACCCGGAGGGGGTCAGCATGTACGAGCCGATCGGCGGCTCCGCCCCCAAGTACACGGGCCAGAACGTGATCAACCCGATGGCGGCCATCTGCGCCGGCGGGATGCTGCTCGAGTACAGCCTCCGCGAGCACGAGGCTGCAGCCGCCATCGATCGGGCGGTCAAGAAGATGACCGCCGAGCGCATGCAGAGCCAGGCCGCAGGCAAGATGGGGATGGGCACCACCGAGGTGGGGGACGCCGTCGCCCAGCTCGTCGCGGACGGGATCTGATGGCGCGCCGCGGTGGTGGGCGCCGCGCGCGGGCGGCCCTCGCCGGGGCGGGGGGACTCGCCGTGACCCTCGCGGGCGGCTGCGGCGCCGACTCGGCCGAGTGCACCGGCGTGCGCAGCGTGGGGATCGTGCTCGCGGTGACGGACGCCGACACCGGCGAGCCGATCTGCGACGCCACGGTGCGCCTCGAGCACGCGCGCTACGCCGAGCAGCTGACGGCGGAGGGGCCGGACCCCTGCCGATACCTCGGCGGCAACGTCTCCGGCACCTACACGGTCACGGTGACGCGGGACGGTTACGCCGCGGCCAGCGCCGTCGTGGAGGTCGCCGCGAGCGGCGACTGCGGGGTCGAGCCGGAGGAGGTAGAGATCCGGCTCACCCCCACGGGCGACTGACCCAGTCCCGTCGGCGCGCGCCGCTACTGCGGCGGGACGATGCTGGGGAGCTTGATCCTCAGGCGCTCCGCGAGCGCGCCGAAGTCGTACTTGTCCGGCCGGTGCCCGCCGGGTAGGCACGTGATGTCGAACACGGCGCTCTGCGCGGCCTGGAGCTTCAGCTCGTGTAGCCCCAGCTTCTGCCCCAGGGCCTTGAGGTGCGCGAGCTCCTGCGCGTTGACCACGCCATCGACCTTGGCGAGCCAGTACGAGAGGGCGTAGGTCAGGCCCTTCTGCCACTCGTTCAGGCCGCTGACGTCGACCGCGTCGAGGGCCACGCCGTCCTTGGCCGCCTTCTCGACGGCGGCGAGCTCGTCCCCGACCAGGCCGCACTGGGCGGCCGCGCGGAGCAGCGCCTTGGTTTCGTCCTGGCGGATGAGCCCGTCGGCCCAGGCCACGGCCACGATCGCGAGCAACGACTCCTTGGGTAATGCGAACGGCATCTGAGAAGAGACGGTACACCCGCCCCACCCCGCCCGACCAGCGGCACCTTCGGGGGCCGCCGACCCCGAGCTCGCGCCGTCCCCCTCCCCCGGCGCCCGGCGCAGTCCGCCCGCGTCGGGTGCCACCGGAGTTGCCGACCGCGCCGCCCTGCCACCTCCGGTTGGCGGTCGCGGGGGCGCCGGACCCCGCAATTGCCGCACTGACCCGCTGGTACGGATCCTGCTCGCGGGGCGGGGATGCGCCGTCGCTCCATCGCCGGGGACTGCTCGTCGCCGGGGCCAGGACCCCGCCCCTCGGCGCGGCTGCGCCCGGTGGCCGCCACGGGGCTACTCGCGCTCGCGCTCGGCGCGACCGCCTGCTCGGACCGGGAGCTCTTCGAGGAGGGCTCGCTCCGGCTCTACGAGGTCAAGACGATGGTTTCCGTCTCCTCCAACGACCGGCTGGATCTGCTCTTCGTGCTCGACAACTCGCTCGGCATGGCCGACAAACACCGCCTCCTGGCCGAGGCGCTGCCAGACTTCTTCGCCCGGCTGCTCGCCGTCTCCTGCGAGGATCCGGAGTCCGGGGACCTCACCGTCTCCGACGACGGCGACTGCCCCGCGGGCTGGTCGCCGCGGTCGACCATGTTCTCCGACGTCCACGTCGGGGTGATCACCTCGAGCCTCGGCGGGCACGGGGGCATCGCCTGCAGCCCCGCCGAGGGCTCGACCTTCAGCCCGGAGAAGGACGACCGCGGTGAGCTCGTCGCCCCCCTGCGCGGGATCGCCACCCCCGACGACCAGGGCTTCGTCGCCTGGAGCGGCCACCCGTGGCGCGACGGCGCGCGCGACCTCGCGCCCCTGGTCGCCGACGTGACCGAGATCGTCGAGGCGGTCGGGGAGCGCGGGTGCGGCTACGAGGCGCCGCTCGAGGCGATGGTCCGCTTCCTCGTCGACCCGATGCCGCCGACGCGCGTGGTGAACGAAGGCGCCCGGTCCGTGGTGGAGGGCCTCAACACGACGCTCCTCGAGCAGCGGGCGCGCTTCCTCCGCCCCGCCTCGATCGTCGGCATCGTGCTTCTGCCCGACGAGGACGCCTGCTCCGTGCGCGACGACGGGCCGGGCTTCCTCGTCGCGGGGGGCGGGAAGCTCCCGCGCGGCCCCGCGAGCTGCGCGACGGACCCGACCGAGCGCTGCTGCCGGTCCTGCGCCCTCCTGGAGGACGAGCCCCCGGAGGGCTGCGCCGCGCTCGCCGACGACCCGGGCTGCCAACTCGGGCCGTTCACCGCGGCCGAGGAGCACGCTAGCCTCCGCTGCTACGAGCAGAAGCGGCGCTTCGGCATCGATTTCCTCCATCCCACGTGGCGCTACGTCGATGCGCTCCAGAACCCCCTGGTCTACGGCCGCGCCTGCGTGACCGACGCCGACTGCCCCGGGAGCCCCCAGCAGCCGCACGGCGGCCGCTGCACCGAAGTGGGCGGCGGCGCCACGTATTGCCAGTACGACAACCCGCTCATGAGCGACAACGCGTACTACCCACACCTCGTGCCGCGGTCGGGCAGCGACCTGGTGTTCCTCACCGGCATCGTCGGCGTCCCCTGGCAGGACGTCGCCACCGCGGAGTCGTTGACCGACCCGAACGACCTCGAGTTTCTTGGCTCGTGGGGTCCAGGCGGCGAGTCGCTCTCCACTCGCTGGGACACCATCCTGGGCAGCGACGCGACCGGCGGCTACCCGCTCGCCCCGTTCATGTGGGAGTCCGTCGAGCCGCGCTACGGCGTGCACGCGCTGAGCGGGCTGCCGCTGCCGCCGTCGAACCCCCTCACCGGCGACAAGCCCGCCCCGCCGGGGAGCGAGAACGGCACCAGCGCGATCAACGGCCACGAGATGGACGTGACCGACGGCGGCCTGCTTCAGTACGCCTGCACCTACCCGCTCGTCGAGCCGCGCGATTGCACGAGCGCGGTCACGGGCGCCTGCGAGTGCAAGGAGGCAGACAGTAACCTCGCCACCAAGCCGCTCTGTCAGGCGCCGGGCGAGGCGGTGGCGGGCATAACGCAGCGCTTCGGCAAGGCCCACCCCTCGCCCCGCGTCCTCCAGGTGCTCCGGGACTACGGGCTCAACGCCAGCGTCGCCTCCGCCTGCCCCAAGCTCACCGCCGAGGAGGCCCGCGAGGCCCCGGCCTACGGTTACCGCGCCGCCCTCGCGAGCCTCTTCGGGCGCAGCTTCGACCATCGTTGGCGGGGAAGTGGGGGAACCTGCTTCCCGGCGCCGCTCCCCCTGCGCGAGGACGGGTCCCTGCCCTGCGTGCTCGTCGAGATCACGCACGCCCGCGAGGGCATCCACTGCGATCTGCCCGGCCGGGCCCCCGCCTCGCCGGAGGTCTCGGCCATCGTCCGCCGGGCCCTCCGCCAGGCGGGCCGCTGCGACAACACGGAGGCGAACCCCTGCTCGAGCTACGTCCTGTGCACGATGACCCCCGCCGAGGGCGAGGATCTCGAGCGCTGCCTCACGTCCCCCCCGAGCGACCTCGGGCGGGACGCGGTCGGCTACTGCTTCCTCGACGCGAGCTCGGACCGCGATGGCGACGGCAGGGCGCGCTGCGAGTATGATCGGGAGCACCCCGAAGCCTGGCGGGACGAGCCGGACTGCGTCGGCAACCCGCTCCTCGTCGACTCCTGCCCGACCGCCCAGCGGCGCAACTTCCGCTTCCCCTCCCAGCGGCTCGAGGTCCCGGTCCCCTTCGAAAATTCGGTCGTCGCCATCGCCTGCCAGGTCCAGGTCGAGCGGGAGTAGCCGCCGCGCGGTGACCGCCCCCCTTCGACGAACGGCGCGTCGGCGGCCCGGAGGCGGAGCGGCGTCGCCCGCCCCCCTCGAACCTCCGCGTCCTGCGCGCCGTGCTCGAGGCCGCGCGCCGGTGCGGGGACGGGTCGACCGCCGGCGCCGCTTCACCGGCCGCTCGGGGCCGCCCGCGCCGCTTCACCGACCGCTCAGGTCCGCCGCTGCACCGCGCACCGTCGACTTCTTGCCGTTTCTTGCCCCAACGCGCCCGGAAGGGCTCGTTACGCGCGGTTCTTGCCCGTTCGATGGATCCGAGAGGGCCCCGGTGTCCGCGCGGCGGACCCGAGAGCGCCCAGAACCAGCCGACATGGCTCCGGAAGTCGCGCGCCGGGCGCTCGATCCGGCATCTTCATCCGCGCGACCAGGGCCGAGCCCGCACGCCTTCCTGGCGAGCGGGTCGCGGCCACACCGCAGCTCGGTCGCGTGGGTCGGGATCGCCGTCCATTCAACTGGGCAAGATGAAGATCGCATGGTCGACAGTACCTTTCGAGATCGGCACCCCGCGGTCCTCGTTGATGGCCGAAGTCGCCCGCGAACCGGGCGGTTCCCGGTGTAGAATGCCGGGCGGGAATTGGCTCGCCGCCGGGGGCGCCGGGAGCCCGGAGACCACCCGCCGGAGACGATGCATCCCCAGGATCCGCTGCAGGAGCTCCTGATACTGCTCAGGCAAGGCGGCTTCGCGGCGCAGGCCGACGACCTCGAGGGGCACGTGCGCGGGCTCGACAGCGACGACGCCGGGGAACGCGCGGCCGCCGCGCGCGCCATCCTCGAGCGGTGTCATCCCCGCTGGCTCGGTGATCTGCACGTTCCAGGGACCACGCACGAGCATTGGCGGGGGCTGTTCGACCGCTGCTCCGCGTTCGCCGCGCGCCGGCTCGCGCCGCGAACGGGAGCCAGACGCACGAGGGGGAGCCGCGGATAGCTTCGGGACGGGCCGCGCGAGCCCGCGCGGCCGGGCCCCGTCCTCACACCGGTCGCGCTCCGCGAGCTCGGTGACGAGGAGCGCCTCCGCGCGGTCTACCGCCCCTGGTCGCCGGACGGCGCGCCGAGCGCGACGAGGTAGAGCGGCGTCTCCCCCGCGGAGAGGGCCAGCACCCGGCGCACGGCGTCGTCGTCGAAGGCCCCGATGGGCACGCCCGCGAGCCCGCGGCTGGTCGCCTGCAGCAGCAGGTTCTGCGCGGCGTGCCCGGCCTCGAGCGCCACGTAGCGCGGGGCGCGGTCGCCGTACTTCTGCGCCGTGCGCGCGGTCACCGCCGCGAGCACCGCGACGCAGGGGGCCTCGCGGACGGCGTCCTGGTCGAGGGCGGCGCGGGCGAGCGCCGCGCGGAGGTCCTCCGCGCTCCGCCGCTCGAGGGCGTGACCCTCCGGCAGGTAATGGAGCACCCCCTCCGGGGTGACGAAGTAGAGCTCGAGCGGGTAGAGGGCGCCGGCGGAGGGCGCGGCGCGCCGGCGCTGCGCGCGATCGGTGATCCCCTGGGCGGCCCAGGCGAGCTGCCCGAGTTCCGCGAGCGAGAGCGGCCGGGGTGCGAGCTCCCGTCGCGAGCGGCGCGCCGCCAGCACCTGCTCGAGCGAACGGTCGCCCCTCGTCACGGGCGGCGGCAGGGCGACGGGAGGCGCGGCGGCGGGCGGCGCGGCGGCGGGCGGCGCGGCGGCGAGCGGACGGCGTGAGGACATCGGTGGCGGGAGCGGCTCCGGGCGTACGGGCTCCGACCGACAGGCCCCCAGGGCCGCGGTGAGCCCGGCGAGAAGCAGCGCCCGGCGTCGCACCGCCGCAGCGTAGCACTCCGGCGACGGACGGCCGGCAGCTCCTCGCGCAGCGCCGATGGCCTCCAGGCCACCTCCCCTTGACGGCACGGGTCGTTCAGGATCGGGACCCGGACGATGGCAAACGGCGCGATCCCCCGGCCCCTCCCGGCGTCCTCGGCCGGGGCGGGCGCGCCGCGGGCGGAGCGACGAAGGCACCGAACCAGGAGGTGGTCATGAGATCCGTTCCCTTCCCCCCGATCCGGAGGCCTCGATGACCCCGCGACTCCAGAGCTCACTCCCGGTCGTGCTCCTCGCCATCGGGCTCGCCGCTTGCTCGGGCAAGGACGAGTCGGACGGCGACGGCGGGAGCGGCGCGAGCCCGTCGAGCGGTGGCGCCGCGACCGGCGGCGCGGCGACGGGCGGCGACGGCGCGACCGGCGGCGCGAACCCGCTGGGAGGCAGCGACACCGGGGGACAGGTGACGGGCGGCGACGCGGGGAGCGGTGCTTCCCAGGGCGGCGCGGCGACCGGCGGTACCACCACGGGCGGCGCCACCACCGGCGGCCCCGAAACCGGGGGATCGGGATCCGGCGGCGAGGCGGCGCGCGGTGGCGTAGCGGACGAGCCGGCCGTCGGCGGGTCCGAGGCCGGCGACCCGATCGTGGGCGGCGCGCCCAGCGGCGGCGCCACCACCGGCAGCGGGGCGACGGGCGGCACGGCCGGGAGCACGGCTTCCCAGGGCGGCGACGCCGGGAGCATGGCTACCCGGGGGGGCGACGGCGGGCGCGGCGACGAGCGCGAAGACGGCTGGGCGCTCGTGTGGTCGGACGAGTTCGACGGCGTGGCCATCGACGCCTCCAAATGGGAGCACGAGGTCAACTGCTGGGGCGGCGGCAACAACGAGGACCAGTGCTACGTCGCCGACGCCAAGAACTCCTTCGTCGCGGACGGGATGCTCCACCTCGTGGCCATCGACGACAGCCCGAGCGGCCCCATCGCCGGCCCCGAGAACAACCCCACGGTCGTCACCCTGGGCCACTCCTCCGCCCGGCTCCGCACGCTCGACCGCGGGGACTTCCGGTACGGTCGCGTCGAGGCGCGGATGAAGCTGCCGTACGGGCAGGGGCTCTGGCCCGCGTTCTGGATGCTCCCGACCGACTCCGTGTACGGCGGCTGGGCCGCGAGTGGAGAGATCGACATCATGGAGGCGGTCAACCTCGGCCCCGACAACAACGTCGTCTACGGCACGCTGCACTACGGCGGCGCCTGGCCAGCGAACACCAGCTCCGGCTCGAGCACCGCGCTCGACGGCGCCGCCTGGGAGACGTTCCACGTCTACGCCATCGAGTGGGAGCGGGGCGAGATCCGCTGGTTCGTCGACGACCGGCACTACCTCACGCAGACCGACTGGCGCTCCGACGGCGGCGAGTACCCGGCCCCGTTCGATCAGCGCTTTCACCTGCTGCTGAACGTGGCCGTGGGCGGCAACTGGCCGGGCCCCCCGGACGCCACCACGACCTTCCCGCAGGAGATGATCGTGGACTACGTGCGCGTCTACGAGTGCGCCGCGGATCCCGACCAGGGCCACGGCTGCGGAACCGCCGATCCCGCGATCGAGCCGCTCTGATGCGGAGGCGGGCCCGGTTCGGAGCGGGCTGGGCGTGGCCCCGCCGGTGGCGGGCTAGCGCCCATGGCCAGCCGCCTGCACGTTCGGCATGACGGCGAGCTCCGCGTCTCGTCCGAGGGGAACCCGGCGACGATGGCGCCCGCGAAGAAGGCGCTCCAGGAGTCGTCGCTGTTGTCGCCGCCGACGCCGAGGACAATCCCGCCCTCGCTGTTCATGCGCTTGGGCGGCCCACCGGCGTAGGCGGTGGTGATATCGGTGGCCGCCTGCACCAGACGGAGCAGGGGCGGGCCGAGCACGGCAAGGAGCGCTCGTGGTGCCAGCGGCTCCCCGGCGGCGGCCGCCACGGCGAGGAGCCGGAGATCGTCCTCGGCCACGAGGGGGCGGGCCCGAGCGCCGAGGGCAACGCGGCGCGGGGCCACCCCGCGACTGTGGCCGGCCTCGCGCAAACGGGTCACCTGGATCGCCACCGCGCGCGACCGGCGGCGCCCCCGAGCGGGCCGACTGGCACCGCCTGCGAACCCGGAGAGGCTCGGGCTCGTGCTAGGATCCGCGCCGAGGGCGGAATGCGGGACGGGGGGCGGCGAGCGAGGGGGCTGGTCCTGGGGGCGGTGGTGAACCTCGCTTGCGGAGGGGAGGAGGACCCCGGCGCCGGCCGCGACGACCCGCCGGGCGCGGGTGCGACCGCAGCGGGGGGCGCGAACTCGGCGGGCGACGGGCGGGAAGCGGACCCCGCAGGCGGGTCGAGCCAGGGCGGCGACGCTGGAAGCACGGCTTCGCGCAGCGGCGAAGCGACCGGAGCCACGAGCGCGGGGGGCACCGGTGGCGGCGCGGCCGCGGCCGGCATCGCCGAGCGCTACCCGGGCGACCAGGGCATCGAGAGCGATCCGGCGGTGCTCTTCGCCGACGACTTCGAGAGCTACCGTGACGCCGCGGAGCTGTGGGGTCGTTGGGACAACACCTACCAGCAGGACCAGACCCGGATCGTGACCGGGGCGCGCGACGTGTTCGCGGGCGCCCAGGCGCTGTCCTTCACGCTGCCGACCAGCGACGAGGAGCTCAGCAACGCCGTGGAGCAGGTCGTCTCGCCCGAGGTCGACACCCTCTACCTCCGCTTCTACCAGAAGATCGACGGCCACGACGACATCACGGGCTCGCACCACAACGGCGGCAGCATCTCCGCACACTACCAGGGGCCAGGCCAGCGCGCCGACGAGGCGAACCACTTCCTCGCCGCCTTCGAGTCCTGGCGCGGCGAGGCGTCCGAGCCCTCCCCGGGCCTGCTGAACGCGTACGTCTACCACTTCGATCAGCGCGACGTCTGGGGCGACCATTTCTTCCCGAGCGGGCTCGTGATGCCAGACACGAGCCTGCCCTTCGACTTCGGCGCGGACTTCGTCGCCCGCCCCGACCTCACCCCCGAGCTCGACCGCTGGTACTGCTACGAGCTGATGCTCGCCGCCAACACGGTGGGCGCGCGCGACGGCCGCATCACGCTCTGGCTCGACGGCGCTCTGATCGCGGACTTCGGCAACCTCGTCCTCCGCGACGACGCGACCGTCAGGATCGACCGCTTCAGCGTCATGTTCCACGCGGGCGCCAACCCCGGCGCCGCCACCACCAAGTACGTGGACAACGTGGTCGCCGCGACGGCGTACATCGGCCCGCTGTCGCCCCCTTGACCCCGCGCGCCTCGCCGGCAGGTCCCGCGCGAACGGGCGGGCCTGCGGGCAGGGAACGACCGGGTGGAGCTGCCGGCGGCGAACCTCTATCCTTCCCCGGTCACCCCACACCGCACCCGAGGGAGCGCCCGTGATCGCCCAGCGCAAGCCGCTCGTGCCGTCGTCCCCCACCCGCCGCCGCGCGCGCGTGACCGACCCCGGACGCCCGAACCGGAGGCGCGGCGTGAGCCGGGGGACTGCGCTCGGCGCGATCGCCGGGCTCGCGCTCGGCGCCTGCAACCCACGCGGCTCCGCCGCCTCATCGCCGCCGCCGCCGAGCGCCATTGCGGCAGGCCCCGCCCCGACGCCCGCCAGCGTCCTCACCCCTGCCGCGGCGCCGGACGCGCGCCCGCCGACCTACACGAACCCCGTCATCCCCGGCACCACCCCCGACCCGAGCGCCGTCCGCGTCGGCGACGACTACTACCTCGTCACCAGCTCCTTCGAGTACTTCCCGGGCGTCCCCCTCTACCACAGCCGGGATCTGGTCCACTGGCGTCAGCTCGGTCACGTCCTCACGCGCGACGCGCAGCTGCCGCTGCGCGGGGTCCCGAGCTCGCAGGGGATCTACGCGCCGACGATCCGCCACCACGACGGGACCTACTACGTGGTGACGACCAACATGCAGGGCGGCGGGAGCTTCTACGTCAAGGCCACCGCGCCCACCGGCCCCTGGTCGGACCCGATCTTCGTGCGAGAGGCGGAGTTCACCATGGATCCGTCGCTCTTCTTCGACGACGACGGCAAGGTCTACTACACGCGCCACGGCGGGGGACGCGACGGCGGCATCTACCAGGCCGAGATCGACCTCGCGACGGGCTTGCTCCGCGCGCCGGCCCGGCTCGTCTGGAAGGGCACCGGGGACATCTGGCCCGAGGGGCCGCACCTCTACAAGGTCGACGGGACGTACTACCTGATGATCTCAGAGGGTGGCACCAGCTACGAGCACCAGGTGACCGTGGCCCGCGCGAAGAGCCCCTGGGGCCCCTTCGAGGCGGCACCCAACAATCCCATCCTGACCCACCGCTTCCTCCCCGCGCACCCGCTCCAGGCCACCGGCCACGCGGATCTGCTGCAGACCCCCGAGGGGCGCTTCTGGCTCGTCTTGCTCGGCATCCGCCCCTCCACGCCGCGCCGGCACCACCTCGGCCGCGAGACGCTCCTCGCCCCGGTGGTCTTCGGCGACGATGGCTGGCCGGTGGTCAACGGCGGGCGTCCGCTCGAGCTCGCCATGTCGACCGCGGGGCTGCCGGCCTGGCACCCCTGGCCAGAGGCCTCTCCCCGCGACGAGTTCGACGGCGCCGAGCTCGGCGTCTCCTGGCAGCACGTGCGCAACCCGGAGCGCGCGCGCTACTCGCTCACCGCGCGCCCGGGCTGGCTGCGCCTCACCAGCAGCTCCGCCTCCCTCGACGACGTCGCCTCGCCGACGCTGGTGGTGGAGCGACAACGGTATCATCGCGTTCGCCTCGCCACCGCGCTCGACGTGGCCCTGGCGTCGGGGCAGCGGGCGGGCCTGGTGGTGCGAGGCAACGAGAAGAACCACCATCAGCTCCTGGTCGAGGGCGCTCCCGCGGGCCGCCGCGAGGCTGTGGCCAGCGCCACCATCGCCGGCGAGCGCCGGGTGCTCGGGCGCTGCCCGCTCTCGCCTGGCCCGGTCACCCTCGTCGTGGAGGGCTACGCCGACCGCTACGAGTTCTTCGTGGAGCAGAGCGGCCAGCCCTTCGCGCTCGGCAGCGCGCCCACGACGCCCTTCGCCTACGAGCAGACCCAGTCGTTCACCGGCGCCTACGTGGGGCTCTACGCCCACCACGACGCGGGCGCCGCGCCGATCACCGCGGACTTCGCCTGGTTCGAGCAACGCGCGAGGTAGCCCGCCGCGCGGCGCCCCCGGGGGAGCGTGGAAGCTGCCACGAGAAGCTCGCCTCGCCCGCGCCGGTTCCGGCCCGACGCCAACCTGACGGGACGGCGGCCGCGCTCACCGCCGACCGGAACCCAGGCGGCGCGCACGCTCCTCCCCGAGCGGCGAGGGGAGGAGGCCCAGCAGCGCCGACGTGGTCGCCTCGACGGTACGCCCGGACTCGAGGTTGTGTCGCGGCGTGGCGAACTCGAGGTAGCGGTTGCCGTCCGTGCTGACGGGGAGCCGGCGCGCGCGCGCGATCTCACGGACGCGATCCAGGTCGCTCGGGCTCAGGACGAGCCTGGACTCGATTTGCTCGATGGTGAACCCGTCCCGCTCCTCCATGAGCCCGAGGTCGCGCGCCAGCGCGGGCGCCGCGCGCAGCCGCGCGATCGCGCCCGGCGTGATCGACTGCGGCCCCTCCGAGGCCAACACGATGCCCTGGCGACCGATCTCCCAGAGGCTCACGTGAGGGAACACCTCCCGCGCGGTGCGCAGGACAGAAACCACCTCCTCGGGGGCGATGTGGTGCAGCTGGATCCATTGCTGGAGGACGCCGCCGGGCCGCAGGCGGGCGCGGACGAGCTCATAGAACTCGTAGCTGAAGAGGTTGGCGCTGCCGGAAGACCAGATGCTGCTCATCTCGATGGAGACGACGTCGTAGCGGGCGCGCGTCCGCAGGAGGTGGTTCCTCCCGTCCTCCAGGAAGAGGCGCACGTTCGGCGCGTCGAGCAGGTCCCGGTTCAGCTCCGAGAACTCCGCGCGGGCGGCCGCCACGATGCCAGGGGCGATCTCCGCCACGTCCACCTCGCGGAAGCCGGCCGCGTGCACCACCGCGGCCGAGTGCCCCGTCCCGCGCCCGATCACCCGGGCGCGCTCCCGCCCCTCGGTGGCCAGGCACGGCAGCAACGCCAGCGCGATCTGCGCCGGGACCTCGCCCCCGTCGTCGCCCTGAAACTTGCCGTTCGTGAGCAGCGTCTTGATGGTGCGCGCGCCGTGCCGGTTGGCGACCACCGTCGTGATGCCACCCGCGGTGTCCTCGTGCCAGAACTCCAGCGTGCTGCTCGGGCGCACGAACACGCGCCGAAAGTAGACGTGGGCGCCGGAGGTGAGCGAGAGCTCGTTCCAGCGTACGCGCCAGAGGTGGTGGCCACAGCCAGCCGTGATCGCGATCGCAGCGCCGAGGGCGAGCCCCGTGGCGCGCCGCCGCCCCGAGCGGGCGAGGAGCTGGCCGAGCAGGGCGACCGCGGCCAACGCGGGGAGGACGGCGATGACACGGTAGGGCGTCGCCGATCCATGGTTCGGGAGCAGCCAGAAGGCGGTGACCAGGGCGCCCGAGATGCTGCCGAGGGCGTTGGCGGCGCCGAGGACGCCGGCGGCGCCGTCGGCGCGCGCGAGGGGGAAGCAGCTTAGCCGGAAGAGCGACGGGTAGACCATGCCCAGCGCCACGCTCGGAACGCCGACCATCAGCAGGGCCACCTCGAAGCGCAGCCGCTCCCCCTGGCCGAAGGTGGAGACGGTCCGCCAGTAGAGCAGCCAATCCGGGACCTCGTCCCACCGCCCGCAGGTCACCGTGAGCCCCACGGCGCCGAGCCCCAGCGCGGCGGGCAGCAGCCAGTCGCCAGCGCCGGGGCGACGCGCCGCGACCAGCGAGACGAGCAGCCCCCCGACGAAGAGCCCCAGCAAGACCGCGGTGAGCATGAGCGCGAAGGCGTAGACGCTCATGCCGAGGGTCACCCCGATGAGGTGGATCCAGAGCACCTCGCACGCGAAGACCACGAACCCGCTGAGGGCCGCGATGGCAGCCAGCAGCCGTCCCTCGCCGCTGCCGAGCACCAGCGCGAGCGCGCGCGCACGCGCGCGGCCGGGCGGCGAGCCCTCGTCCACCGCCCCCCGCAGGCCCCGGCCGAGGAGGAGCGCCGTGATCACCACCATGCCCTGGACCGCGCCCACGCCGAGCAGGGTCCCGGTGAGCCCCAGAGCAGGAAACAGCAGCTGCGGCGCCGCGACGGTCCCGAGCACGGCGCCGGCCAGGTTGGCCGCGTACAGCCGTGCCATGGCCACCGGCACGTTCGGGGCGCCGGTCGTGCGCAGCGCGCCCACGACCGCCGCGTAGGTCGCGCCCATGGCGAGCGTGGGCGGCAGGATCCAGAGCGAGGCCACGACCAACCGCAGCAGGAACACCGCCGCGGGCGCGTCGCCGCCCAGGTGCACGAGCTGCGCGGAGACGCGCTGGATGGGCGAGGAGAGCAGCCCGAGCCCCAGCGCGCAGAGCCCCACCACCCCCTCGAGGGTCGCGTAGAGCGTCCAGGCGTTGCCGACGCGTGCCCGGAGGCGGTCGTAGCCGACACCGCCCAGGCTGAGCCCCGCGAAATAGGCGCCGAGCACGATGGCCCCCGCCGAGGTCGCCGAGCCGACCACGGTCGTCAGCAGCTTCTCGAAGACCTGCTCGACGATCAACGCGGTAGCGCCGGTGGTCACGAAGAGCGCGCCGAGGATCGAGAGGCGCACGCGCGTCGTCATGGCGGCCCCGGGAGCGGTCGCAGTCGTGCGCTGACGAGCGCGCGAGCGATGAGCTCGTCCGCCTCGAGCGGCGCGAACGCCGCGACGGGTCGGTCCTGGTCGTCCCAGACGGCCTCGCGCTCGTAGGGCGGGACGTTGTGCCAGATCACCTTGCCCTGGCCACCCACCGCGGCGAACCTGCGGCTCACCCGCTGCCCGGTGGAGCCGGCGCCGACCAGGGCGACGGCGAGCGTAGGGTCGTGGCGGAGCCACGATTTGCCCGAGACGACCGCGGCCGGGCCCGCGTCGACGCCGAGCAGATCGAAGATGGTCGGGATCACGTCGGCGTGGCTGGAGACCGTGTACCGGGTCTGCACGCCGCCCGGCGCGCAGAGCACCAGCGGGACCCGCGTGGCCTCCTCGCTCAGGGTGAAGCCGTGCCCGAAGGTCCCCTTCTCGAAGAACTCCTCGCCGTGGTCGCTGGTGACGACGAGCACGGTTCGGGCGAGGCCCTCGGGGCCGAGGAAGGCGGTGAGATCACCCACGAGCGCGTCGAGCCAGTGCGCCGCGTTCTGCTGGCGGTTGCGGACCAGCGGGCCTCGCCCCCGGAGCCGCTCATTGATACCCGCGCCGACGATGAGCCCGTCGCGCACCCCCAGCTCGAGCGTGCCCTGCGGCAGAAAGCGCTCGTGCTCCGGCGGGTAGGAGTAGTCATAGTGCGTCGAGTCGAACATCACCACGCTGAACTGCGGCACCTTCGGGTCCCGGCTCCGGAGCTGCTGGAGCAGGTCGTCCGCGAGGTGGCGGTCGGCCACGTGAGTCGGGGTTTCCTCCCCGGAGTAGACGTGCTCCACCTGCCCCTCGAAGAGCAGCTCGAAGATCCCGTCGTAGGTGCGGATGTTGCTGACGAAGTAGACGCTCCGTCGGTAACCGAGACGACGCAGGACCTCGAGCGGGATGGGCTGGAGCCGCGCGCGAGCGGACAGCGGGTAATAGGGAGCCGCGAGCCCGCTGAGCAGGCCGAACATGCCCGTCCCCGTGTTGCCGCCGGTGGTGTAGTGGCGGCGCATCGTGAGGCACCGCCCGGCCAGCGCCGAGAGGTTCGGCATCACCTCGGGGCGGAGCATGTCGTGGCGCACCGAGTCGAGCACCACCAGCAGCACGTCGAGGCGCCGGGTGGCGGTCGGGATGTGCTGCAGGAGGGCCGCGCGCTCGCCCGCCAGGCGGGCGAACTCGAGCTCGGTGGTGAACAGATCGCGCGACGCGGTCGCCGGGCGAGGCGACCCGGTCGTGAAGCTCACCCCGGTGGCCAGCGCCAGCCCAAGCGGGAGCCAGATCCGGGGCTCGCCGCGCCAGCGCCGAGGTCGCGGCAGGAGCGAGATCAGGCGCAGCGCGAGGGTGAGCAGCACCCAGAGCACGGCGAGCAACCCGGCGCCGAAGAGGACGGTGCCCAGGTCGATCGGGACGGTGCCCGCGCGGATCCCCTCGACGGCGTGGCGGATCTCGTCCCAACCGAGGCGCCGGCCGAAGAGCGCCTGGTAGCTCGCGTTCAGGCCCAGCGCCAGGGTCACGAGCGTGATCGCGAGCACCAGCGCCGCGTCCGGTCCCAGGCGGGCGAGCCGCAGCCCGTAGCCGAGCACGACGATGGCGAGCCCCAGGCGCACGATCGCGAGCCAGCCGGCGAGCGAGGTGCCGCCCGCCGCGAGCCCGAAGCCCCAGCCCAGCGTGAGCGTCGCGCTCACGACGAGCACGCCGCGATCCAGACCGGTGGTTTCGCGGCGGATCCAGGCGACGATCGTCTCGAGCTTCACAGGGGGAGCGTACCATCAGCGTGACCCGCCGGGCACCGCCCGCTCGACGCGGTGCCCGGCGAGTCGGACCGAAGGAGCGTCATCGCTCGCTTCGGCGCTCGTGAGCGGGGCCGGGGTCGACCACGCAGCCGCACGTCTTGGCTGGAGGCGCCCGGCGCCCGATCCAGGTCGCCCGGCGAGGCCGAGGTCCTGACCAGCGTGGCGCACCCCCATCACTACGGGCCGAGCTCGTTCACCGTCTGCGCGTGGAGCCCGCGGGGATCCGTCCGCTCGCCGCTGATGAGGTAGCGGCGACCCACCACGAGCTTCACGCCCGGCACGCTCGGGACCGACAGCGTCTGGGTGTAGTCCACGATCGGAAGCGCCTCGCAGAAGACCCAGTCGGGATCGAGGCAGCGCGCGCAGTCGGCTCCCTCGGGACAGGGAGGACAGGGGACCTGGGAGCGATCTTCGCACAGCACCGCCGAAACCAGGATGGGCTGGTTCATGGGCGTCGCCAGGGCCTGGGCCACGGAGAGGGGCTCCCCCGCAGGCTCGGGACGGCTCGGCGCGGCTTGCGCTCCGGAGGCGCCCCCCGCTGGCGCCTGACCGCGCGCGGTCACCCCGCATGCGCCCGGGGCGATCCCCAGGAGAAGGATCGCGACGAGCTTCGCGATCGCACAACATTGCTCGGCGTCGCCGCCCGCCGGTCGTCGGTTTCGCTCGCAGGGGTCCAGTCGGTGCCGTCGCATCGCGACGAGCATGGTAGAAGTCGTCACCCGAAGCAACGTCCAGCTCCTCCGTCCGAGCCGCCGCAGGCGCATCGCCCCCTCGCGCCCCGCAGCGCCCTCGCGTTCGTTCGACGCCGCCCGTCCTCTCGGGCGCACGTCCACGGGCGTGGCCTTGGCGTCGCGCACGCCGGGCGTGCCGCGTCGCCGGCGGTGCCCTTCGCTTCGCCCGAGCGAGAGCCGCGCCGGCGGCGCGAACGGTTGGCGGTCGTGCTGGACGCGCACCGGCGTGGGCGCGCGGCCCGTTTCGCGCTAGATCGCCGGCCATGCTGCGCACCCTCTCGCTCGACGCCGGCGGCGTGCTGGTCCGCCCCAACTGGCGCACCGCCGCCGCGGTGCTCGCGGACCACGGCGTCTCCGTGACGGCCGCGGCTCTCGCCGCCGAGGAGCTCGCGGTCATGCGCGAGCTCGACACCGCCGAAAGCATCCGCCGGACCAGTGACGAGGATCGCACCGCCGTCTTCCTCGCGCGGGTCCTCGCCCGCACCGGCGTCGCGGCGCCCCCGGCCGCGGCGCGCGCGGGGATCGCCGAGCTCTGCCGGATCCACGCGGCGGAAAACCTCTGGGACGACCTGCCCGGGGACGTCGTCCCGGCGCTGGCGCGCTTCCGGGCCCTGGACCTCACGCTCGTGGTGCTCTCGAACGCCAACGGCACGGTCCGGTCCAAGCTCGATCGCCTCGGCCTGACCCGGTGGTTCGCGGCCGTCGTCGATTCCGGCGAGGAGGGGGTCGAGAAGCCCGACCCGCGCTTCTTCGCGCTCGCGCTCGCGCGGGTCGGGGCCGACCCCGCGACGACCCTCCACGTGGGCGATCTGTTCCACGTCGACGTCGTCGGGGCGCGGGCCGCGGGCCTCCGCGCGGTCCTCGTCGACCGGGGCGGCCTGCAGGCGGACCGGGACTGCCCGCGCTTCCGGCACCTCGGCGAGCTCGCGGACGCCCTGGAGCAAGGGCGGATCTAGGGCCGGCGCGCCCGCGGGGGGCGCCCGCGGACGGTGGCCGGGAGGCCTCGGCTCCCCGGCCAGAGCGCCCTCGAATCCATCCGCCCCGGTCCAGGATCTCACCGGCAACACCGCTGAAGAACCCGTGGGAGGAGGAGCCTTGTTGGACGTGTTCAGCTGGATGGGACTGGCTACGGGGGGCCGTCGCTCCGCGGTAGCGGAGCGCGCGCACGAGATGGTCGAGCGGGGAGCGCTCCTGCTCGACGTCCGCACCCGCGAGGAGTTCGCGTGCGGCCACCTCGCCGGAGCCGTGAACGTGCCGGTGGGCGAGCTCCCGGCGCGCGCGGCGGAGCTCGCACCGACCGCGAGCGGGATCGTCGTCTACTGCCGGAGCGGAGCCCGGAGCGCTGCGGCGGCGGAGCTGCTCCGCCGTCTGGGCCACGAGGTGCTCGACCTCGGGCCCATGAGCGCCTGGTGAAACCGCCTGCCCGCTAGCGCGGTGTCGGGGCAGACCGAGCCGGAGGCGCTGGCCCAGGCTGTTGGCGGGGGCATTCCCCCCTGCCGCTCGCGGCTGGTCGCGTGCTAGACGAGCCGTCATGCCCGCTCGACCGGAGACGGGACCGCGGCGAACGGCCGAGATCCGGTCCCCGGCGCGGGCGCGGCGGGGGTCCCCGTCGCCATCAGGCTCGCATGATCTCGACGCTCCCTCGCCTCCTGCTGCGGCTCCGCTACCGACTCGACTGGCTGCTCCGGCCCAACCGCCTCCCGGTGCAGCTCTACCTCGGCGTAGCCCTGGCCGCCGCGTTCGCGATCCTGGCCTGGCAGATCGCCCCGCACTACCCGGTGAGCCGCTGGCTCTTCTGGCGCTACGCCGCCTACTGGCTCGCGTCGCTCGGCTGGGCAGTGTCGGCTTTCTCGCTCGGCAACGCCGCGTTGGTGCGGGTGTGCCCGCAACCGCTGCGGACGCTGGAGCAGGCTACGATCGCCTTCGGCGTCGGCGTCTACCTCTTCGAGCTGCTCATGTTCGTGGCGGGGATGCTCGGACTCTACGGCCCGGTGGCCTGCTTCGCTCTGCCGCTCCTCGCCTTCGCCGTCGGCGCCCGCCCGCGCGCTCGGCTGACGAGCCGCGTCCTCCGCGCCGCCGGCGCCGCCCGGGCGCTCGTGCCCGAGCGCCGGCCCGCGTGGCGCTGGGGCATCGTCCTCTTCGGGTTCGTCGGCCTCCTGATGCTCTATCTGTTGATTCTGACCCCCGAGAACGTCCAGTTCGACGCGCGGTGGAAGCAGATGGCCATCGCGGAGGAGTACGCGGTGACCGGGGGGATCCGGCGCTTCGGCGAGGGGTGGACCCCAGGCACGCGCCCTCACTTCGCCTCCCTGCTCTACACCTGGGCGTTCCTCGCGCCGTCCGCCGAGCTCTTCGACCAGATGCTCCTCTCGGCGCACCTCGAGTATGTCGTCTTCCTCGTCACCACCCTGCTCGGGATCCCCGCGGTCGTGCGCCGGCTGGTCCCGGGCGCGGATCCGACCACGGTGTGGGCGGCGCGCTTCCTCTTCCCCGGCGTCCTTCTGTACGACTCCTCCCTCTGCGGTGGATCCGATCACCTCGGCGCGATGCTGGGGCCCCCGATCTTCCTCGTCACCCTGCTGACCTACGAGGCGCTCAGCCCCCGCTGGGCCGCGGTGCTCGGCCTGTTGATGGCGGCGGCGGCCACCGTGAAGGACACCACCGCGATCCTGCTGGTGCCGGTCCCCGTCCTGGTCATCGCGACGCGGGTGGCGTCGATCGCGATCCGGCGGCTCCTCTTCGACGCGGGCTCCCCCGGCGCGCCTCGAGCCTGGCTCTGGGCACCCCTGGTGGCCACCCTGTCGGTGGTCGTCTTCACCGCCCCGCAGTGGCTCAAGAACCTCGTCTGGTACGGCGACCCGCTCTACCCGATGCTCCACGCCTACCTCCGGCCGCGCCCCTGGACGGAGACGGCGCCCTACGTCTTCCAGTGGCTGTACAAGGACACCCAGCTGTGGGCTCCCGAGCGCAGCCTCGCCGGCGTGCTCGAGACGCTGAAGGTCCTCGTCACCTGGTCCTTCGTCCCCAACGACTGGCCGAGCCTGCACGGCAAGGTCCCCGTGATCGGATCGCTCCTGACCTTGTTCGTCCTGTGCCTGCCGGCGCTACGACGGACCGGGCGGCTCTGGCTGCTCGTCTTCTACATCCACGCCGGCATCTTCGCGTGGTACTGGGTGCACCATCAGGATCGCTACCTCCAGGGGCTGATGCCCCTGATGGCCGCTGCGCTGGCGGCCTGCATCCTGCTCGTGTGGCGGACCGCGTGGTGGCCCGGGCGCGCGCTGGCCGCGGCGCTGATCGGCCTGCAGATCGTGTGGGGGGGCGACGTGTGGTTCATCCAGACGCACGCCATGATCAAGGCGCCGATCAAGGAGGTCGCCGATCTGTTCGCCGAGGGCTTCCGCGCTCGCGACCAGGGCCTCGAAGCGCTCGACCGGCGGCTCGAGGTGCAGCAAGACTGGCAGGAAATCGGCCGCGCGACCCCCGAGGGCGCGCGCCTGCTGCTGCACGACGTCAACGCGCACCTGGGCACGCGGCGCCAGGTCGTCTCCGATCGCAAGGCGTGGCAGCTCGGCATCGACTACGGCTTGCTCCGGAGCCCGGCCGAGGTCCACGCCCTCTACCGGAGCCTCGGGGTCACCCACGTCGTGTACGACCCGGACGGCAGCATCGGCTGGGACTCGCTGGCGGGGGACCTGCGCTTCCACGAGTACGCGCAGGCTCACCTCGGAGACCGCCGACGGGTGGGCCGCTACGTGGTCGCGGCGCTGCGGCCCGAGCCACCGGTGACGCAGCTCAACGACGTGGCGCTGCTGCTCACCTGCCGCGGCGCCTGGGAGCCGGGCCTCTACCCGCTGTCCCGCCTCACCACGCCGATGCACGGACCGGCGGCGTCTCGCTACGAACAGCCCGTCCAGCGCCTGGCCTCCGCTGCGGAGGCGGCCGCCCTCGCCGCGCACGCCTCGTTCCTGGTACAGGAGACGCGCTGCTACCCGAAGATCGTCCCCGAGGTCGCGGCGCAGTTCGGCAAGCTCGTGTCGCGCCACGGCTTCAAGCGGGGCCGCGACTACGTCCTCTATCTGCGCCGCGCCTCGGCGCCGCCGCCCGTCGCGCTCTGAGCCCCGCGCCTCCGCCCCGGGCCCACGGCCGGGAGGAGCTCCAGCATCCGGTGGACCGACCCCACCTCGCTGGTGAAGCGCAGCATCTTCCTCGACGAGTCCGCTCTTCGGCGTCGGCGACGGGCTGCTGAGCGTCGCGCTCGCCACCGACCTCGGGGCGGTCCTGCGCTCCGTGCCGCTCGTCGCCGAGCCGAAGGCGGGAAGCCACACCGCCGGCGGGCGGTACCCCGAAGAGACGACGAGGCCCGAGGGGGACACCCTCGGGCCTCGTTGGGGGCTCGCCCACGCGAGCGCTTCAGTCGCTGGAGGCTCAGTAGGGAATCGCGACCGGATCGCTCGTCGTCCGCCGGGCCAGAGCGCCGGTCACGACAATCGGATCGTCGCCCTCGATCTGGATGGTGAGGGTGTACTCGACCGGATCGGCCGATTCGCTGCTGGCGTTCCGCACCCAGGCCGCGTAGCTGTCGCTCGGCGTCGGATCCTCGAAGTAGACGTTCTCCACGTGGGTCCCCGTGGGATCCGTGCAGAGGTAGTCACCCTTGTCGAAGCTGCAGTCGTCGACGTCGAGCACGCCGCCGGCCGCCTCGCGGTTGGCGTAGTAGATGATGCCGGCCGGCGTCTCGACGTACAGATCCAGGTCGGCGAGCGAGTCCGTCCACGAGAGGCTGACGTTGATCGCGCCCGTGTGCACGCAGATCCCCTCGAAGCATTGCAGCCCCTCGACGCAGGTCACCACGTCGTCGCAGCTCTCGCCCACCCCGGCCGGGAGCGCCGCGCAGACGCCATCGTCACAGGTCAGCAGGCCAGCACAAGGGATCGTGTCGTCGCAGGCCTCGCCGAGCTCGGCCGGGATCACCGCGCAGACGCCATCGGTGCACTGGAGCCCCTCGGCGCACGGGATGGTGTCGTCGCAGGCCTCGCCGCGCTGCGCCGGCCCCCCCGGCGGAGCGCCCGCCGCGCCGCCCTCCGGGCCCGCGCCGCCCTGCGGCCCCGCGCCCCCCTGCGGCTCCGCGCCGCCTTGCGGCACCGCGCCACCCTGCGGCACCGCGCCGCCCTGCGGCCCCGCGCCACCCTGCGGGGTCGCGCCGCCCTGCGGCCCCGCGCCACCCTGTGGCCCGGCGCCACCCTGCGGCTCCGCGCCACCCTGCGGCTCCGTGCCGCCGGTGGTCACCGTACCGCCCGTCGTCACCGTGCCACCGGTGCTCACCTCACCGCCCTCGCCGGCTTGGGCCTGCGTGCCGCCCGTCGCCTGCGTGCCACCCGTCGTCTGCGTACCGCCCGTGGTGCCGGCGCCACCACCGCCCTCGTTCTCACTCCCGCCCTCCTGGCCGACGGCCCCGCTGCCGCCGTTGTCGTCCTCGTCGTCGGACGAGCAGCCCACGAGGGCCATGCCACAGATCAACGCCACCGTACCAAGCATCAAGCGCTTCATGTGTCCCACTCCTTCTCTCGTTTCCATGAGGTATCCTGCCGCGAAGCAGGAGCACCGCGGCCCGATGGGGCCTCCTCTCGACGATCAGGCATGCTAGCCCAGCCACGCCCGACGCCCAAGCAACTCGGCGCTTGTCCAGCATATTCCTCCCCCGAGCGCTTCTCGGGCCGCATTCGGCCGTCGACACCGGGATCACAATGTCATGGTCGGCTGGTCCGTCTCGAGAGGGCTACGGCAGCGCCACCGCGCCGGGGGCTGGTCCGTCCGGGAGGGTTCCGGCGGCGCCACGGCTCGAACGCGGCGCGCTCGCCGGTGCGCACGATCCGGCCTGCACGCCACTCGGTCAGCTTTCCGCGACCGGCCCGGCGCAGGCGGGCACCGACCCCCTCTGCTGAGCGCGAGAACCTCCCCCCAGACCACTTCCTTACTGGCGGAATATTGCATCCAGGGCACCAAGGAGCGATCTCACCCCCCTCCCCCGCCGGCGGCGAGGTGTGACGGGTCCGGGACCAGGAGGCGTTCGAGCTCGCGCGGCTCGAACTTGGTGAGCCCCCCCGCGTAGGTCCGCCCCGCGGCGACGTCCGTGTGGCGGCAGAGAAAGCGCGCGAGCTCGTCCAGCGCGGCCGCCGACAGCGCCACGCGCGGGTAGAGTCCGTGCGCGACGTTGATGTGGCGGGCGCCGGCCCGGTTGCGCACGAAGGCGGGCGGGCGGCGCGCCATGTACGTCGCCAGGATCGGCGCCGGCTCGCGGAGCCCGACGCGCCACCAGGGCTGCCGGTGGCGCGCGACGTAGGTCGCCTGGGCGCCGCGGGCGATCGCCAGGCGGAGGAAACGCTCGATCGCGCGCCGCTCGACGGCCGGCAGGACGTCGAGTTCGGCGGGCAGATCGATGACGCGCCGGAGGGGCCCGAGGTCCACGAGCTCGCGCCCCGCGGCGAAGAGCTCCCGGGCGCGGGTGACGGCCGGGAAGAGGAACCGCACGGGCAGCTCCGCCGAGTGGTCGCCCGCGAGCCACACCTCGTTCTGGCCGGTCACCTGCCCGCGGTGGACCCGGCAGAGCTCGCCGAGCTCGACGCGCCCCGCCTGGCGCACGCGCGGCGCCGCCGTGAACGCCGACCAGCGCGGCGCGGCGGCGAGCTCGGCGCGGGAGACGCGCCGCCCCCCGGCGAGCGGCGCGAGCGCCGCGAGCGAGGCGACCCGCCGGATCGAAACCGCCCCCGGACGCGCGCCGCTCTCGAAGCAGGGGATGGCGGCCGTGGTCTCGGCGTCGGCGAAGACGGGGACCCGCGGGTCGACCAAGTGCAGCGAGAGCCCGCCCAGAGGCCCGAGCAGGAGCTGCCGCACCAGGCGACCGTAGTTGACGTCGAGCCACTCGGCAGCGGTGACGAACACGCCGCGGTCACCGGGCGCGCCGAGCTCGGCCGTGGCCAGGAAGAAGTGGACGTGCGCCCCGGCGAGCTGGCTCGCGCCGAGCCCGAGCCCCCGCGCCCGCGCGGTGAGCCAGCGCTTCCAGCGGGGCGCGATGGCGTGGTGACGCAAGTAGGGCGGGTTGCCGAGGAAGAGCGTGCGGCCCGCGGCGGACGGAAGCCGCAGCGCGCGGTAGTCGCGGCGCTCGACCCGGGCTCGCGGCGCCAGGCCGGCGGCGGCGAGGTGGGCGCGGGCGAGCAGGGCCGCCAGCGGATCCACCTCGATCCCCAGGAGCGCCGCGCCAGGGACCCGGCGGCCCGCGGCGACGAGGAACCGACCCGAGCCGGTGCCCGGATCCACGACGCGGCGCGGCGCGGGCACCGCGCCCCAGGCGATCATCGCCGCGACCACGGCGGGCGGCGTATAGATGGCGCCGAGCGCGCGGCGCTCCGCGGCGCCCCGCAGCCGGCAGAGCGCGTCCCCCAGCGGATCGCCCCCATCGGCGACGGCCTCACGGAGCACGCGGGTGACCGCCGCTGACGGACGGACGGCGCGCGAAGCCAGGCGCCGCTCGGCAGCGGACCACCCGGGGACGGTGTCGGCGCCGAGCGCGAGCGCCGCGCCCAGTAGCTCCCGCTCGTCACCGGCGACCCACATCACCTCGACCGCCGGGCACGATACCCGAGTTCGCTCCCGGCTGCACCGCGGTAGGCTCTGCCCGCCATGCGCGCCGCGCTCCACCTGCTCGCCACCGATCCCGATCCCTCGTGCTGCGTCCCCGCCTCGCCCGCGGACCTCGGCGCTCTGCTCGAGCGCGGCTCCGGACGACTGGTCCCCGTCGCCGCCGACCAGTCCTTCGAGCAAGTGCTGTGCGCCGCGCTCGGCCTCGACGCCGGCGCGCTCCCACCCACGCTGGTGCTCCACGCGGGGCCGTGGCTGCCGCTCGACGCCGACCAGGCCACGGCGCTCGGCCTCGACGCGCGCTTCGCGCTCGAGGCCGAGCGCCGGACCGAGCAGGTGGAAGAGGCGCTGGCAGACGCCTACGAGCACCTCGGCCGTGACGACGTGGCCGGGGCCCGCCAGCGCTACGCGGCGGCGGACGCGCTGCTCAGCAACGAGTCGAGCGCGCGGCACGCGCTGGTGCTGGTGTCGCTCGGCGAGCTCGAGCGCGGCCAGGGCCGCGCCCGTGAGGCGGCTGAGCTGCTCGATCGGGCGCTCGTCATCGCGCCCAACCACATTGGCGCGCTGCGCGGCCGCGCGGCGCTCGCGCGCGAGCAGGGCGAGAGCGTGGTGGCCGCGGCGCTCCTGCACCGGCTGGTGCCCCAGCTCGACGCGGAGGCCGAGCGCCTGGAAACCCTGACCCTCATCGCCTCCGAGTCCCTGGGCGCGGCGCGCGACGCCATCGCACAGGCGCTGGTGCTCCGCCCCGGCGATCGCGCGTTGCTCGAGCGGCTCCGCGCCATACACGAGGCGGCCGGGAGCTGGGACCAGGCCGTGGACGTCTGCGTGCGGATCGCGGAGCAGATAGCAGCGCCCGGCGCGCGGGCGCAGTGCCTGGTGCAGGCCGCGCGTCTGGCGAGCGAGAAGGCCCAGAACCTGCCGCGCGCCATCGCGCTCTACGAGGCGGCCATCGAGGACGACCCCGGCGTGCCGGATGCCTTCGCGGCGATCGAGGCGGAGCTCGTCCGGGCCGGCGATCACCAGGGCCTCACGCGCGCCTACGAGCGCCAGCTCGAACGCCTCAGCGGCTCCGACGCGGAGGCGCGCGTCGAGCTCCTGCGCAAGCTCGCGCACACGCACCGCCACCAGCTCGGGGACCCGCGCCAAGCCATCGCCGCGCTCGACCGCCTCGTCCTCGAGCGCCCCCACGACGCGGAGGCGCGCGTGGAGCTGGCCGAGCTCCTGCGCGAGACGGACCAGATCACGCTGGCGACGCGCGTGCTCGAGAGCGCCGCCGAGCTCGCGCCCGAGCGGGCGCAGACGTACCGCTCGCTCCTCGCCCTCTTCGAGCGCTCCGGCGACGCCGACCGCGCCTACGGCGCGAGCTCGGTGCTGGTGGCCCTGGGCGAGGCGGATCTCGACGAGCAGCTCCGCTATGCGCAGCACGCCCCCGAGAGCCTGCCCCCGATCGCGTCCCCCCTGGACGACGACGCCTGGGAGCTCCTCACCGTGCCGCAGCACCCGGCCGCGGTCCACGCGCTCATGGCCGCCATCGAGCCGGCGGCGCTCGCGGCCTGGTTCGAGGAGCACGGCGCGCTCGCTCGCGGCTCGTTGCCCCCGCCCGCGACGCGCCAGGATCCGCAGCGCTCCACCGTCCTCGCGGTGAAGACCTTCCACTGGGCGAGCCGGATCCTCGGCCTCCCCGAGCACGCCATCCACGCGACGCCGCAGAACCCCCGCCTCACGGTGGCGACCCTGCCGACCCTCGCCCCGGCGCTGGTGCTGGGGCGCGCGGCCCTGAGCGGTCGCTCGCTGAGCGAGCTCGCCTTCATGGCCGGCCACCACCTCGCCTTCTCGCGACCCGGCTGCCGGCTCCTCGCCTTCCACCCCGACCTCGACTCGCTCCGGCGGCTCGCCGCGGCCGCCGCGGCGATCGTCCACCCCGAGCTCGGCGCGGGGCTCGATGACACCAGCCGGCAGCTCCGTGACCGCCTCGACGCGCACCTCGACGCGCCCCATCGTGCGCGCGCCGCGACCGCCGTGAGCGAGCTGCTGGCGGCGGGCACGGTGGACATCGGCGCGTGGCTCCGCTCGATCGAGACCACGGCGTGCCGCGCGGCGCTGCTCGTCTCCGGCGACGTCACCGTCGCCGGGAGCGTCCTCGCCATCACCGGCGCGCCGCCCGACGGCCGCACCGCCCGCGAGCGGGCGCGGCAGCTCCTGCCGTTCGCCATCTCCCAGCCTTACTCCGCGCTACGTCACCTGCTGGGGATCGCCGTGGGCGGGCGGGGCGCCGCGCCCGGCTCTCCAGGGTGAGCATCGGGCCGCGGGCTCTGCGCCGCCGCGTCTTCACCGCGCGTCGAGGCCGCGCCGGAGCGCGCCGACGAAGTCGCGGACGGCGCGCTCGCGCTCCGCGGGCGTCTCCGCCGCCGCGATCACCTGCACCAGCGCGGTGCCGACCACCACGCCGTCGACCCCGGCGTCCGCCACCTGGCGCGCCTTCTCTGGCGAGCTGATCCCGAAGCCGACGGCCACCGGCAGCCCCACGCGCTCCCGGAGCGCGGCTGCCGCCGCGGCCGCCTCCGCGAGCGGCGCCGCGCCGCTGCCGGTGACGCCGGTGAGCGACACGTAGTACACGAAGCCGCGCGCGCCGCGGACGAGGAGCGGCTCGCGCTCCCGACCCGTGGTGGGGGCGACCAGCGGGATCATGGCGAGGTCCACCGCCGCCGCGGCGGCGCGGAGCTCCGGCCCCTCCTCCGGCGGCAGGTCCACCACCAGGATCCCATCCGCGCCGGCGGCGGCCGCCGCGCGCGGCAGCGCCTCCGGCCCGAAGGCGACGATGGGGTTGTAGTAGCTGAAGAGCACGATCGGGGCCGGCGAGCGCGCGCGCACGGCGCGGGCGACCTCGAGGGCGGCGCGGAGCGAGCCGCCGCGCTGGATCGCCCGGTAGGCGGCGGCGGCGATCACCGGCCCGTCCGCGGTGGGATCGCTGAAGGGGACCCCCAGCTCGAGCACGTCGGCGCCGGCCTCGAGCGCGGCGAGCGCAGCGCGCGTCGACTCCTCGACGCTGGGATCGCCGACCGTCAGGTAGCAGATGAGGGTCGTGCGCCCCTCGCCGCGCCGCGCCCGGAACCGGGCCTCGAGGTTCTCCGCGGTCACGACGCCCTCCCGCGCCAGGCGAGCAGCGTCGCGAGATCCTTGTCGCCGCGCCCGGAGACGTTGACCAGGACGTCGACTGGGCGGCCGCGCCGTGCCGCCTCGGCGCGGGCCACGTCCGCCACCCGGGCGAAGGCGTGCGCCGTCTCCAGCGCCACCAGGATCCCCTCGGTGCGGGCGAGGAGCGCCACGGCCTCGAGCGCCTCGGCGTCGGTAGCGGACAGGTACGTCGCGCGCCCCGTCTGGTGCAGGTGCGCGTGCTCCGGGCCCACCCCGGGGTAGTCGAGCCCGGCGCTCACCGAGTGCGCCTCGAGGATCTGGCCGTCGGCGTCCTGCAGGACGAGCGAGCGGGAGCCGTGGAGCACGCCGACCCGCCCCGCGCTCAGGGTCGCCGCGTGACGGCCGGTCGCGATCCCCTCCCCCGCCGCCTCGACCCCGTAGAGGGCGACGTCGTCGGCGAGGAAGCCGCGGAAGAGCCCCATGGCGTTGGAGCCACCGCCGACGCAGGCGACCGCCGCGTCGGGGAGGCGGCCCGCCCGCGCGAGCGCCTGCTCGCGGGCCTCGTCCCCGATCACGCGCTGGAGCTCGGCCACCAGCGCGGGGAAGGGGTGCGGCCCCGCCACGGAACCCACGCAGTAGTGAGTCGTCCGCACGTTGGTCACCCAGTCGCGGAGCGCCTCGTTCATCGCGTCCTTCAGGGTGCGCGACCCGGACGTCACCGGGACCACCCGGGTGCCGAGCAGCTCCATGCGCGCGACGTTGGGGGCCTGCCGCGCGATGTCCACCTCCCCCATGAAGACCTCGCAGGGCAGATCGAGGACCGCGCAGGCGGTGGCCGTGGCGACGCCGTGCTGGCCGGCGCCCGTCTCGGCGATGACGCGACGCTTGCCGAGGCGCCGCGCGAGGAGCACCTGGCCGAGCGCGTTGTTGATCTTGTGGGCGCCCGTGTGGCAGAGGGCCTCGCGCTTGAGCCAGAGGCCCGCCAGGCTCGCCCCCGCCGGATCGAGCGCGCGCGCGAGCCGCTCCGCGCGGTAGAGCGGGGTGGGGCGGCCGACGTAGTGCTCGAGCAGCGCGCGCCACTCGCGCTGAAACTCCGCCGACGGGACGTGCTCGGCGAAGGCTCGCTCGAGCTCCTCGAGCGCGGGCACCAGCGTCTCGGCGACGAAGCGCCCGCCGTACTCGCCGAAGTAGCCGCGCCGCGCGGGCGCCGGACCGGTGTTCATGGTGCGCGCAGTCTGCCCCCGTCCTCGGCGACACGAAAGCCCGAACGGGCTAGGCCGAGCCGCCGCGAGCGGCGGCCACGAAGGCGGCGATCCGCGCGGGGTCCTTGCGACGGGGGTCCCCGGGCCGCTCGACGCCGCTCGCCACGTCCACCCCCCAGGGGGCGACCGCCGCCACGGCGCGCGCGACGTTGCCCGGGTGCAGGCCCCCGGCCAGGACGATGGCCCGGGCCCGGGCGAGGTCGGCGACGAGGGACCAGTCGAACGTCTGCCCGGTACCCCCCAGCGCGCCCGCGACCTTGGCGTCGACCAGCACGCGCGGGCCCGGCGCGCGGCGGGCGCGCGCGACGTCAGCCGCGTCCCCGATGCGGACGGCCACGAACACGCCGGGTACGCGCTCGACCACCGCGGGGTCGACGTCGTCGTGGATCTGCACCCAGTCGACGCCGAGCGCGGCGCGGAGCGCGCGGAGCTCGTCCGCCGGCAGGGCGCGCACCACCGCCACCGTCTCCACGCGACCGGCCACGGCGGCGACGATGGCCCGCGCCTGGTCGGGCTCGACGCGGCGTGGAGAGCCGGCCACCAGGTTCACGCCGAGGGCGCTGGCCCCCGCCGCGCAGACCAGCTCCGCGTCCTCGACGCCGGTGACCCCGCAGATCTTGACGTACACCCGGCCTCCCGTCGCCCCCGCGCCGTGCCCCGCGGGGCGAGCGGCCCCCGCGACGGGCGTTCTCCGTCCTGGTTCAGTCGATCTTCAGGAGCTCCTTGACGGTCGCGATCACCTGCGGCGCCTGGATCGGCTTGGTGATGTACGCGTTGGCGCCGAGCTGCAGGGCGCGCTGGCGGTCCTCGTGCGACCCCTCGGTGGTGATGATCACGATGGGCGTGTCCTTGTGCACCGGATCGCTCCGCACCCGCTTGACGAGCTTCAGCCCGTCCATGATGGGCATGTTGATGTCCGTCACGATGATGTCGTAGCGGGCGGAGGCGAGCTTGCGGAGGCCATCGACGCCGTCGTCCGCCTCGGTGACGCGGAGGTTCTTCACCCGCGCCAGGGCGAAAACGAGCAGCTGCCGCATCATGGGTGAGTCCTCGACGATGAGACAGGAGTATTCGGCCATGGACGTCATCAGACACTCAGATCGAGAAAGGCCTCGAGACCGGGGATCCGCTGCTCCGCCTGTACGAACAGGGTTGCGGCGACGAGCGCGGAGGCCGCGTGCTGCCCGAGCAGCCGGAAGAGCTCGAAGTCGACGGTCGTGAGACTCGTCTTCTGGGTGAGCGTGGAGAAGACGACGATCGCTCCCACGACGTGGTCGTCGATGGTGAGCGGGAAGACGACGGCCGGCCGCGCGATCGAGCCCTGACTGGGGTCGCTCCGCTCGTCGAAGACGCTGGTGCTGTCCCGGATCGCGGCCGCGACCCGGGGATCGTCCGCGCCGAGGGGGACCAGATCCTCGGAGGCCACGCCCTCCGAGGCGACGGGGACGAGCTGCAGGCCGTCCGCCGAGCGAAGGTACATGCAGTAACGCTCGGCGCCCACGAGCTGGGCCAGGATCTCCTTGATCCGACGCGTCACCCGGCGCGGCGACAGGCTGGAGTGCAGCTGGTTCGACGCCACGAAGAGGTTCGCCATGTTGGCGAACTCCTGCTCGACCTGGTGGAACCGCTCGTCCAGCGCCGAGGTCTCCTCCTCGGCGTGGCGGGTCCTGGACAGCAGCTCGCGCTTCTCCGTCTCCAGCGCCTCGACGCGGGCCAGCAGGCGGCGGATCGCGTCGTCCTCCTCGAGCCGGGCCCGGAGCTCGGCGTTCTCCCGCTCGAGCGCGTCCATGCGCGCACGGATGCGGTCGACCTCGGCGGCGAGGTCCTCGCCGAGGCGACCGCCGCGCGGGAAGGTCCGCAGGAGCTCCTCGCGCTCCCGGGCAAGATCCGGGGGCTCCGAGTCGGCGCCCCGCGGGGGGACTGGCGATTTGCCTTCGGTCATGGACGGGTCTGCTGGCGGGTGCCCCGACGCGGGCGGCCTCCACGGTAACACGGCCTCTCCCGGGGAACCACCACCCCGGCCGACCGGCAGCGCCCGCGGGGCCGCGCGGGGGCGCGCGCGGAGCGCGCTCAACCGGGCGGCGGGCCCCCGAGCTGCCCGATCCACTCGGCGAGCTCGCCGAGGACGACGCGCGGCGCGCGGCGGAGCGAGGCGAGGTCCCGGCAGCCGGTCAGCAGCAGGGCCGCCCGCAGCTCCTGCTCCACCGCGGCGAAGAACTCCGCCGCGCGCGCCGGCCCCCCGGACTCCAGAGCGCGCAGCGCGTGCCGCGCGATCCCGCCCGCCGACGCGCCGAGCGCGATCGCCCGCGCGACGTCGAGGCCGTTGCCGAGCCCGCCGGTGGCGAAGAGGGTCTCGAACCCGAGCGGCGCCAGGAGCGCCACGCTCGCCGCGGTAGGGATCCCCCAGTCCCAGAAGCGCTCGCCCAGCGCGCGCCGAGCAGTGGTGGCCCGCTGGACCTCCACCCCGACCCAGGAGGTGCCCCCGGCGCCCGACACGTCGACGTGCCGCACACCGACGCTCCGCAGCCGCCGCCCGACGCTCCCGGAGAGGCCGCACCCGGTTTCTTTGACCACCAGCGGGACCGGGAGCCGCTCGACGAGCTCTCCGAGCCGCTCGAGCCCGTGGCAGAAGTCGCGATCGCCGTCGTCCTGGACGAGCTCCATGGCCGGGTTGAGGTGCACGCAGAGCGCGTCCGCCTGCACCTCACCCACCAGGTCGGCGAGCGCCTGATCGCTCATCGCCCGTGCCTGGACCAGCCCCACGTTGCCGAGCAGGAGCCCGGTCGGCATGACGTCCCGCACCAGGAAGGAGGGCCGCGTCTCGGGGCGCAGCACCATCGCGCGCTGGCTGCCCAGGCCGAAGCCGTAACCGCGGGCCTCGGCGAGGGCGGCGAGCTCGCGGTTGATCGCGCCGGCGCGGGGGTGCCCTCCGGTCATCCCGGCGATGACGATGGGCGCACGGAGCCGCTTGCCGAGGAGGGTGACGGAGGTGTCGATCCGGTCGAGGTGAAGGTCGGGCAGCGCGTCGTGAACCAGATGCACGCACTCGAACAGCGTCGTCCGTCCCCGGAACGCGACGTCTCCGCGCGCCGCGAGGTCGAGGTGGTCGATCTTGCGCTGGGTGATGTCGCTCATGATCGACTCGGCGCGGGGCCTGGCGGCGCCCAACGGCAGACGAGTCTTGCCCGGGGCCACGCCCCTTGTCACGTCGAGCCGACCGCGGTGGCCGCGTCGGCGGCGCGCGTGAGCACTGGCGGGAATCGCCACTCCGCGGCGGGCGGCGAGCGAACCCGATCGATTGACGGGGGCTTCGCCTTGCCCTAGGCTGCCGCCGGGAAATGTCAGGCAGGACGAGGGCTTCCGCGCCGCAGGCCCGCCGCGGAGCCGCCGGGGGGCGGGCTCGCCCGGGCGCCGATCGCCCGGAGCGGAGCCGAGCCGAAGCGCCGCACGCCAAGCCTCTGGCGCCGAATCCCTTCTCGATCCTGGCCGCCGGCATCAAGCGCGACGTGGACGCACGCCTGATCCGCCTGCTCGACGCGAAGCTCCGCGCGGCGCGGGCGATCGGCCCCGAGTTCGCCGAGCTCGTCGCCGCCGTCCGGGACCTCTGCCTGCGCGGCGGCAAGCGCCTCCGCCCCGCGCTCCTCATCGCGGGGTACCGCGCGGCCTCCGCGCGGGCGCCGCTCGACCCCGCGCTCGACGCGGGCGTCGCGCTGGAGCTGCTCCAGTCCTACTTCCTCATCCACGACGACTGGATGGACGGGGACACCGTGCGCCGGGGCGGCCCGGCCGTGCACGTGATGCTCGGGAAGCGCTTCGGCTCGACCGCGCTGGGCGAACGGGCCGGGGTCCTGGCCGGCGATTACGCGGCCGCGCTCGCCGCCGAGGCGATCGCCAAGGTCGCCGCGGCGCCGGCGCGCCTCGCGCGCGTGGGGGCCGCCTTCGCCGAGATGCAGCTCGACGTGGTCGCCGGCCAGCAGCTCGATCTGCTGGGCAAGTCGGCGCGCTTCGAGGACGTGTACACCCTGAAGACCACGGCCTACACCGTGCGCGGCCCGCTGCGCATCGGAGCCCTGCTCGGCGGCGCCTCTGCACAGATCCTCGACGCGATCGATCGCTTCTCGCACCCGATCGGGATCGCGTTCCAGCTCCGCGACGACGTGCTCGGGGCCTTCGGCGATCCCGCGCGCACCGGCAAGCCGCTGGGCACCGACCTGCGAACGGGCAAGCGCACCCTGCTGCTCGATCTCGCGCTGCGGCGCGCCCGCGGCCGTGACCACCGGCTGCTCGGGGGCGTCGTCGGCAACCCCGGCGCGACCCCGGAGCGGATCGCGCAGGCGCTGGCCGCCGTGGAGCGTTCGGGGGCGCGTCGGGCCGTGGAGGCCCGGATCGAGGCGCTCGTCGCCGAGGGGCTCGCCGCCCTCGGCACCGCGCCGCTCACCGCGAGCGGACGCGCGCTGCTCGTCGGCGCCACGTCGGTCCTCACCGCGCGGCGCTCCTGAGCTCGGCGACGGCATGGCGCGCGCGAGCGGCAAGGTGATCCTGCTGGGCGAGCACGCCGTCGTGTACGGCGTCCCCGCCATCGCGGCCGGCATCGGCGCGGGCGCCGCGGCGGTCGCCGAGCCCGCCCCGCACGGCGCGCCCGCCTCGATCGTGCTCGGCGACCGCGCGGCGACGGCGACCGACGGCAGCGACCTCGGCCGCGCGTTGGCGGCCCTCCTCGCGGCGCTCGCCGCGCCGCCGTTCGCGCTCCGGGTCGAGCTCGAGGTGCCGCCGGGTTGCGGGCTCGGGGCGTCGGCGGCCGCCGCGGTCGCGGCCGCGCGCGCGGTGCTCGCCCAGCTCGCGGCGACCCCGCCGGGACCCGAGCCCCCGGCGACCACGGCGCGCGTCCTCGCCGCAGCCGCGGCCTGGGAGCGAGTCTTTCACGGCAACCCGTCCGGGATCGACGCGGCCGCCGCGGCGCACGGCGGGGTGCTCCTCTTCCGGCGCGCCACCGGGTACGAGCCCCTGCGCCTGCGCGCCCCGCTCCCCCTCGCGGTGGCGCTCGGGGGGCCTCCGGCGAGCACCCGGGCGATGGTGGAGGCGGTTTCCGAGCTGCGGCGCCAGCGCCCGGACCTCGTGGACGGGGCACTCCGGGGCATCGAGGGGCTGGTCCACCACGCGCGCCGCCACCTCGCGGCGCACGATCTCGCCGCGCTCGGCGGCGCGCTCGACGAGAACCACGCGCACCTGCGCGCGCTCGGGGTTTCGACGCCGGAGCTCGATCGCGCGGTCGCGCTGGCCCGCGGCGCAGGCGCGCTCGGCGCCAAGCTCACCGGCTCGGGCGGCGGCGGGGCGGTCATCGCCCTGGCGGCGGAGCCGGAGCCGGTCCTCGCGGCCTGGCGGGCGAACGGCTTCAGCTGCTTCGCCACGTCCATCGCGGCGTGGGCCCCGTCCGCCACCGGGGCGCAGTTCGCGCCGGAGCCCGGCGCCGCCGCGCCGCCGCCGCTCAACGGTCGAGATCGACGCTGACGACCTGGCGCTCGCCGAGGCGGAGCGCCGGCTCGTAGCGGAGCTCGAGCCGGCGGGCTCGTGACGGAAGCTCGAAGGTGACGAAGCCCCGGGCTCGTTCGCCCTGCGCCAGCCGCACCGCCGAGAGCCTCGGCTCGCAGCCCTGGAGCGTGGGGCGGTACCGGAGCCCGTCGGCATCCACCACCTGAGCGTAGAAGGGGTTCACGTTGACGTCGCGCTCCGCCAGCGCCTCGATGACCAGCTCGACGCCGAGCAAAGTGTTCCCCTCCTTGAGGTAGGGACGCGGGCACTCCTTGACGGCACCGACGGTGAGGGAAAACTCCCGCGTCTCGACGCGCTCGCCGAGACGGTGCAGGGCCCCGGCCCGATCGTCGCCCTCCTCCCGGGGCGGCACCCGGCCCCCGTCGGTCACGAGCGACAGGCCGGAGGCGGGGAGACTGCCCGGGTCTTCGCTGCGGCAGCCCGCGGCGAAGCCCGCCGCGGCGAAGAGCAGACAAGGGAACCCGCCGCCCCGGCGACCAAGCCGGAGCGACGCTCGCCTGGACGTGCGTCGCGACACTTGCACCGCGCTGACCGGGTCAATATGACGAACCTTGTCGCACCGCAACCGGCAGTCAACGCCATGCGCCTCACCCCTCCCGCCCGCCTGCTCCCGCTCCTCGTGCTCGCACTCGCCGCCTGCCACCGCGGCCCGGACGGCGGCCCCGGGGCTCCGAGCGCCAGCGCCTCCGCGGCGGCGAACCATCCGCCCCCGCTCGCGATCGCGCTGGGGACCGTGCGGGGGCGGGTGACGATCGACGGCGATCCCGCGCCCACCGACCCCGAGGTCCTCGCCCAGATCCCGGACGAGTGCGCCTCCGCGCGCGCGTACTACGGCCCGGTCTTCCGCCGGGGGCCGGACGGTGCGCTCGCCGACGCGATGGTCGCGGTCACCGGCTATCGCGGGACGCCGCCGGCCCGACGCCCGTACGAGCTCGTCATCGGCGAGGCCTGCCGATGGGACAAGCGCACCATCGTGCTGGAGCGGGAGCAACGGCTCGCGATCGCCGCCAAGGATCGCTTCGGCTACGTCCCGGCGCTGGTCGGCGGCAATTCCCCGTTCTCGATGATCCCGATGCCGGGGGCCGAGCCGGTCGAGATCAAGCCGCCGAAGCCGGGACGGTTCGCGCTGATCGACGAGGCTCACCGCTTCATGCGCGCGGACGTGTTCGTCGTCGGTTATCCGACCTTCGACGTCACCGGCGTCGATGGGCGCTTCGAGATCGCGGACGTGCCCGCGGGTACGGTGAAGGTGAGCGCGCTCTTGCCGGCGCTGATGATCACGGCCGAGCAGCAGGTCGAGGTGCGCGCGGGCGCGGTCACCGAGGTGACGCTCGCGCTGCGCTTCGACGAACGCCTGCACCGCCCGGACCCGAGCGCCGCTCCCGTGACCTCAGCCAGCACCGCCCCCGCGGCGGCCTCGAGCGCCGCCGCCGCGACGGGGTCGAGCGCCATCCCCGCGACGCCCCGGGGGCACTGATGGCAGGGCAGCGCAGATGCGGCGCGTTCGCCACCACCGCCGGCCGGTGAGTCCGGACCCGGCCGCAGGTGCCAGGCCGAAATCCCCACCGCGGTGTGCGATCGAGCTCGGGGCTCGAGGATGAATCGGCAACGCTCGTCACTCCCGATCGGACCCTGTCACGTCACGGCTCGCTCCGCCCGCCGGCGGCTCCTCCTGGGATCCCCCGGTCGGTCGACTCATTACGCTCCCTGGCGTGCGTTCATCGTGCGGCGCGCGGCATGAGCCGCGCTCCCGAGGGCTCTCTGCCGGTCGCGGGCCGCGTCGCGGGGGTTCCCCTGGTCCTCGCCAAGACGGGCACCCGCGGCGTATGGCCCGAGCGGCTCTCTGGCTCTCTGCGCAGCGCTGCCGGCTATCGTGCCCGGCGGTCGTCTCGTTGACGTTGCTCCGCGAGGCGCCCTCGGTCCTCACGGCCATGGAGCGTCTCGTTGACTTGGTGGCGACTTCGGGGCACGACTGAGGGGGCGCTGCGGTTCGCGCCGGCTGGCGCAGGGGCGCACGGCCACGTCGAACGACACGCGGGGGGGTCGCACTCCCCGGGTCGGGGTGATGACGATGAGGAGGCATTCTCGGACTGATGCGCCACGCTGGGGCTCGCGAGGACCTGTCTCCTGGTTCAAATCCCTGGTCCCGCTGGGGCTGTTCCTGGCCTGTGGGGGCCGGAGCCTCAGCGCGGAGGACTTCGACGCCCCCCTGCCGGGCTCCGGAGGCGGGGGCCGGTCGACCACCGGTGCCGGGGGCTTCGTCCTGAGCTCCGGGGGAAGGGCCGTGGCCGGTTCGGGAGGAGCGCTGACCCGCGGGGACTGCTGCGAAGCGCACGACACACCCGGTTGTGACGAGGGGCAGGTGGTCCGGTGCGTGTGCCAGGCGAGTCCGTCCTGCTGCCAGTTCGCGTGGGACGACACCTGCGTGAGGCAGGTAGATGCTCTCGGGTGCGGCAGCTGCACCGCGGAATGTGACGGCGAGCTCACCGCGGCGGTGCCGATGACGATCTATGGCACCACCACGGGGATGCGCGACGACTACGCCGTCAGTTGTGCTCCCGCTGGGGCTCCGGACGTGGTCCTCGGCTTCACCGCACCCGCCACGGCGACCTACTTCTTCGACACCGCTGGTTCGGACTTCGACACGGTGCTGTCGCTGCGCACGGGCGGCTGCGAAGGCAGCGAACTGACGTGCAACGACGACGCTCGCGACTTGACCTCGGCGATCACGACGTACCTCCTGGCGGGACAGCGCGTCGGGATCGTGGTGGATGGCTATTCCGGAGCTCACGGTTCCTTCACGCTCGACGTGCGGTCGGATCGCGAGAGCCCGATCCTCACGGGGGGCACCGGCGGGGGCGGGACGGGCGGCTCCCCCACGGGAGGCAGCCCGGACGGCGGCACGGGCGGCACGGTTCCGCTCGACTCGTGTTGCCGCATCTCGGACGATCCGGGTTGTGCGGACCCCGACGTGGAGCGCTGCGTGTGTTCGGTGCAGCCCCGCTGCTGCGAATTCGCCTGGGACGAATCCTGTGTGACGAGCGTCGAGGCGCTGGGTTGCGGCCGCTGCGACATGCTCTGCGACGCCGCGCTCGAGGGTCCGCTTCCACTCACGGTGGCGGGTACCACCGTGGGCGCCGGGAACGACCACGCGGGCACCTGCGGCGGCGATGCAGCCGCGGATGTCGCGTACCGCTTCACCGCGCCCCAATCGGGCCGCTACTCGTTGAGCCTGGAGGGCTCCGCCTACGATACGCTCCTCTACGTCGTCGATGGAGGCTGCGCGGGCATGAGCCTCGCGTGCAACGACGACCAAGTGGACCTCACCTCCGGGCTCTCTCTCTGGCTCAACGAGGGTCAAACGGTGGGCATCGTCGTGGATGGCTTCTCCTGGAACCAAGGGAGCTACCGGCTCACCGTGGACGTGGCGGAAGGGGGCGCGGGGGGCGAACCCGGCTGGGGCGGGGCCGCCGGCGAGGGGGGCGATGACCAGGCCGGTGGGGCCGCCGGAACCGCCGCTCTCCGATCGTCGAGCTGCTGCTGGCCCGGCAGCGCCCCTGCCTGTGATGACCCCGGCATCACGGATTGCGTGTGCGACACGCTGCCGAGCTGTTGCACGGACAGCTGGTCGACGGTTTGTGTGGCGGAGGTTACCCGGCTCGGCTGCGGGGAATGCGAACCCTGCGCGCCGGCGCTCGGCCAACAACTGCCGGTCACCGTCATCGGGACCACGACCGGCTCACCCAACGCGCACGCGAGCTCCTGCGGGAGTCAGGGCGCTCCGGACGTCACCTTCGCGTTCACGGCGCCCGAGGATGGCGACTACGCGTTCGATACGGTCGGCTCGGCGTACGACACCGTGCTCGAGTTGCTCGACTCGCCCTGCGCCGGTTCGCCGCTGGGGTGTAACGACGACTGGTCAGCGACCACCTCGCGAATCACCGTCTGGATGTCGAGGGGACAGACGGTGGGTGTCGTCGTCGATGGCTGGTCGCAGCACGCGGGCGACTTCGTGCTGACCGCCTCGCGACCGTAGGTGGCGCGACCGCCACGGACGCGATTTCTCCGGCACCCTGCCCCGCGGCCGAGTCCCTGGACCGCAACGGCGGAGGGAGGCGGAGTGGAGCCCGTGGCGTTCGATCGTCCTGGCCGAGGGCTCGTGCCCCTGACGAGCAGGATGATCGGGGGTCCGGGAAGGCGAGCGGATGGCGCGCGGGGCCGGGCGGCGGTGCCGCCACGATCCAGCGGTCGGCGGACCACGGGGCCGATGCGCGGCCGCCGCGAGGCCGTCACCGCGCCATGCTGCCGAGCGGAGCGGAGCCCGCCGCCCCCGTCGGCAACCGCCCCGGTTGACCCGCACGATCGAAGGCGCGTTGGTGGGCGCGCCCCGGTCGGACGCTTCAGCGGGCAGCAGGCCGCCCGTCGCCTTCCTCCCCCCGGAAGCTGGCACGGCGCAGCCGGTCATTGATCGCCCGCCCGAGCCCCATTTCAGGGGCCAGCTCGGCCACGACCAGCTCGAGGGGCGTCTTGTCGAGCCGCCGCAAGGTCGCGAACAGGTGGTGCGCCACCTCGGCGGGATCGCCGTGCCGGCTGAGGATCTCCACCACGGAGTAGCCGGACGGCACCTCCCGAGGTCGCTGGAGCACCAACCCGGATGATCCGGTCGGCGGCGGGGGGACCTCGCCCTCGAAGAGCCGGAGTCGAACCCGTGGCGAGTAGTGTCGCGGCAGCGAACCCGGCGCAGCCCTCGTCGGACCCGCCGCCACCTCGACGATCTGGCCGAGCGCCGAGCAGATCGCTTCGTAAGCGATGGCGCCATGGCGAAGGATGCGCGCCACGCCCGCGCTGAGGTCGACGATGGTCGATTCGATGCCGAAGGCGCAGGCCCCCCCGTCGACGACGTGGTCCACGGCGTCGCCGAGCTGCTCGACGACGTGCTCTGCACAGGTCGGGCTGACGTAGCCGAAGGGGTTGGCCGACGGGGCGCAGATCGGGACTCCGGATGCTCGGATCAGGGCGAGCGCCTGCTCGTGGGCGGGCATGCGCAGCGCGACGGTCGGCATTCCCGCCGTGACCAGATCGGGGATGATCGGCGCCTTGGGGAGCACGAGGGTCAGCGGTCCCGGCCAGAACTGGCGCATCAACTTGGCCGCGACAGGCGACACCGCACGCGTGATCCGTTCCACCCAGGAGAGGTGGTCGATGTGGACGATCAGGGGATCGAAGGCGGGGCGTCGCTTGATCTCGAACACCCTCGCGACCGCCTTGGGATCCAGAGCGTTCGCACCGAGCCCGTAGACCGTCTCCGTCGGAAAGGCGACGACCCCACCTTGTCGGAGCATCTTCGCCGCGCGGTCGATGGCGCTGCGCGAGCGGTCGTCGCTCGGCGCCAGGAAGACCGGACGAGCGTCCGCCAGGCTGGGAAGGACGACGAAGCCAGCGCCGAGCTCCCCCAGGTGTCGCAGTCCGTGTCCGGTCAAGACGTACACCCCGGTCGCGCCGACGGCGGTCGCGAGCTCTGCGTCGTGAGGATGGTCGCCGACCGTGAAGGAGCGTGCGAGATCGATGCCGTGCTCACGCGCAGCGATGTCGAGGAAGTGACGCTTCGGCTTGATGCAAGCGCAGCCGTCCGTCCTGGCGTGAGGGCAGACGAAGACCCGCTCGATCACCACCCCCGCGGCGCGGAGGCGCTCCACCACCGCGTCGTTGACCCGCTCGACCTGGTCGCCGGTGAGCCGGCCTGCCGCGACGGCAGGCTGGTTGGTGACGATGAACAGCGCGAACCTCGCCTGGACCTCGGTCAAGATCTCGACCACGCCAGGGAGAATCTCGACCTCTGCTGGGTCCGCGAGGTCACCGCGATCGGCGATGATGGTCCCATCCCGGTCCAGGAACACCGCGGGCCTACCCGGGGCCGCTCCCCGCGGCCGTGGGAGCCCCGCTGCTGCTTCGGGGGGCGGGTGCATGGGGGTCGAGGCGTTCAACCGCGCTGGCCCGGGACGCAGGGTACATGAGCCGACCTCTTCGATCCAGCCCGAGCCGTGAGGGTCGATTCCCGGCCAGGGGGCGCGACCCTGAACGAGACATCATTCGGCCCTCACCGCCGACCGCGGCCGCGCCGCGGCTCGCGGCGGCCGGCCAGCTCCGACCATGGCCGTCGGAGCTCCGCCGAGCTCGCCGCGCTTCACCAGCCAGGACCGAAACAGTGCCATGCCCGGCGCCAGGTGCTGGAACCGGGTGTCGAGCGCCCGCGGACAGGTCCGCGTGGTTGCCGCAGCAGGTGAAGCGAGCGTCGCACCCTTCCTGAGCCGCAGCGACGCGGTTGTGGTGCCCGCCCGCCTGGCCACTTCAGCGGCGGCCATCCCCCCCGCTACCAGCACCAGCGCGGCCCTCCTCCGCTCTTCGCTGAACCGTCTGGCCCGGGTGGTTTCACGTTTCTCCTCCCGGTGGCCCTCTCGCTTCGCCCCACGTGCCGAGTAGGTCGGGTTGGTCTTCGCATTCTTCCTAGTCATCGACGCCTCCGTGCCGGCTCTTCGCCGGCTCCGTCGGCGTCCTCCCGCGCATCGGCTCACGCCGACCCTGGCCGATTTTCCCGGCTGCTTCGCGCCGGATTCTGGGAGGTCAGGTCACCTGCTCCCTGGGCGACCAAGATCGCGCGGTGATGCTGGAATGGCCGCCACGATTGCCGAGCAGGACCGCCCGGCGGAGTCGCTAGCGCCACCCGAAGTACCGGAACTGTCCGCCGAGCGTCAGTGATGCCGTCATACTCCTGGGCGGTCCGCAATCCGAGCTGTCGAAACTCACGCCCCCGATCGGGGTCGCCGAGCAGTTCGCGGGACCCACCGAGTAGAGAACCGAGAAGCGCCCCCAAGGCCCGACGCAGGTTCTCGCACGCCCACACCTGTCACCAGCAACCTCCACCACCGCGCCGGCCCCCCAGAATCCCGGCGTCCTCGACTCATCTGACCTCCGGTCCTCCAATAGGGACCATCCCAATCCCGCCATACCGCCCCAGCGCCAACCCCGCACCTCGTGCCCGTTGGTTCCGAGGTAGGGGCCAGTCAGGAGACTGTGCCGGGGCCTCCAGTCCCCCCCGCTAGAGGCGAAGCTGTGCTCCGAAATGAACGCCGCCGCCAGCGTCCATCGCGGGCTCAGGGCTCCGCCAAGCTCGCACACCGTGCCGAGATGCCCTCCGACCCCACCAACGGAGTCACTGCCTCGCTCGGCAACCTCGTACCCGAACACCCCCGGCCCTGCGCCGAGCCGCAGCTCTCCGGCGCCCCGCTCGTGCGCCTTCGCAGGAGTGCGCACCTCCCCGGTCGGCGCCCGTCCCTCGGCGGCGTTCGCATCGTCCGCGGCGATAGCGACCGAAGCACGACCCAGGCCGAGGAGGACTGCCGCCGCTGCTACGGCGCAGTCAGTGCGCCTGATGGCAAGTCCGCGACGACGAGGGGCCTTGAGCGAGCAGCCCAGGTTGGCGGTCACGTCGTCCGAACCGAGTTCGTCACCGCAGACGGCTGCACAGGCGTTGCTTTCGCCCACGAGCCTGCCGACGCTACCGAGCACCCGAGGAGTCCTACCCGCCACCGTCGCACCTGGGTCGTGATCTGCACTGTCCCCGTGCAGTGATCCCCCCAGGCCTGCCACCTGGATCCGCAGGGGTCCCCGGGCGGGAGGACTCGGGGTTCGCCCGGCGGATTCTGACGGAGGGAGGGCGTGGAGCGCATGGGTCAGCCCTCTCCCCAAAGCCCTTTCCAGGTTCGTGATTCTGCCGGGAGTCGACCCGACGACACCCGAGTCTTCTCGGTGGAGGGCGTGCGCTCGAGGACGGGCTTCTTCGGGCCCCGTGGGCGCCGCTTGAGCGCACGGAGGTTCACCCGCTTCGCCTACCGCAGCCGGTGGCGGGCGAGGCTGGCGGTGGTCGTGATCTGGAAGGAGCCCCAATAGGACTGCTCCCGTACCACGGACATGCCCACCGCGCACGATGCGGACCTCATTGGCGACGTCGATGCACGACCTTGCGGCGGGCTTGCGCGTTCGTGGCAGCGCCGAACCCGTCACGACCGTCGCTTCACCAGCACTCCCACGAGGGCCTCGCGAGCCACTGCGAGGCCGACGCGATGCTCGAAGACGCGCTCGGCTCGACCGTGTAGGCACCCCACTCGCCATTCCGACGGGCGTAGAGGCGCGTGCCGCCGAAGCGCCCGAAGGGACCGATGGCCGCGAAGCGAACGAGCACGCGACCTCGTTCGTCGTCATGCTCAACGCTCTCTGGCCGGCGCCGCGGCTCGTACCACTCGCGCGGCTCGGCCACGACGCTGAGCGGAATGCCGTACTGGCGATGTAGGATGGCCTGCACCGAGCACTCCTTCACCTTGCCCTTTCGGGCGAGGGCACCCATCCCGTGGAACCCCTCGAAGCGATCGCGTTCGAGCGCGCCGAGCACGACGCGGAAAGTCCCCCGCGCTTGCTCGACCCAGCCGTTCCCTCGCGGCGCCTCGAGGAGGAACGTAGCCGAGGACAGCGGCGTGGTGCGGGCCATCAGGCCGGTCTCGTCGGGCCAGAAGTAGAAGCGACCGCGCGTGACCTCCACGTTCTCTACGAGCGAGGCCAGCACCTTGGAGCGCTTCACCTAGCGCATCGCCGTCTCGCGTAGCCTTCCGAGCTGCTCGATCGACAGCGTCGCCCGCTTCGGGCGCGTCACGTCCGGCTTCCAGTCCCTGGAGCGCCAGCCCACGGCTACCTCGCCCTCGGGCTGGAGTGCGGGAGGGACGCCGGAATGTCGGGTAGTCCGGTGAGAAAGATGGCCTCGGCGACGTGCCCGACGTAGCCGGCGAAGATGTACTCGCTCCAGTCGCCCTCGTACTTCAGCATCGCCGTCGATCTCCTCGCGTCACGCCGGGCCGCGCCGAGCGTGCGCTCGAGGCACGCGAGCCAGTCCCGCTCCTTCGATCCGCGTAGGATGTAGGGCGTCGTGAAGACGACCGAGGCGGTCAGATGGCGGGCTGGTGGGGGAAGCACGCGGGCGAGCCAGAGCTCGCCGACGCCACCGCGCCAACCACTGGGGACGAGGCACGTCGAGCGGATGCCCGTGACGAGGTCGCGCAGAGTGGTCGTGCCGTCCGCGTTGAGCCCCTCGTGCGTGTAGATCCGCATGCAAGATTCCTGCATCGACTCGACGAGCGCGAGGAAGTCGGGCGCCATCCCGAGGCTTTTTCCGACCGCGAGGACGCAGGTCCCCAAGGTCTCGCGCCGTGCGCCGACGGCGCAGTCGAAGAAGGCCCACGAGGTGAAGTACGAGACGGTCAGCGGGCTCATCGGCGGCCCGCTCGGCATGTACTCGTTCTCCGCAGCTTCGATCCGATCGGCGAGCTCCGCGGTGTCCGGCAGAGCGGTCAGTTGCTCCACGAGCACCGAGACTTGGTTCTGCACGACGACGTAGACCGCGTGCGCGGGGTGGAAGTCGGCGAGGTCCTCTCTCGTGGCGACGGTCTTCTGCAGGTCGGTGGCCCGCGCCATTCCATCTCGGAAAGCACGCAGGTCCATGACACGTGCGCTCTTCACCTCCTGGATCGCGCGGACGAGCCGCGTGGCGATCGGTCCTGCCTTCGACGTCTTCTGCACGAAACCCCTCTACCCCGAAAGGCGACCGCACGGGACACGACGAACCCCAGAGCGAGCCCGGCATCGTCGTGGTGGCGCTTTGGGTGTTTCGTTCATCCACGCCGCACAGGTCGCTCCACCCCGGCGGCACCTTTTACCAGATTCGAGGGGCGCGCCAAGGGGAGCCGGGTCAGGCGCTCCAGGCTGAGCGGCGGGCGGGCGCAGTAGCGCAGCAGCCGCTCGCGCCCCTCGCGATCGTTCGCGGCCACGGCCACGCCGGCGTGCAGGTCGAAGCCGCGCGCCTGCGCGCCGCGGCGCGCGGCCT
>CAYVRP010000046.1:25577-51394 GCA_964454025.1 uncultured Polyangiaceae bacterium | reverse complement strand
GCCGCCCCCGCCGCCCCCACCCGAGGAGCCGGCGCCGCCGCCGCGGGTGGAGTTGCGCGACAACAAGATCGAGATCCGCGAGAAGATCCAGTTCGAGTACAACAAGGCGACGATCCTCGAGGTTTCGTACAGCCTGCTCGATGAGATCGCGGACGTCATCAAGAAGAACCCCCATATCAAGAAGATCCAGATCGAGGGGCACGCGAGCTCGGAGGGTAACGACGACTACAATCTGCGCCTGAGCGACCAGCGCGCCAAGGCGGTCATGGCCTACCTGATCGAGAAGGGTGGCATCCCCAAGGAGGCGCTCGTCGCCAAGGGCTTCGGCGAAACCCGGCCGCTGGATCCGGCGGACACGGAGGAGGCGCGCGAGAAGAACCGTCGCGTCGAGTTCAACGTCATCGAGCAGGACGTGACCAAGAAGAAGGTCGAGGTCGATCCGAAGACCGGCAAGGAGAAGGTCGTCGAGGAAACCAAGGAGAGCGTGAAGAAGCCGGTCGATCCCCCCGCGCCCGCCCCTGCGGCGGCCGGAGCCAAGCCCGCGGCGCCCGCCAATTGAGCGACTGACTTCGAGAGGAGAACGAACCATGAAGAAGGCTCTTGCGATCCTCGGCTCTGTCGCCCTGGTCATGGGCGTCTCTGCCTGCAGCTTCGTCGTGCGCGACGCGGCGACCTACGCGACCGACACCGAGGCCGTGCTGGCCACCCGGAGCGGCCCCATCAAGGCCTGCTACGACGAGGCTCTCAAGGCCGACCCCCAGGTGGGCGGTACGGTGGCCGTGCGGTTCACGGTGGAGAAGAAGACGGGCAACATCCTGACGCCAGCGCTGGTGCCGGAGAAGACGACGGCGCCCCAGCCGCTGGCCGACTGCGTGCTCAACCAGCTCAGCGGGCTCAAGCTCGACCCGCCCGATCGAAAGCCCGGTGACGGCACCTTCGTCTGGGCGTTCACGGCGAACCCGCCGGTGCAGTCGCCGCCGGTGGAGCAGCCCGCGGCGGCGCCGCCGGGCTGACCGAGGGTGGGGAATGGGTGAGTCGGGGCCCCCTTCGGGGGGCTTCGACGCGTTCGGGCCAGGTACCAGCACCGTTCGCTGCCGCGAGCTCGGCGGCACCAGGGAGCGGGAGGGGGTGGGCGCGGGGTGCCCGTTCGCGCATCAGCGCCGCGGCTCCGGACCTGCCGTCGGCGCTGCGAACGTGGGATCCCACACCACATGGCGGGCGGCCGTCTCCGCGGGCCGTGCGGTCGCCGAGCGCTCGGCGGCCAGGGTTTCCGTGGGGGGGGGCGGGGCGTCCCGTCCCCGCGCGTCCCCCGCGCCCGACCCGCGGGCGGCACCGCGGCCGTTGGCCTCGGCTCCTCGCGCCTCCTCCCGCTCCGCGGCGAGCTCGGCGTCACGGCGTTCGTAGGCGACGATGATGCGCTGGACCAGGGGGTGGCGCACGACGTCGGCGTCGGAGAAGCCCACGAACCCGATGCCCGGGATGCCGGCCAGCAACGCGCGTGCCTCGCGCAGCCCGCTCCGGGCCCCGGCGGGCAGGTCCGTCTGGGTCACGTCCCCAGTGACGACGGCCTTCGAGCGGTACCCGAGCCGGGTGAGGAACATCCGCATCTGTTCGCTGGTCGCGTTCTGCGCCTCGTCCAGGATCACGAACGAGTCGTTCAGCGTGCGCCCGCGCATGAACGCGAGCGGGGCGACCTCGATCTGGCCCCGCTCGCGGAGCTGCTGAGCCCGATCGTATTCCAGCATGTCATGGAGCGCGTCGTAGAGCGGCCGGAGGTAGGGGTTTACCTTCTCGGCCAGGTCGCCGGGGAGGAACCCCAGCTTCTCGCCCGCCTCCACTGCCGGCCGGGTCAAGATGATCCGCTTCACCCGCCGTTGCATCAGATCGCTCGCGGCCACCGCCATGGCGAGGTAGGTCTTTCCGGTCCCCGCAGGCCCGATGCCGAAGGTCAGGTCGTGGCTGCGGATGGTGCGGAGATACTCGCGCTGACCCGGGGTCTTCGGGACCACCGCGCGGCGCCGCGGCGACACCACCACCGCGTCGTCGAGCAGGCTGGACAGGGTCGCGCCGGGATCGGCCCGCAGCTCCCGGAGCGCCCGCCCGACGTCCTCCGCGGTGACGTCACCGCCGCGCTCGAGGACCTCGACCGCGTCGGAGAGGAAGCGGTGGGCCACCGCGACGTCGTTCTCCGCCCCGGACACGAGGACGAGGTTGCCCCGGAGGCTTACCCCCGCGCCGCTCTGCCGTGCCACCTCGGTCAAGAGCGCACCGTGGGGGCCGGTCAGCTCGAGCAGAAGCGCGGCGCTCTCGATCTCGATGGTCGCGCTGTGCGGGGTTTCAGCCATCCAGGCGGCGGCGCCTGCGGCTCCGCACGCGCCCGGGGAGGATACTGCCTTCTCTCGCCGCTGCCCAGGTGAGGTCCGGAGCCCGGCGGGCCCGCCGTCCGGGCCTCCGAGGCCTCCCCGTCCGGGCCGGGGCGGCTCGCGGCTTTCTTGGCCTTTCCCGCGGCTGCCCGGTAACCGGCACGGACGATGCGACCGTGGAGCAGATGGGCGGGGGTCGGCGCTGCCGCGGGGATCATCTTCGCGCTGGTACCGGTGGTCCAGGGCCGCATCAACCTGGACGCCCCGCTCGGCAGGCTCCAGGTCGGGCCACGCGCTGCCACCCCGCCGAGTCTCGATGGCCTCGACCTGCTGCGCCAGGAGATGCGGCCGCGCCGGGTCCTCACGCCGCTTCCCGGCGGCCGCCACGCCGAGCTGACCCTCAACCCCGACCTGCAACGTGCCGCGTCCGCCCAGCTCCGCCGCTACCGGGTGCCGGAGGGCGGCGTGGTGGTCATGGAGGTCAAGACGGGTCGCGTGCTCGCCTACGCGAGCTTCGTGGCCAGCGGGACGCCCTTCGACGTCAACGTCCGCGCCGAGGCGCCCGCCGCCAGCGTGTTCAAGGTGGTGACTGGCGCCACGCTGGTCGAAAACGGCGGGCTCACGGCCGAGACGGAGCAGTGCTACCACGGCGGCAGGAGCCGGATCGACGCGGGCGAGCTCGAGGACGACCCCCGGCGCGACCGCTGGTGCGCCACCCTCGCCATGGCGATGGGCCGCAGCCTGAACGTGGTCATGGCACGTCTCGCCCTGAAGCACATCACCCCCGAGCAGCTGACGGCGATGGGGGGTGCGTTCGGATTCGGCGCCCCGGTGCCGTTCGTCGTACCCAACGAGGCGCCCGCGATCGCCATCCCGCCCGATCGCGTGGAATACGCGCGGTCCGCCGCGGGCTTCTGGCACACCTCGCTGTCCCCGCTCGCGGCGGCGTCACTGGCCCAGACCGTCGCCAACCGCGGGGTGGCCCTCGAGCCGCGGATCGTCCAGGGCGTGTACGAGGGCGAGGAGGCGGTCTGGATCGACACCGGTCCCCCGCGGGTGCTGCGCCGCGCGATCAAGGAGGCCACGGCCGCGGAGCTCACCGAGATGATGAAGGAGACGGTCGCCAACGGCTCCGCCTACAAGAGCTTCCACGACGCGCAGGGCCGCCCGTACCTGCCGGGCGTGGAGGTCGCCGGGAAGACCGGCAGCCTCTCGCGTGAGGAGCTGAACCGCCACTACACCTGGTTCGTCGGCTTCGCGCCCGCCCAGCAGCCCGAGATCGCGATCGCCACGCTGGTCGTCAACACTGCGGAGTGGCGCATCAAGGCGCCAGGGCTCGCCTGCAACGTGCTCCGGGCCCATTTCGCCGCCCGGGGCACCCCGGGCGTCACGGCGCCCTGACTCGCCGGCGCGCCTCGCGGCGGCTCCGCCGGGCGGGCGCGGCCGCCCGCGAGCCGACGGTGCCCCTTCCTTCACGCGCGCGCCGAGGTAGGATTGGTCACCGATGCGCGCGCTCGTGACCGGAGGTGCCGGCTTCATCGGCTCCATGGTCGCCGACGGGATGCTCGCCGAGGGCTGGCACGTCACCGCGCTCGACAGCTTCGACGGCTACTACGATCCCGCGCAGAAGCGCCGCAACGTGGCCCGCGCGCTCGCGGGCCCGCGCTACCGGCTGGTCGAGGCCGACGTGCGGGACAGGGCCGCGGTCGCTGCGGCCTTTGACGCCGCCGCCCCGGAGGTGGTGGTACACCTCGCGGCGCGCGCCGGGGTCACGCCGAGCGTCGCGGATCCGCTGGCCTACGTCACCACCAACGAGGTCGGCACGCTGCACGTGCTCGAGGAGTGCCGCCGCCGCCGCGGGACGCCGCTGGTGCTCGCTTCGACCTCGTCCGTCTACGGCAGCGGCGCCACCGCGCCGTTTCGTGAGGACGATCCGCGGGCGGCGCCGCTCTCGCCCTACGCGGTCACCAAGCGGGCGAGCGAGCTGATGGCGCTCACCTACCACCACCTCTTCGGCCAGCCCCTGGCGATCCTGCGCTTCTTCACGGTCTACGGCCCGCGGGGGCGGCCGGACATGGCCTTCTGGCTCTTCACCCGCGCGCTGCGCCGCGGTGACCCCATCCGCATCCGGGGGGCGGACACCGCGCGCGACTTCACCTACGTCGGGGACGTGGTCGAGGGGGTGCTGGGCGCGGCCCGCTGGGTCTGCGCGGGGCGCGGCGCGGAGGTGTTCAACATCGGTCGCAGCGAGCCGCATCGCGTGCTCGACGTGTTGCAACGGCTCGCCGCGCGGATGCACGTCGAGCCCCGCGTCGAGCTCGCGGCCCTCCACCCGAGCGAGTGTGGGGTCACCGCCGCGGATGTCACCCGCGCCGCCGCGGCCTTCGGGTATCGCCCCCGGACCTCGCTCGATGCGGGCATCGACGCCTGGCTCGGGTGGGTCGATCACAGCGACGAGGCTCCGGCCGCGCTGCGCGCCCCGGGGGAGGCGGTGGACGGGGGCGGCTTCGGGCGGGGGGCTCCTTGACGGAGGATCGACGATCGTTCAAAGACCCCTGCTCGGCTCGTCCCCGAGTCCCACCTGGACACACCTGCGGGATCGCGCCGAGCCCAGTCACCCGAGGACCCGAATGGCCCCACCATCCGCGCCGCCCGCCCGCGTCGTGATCGAGGGCGTGACCCCGCAGATCGAGGGCGGACGCTACCCCATCAAGCGGCGTGTCGGCGACGTCGTGGAGGTGGGCGCCGACATCTACAAGGACGGTCACGATCAGGTCGCCGCGCGGATCGCCTACCGCCACTTCCGCGACCGTCGCTGGCGGGAGGCGCCCCTGCGCTACACCTTCGACACCGACCGCTGGACCGGGTCCTTCTCCCTCGACGAGCCCGGTCGCTGGCAGTTCTACGTCGAGGCGTGGCCGGATCGGCTCCGCACCTGGCGCGACCACCTCAAGAAGTACCTCGACGCGGGGCAGGACGTCTCGGTCGACCTGCTCGAGGGCGCCGCGTTGCTCGAGCGCGGCCTGGACCGGATGCCCAAGCACGCAAGGAGTCACCTGCGCTCCGCCGCTCAGCGGCTCGGGGACGTCGCGCTCCCGCTTCCGGAGCGGATCGCGCTGGGTCTCTCCGACCAGCTCCTCGAGCACGCCTACGGGCCGCTCCTCGCCGGCGACGCGACCCGCACGCCCGTGACCTACGAGGTGTACGCTGATCGCGCCCGGGCCACGTTCGCGAGCTGGTACGAGTTCTTCCCTCGATCCCAGGGGAAGCGTCCCGGCGAGCACGGGACGTTCCGCGACGCCCAGGAGCGCCTCCCCTACGTCGCCGACCTGGGCTTCGACGTCGTCTACCTTCCCCCGATCCATCCCATCGGGCGGGTGCACCGCAAGGGGCGCAACAACTCGCGCACCTGCGAGGCGGGCGACGTCGGCAGCCCCTGGGCCATCGGCTCTGACGAGGGAGGCCACGACGCGATCCACCCTCAGCTCGGCACCCTGGCGGACTTCCGGAGCTTCGTGCGCTCGGCGGCGGAGCTCGGGCTCGAGGTCGCGCTCGACCTCGCCCTGCAATGTGCGCCAGACCACCCCTGGGTGAAGGAGCACCCGGAGTGGTTCTTCGTCCGCGCGGATGGGAGCATCCGGTACGCGGAGAACCCGCCCAAGAAGTACGAGGACATCTACCCGCTCGACTTCTGGTGCGAGGATCGCGAGGCGCTCTGGGCCGCCTGCCGCGATGTGGTCTTCTTCTGGGTGGATCAGGGCGTCCGCACCTTCCGGGTCGACAACCCCCACACCAAGCCGATCGCCTTCTGGGAGTGGCTCATCCAGGAGGTCCAGCGCGATCACCCCGACGTGATCTTCTTCGCTGAGGCCTTCACGCGTCCCAAGCGCATGTACGGGCTCGCGAAGGTCGGCTTCACGATGTCGTACACGTACTTCACCTGGAAGAACACGCGGTGGGAGCTCATGGAGCTCATGAACGAGCTGGTGCGGCCGGAGATCACCCAGTTCTACCGCCCCAACTTCTTCACCAACACGCCGGACATCCTGCACGCGTACCTGCAGCAGGGCGGGCGCACGGCGTTTCGCGTCCGCCTCCTGCTCGCCGGGACGCTGTCGCCACTCTACGGCATCTACAGCGGCTACGAGCTCTGCGAGAACACCCCGGTTCGCCCGGGCTCCGAGGAGTACCTCAACTCGGAGAAGTACGAGATCCGGGTGCGGGACTTCGACCAGCCCGGCAACATCAAGGCCGATATCCGGGCTCTGAACCGGATCCGCCGGGAGAACCCCGCGCTGCAGGCGCTGTCGAACCTCGCTTTCCTGCCCGCCACCACCGACTCGATCCTCGCCTACCACAAGCACGCGCCGGGCAACGACCTCGTCGTGGTCGTCAACCTCGATCCGCACCGCGTGGCCGAGGGGATGATCGAGGTGCCGCTCGGGGCACTCGGGATCGGGGAGCACCAGCCCTACGAGGTCGAGGATCTCCTGGACGGTGCCCGCTACGGTTGGCGCGGGCCGCGCGCCTACGTTCGGCTCGATCCCGCCGAGCGGGTCGGTCACCTGCTCCGGGTGAGGAGGCCCTGAGCCATGCCCGCGAACTCCCTCTGGTACAAGGACGCCATCTTCTACGAGCTCCGCGTCCGCGCCTTCTTCGACAGCGACGGCGACGGGATCGGGGACTTCAAGGGGCTCTCCGCCAAGCTCGACTACCTGTCGGATCTGGGCGTGACCACGCTGTGGCTCCTGCCCTTCTACCCATCGCCGCTGCGTGACGACGGCTACGACATCGCGGACTACACGGCGGTCCACCCCCAGGTGGGGACGCTCCGCGACTTCAAGCAGTTCCTGCGGGACGCCCACGAGCGCGGTCTGCGCGTGGTGACGGAGCTGGTGCTCGCGCACACCTCCGACCAGCACCCGTGGTTCCAGCGGGCGCGCCGCGCCCGCAAGGGCAGCCGGCTGCGCGACTACTACGTGTGGTCCGACGATCCGTCGCGCTTCAGCGACGCGCGGATCATCTTCACCGACTACGAGTCCTCGAACTTCACCTGGGATCCGGTCGCCGGGCAGTACTTCTTCCACCGCTTCTTCTCGCACCAGCCCGCGCTCAACTACCGGAACCCGGAGGTCAAGCGGGCCATCATCCAGACCGTCGACTTCTGGCTGAAGCTAGGCGTGGACGGCCTCCGGCTCGACGCCGTCCCGTACCTCTATCAGCGCGACGGCACGACCTGCGAGAACCTCCCCGAGACGCACGAGTTCATCCGCGAGGTCCGGCGCCACGTGGACGCCAACTTCCCGGGACGCATGCTGCTCGCGGAGGCGAATCAGTGGCCCGAGGACGCCGCCGCCTACTTCGGCCAGGGCGACGAGTGCCACATGGCCTTCCACTTCCCCATCATGCCGCGTCTGTACATGGCGCTCCGCATGGAGGATCATTTCCCCATCCTCGACATCCTGGCGCAGACGCCGGAGATCCCGCCGAGCGCGCAGTGGGCGATCTTCCTCCGCAACCACGACGAGCTGACCCTCGAGATGGTGACGGAGGAGGAGCGCGACTACATCCTGCGCGCCTACGCAGGCGACCCTCAGGCGCGGGTCAACCTCGGCATCCGGCGGCGCCTCGCCCCGCTCCTGGAGAACAACCGCAAGCGCATCGAGCTGATGAACGCGCTCCTGCTGTCGCTGCCCGGGACGCCGGTCATCTACTACGGCGACGAGATCGGCATGGGGGACAACGTGTACCTCGGCGATCGCAACAGCGTGCGCACGCCGATGCAGTGGAGCCCGGACCGCAACGGAGGCTTCTCGCGGGCGAATCCGCAGCGCCTCTTCCTGCCCCCGGTCACCGACCCGGAGTACCACTTCGAGGCCTGCAACGTGGAAACCCAGCAGGCCAACCCGAGCTCGCTGCTCTGGTGGACCAAGCGCATCATCGCCCTGCGCAAGCAGTTCGTCGCCTTCGGCCGCGGGACGTTCGAGCCGCTCCCCCTGCAGAACCGCCGGGTCCTCGCCTTCCTCCGCCGCTATCAGGAGCAGGTCCTCCTGGTGGTGGTGAACCTGTCGCGCTTCTCGCAGTACGTCGAGCTCGACCTGTCGGAGTTCGAGGGGCGCGTGGTGCGGGAGCTTTTTGGGCACGTCGAGTTCCCCCGCGCGGGCGCGCAGCCCTACGTGCTGACCATCGGGCCCCATGGGTTCTTCTGGTTCGCCATCGAGCCGCAGGTCGACTCGGCCCGGGACCGCGCGCCCGCCTCCGGCTCGCCCCGCGAGGTCGAGGGGGCGTGGGAGCAGGTCCTGACCCCGCGCGGCCGCGCCCGGGCGCCGATCGACCGGGCGCTCGCTGCCTACCTCGTCACCCAGCGGTGGTTCCGCGGCAAGGCACGCGAGATCAAGACCGTGCGCTGCGTGGACCACGTCTCGCTCGGGGACGTCGGCGCCAACGTCGCGCTCTCCTACGTCGATGTCGTCTACGCGGAGGGAGAGCCGGAGACGTACGTCCTGCCCCTCACCTTCGCCACCACCGCGCCGGCGGGGAGCCGCGTGCTCACCGCCCTGCGTTGCGCGGGGCCCACGGGGACACAAGACGGGGTGGTCGTGGACGCCTCGAGCGATCCGCGCTTCGCGCGCGCCCTGCTGCAACTGGCCGCGAAGAAGAAGCGGCTCCGCGGCGGCTCGCTCGAGGTCCGCGGCGTGCCGCACCGCCTGCTCCGGGGCCGTGACCCGGAGACGATCGGGCCCAGCCGTGTCCTCGGGGTCGAGCAGAGCAACACCTCGTTCATCTACGGCGACGAGTTCATCGGCAAGCTCCTCCGCAAGGTGGAGGATCGTCCCAGCCTGGAGCTCGAGGCGCTGGCGCACCTGACGGGCTCCGAGGCGCCGGTGCCGTCGCTCGCCGGACACGTCGAGGTCAGCCGGGGCGAGGGTCAGGTGTCCACGCTGCTCATCGGGCAGCGCTTCGTGCCCAACCTCGGGGACGCGTGGAGCTATACCGTGGACTCCGTCACCCGCTACTACGACCGCGCGCTCACGGCGCGGCGTGACGGACAGCCGGGCCCCGAGGTCACCGCGAGCCCGCTCGAGCTGATGGGGCGGCCCCCGCCGCCCGTCCTCGCCGATCTCGCCAGCGGCTACCTCGACGTCGCGCGGCTGCTCGGCCGCCGGACGGGTGAGATGCACCTGGCCCTCGCGCGCTCCGAGGAGGGCGACGGGTTCGCGCCGGAGCGGTGGAACACGCTCGCCTGCCGCTCGTTCTACCAATCAATGCGCAACCTCGCGGCGCGCACGATCGACATGGTCAAGGACCTCAAGGATCGCCTCAGCGGCAATTCCCTGGAGCTTGCCCGGCGGCTCCTCCGGAGCGAGCGGGAGATCAACGCTCGGCTCCGCACGATCGTCGATCGCCCGCTCGAGGGGTACCGGATCCGGTGCCACGGGGACTATCACCTCGGGCAGGTCCTCCACACCGGCAAGGACTTCGTGATCATCGATTTCGAGGGCGAGCCACAGCGCAGCGACGCGGAGCGACGGCGCAAGCGGTCGCCGCTGGCGGACGTGGCCGGGATGCTGAGGTCCTTCCACTACGCCGCCTTCGGCGTGCTCACGGGGGATCTGCCCGGTAGCGCCGTGCGCCAGGAGGACGTCCCCCAGCTCATGCCCTGGACGCAGCTCTGGTACCGCTGGGTCGCCGCGGCGTTCCTCGAGGCGTACCTGGAGGCGGCGCGCCCCGCGGGGGTGCTTCCGGCCGACCCGGCCGCGTTGGCGCGGCAGCTCGACGTGCAGCTCCTGGAGAAGGGGCTATACGAGGTGGGCTACGAGCTCAACAACCGCCCGGACTGGGTCGCGATCCCGCTCGGAGGCGTCCTCGACGTGCTCGCCGCCGGCGGGTGAGCGTGAGCCACGGGAGCGTCGTCGATGCGGATCTGGCCGGGAACTCCCCACCCCCTGGGTGCCACCTGGGACGGGGAGGGGGTGAACTTCGCGCTCTTCTCCCGGTCCGCCACCCGGGTCGAGCTCTGTCTCTTCGACGAGCGAGACCCCCAGCGCGAGCTCGCCCGCGTCCCGCTCCGCGAGCGGACCAACCGCGTCTGGCATGCCTATCTCCCCGACGTGCGTCCTGGCCAGCTTTACGGCTACCGGGTTCACGGGCCCTACGCGCCGGGGGAGGGTCACCGCCACAACCCGAACAAGCTCCTGCTCGATCCCTACGCCAAGGCGATCTTCGGGGACCTCGTCTGGCACGACGCGGTCTTCGGCTACGATCGCGCCGACGGCGAGGCCGATCGCGAGCCGAGCCGCCTCGACAGCGCCCCCTACACGCCTCGCTCCGCGGTGATCGACAGCGCCTTCACCTGGGGCGACGACCGCGCGCCCCGGGTGCCCTGGAGCCGGACGGTGATCTACGAGTGCCATGTCAAGGGCATGACCATGCGTCACCCCGACGTTCCGGAACGCCTGCGGGGCACCTACCTCGGGCTCGCCTCCGACGCCGTGCTGGATCACCTCTTGGCGCTCGGCATCACCGCGGTCGAGCTGCTGCCCGTGCACTACGCGATTTCCGAGGAGCCGGTGGTCGCGCGCGGGATGACGAACTACTGGGGGTACAACACCCTGGGCTTCTTCGCCCCCACCCCACGCTACGCGACCGGCGGCCGCGGCGAGCAGGTCTACGAGTTCAAGACGATGGTGAAGGCGTTTCACCGCGTCGGCATCGAGGTCCTCCTCGACGTCGTCTACAACCACACCGGCGAGGGGGACCACCGTGGGCCGACGCTCTGTTTCCGCGGCCTCGACAACGCCGCGTACTACAGCCTCGTCCCGGACGACCTCCGCCGCTATCATGACTTCACCGGCTGTGGCAACAGCGTCAACGTCCACCACCCACGGGCGCTCCAGCTCGTCCTCGACAGTCTCCGCTACTGGGTGACCGAGATGCACGTGGACGGCTTCCGCTTCGATCTCGCGACCACGCTCGGGCGGAGCCCCCACGAGTTCGACCTCTTCGCGCGCTTCTTCTCCACGGTGCAGCAGGACCCTGTCCTCTCCCGCGCCAAGCTCATCGCCGAGCCATGGGACGTCGGCCCCGGTGGCTACCGCCTGGGCGGGTTCCCCCCCGGCTGGGCCGAGTGGAACGGCCGCTACCGCGACACGGTGCGGCGCTTCTGGCGCGGCGACGAGGGGGTGGTGCCGGAGCTAGCCTCGCGGCTCTCGGGGTCGAGCGACATCTTCCAGGAGAGCGACCGCGGACCGCACGCGAGCATCAATTACGTGACCTGCCACGACGGCTTCACGCTCGCCGATCTCGTCAGCTACGAGCGCAAGCACAACGCCGCCAACGGCGAGGAGAACCGCGACGGCACCGACGATCACTACAGCCACAACTGGGGCGCCGAGGGCGAGACGGACGCGGCGCCGATCCTCCGCATCCGCGATCGCATGCAGCGCAACCTCCTGGCGACCCTCGCCTTCTCGCAAGGAGTCCCCATGATCTCGCACGGAGATGAGATCGGCCGCTCGCAGCGCGGCAACAACAACGCCTACTGCCACGACTCCGAGCTGTCCTGGGTCGATTGGGGATTCGACCTGCGCTCTCAGGCGCTGCTGGAGTTCGTCCGCGAGGTGTTCCGCATCCGCCGCGAGAACCCGGCGTTCCGCCGCCGCCGCTACTTCGCGGGCGCGCCGATCACCGACGATGGCGTCAAGGACGTGCAGTGGCTGCGCCCCGACGGCGGGGAGATGACGCACCAGGATTGGGCCAGCGCGCACAACCGCGTGCTCGGGATGGTCGTGCCCGGGGACGCCTCCGACGAGCTCGACGAGCGCGGGCGCCCGAACCGCGGGCAGACCCTGCTGCTCGTCCTGAACGCGAGCCCCCGCGCTCGCACCTTCGTCCTTCCCGACGTTCCGCGCGGCCAGCACTGGCGAGAGGTGGTCAACACGGCGTCGCCGGGCAGCCGCGTCCCCAAGGGGCTCGCCATCAACGTCGCGCCCCACACCCTCATCCTGCTCTCCTGCGAGGACGACGCCTGATGGAACCCGACACCCTGCAGCTGGTCTTCGATTACGGGACGCTCGAACGGATCCGGAACCTCGAGCACCACGATCCGCACAGCTTCCTCGGCGCGCACCCGGCGACGGTGCACGGCGTGACCGGCGTGGTGGTGCGGGCGCTGCAGCCCGGCGCCCACGGGGCGTTCTGCCTGCTCGCGGGTAGCCCGGTGCCGGTACACATGCACGCGCTCGGCGGCGGCGTCTTCGCGGTGTTCCTGCCCGGGCAGACGCTGCCGATCGGCTACCGCTTCCGCTTCGTGGCCCCCGACGGCACTAGCTGGGAGCGCGAGGACCCCTACCGCTTCTTGCCGACGCTCGGCGAGTTCGACCTCTTCCTCATGGCCGAGGGCAACCACCGGCGGCTGTGGGAGGTCCTCGGAGCGCACGAGCGGGTCATCGACGGCGTCGCCGGCACCTCCTTCGCCGTCTGGGCGCCCGCGGCCCGGCGCGTGAGCGTCGTCGGCGACTTCTGCCAGTGGGACGCGCGCAACTACCCGATGCGCGCCCTCGGGGCGAGCGGAGTCTGGGAGATCTTCGTCCCGGGCGTCGGCGTCGGGGCCGTCTACAAGTACGAGATCAAGACCCGGGAGGGCGCACTGCGCCTGAAGTCCGATCCGTTCGCCCGGGCCATGGAGCTGCCCCCCGCGCAGGCCTCCTGCGTCACGCGGGCGAATCACGTCTGGCAGGACGGGGAGTGGATGGCGCGCCGCGCCGAGGTCGATCTCACCCGCCGCCCGGTGAACATCTACGAGGTCCACTTGGGCTCTTGGCGGCGGCTCCCGGAACAGGGCAACCGCTCCCTCAGCTACCGCGAGATCGCGCCGTTGCTCGTCGAGCACGTCAAGAAGTTCGGGTTCACGCACGTCGAGCTGATGCCGGTCGCCGAGCACGCCTTCTATGCCTCCTGGGGCTACCAGGTGACCGGCTACTACGCGCCGACGGCCCGCTACGGGACCCCCGACGATTTCCGCTGGTTCGTCGACTTCTTGCACCAGCACGGCGTCGGGGTCATCGTCGACTGGGTCCCCGCGCACTTTCCCAAGGACGACTTCTCCCTGCGCCGCTTCGACGGCACCGCCCTCTACGAGCACGAGGATCCGCGCCAGGGCGAGCACCCGGACTGGGGCACGCTGATCTTCAACTTCGGGCGCCCCGAGGTGAAGAACTTCCTGGTGGCGAACGCCCTGTACTGGCTCCGGGAGTTCCACGTCGACGGCCTGCGGGTCGACGCGGTCGCGTCCATGCTCTACCTCGACTACAGCCGTCGGGACGGCGGCTGGATCCCCAACCAGCACGGCGGCCGCGAGAACATCGCTGCGATCGAGTTCCTGCGGGCGACGAACCACATCATCCGCGAGGAGGTGCCGGGCGCCATCACCATCGCCGAGGAGTCGACCTCCTGGTTCGGCGTCACCAAGCCGGTCGAGGAGGGAGGGCTGGGCTTCACGTTCAAGTGGAACATGGGGTGGATGCACGACACGCTCAAGTACTTCGGCAAGGACCCGGTGCACCGGAAGTACCACCAGGACGAGCTCACCTTCTCGATGATCTACGAGTACAGCGAGCGGTTCATCAACTCGCTGTCGCACGACGAGGTGGTGCACGGCAAGGGCGCGCTCATCGAGAAGATGCCGGGCGACTGGTGGCAGCGGCAGGCCAACTACCGGCTCCTGCTCGCGTACCAGTACATGCGTCCCGGCAAGCAGCTCAACTTCATGGGCGTCGAGGTCGCGCAGCACAACGAGTGGAGTCACGACTCGAGCGTGGACTGGCACCTCGAGAGCCAGGAGTGCCGCCAGCAGCTGCAGCGGTACCTCATTGATCTCGGCCGCCTCTACCACGAGACCCCCGCGTTGTGGCTGAACGACCCGGACCCGGCCGGCTTCGAGTGGATCGACTGTTCAGATCGCGAGAACTCGGTCCTCGCCTTCGTGCGTCGCGCCGGCGAAGAGCACGTCGTCGTGGTGCTCAACATGACACCGGTGCCGCGGCAGGACTACCGGATCGGAGCGCCCGCCCCCGGCCGCTACGAGCAGCGGTTCTCGAGCGACGAAGCCCGCTACGGCGGGAGCGGGACCTTCCCACCCGCCGACGTCCACACCGACGAGATCCCGTGGCACGGGCGCGCCCAGTCGTTGCTCTTGCGGCTCCCCCCGCTCGGCGTGCTGGTGCTGGCGCCGGCGCCCGACCAGCCCCACGACACGGTGCCGACCGCCGACGTCTCGGAGGTGGGGGCTCCGGCCGCCACCGAGCCCACGGGCGCGGACGCGGCCGGGGCGGCGGGTGCGCTCGTCGCGCTGGACGGCGTCGGACCCCCCACGGACCCGGTGCCATCGGCGGCGGACACCGACCCCTCCGCGCCCCGCGGGCAACCGGGCACGGAGTAGGGTCGGCGCGCTCGTCCGGTGCTCAGGCGCGCGGGGCGAGCGGCGGCCGCCCTACGCCGCGGTACCAGAACCCGGCGTCGGCGACCGCCTCCGGGACCAGGATGTTGCGGCCGTCGAAGACGTGGCGGCCGCGCATCAGCGCGCGCAAGCGGTCGAAATCCAGGGTGCGGTACTCGTTCCACTCGGTCGCGATGACGAGCGCGTCCGCGCCCTCGCAGGTCGCGTACTCGTCCCGGAGCAAGGTCACCCCCGCGATCCCTTTGCGCGTGAGGCTCGCGGTGGCCGTCTCGAGCGCCTGCGGATCGGTGGCGCGGACGAGGGCGCCCCCGGCCACCAGGCCCTCGATCAGGCGGATCGCCGCCGCTTCACGCACGTCGTCGGTGCGCGGCTTGAACGCGAGCCCCCAGATCGCGATCGTCTTGCCCGCGACGCCCCCGAGATCCTGCGCGAGGTGGGCGAGCATCGTGCGCACCGGCACCTCATTCGCCTTGATGGCGGCGGCGGCGACCCCGAGCTCGACGCCGAGCTCGCTGCCCGTGCGGACCAGTGCGCGCAGATCTTTGGGGAAGCAGCTCCCGCCGAACCCCAGCCCCGGGTAGAGGAACGGGAAGCCGATGCGGCGATCCGAGCCGAGCCCCACACGGACGTGCTCGACGTCGGCGCCCGCCACGTCGCACAGGTGGGCGATCTCGTTCATGAACGAGATCTTGGTGGCGAGCAGGCCGTTGGCCGCGTACTTCACGATCTCGGCACTCTTCGGGCTCATGCGCTGGATGCGGTTGTTCTGCCGCGTGAACGGCGCGTACAGGCGCGCTAGGACCTCGAAGGCCGCGTCGTCTTCGGTGCCGATGACGACGCGATCGGGCTTCAAGAAGTCGTTGATCGCGTCCCCCTCCTTCAAGAATTCAGGGTTGCTCACCACGCTGATCCGGTGGCTCGAGCGCCCGGAGACGCGCTCGGTGACCGCGGCGTTGGTGCCCACGGGGACCGTGCTCTTGAGCACCAGGACGAGGTCGTGCTGGGCCGCGGCGGCGACGTCCTCGGCGACCCGGAGCACATGCGAGAGATCGGCCGAGCCGTCCTCCTGGGGCGGCGTCCCCACGGCCACGAACACGGCGCTCCGGCCTTCGATGGACGCCGCGAGGTCGTCGCTGAAATCGAGCCGGGTGGGCCAGTTCCGCCGCACGAGCTCCTCCAGGCGCGGCTCGAAGAACGGCACCTTGCCCGCGCGTAGCTGCTCGAGCTTGGCCTGGTCGACGTCGACGCAAGTGACGTGGGTGCCCGAATCGGCGAAGCAGGCCCCGGCGACCAGGCCCACGTACCCCGTACCGATGACCGCGATCTTCACGAGGAGCGGGATTAGCCAAGATCCGGCGCAGCGTCCAGTGCTCCGGACCGAGACCCGGCGCGGGCGCACGTGCAGGATCGGCGTGAGCCCCGGGGTTGCCAGCGCGCCTGGTTCGTCCTCAGACTCCCGCCATGGCGGTGCCCGCTCCCGGAACCCCGAAGGGGCGCGGCTCGGCCGCTCGGAGCGGCGTGCTCGCCCTTGCCCTGCTCGCCGCGAGCGCCGGGGGTGGGTGCTCCCGTGAGCGAGGCGAGCTGGACGGCGCGGCGAGCGCGGCGCCCGCGGTCCCGTCGGTGCAGCCTGCGGCGAGCGCGGCGCCCTCCGGTGCTTCCGGCGGGTCCGGCGCGCCCAGGGCAGCGGCGTCAGCGGGGGACCGGGGCACCGCCGCGCCCCGCCGGCTGGTGGTGATCGCTGGCGGGGACGTGAGCCTGGCGCGGGAGCTCGGCCAGGAGATCCTCCGCGATCCGGGCGCTGTGCGCCCCTTCGAGGCGCTGGAGCCGCTCTTTCGCGCGGCAGATCTACGCCTCGTCAACCTCGAGTCCCAGCTCAGCGATCAGGGGGCAGAGACGCAGTCGCCGCACAACCGATTGGTCTTCACCGGACCGCCCGCGGGTGCGGAGGTCCTGGCCGCGGCCGGTATCGACGCGGTGTCGCTGGCGAACAACCACGTCTGGGACTACGGCAAGCGCGCCCTGTTCAGCACCCTCGAGCACCTCGATCGGGCGGGGGTGGCGGCGGTCGGCGCGACCCGCGAGCCGGAGCGCATGTACGAGCCGGTGGTGCTCCGCCGCGGCGACTGGTCGATCGCCCTGTTCGCGGTGACGCAGATCTGGAACCAGGGCGAGTTCTCCGCGCACGACGGCCGGTTCCACGTCGCCTGGGCGCGCTTCGACCGGCTCGCGAAGCACCTCGAGGCGGCGCGCCGCGCCTATGACGTCGTGCTGGTGAGCTACCACGGGGGCGCCGAGTACCTGGACATGCCCATGGGCTTCACCAAGGAGTACGTGGACGTGGTGATGCGCTGGGGCGCGGACGCGGTGCTCGGCCACCACCCGCACGTCCCGCAGGGGATCGGCTGGCACCGCGGGCACCCCGTCTTCTACAGCCTCGGCAACCTGGTGTTCGGCATGCACCGCGACTACGAGTGGACCGGGATGGGGCTGCTCGCGCGGCTCACCTTCGAGCGCCCCGAGGGCTGCGAGGACCGGAGCTGCCAGCGGCTGGACGTGGAGGCTTGCCCCTACCGGATCCTCGGCACCTCGCCCGAGCCGTTCGCGGGCCCCGGCCGCGCCGCGCTGGAGCGGGCCTTCCGCGACCACCTGGCGCAGGTTTCTCGCTACGTCGGCGGCACGACCCTGGGCTCCACGGGGGAAGACGGCTGCTTCCGCCTCACCCCGCCCGAGGTCGCGCCTGCCGCGTCGAGCGTGGCGCCGCGGGGTGCGGCGCGGTCCCCCTCGAGCGGGACCTCGCGAGGTCAGCCGCTGGCCGCGAGCCCCTGAGCGGGTTCGCCGCTCAGCGGATGTTGTCGACGATCGCCTTCTCGCCAGCCTGGATCTTGGACAGGATGTTGGTGACGAGGCCCACCATGGTCTGGCGCGCCGACACCAGCGACTGCAGTCGGATCATGTTGATCTCGGCGTCACCGCTGACCTCGTCTGACAGTCCCCGAAGCCGCTCCACGGCGGCGTCGCAGTACTCCTTCGTGGGCCCGTCCGCCGGTATAGCGTCGTACTCCGCGTCGAGCGCCAAGCGCGTCGGATCATCTTTCGGCAGGGACCGGATTGCGGCCGTGAGCGTCTCACGCAGCTTTTCGGCGTTGGCCTGACCCGTCGCGACCGCTTCGAAGGCGGCCTGTGCGCTCTGCACCGCTTTCTTGCGGAGGACCGCGAACTCCTGCTCGTGTGTGTACGCTGCGACTTGCAAATCTACCTCGTCGAGCTGGGACTGGCAGTAGATGATCAGGGACTCGGAGTCGAGGGACGTGAGCGGTGCGCTGCCGGTCCAAGGGGTTGGCGCGATGGGGGTGACGTAGGTCATGGATGGGCTCCTGGGGTTGGGGTCGGCGGGGGAGGGGTCAGCAGCGCGTACCCGGGCAGGAGGCGCGGGATCCGGCGCCGCGCGGGCGGCAAGGTGTGGCGGTGTGGCTCGCGTCCGTGAGCGCCTCGACCGCCGCGGTGAGGGCGCTCCAATCGTCGGCGGAAACCGGAACGGGGCGGCGGCGGTCCGCGAGCTCGCGGAACTCGGTAAAAGCACGTCGGAGCACCGCGTCCTGGTGCGCGAGCGAGCGCTCGAGCTCCTCGAGCGAGGCCGCTGCCCCTTGGAGCGGGGGCGGCGCGGGGGAAAGGACGGGGGCGGCTTCGAGCTCATGCGGGCGGTGCATCGGCGTACCTCGGGGGGCAAGCCGGCGCCGCCTGACGAGCGGCGGCCGGATACTCTCACGTCGGCCGCCGCGCGAGCGGGTTGCGCAGGTTCCGTCACGGCGCCCGGCCGCGGGCCAGTCTCGGGCCTTCGGCGCGCGTGCTCACGCCACTCCGGAAGCGTCCTCGGAGCGCCTGGGCGGTGTCGCCTCGGTGGCCGCGTGGACGGGGACCTCGTCCGCCCCGGCGGGGTCGCCCCCGTTGACGTTTTCTGCCGCCTGCTGCCCGAGCGGGCGCGCAATGGCGGAGCGGACCACCTCCATCATCTCTTCCATCCGCTTGCGGCCGAACGCGCCGGGATCGACGGCCTCGCCGACGGTCACCCGGACGGTGACGCCCCGGTGTATGTAGTGGGACCCGCGGCGGTGGATCTCGATGCTCCCGTCGATCGACACCGGCAGGATCGGCAGCCCCGTCACTGACGCGAGCTGGAAGCCCCCGCGCTTGAAGGGGAGCAGGCGCCCGTCCGGGCTGCGGGTCCCCTCCGGCGCGATCCAGAGGTGGGTGCCGTCCTGCTCGAGGCGCTTGCGGGCCTCGAAGAGGCGGTTGAGCGCCTCGCGTCCCTTGCTGCGATCCACGGGGATGAAGCCGGCGTCGCGCATCGCGCGTCCCCAGACCGGGATGCGGAAGAGCTCCTCCTTGGCCACCATGCGCATCGGCAGCCCGAGCGCCTGGAAGAGCACAGGGATGTCGTAGTACGATTGGTGGTTGCTCATGATCACGTAGGTCCTGGCCGGGTCGATGCGCTCCTTGCCGCGTACGTCCAGGGTGACCCCAGCCTGACGAAGCAGGCGCCGCGACCAGCGGTCGAGCCGGGCGTCGCAGGTCCGGGCCGACACGACGCCCCGCACACCATCGAGCACGGTCGGGACGCTGATGGCGAGGGTGGCGAGAGCGACGCGGCCGAGCAGGGGGTAGGACGGCAGTGCCATGGCGCGCACCCTGGCACGGGCACCGCGGTCGCGGAATAGGCTACCGGGTCCGTGGCCGGTTTCCCGCGCCGCGCTGGCTGCCTCCCGTGCCGGGATGACCCGACTGTGACGTGCGTAACGTTCCGAATTCGTGCAAACTCGGCGGCCCGACCATGCCCAGCCCACACCACACGTTCCACATCGCCGTGATGGGGATCGGCTTCACTATCGACACGCCCCTGCGCGTCTCGCGGTACGGGCTTTCCTCGGTGATCTCGCTGGTCGACGACACCCTCATCGAGCAGGTCCGGCGAGACTGGTGCGCGCGGCTCGGGCAGCCGTACGACCCGATCGAGGCCGGGGCGGACCTGCGTGCGCGGCGGATCGCAGCCTACCTCACCCTGGTCCACCGGGAAGCACGGCGCCAATTCCACGAGCTTCAGGCCGGCCGGTTCGACGACCCCGAGGGCATCCAACGCTACCTCGCGCTCCTCCCCGACTCGGCCCCGTTGGCGGCCGACTACCGGCGCTGGCTTGCGCTCGCCCCCGGGGCGGAGCGGACGGCGCTCGAGGAGCGGATCCGGGCAGCTTTGGTCCCCGGTGACATCGACGTGAACATCATGACCAAGCTCGACCGCGCGGTCGACAAGCGCGGCCGGCCTCGCCCGCCCGGGGAGTCGGACGCGGTGGCGGCGCTTCGCGGTTTCGCCCTGAGCGAGCTCGAGGGGGCCGTCGTGCTCTCGGCCGGTCTCAACCCCCGGGTGTCGGCGGCGATCGGGGAGTTCGACGCGTTCTTCCCGGTCGACGGCCGGCCTCCGAAGAAGCGGGTGATCCTCAAGGTGTCAGATCTTCGCTCGGCGCAGGTGCAGGGAAGACTCCTCACCCGGCGCGGGATCTGGGTGTCCGAGTACCGCATCGAGAGCGGGCTCAACTGCGGCGGGCACGCTTTCCCCACCGCCGGGGTCCTCCTCGCTCCTATCCTGGAGGCGTTCAGGCTCCACCGCGACACCCTCGGGGAGGGCCTCTTCCCGGGCTACGTCAAGGCGGTGGCCGCGCGCGGCCTGCCCGAGCCCACCGCCGTTCCGCCTTTCCGCATCACCGCCCAAGGGGGGATCGGGACGGCGAGCGAGGATCGATTTCTCCGCGAGCAGTTCGGGCTGGACGGCACGGGCTGGGCCTCGCCCTTCCTGATGGTACCCGAGGTCACCAACGTCTCGGAGCCCACGCTCCGGGCGCTGGAGCAGGCCCGCCCCGGGGACGTGCGCCTGACCTGGGGCTCACCCCTCGGGGTCCCGTTCTGGAGCCTGCGGACCAGCGGCAGCGAGGTCGCCCACCGCGAGCGTATCGCCGCGGGCCGCCCCGGGAGCCCCTGCCCCAAGGGCCACATCGCCCTCGATCACGAGTTCGGCGAGGTGCCCCTCTGCAAGGCCTCGCGCGGCTACCAGCAGCGCAAGCTCCCTCAGCTCGATCACGATCCCGCCCTCGCGGATCCGGAGATCCGCGACCGGGTGCGGGCGCGCCTGCTCGCGCCGACCTGCATCTGCCACGATCTCGGCGGCGACGTGAAGCGGCTCCGCGGCATCGAGCAGGATGTCACGCCGTCCATCTGCCCGGGCCCCAACGTCCGCTGGTTCCAGCGGCGGATGACCCTCGAGGAGATGGTCGGGCACGTCTACGGCAAGCTCGACGCGCGCACCGATCGGAGCCGCCCACACCAGCTGGTGACGGAGGCGGAGCTCTACGTGGACTTCCTCGAGCGGGAGCTCGCCGACCAGGGCACCCCCCTCGCCCAGCGCACCCCCGAGCAGTGCGCGGAGTACCTCGCGAACCTCGTCGACGGCATCGCCGCCACGCGCGCCCTCGCGCCGCGGCTCCCGGCCGAGGAGCGCGCGCCGTTCCTCGCCGCCCTCACCGCGCTCGAGCAACGGCTGGCGGGACTGCGCCTCCCCGGCGACGGCGCCCGCCCGCACCCGGCCGCCCCCGCGGACGCCGCCGGGCCAGGGGAGGGTGTCGCAGCGCGATCTTCCGCGCGCGTCGCGGGCAGCCAGCGCCCGGCGCCCTCGCCGCCCGCGATCCCCGCGGAGTGAATGGTCCCGCCGGCTCCGTGGGGCTCAGCGCGCCCCGTAGTTCTGGTCGATCCACTCGCGGTAGGCCCCGCTCCGCGTGGACTCGATCCACTCCGGGTGGTCGAGGTACCAGCGTACCGTCTCGCGCAGGCCGCCATGTAGGTCATGGCGAGGTGCCCAGCCGAGGTCCTGCCGGAGCCGGCTCGCGTCGAGGGCGTAGCGCCGGTCGTGCCCCGGGCGGTCCTTCACGAAGGTGATCAGCCGCTCGAGCTCGCCGACCTCGGCGCCGGTGAGCTCAGCCACCGCCTGCATCAGCTCCCGTAGCAGGGCGAGGTTGGTGCGCTCCGTGGCGCCGCTCACGTTGTAGGTCGACCCCGGCGCCGCTCGGGTCACGATGGTCCAGATCGCCTCCGCGTGATCGTCCACATGCAGCCAGTCGCGAACGTTGCCGCCGTCGCCGTAGACCGGCAGCGGTTTGCGCTCCAGCATGTTGAGGATCATCAGCGGGACGAGCTTTTCGGGGAACTGGAACGGGCCGTAGTTGTTGGAGCAGTTGGAGAGGGTGATGCTGACGCCGAACGTGTGGCCGTAAGCGCGCACGAGGTGATCCGAGGCGGCCTTGGACGCGGAGTAGGGCGAGCGCGGATCGTACGGAGTCTCCTCGGTGAAGAGGCCCGTCGGGCCGAGGGAGCCGTAGACCTCGTCGGTGGAGACGTGGTGCAGGTGCACCCCGGGGTGAGCGCGCACGGCCTCGAGCAGGCGGAAGGTACCGACCACGTTGGTCTGCACGAACGCCTCCGGCCCGAGGATGCTCCGGTCCACGTGCGTCTCCGCGGCGAAATGCACGATGGTGTCGATCGCGTGCGCCTCCACCAGCTCCGCCACCAGCCCAGGCGTGCAGATGTCACCGCGGACGAAGAGGTAACGCGCTTCGTCCACCGCGCCGGCCACGTTGGCGGGGTTGGCCGCGTAGGTGAGCGCGTCGAGGTTGACGAGCTTGCCCGTCAGGAGTCTCTTCGCGAACAGGTACCGGATGAAGGCGGAGCCGATGAAGCCGAGCCCGCCGGTGACGAGGACGTTGTTGGGTTGCCGCATGGGGTGCTCGTGGGTCGTTCGGGCGCTGTGCACCGGGGATCAGTGTGGAGCCGGGGGGCGCCCCGGCGCGGCGCCGCCGGCCCGTTCCGCGGCGAGCGCCGTCAGGTACTCGTCGAGCGCTTCGTGCCAGGGCCGCGGCGAGCGGCCGAGCGCCGCTGCGATCCGGGTCGTGTCGAGGACGGAGTAGGCCGGTCGCGGCGCCGGCCGCGGGAACTCCGCCGTGGTCACGGGATGCACGACGCGGGCCTGCACCGGGAAGCCGAGCGCCGCCGCCCGCTCGCGGATCTGGCAGGCGAACCCGTGCCAGGTCGTCTCCCCCGCGTTGGCGAAGTGGTAGCAGCCGTCCGGCGCCCGCTCGCCTCCGGCGCCGAGGCCCGCGAGGTCGAGCGCCGCGGCGGCCAAGTCGGGCGCGTAGGTGGGGCGCCCGTGCTGGTCGGCGACCACCCGGAGCTCATCCCGGCTCGCGATCAACCCCAGCATCGTGACCACGAAATTGTTGCCCCCGGGCCCGAAGAGCCAGCTCGTGCGGACGAGGTGGAGCCGGAGTCCCGGACCGAGCGCCAGGAGCCGCTCCTCTCCCTCGCGCTTGGTTCGTGCGTAGGCGCCGCGTGGCGCCGTGGGGTCGTCCTCCACGTAGGGCTGGCGGCCTTCCCCGGCGAAGACGTAGTCGGTAGAGAAGTGCACCAGCGCGGCGCCCTGCTCGAGCGCCGCCCGCCCGAGCACCTCGGGGCCGGTTGCGTTCACGCGACGCGCGAGCTCCTCCTCGCGCTCCGCGTCGTCCACCCGGGTGTACGCGGCGCAGTTGACGACGTGGGAGGCGCCCGTCCGCGCCAGCGTCTCGGTGACCGCCCCCGCGTCGGCGATGTCCACCTCGAGATCCGTGCCGACGACCTCGAGCCCGCGGCGGGCGAGCTCGGCGCCCACCGCGCGCCCGAGCATCCCGCTAGCGCCGGCGACCCAGACCGTCATCGCCCGACCCGCGACCGGAAGCTCGCGAACGACTCGGCGGCCTCGTCTCGAGGGGAGAGGAGGGGCTCGGCCACCGGCCAGGTGATGCCGAGCTCCGGGTCGTTCCAGCGGATAGAGAGCTCCTGCGCCGGATCGTAGTAGCTCGTCACCTTGTACTCGACCTCGGCGACCTCGCTCAGCACCGCGTAGCCGTGGGCGAAGCCGATGGGGACGAAGAGCTGCTGGTGCGTCTCCGCGTCGAGCTCCACCCCGGCCCACTTGCCGAAGGTGGGCGACCCGGGACGGATGTCCACCGCCACGTCGAACACCCGCCCGAGCACCGCGCGGACCAGCTTCGCCTGCCCCGGGACCGCCTGATAGTGTAGCCCTCGGAGCGTCCCCCCCGTCGACCGGGCGTGGTTGTCCTGCACGAAGCGCGCCGAGATCCCCGCCGCCTCGTAGCGCGCCTCCTGGTACGTCTCGAGGAAGAAGCCGCGGTGGTCGCGGAACACCCGCGGTGTGATGAGCTTCAGGTCGGGCAGGGAGAGGGGAGTGACGTCCACGCGCGCCTCCAGGCGCCGTATAGCCTGCGTGCCCGGCCCCGCCAACTGCCCGCCGGAGGCGGAAGTCGGGGCCGCCGGACTCCCTCGGTGGTCGAGCCTGCCGCGCGGGAGCCCCCGCCTCCCCCGTATCGGCGCGAAGCGCTGGAGATCCCAGCCGAGATCGCCGAAGCTCCCGCTCGCGGGCAGGCGGTGCTCCGCCCGCGGAGGGAACAGACATGAAGGGCATCGTGCTCGCCGGCGGCGCCGGCACCCGGCTCCACCCGCTCACCCTGGCGCTCTCGAAGCAGCTCCTGCCGGTCTACGACAAGCCCATGATCTACTATCCCCTCTCGGTCCTGATGCTGGCCGGGATCCGGGACATCCTGATCATCACGACCCCGGTGGATCGCCCGAGCTTCGAGCGACTGCTCGGCACCGGCGAGCCCCTCGGGTTGCGCTTCTCCTACGCCGAGCAGCCCCAGCCGAACGGCCTCGCGGAGGCCTTCATCATCGGGCGCGAGTTCGTCGGGGGCGACTCCGTGTGCCTGGTGCTGGGGGACAACATCTTCTACGGCGCCGGGCTTTCGGAGATGCTGCAGCGAGCTGTGAAGGAGCTCAACGGGGCGACGCTCTTCGCCTACCGGGTGCAGGATCCCGAGCGCTACGGCGTGGTCGAGCTCGGCCCCGGCGGTGCCGTGCTGGGCATCGAGGAGAAGCCGCAGAAGCCCAAGAGCAACTACGCCGTCACCGGCCTCTACTTCTACGACAACCGCGTACTCGACCTCGCCGCCACGCAGCGCCCCTCCGCCCGCGGTGAGCTCGAGATCACGGATCTGAACAACGCTTACGTCCGCGAGGGGCGTGCGCGCGTGGAGCTCATGGGCCGTGGCTACGCCTGGCTGGATACCGGGACCCACCAGAGCCTGCTCGACGCCTCGCAGTTCGTCGCCACCCTCGAGAAGCGACAGGGCACCTACGTCGCCTGCCTCGAGGAGATCGCCTACCGCATGGGCTTCATCGACCGCGCCGGCCTCGAGCGCGCGGCCGCGGCGCTCGGGAAGAGCGAGTACGGGGAGTACTTGCGGGGGGTGGCGGTGGGGGGGTAGGGGCGACACGGAGAGCGAGCGCCTCGACCGGTCGACACGGCGGCGTGGGTCTTCGAACCCGAGGGCCGGCGGAAACGGGAAGCGACGGTCGCAATTGGGACCCCGCGGCTCCGACCAGGTAACCCCGCGAATTACCGACGAACGCCCCCGACAGGGTTTCACTCCCGCCGTGAGGTTTGGTGAACGAACGGTCGCCGTGTAAGAACGAGCGTCCGGAAACCGGAAGACAATCATGAGGGCGCGATGAGGCGAAGCTGGCTGGGTCTTGTGGCGGTCGCGGTGATGGCGGGCGGATTCGCGACGGGAGGTTGCGGCAAGTCCGAAGACGATGCCAGCTCGACCGCTGGCGGCAGTAGGAACGCAACGGGAGATCCCGCCGGTGAGGGCGGGGTAGCCGCCAGCGAGCAGGGATCGGGAGGCAACGAGGCGACCGTCGGGAGCGAAACGGGCGGCAGCAGCCCCGTGACCGGCGGGAGCGCGACAGCGGGCGGCGCGGAGGCGACGGGTGGTGAGGACACCGCCGGTGGTGCCGAGGCGACCGGTGGCAACGAGGCGACCGGTGGCAACGAGGCGACCGGTGGCAAC
>CAYVRP010000046.1:0-25477 GCA_964454025.1 uncultured Polyangiaceae bacterium | reverse complement strand
GTGGCAACGAGGCGACCGGTGGCAACGAGGCGACCGGTGGCAACGAGGCGACCGGTGGCAACGAGGCGACCGGCGGTGGCAGCACGTACCCGACGGATCGGTTCCCGAGCGATACGAGCGTCGTCTTCTTGCACCACAGCACCGGTCAAGTGATCTGGGAGGGGGGCGTGCCGGAGGCGATCAGAGCCTACAACGAACGCGAGGGGACTTCCTACGTCATCGAGGAGCGAGCCTATCCAGACACCCCCTATGAGTGGGCAAACTACCCGTACGACTACTACACGATCTGGGTTGCAAACGGGGGTGACAGCCCGTACCTCGAGCAGGACACCCTGGAGATGCTCACGCAATCCTACGAAGTAATCGTGTTCAAGCACTGCTTCCCGGTGAGCGACATAGAGCCGGACACCGGTACGCCGGACGTAATGTCGAGCCGCAGGAGCCTGGAGAACTACCGACTGCAGTACGCGGCCTTGAAGGAAAAACTCCTCTCATTTCCCAATCATCGCTTCATCTTGTGGACGGGCGCCGCACTCATAGCTGCGGCATCGAGTGAGGAGAGCGGGGCACGGGCTCGGGAGTTCTTCACCTGGGTGAAGGAAGAATGGGATGAGGAGGGAGACAACATCTTCCTGTTCGACTTCTTTGAGCTCGAGACGGAGGGTGGCAATTTCCTCCGCGAGGCCTACTCAGCGGGCGACTCGCATCCCAATTCTGACTTTGCGGTGAGAGTGGCGCCTCTCTTCGTGAACCGACTCCTAGATGTCATCGAAGGGCGTGGGGACGTCGGATCGTTGACCGGAGGTTGAATTCAGCGGCCCCCAGCGAAGACGCAGTGATTCATGCAAGCCGCCGCCACCTCAAGGAGCAGCGTGACTCGCGCAGGCCGGATTCCGACGGAGAGCGCAAGCTCGAGCGGCATCTTCCTTGCGGGGCGTACCCCGGGGCGGGATTTCCTGCATTTCCCGAGGCAGTGCCCGTCAAGGTGCCCTATCTCCGAGCCCGGCCCCAATGACCACCATGCTCCGCCAATGATCCCTCCTTCTCGGCATAGGTGGGACAACGGAAGGCCGTGGCCTGGGCGCCTGACACCCGGACCCATTCGGTTGGAGCTGCAGGACTCGGGAGCGATGGACGGAGGGAAGAAGACATGACCGACTTTCGGCTTGGTGTCTGGGTCTTGCTTGGGATGGTCACCATGAGCGGCTGTGGAGGCGAGTCGGACGACGGCGACTCCCGGCATGAAGCCAGTGGGGGAGCCGGCGGGTACGGGGAAGGCGAAGCGCCACCAACGGGCGACGTCGACGAGATCATAGGTGCGGAGACAGGGCTCTGTGCGCGGCGGGCGGCAGCGCGACTGGATCGAATCTGCGCGGGCGCAAGGGAGGGGAATTGCGATCCGGGCTGCACCTACTATCTGGCAGCCAACGGCGACGACAGCGCCGACGGAAGGGCGCCCGAGCCGGGAACCAGCAGCGGGCCCTGGCGGTCTCTGTCGAGGCTCGCGGACGTGACGCTTGTTGCCGGTGACCGGATCTGTCTCAGGCGCGGCGACGAGTTCTACGGACAAATCGCGTTCCCTGGAATGCAGCACTATGAGCCGGCCGTGGTAATCCAGGGTTATGGTGACTTGACGCGCCCGCGCCCCGTCATCAGTGGCGCTCGGCGGCTTCCCAACGATTGGACACCTACAGCCGAGTCCCCCCTCATCTACTCCCTCGATGTGGGCGATGCCCTGTCGCAGGGGACACCGTACAGCAGAAACGGTGCGAGCTACACGCCCCGCGAGAAAGTCTACCAGTTCTTCGTCAACGGTGAGATCCAGACCATCGCCCGCTTTCCCAATCTCGGGGAGGGAGAATCCATCACCGTTGGTATCGACCTGGCCGCGGGGCACTATAGCGTCATCGACTCCCAGTCAGACAGTGACGTGACAGACGCGGCGCTCCCGGCTGCAAGCCCTCTTCAGACCCCAACGGACCTCACGGGGGCCGTGCTGTTCTACAAGCCCATCCGCTGGATGATCGCCGCTGCCAATGTGACCGCGCATGACGCCATTGCCCATACGCTGACGACGAGCGAGCCGCTGCATTGCGCGTCTGACGGCAATAGCTGCGTGGCGTGGGGGTACATGCTCCTCGATCACCGGGGCCTTCTGGATGCCCCGGGGGAGTGGTTCTACGATGACCAATCGCGTCGGCTATATTACTGGCCGCCTGACGGACTCGACTTCGCGACGGCCAGGTTCGAGGCGTCCGTGTATGAGGCCGATGTCGAGCCCCCGGGGTGGGCGGACGCCTCAGCGAGCCCCGAAACCAGAACCACCGTCGGGATTGACCTGGGCAACACCAGCGGCGTCGAAATCGTTGACGTTTCGATTCGCTTCTATTCCAAGACCGGGGTTTGGGGGTCATCTGATCTCAGTGACCTGTCCTCGGATCCGGACACCAGCACGACGGGCATACGCGTTGAAGGCTGCGAATTCCTACACACTGGGGCCTCGGGCGTCCATCTCGCGCGATGGTCCGCGCCGCTGGACGTGGACGCTCGGAACGTCGTTACCGGCAACGACTTTCGCGGCCAAATGAGTCAAGCCGTGGTGATGGGGACGACGGACATGGAGGTGAGTTGCAGCGTCATCCGCGACATCGGATTGCTGGAGGAGTACCCGCGCTTCGGGATGACGTCGGCGGAGTTCACCATCCATGACCAGGGGATGGCCATCATCGCTGAGCGGGCGGATCGGGGGCGTGTCCTGTACAACCGTGTGCAACGGACCGCGAGTGCAGGCCTCTCGCTTCGTTCCCCTGGTCTGCACGTCGCGTACAATGTCTTCAAGGACACTTGCTATACTAAGTCGGACTGCGGGGCCATTCATTCATACACGTGGGATGAAGCCGCACCGTTCCAGAACCCGAGCATCAGCGGTACGCTGATCGCGCGCAACATCGTACTCAACACCGTCGGATCCAGCGAGGGTTGCAGCATCTCCGACGGTTGGGGCGACCCCCTGGGGCAAGGCATGTTCTTCGACCTGGGGTCGGAGGGCTTCTCTGTGCGACAGAACGTGGTGGCGGGATCGACCTCGGCCGGAATCCTGCACCAAGTGAACCACAACGTGGTGTCGTCAGAAAATGTGCTGTACGACAATGCGCTCTACAACAGACCCGGAGCACTGACCGGGGGGCTCTCCGTCAACGGCGATGTGCTGCCCACGAACGGCACCTTCAACGGGAACGAGATTTTCACGCTCAGTCGCGATTCGATTCCGCTTGTCGTCGGTGGCGAGGACGTGGCTGAAACGGGGATGTTCTCTGACACCTCGTTCTTTGATCCGTTCGCATGGGAGACTCGGACCGCGGACCCGCGGTGGCGCGACTATGTTGTCTACCATCTCGACGCCGAGCACCAGGAGCATCTATACTCCCTCGGGGCTTGGCGGGATGTGTCGGGCGACACGGAGGCGGTAGGCGTGTCGATGTGGTGGCAATCGCATCACGTCACACCGATCGGGGACAACCTGATCACTAACCCTGACTTCAGCGAGGGGGTGGAGGGGTGGAGCACGCTCGATTGGTCCACCTCGACGGTGACCAGCGATGAGCATCCGGTGCTCGGACCGTGCATGCGCTACGATCGAAACGACATGGCGGGTGGCGGTATCGGGGCCTACAGCAATGAGTTTCATTTGATGGGGGGGCACACGTATTGGGTGCACTTCTGGGTGGCTCCCGACCTGGAGGGGACTGGTGCCGCGCTGGAGCCTTTCACCTGCCAGATCTCGGAGAGTCAGGAACCGGAGTACGTTCCGACTGACAGAATCCGTGAATTCACCTACCTCTATACGCCGGCTGCGGACGAGTGGGGTCAACTGCAGCTTACGCCGTACCCCAACCTTCCCGACCGAGTGTGGATCGACGACGTTGTGGTTCAGGAGGTGGAGGCCACGCCGTACCGGAACTCCGCAGTCGTGCGGTTCGACGAAGCGCTGCCCGAGGACGCACGTACGATACTTATCTACAACGATTCCGAGGTGGCTGTGGAGGCGGAGGTGGTCGCCGGACGGTATGTCCTGGCAGATGGCACGCCAGCCGGCAGCGCGGTGGAAATCGAGCCCTACGGCGCCGTGGTGGTAGTCCCGGTTGAGTGGGCGACATCGGCCGAGAAGGGCCGATAGTCCAGCTTGTGGACGATGGACGCAGGGCGAAGGGGGCTTCACGCAGGGGCGCCGACGGAACACGGTCGGAAGGCGTAAACACGAGGGAGGAGGGGGTTGCTCGCCACGTGTGGGCGGGGTTGGGCGGGGACGGGCGACCGCGACCGACGGGGCTGCCAGGACGTTTGTTGTGGGTTGTGGCGGGAGCAAGCAGCGGGGCGACGGTGCGGTAGTCGGCCCGGTGCGGTTGTCCTGTGCCTTGCGTGGTTATAGTGGGTGTGGAAGGCTTGGTGGGCCTTGTCGACAAGCGCAGAACGCGGAGGGCCACCTTGATCCGACGCCTGTTCTATGCCGCCGCTGGCCCGGCGGACTTCATCGCTGCACACGAGTCGTGGAAGAGGGGCGTTCCGCACCCGACAGAGGTGAGCCTCTCGTTCTCGGGACAAGTCGAGGATGCGTGCCGGGACCTCGGAATCGAAGCGATGATGGTGAGCGTGCATCCGCGGGAGGCGGTGCTTCGGGATGGCCTTTTCACGTTGGAGCACCGCCCCAAGCCATGTGCCATTGGCTGGCGCCATCACGTCGGCGAGTGGAGGTACGCCCGGGGGCTGGTGAAGAGCGCCCGGGAATTTCACGCCGACGCGGTGCTGGTCGACTCCGGGGTGACCCACTACTTCATGATGGAGCTTTTCCGGCACGCCGGAGCAGAGTTGATAGTGGTCCTGCACAACACCCTTTGGCCGGAGGGCCACCCGCCACGGCGCGCGATAGACCGAGTGGTTTGGCCGCTCAACGCCCGCTTCTTCCGGGAGGTCCCGCTGGCCGTGCTAGGCGTGTCCCCAAGCTGTCTCCGGCAGGTTCGGGAGTTGACCGGAGGAGCCACTCGCGCCGCGCTCCTCGACATCCGAGCTCAGTTCCGGCGGGAGTACTTCGCTGGTATTTCTCCTACCCCTCCGTGGACCCAGCGGCCTTTTCGCATCCTCTTCGTGGGCCGCATCACCCGGGAGAAGGGGGTCTTCGATATCCTGGAGATAGCCCGTCGCGTTGAGGCAGTGTGTCCGGGCGAGGTGCGATGGGAGCTGTGCGGTGGGGGGCCCGATCTGGAGGCGCTGGTGCGTGCGCGCGACGACCTGGGGCTGGGCGAGGTGGTGATCCTGCACGGTTGGACCTCACCCGGGGAGCAGCTTGAGATCTACGGTCGCAATCACGCCTGCATCGTTCCGACCCGAAGCGAGTTTGCGGAGGGGCTGCCAATGACCGCAGCGGAGGCTGTGCTCGCGGGGCGCCCGGTCATCACCTGCGCGGTCGTCCCGGCGCTTGAACTGCTCCGTCCCGCGTGCCTGGAGGCCCGCACCGACGACGTCCAGAGCTACGTAGAACAGGTTCTCCGGCTCGTGCGCGACGAGGCCGTCTACCGCGCGGCGCAGTTGGCCTGCGCCGGGCTGGAGGCGACGTTCTACGATCGCGAGCAGGGGCTAGGTACAGTCCTGCGGCGGGTTCTTGCGGCGGGCGGCAATCCGGGGTGAGCGCAGGGCGTACGCACAAGAGGAGGTGTACATTCGATCACCTACGGAGCCGGGTTGAGCGCGGATCGGGTGTAGATCCTTCATTCTGGACACCCGCCCCACCGGTCACGCTGCCTCCTGGCGTACCGCGTCGTGAGGCCGTCCAGGTGCTGACTGCGGCGCGAGCTTGAGGCGCGAGTGTTCCAGGAGGCGGCGGAAGTCGTCCCACTGGCCGTTGAGGAGAATGCAGCGGAGGTGCATGACGAGTTCGGAACGTTCTCGCCCCCAACGGATCCCCGGGCCGTCAAGGCGAAGGCCGACGAGGTTGCGCACGGCGCCTTCGACGGCGCCGGTGGCGATGTCGAGGTCGTTGTTCCGTCTCGCGCTTCCGCCCCCCATCGTGATGGGCTCCTCCCGGGCTGTTCTGGGGGCTCGCGGTGGACGGGACCGTGGCAGATCCTGACGGAGCGCGGGATGGGACGGCGGGTCGACGCGTAGGCCGTCGAGGAGCGCCGCCGCACCACGCTGCGGAACGCCTTCCACATGTCGCTCGCGACGAAGATGATCGCCTTGGAGCGCTCTTCGCCGAGCAAGTCGAAGAAGCTGTTGAAGGATGCGGCCGTGCGATCGCGAGCGACATGGACCAGGCGCCGACCCCCGTGGTCGAGCTGCTAGACGAGGGTGAGGTACTTGTGACCCTTCTTCGAGGCCGACTCGTCCACGCCGATGGCGCGAATGCCGTCGAGATTCCGGTGGGCGAGGCCCCATCGCACTGCGTGCTCGACCGACCGGAAGACGGTGTCCCAGCTCGTCCCGAAGCGGCGAGCAACCTCCTTCCAGGACAGGACGCGAGCCCAGCTTGCCAGGAACCAGACCAGCGCGTGGGTGGTCTGCATCTTGCCGGCCGCCCACGGCACCAGTTCGACGGTAACGCCGCACCGCGGGCAGTCGACCCGGCGCATGGCGTACACGAGCCAGACGGCGAGGCCCCAGAAGGGCACGAACGCGAACAATCGCGTACCCAGCTGGTCGTAGCCCGGCCGCTTCTGGAAGCAGGTCGAGCAGACCCCCTTCGAGCCCTTGCGCGGACGGACGTGAACGTGGATCGCAGGGTGAGCAACCGTGCCCGCCCACTCCGCCTTGGCATACACGAATCCAGGGTGCTGTTGGAGCCGGCGCAGGATAGACTCGACGTGCATCGTGCGAGGGGTGGTTGGAGTAGAAACCCCGCTTGTCGCACGGTGCACCCTCTCCCGCCAAGTCGGCTGACCGGCGCTCGGCGCGCAAGTCGCGGGCGGGACGCCATCACGACCCCGCGAAGCGAGCTATGTGACGAGCGCCGAGCCATCCGCCTCACCGGTGCCCCGCCCACAGATCCGGCGGAAGACCCACATCTTCTTCGAAGGACGCCTGCCTGCCCGAGTCAACTTGCACAAGAAATCTGACACCCCCACAACCAGCGCCGACTCCACTCGACCCTCGACCACAAGTCCCCGGCAGAGTATGACCGCGACCTCGCCAGCTCAGCACGCGCGGCGCAAGACGGTGTTTAGGGACACGGGGGAACCACACCTCTCACCTCCTTCGTAGATTTCATGCCCCCGCTGTCTCACTGGCCTTGACACGTTCCGGAGGTCCGAACATGACGGGAGAACCAAGAAATGCGCCACCTGTTGCTGCCCCCATGGCTTGGAAGAACATCCCTGCAATCCGGGGTGCAGCGATCGCCGCGATGGTTCTGTGCCATTCCACCGGCCACCGCATCTTCGCCCGCGAAGCACTACTCCAGCGAGGCACATATAGTACAATGCCACTCTGGGACGCGGTCATCGAGCACAGTGCTCGAAACATGGCGTTGCAGTGCGTCCCAGTATTTCTCTTCGTTTCAGGGTTCATCATGGCGCGTTTTGCGAAGAGCTGGAAGGCCGCCTGGGAAGCCAGTCGCCGCATCGCGTTACGATATCTTCTTTGGTCGGTTCCCGGTTTCGCATTAACAATTGCTTACGAGCCAAAACCCAATTATTGGAGCCTAGTCAAGGCGCTGCTCACCAACGGTCCCTACTACGGAGCGTATTGGTTTCTGGTGCTGCTCATCCAGGTCTTCCTGCTGCTTCCGCCGCTGGTAACCTGGACCACTCGAGCCCCGAGGAGCTCCCTTTCCGCCTGCCTTGCTCTTCTCGCCATAGAGACAGCCCGTCATTACTACAACATCACGCACGGCTTCCAGGAAAGCACGCACTTCATTTTGTGGCGCCTACCTTTCTTCTGGGCCGGCGTCTGGATGTCGCTGAACTGGGCACCCATCGTGTCCTTCTTGATGCCTCGGCGCCGCTTCGTCCTGGTGCTGGCGCTCATCGGGCAGGTCGCAACCTCCTTGGAGAGCTACTTCTGGGGCAAATTCCTGGGGCGCCCTGGCCCAATACCTGCATTGGTCAGCGACGAAATTGCCAGCATCGTAATCTCGAGCTTTTTCGTCCTGATGTGGGCGCTCACATTGCCCAACACGCAGACGAGACTTCGCTCTTGGCTCGATGCGCTTGGGAGAAGCTCCCTGGCCATCCTGCTGATGAGCGATCTATTCCACTACGTCGGAATCGTCGCAATCTGGCACGTGGGTGACCTCGTGGGCCTTCCGCGGTCCCCTGGCGTTCACCCGCCGCACTTCGACTCGCTGGCGACGTCGGTTATCCTTTTCGGCCTCGGCTTGTTGGGCCCGGTAGCCGCGGCCGAACTCATCAAGCGTTGGCTTGGGGCCAGGGTTCACAAGTTCGTGGTCGGATGAAGGCCGGGTTCTCGCGGACTACTCCGCGCCGCGAACTACAGCATTTCCCTCCAGCGTAGGAGGCCGGGATCGCTTGGGAGAGACCCGGTGAGCCGATATACGATTGTGGTGCCGAATACCTGCTCCACGACGCAGTTCTCCCTGAACCAGGTCTGAGCCTCGTATGACAGATTCAAGTCGTTCCCCATTGCAGTGGGGCGATAGAGGATTAGCGTTGGGGTGTCGAGTCGTCCTGGCCCAAGGGTCTCGATACTGCGCACTTCGCGACCAGTCAGGTAGATCATATCAAGGTAGTCCGGTCCAATGCACCATGTCGCTGTCTCAGGCGGCAGTCTCTCGAGATAGCTGGCCGTCATCCTTTGGGTCCTGAGTGCAAGGAAAGAGTAGAGGCCTGAGGGGCTCCTCTCCTTGGAAAACCAGGCAACAACATTGTCGCTGTCGCCGTGAAGGCCAATGCGAATGTTGCGCACGAACTCTGCCCCCAGCTGCCCCAGGGACCAAATGGAGAGGGAGAGTAGAACAGCGTGCCTCTGGGAGCGCCGCAGGCGCTCTGAGGCCGGGAGCAGAGAGAGCGACAGTGCGACTTGAGTTAGGACCAACCCAGGGAGAAGGTAGCGGTAGAGTTGCTTCGGTGAGCCAAGCCAGACCGCCACCGAAAGGAGGGCGAAGCAGAGGAGTGTCCGTAGCGCCTCGCTCGCGGCGTCTCCGGCGCTGCGCGCCCACTGCCTCGGGATCGCGATGACTGCCGCCACCATGAGAAGGCCAAGGGGATAGGATTCCTGTAAGGCGATTGTCTTCAGCGAAAAGAGGTTTGGGTGCATCCCGGCAAGAAGCTCCTGGATTCCCGTGGCGTAGGAGGCTGCTCTGGTGTTCTCCGACAAGGATTGGCCAGTGAGAAGAGCCATGCCGGAGAAATTGAGTCCCAAGACGACGGCGGCCACCGCAATGCTAATTGTGGCGCGACGGAGTTGAGGCGCCCTCTGGGGGCCGGAGACGGAGGATGCGAGCAGCAAGGCAGGCAGCGCCAAGGCGAAATCGAGGCGGGTGGCCACGCAAGCGCCCAGCAGGAGCCCGGCCTCCGTGGCGTGCCGCCAGAGTGGTTTCCCCGCGCGCCCGAACGACCAATGGCGGAGCGTTCGGAGGAGCAGCCAGAGCGCTGGCGTCGTGCCGTGCGCTACCGCCGAGAAGTAGAGGAGGCCCGGGACGCCAAGCGCGAGGGAAACCGCGAGCAGCCGTTCGCGCCCGTTCTGGGCGAAGTGGCCGGCCAGGAGCCAGACCTCGCGGACGAACAGGAGAAGCGTCGAGTAGACGAAGAGGCGGGCAAGCCAGAGATGCTTCCCAAACGCGGCTGCGAGGACGAGTTCGCCCAGAAGGTAGACGCCACCGGTGGACGAGGAGCCGATGGTAGAGCCCATTCCGAAGGTCCCCTGGAGCGCAATGTTCGTTACCCCTCCAATGACCCAAGCTTCGTCAAAGGAAAGGGTGACGAGGAACATCAGGGGAATGGGCACGAGCAGCATGGCCGCGGAGGCGATGCCGAGCAACCAAGACATCGCTGCGGAGATGGGCGCACGGGACGTTGAGAGATCCATGGTTCCCCTTTCACCACAGGGTTTGTGGCGACGTGCTCAGCGGTCAGCGTCTTCCTTGACGTTCCGGGTTGTCAAATTCGGCCTTGGGATGACGCGCAGAAGGAGCGCCATGGAACGGGACGGACCTGATCCGCTCGTTCGCCTCACGACCGACCACGCGCCGTCTCGTCGCGGTTCCAGTGCCGCTGCTGGCCGCGGCGAAGCTTGCGGTGCGCCCGCACTTTCGCGAGGAACATCACCCCGAGGTAGATGGGCGCCGGCAGCCAGAGGTCCGGACGGGCTGCGATCACCGCGAGCGTTCGCAGCGGGCTAGTGCTCCTGTTGACGCTCAGCTCCGGGAAGCGTGCCTCGAGCTCGTACATACCCGCCCGCACCCGCGTGTTCACGTCAACGATGGAGCGAAGGCGGGTCGGCGGTGTGATCGTGAAGGTGGCGTTCGGTGCGTTGGCGCGTTCGGAGGGCGCTGCCATCCGTCGCGCCAGCTCGTCGTCGGCGATGATGTCGGGGAAGGCGCCGAAGCGGGCACGACCCCGGCGTGAGAAAGCGTAGACGCCGGAGCCGACCATCCCCTCCTTGAAGTACGGGAGCTCGGTCCACACGCGGTAGTACGCGCGGACGGCCCAACCTCTCCCGGAGAGGTCCACGACGGGTCGCGGCGCCGCGACAACCAGCGAGGAGTCATCACCGAGCATGGCCGTCACCTCGCGCACGGCCTCGATCCCGAGCTGGATGTCGGCGTCGAGGTAGAACCGGGGAAACCTGGTCGCCCGGGCGTCGCCGAGGTTCAGTGCGTTGCTCTTTGACGCCACCTCCGTCTCGATCACCGTCACTCCGCGGTCCTCGAACGCTCTGGCACGAGCCGCGGTGTCGTCCCGACAACCGTTGCAAACGACGATGACCTCGAGCTCGTCCGCTCCCGCCCCGGCGAGGAGGCAATCGAGGCACCGCGTGATGGTGCTCCCCTCATTGTAGGCCGGAATGATGATAGACGGCATGGGTGATGAACTAGGGTGAAGGCGCGGGTTCCGGGCGACCCATCGCCCGAACGAACAGCACCGCGAGGTCGCCGGCTTCGCGCGCGGCGTCGTGCTCCGTCGCAACGCGGTGCCGTCCTCGGCGGCCCATCGCGGAGAGCTCGTCGGCTGGTGTCGCGAGCGCCTGGCGCATCGCCTCGGCCAGGGCATCCACCGACCCTGCCGGGACGAGCCAACCGCACTCGCCGGGCACGACGAGCTCGGGAATGCCGGCGACGTAGGTGCTGATGACGGGCCTGCCGAGCGCCAGGGCCTCCATGATCACCACCGGCAACCCCTCGGCGAAGCTCGGCAGGACGAAGGCGCGCGCGCCCTCCACCGCGGCCCGTACCTCCGCGCCGCCGCGCCAGCCGGTGATCCGGACCGTGTCGCCGAGCCCGTGGCGCGCGATGAGCGCCTCGATCGGGGCGCGGAGCTCGCCGTCTCCGACCAGCAGGAGCTCGAGCTCTACCCCCTCGGCGCGCAGCCGCGCGGCGGCCTCGACGAGCAGGAGCTGCCCCTTCTGCTCGCAGAGGCGCCCAACGCAGACGAGCCGCCGGCAGTCGGGCACCGGGCTCGGAGGCGTCGCGAGGTAGCTCGCGTCCACCCCGCAGTGCACGACGTGGATCTTCTCCCAGCTATCGACCGCGGCGTGTCGGTAGAGCTGGCTGCGCCCGAAGCTCGACACGCCCACGACGAACGCCGCGTCCGCGATCTTCTCGGCGAGGCCGATGGAAAGCGGCTTGTCGAACTCCTCGGGACCGTGCGCGGTGAAGCTCCAGGTCCCCCCGGTGATCCGGCTCGCCAGCATCGCCACCGTGGCCGAGTTGGTCCCGAAATGGGCATGGACGTGGGTGATGCCGCGCGCCTCGAGGTCCCGTGCCAGCGAGCAGGCCTCGGCGAGATAGGCCGCGTGTCGGACAAGGCCGCGATCTGAGCGCAGGCCGAGCCGCCCCGCGAGGACCGCCGAGCGCGCGACTCGCACTGGGCGTCGCAGCGCGACGCGCAGGGCGTCCGTGAGGAGCCGGCTCGCGCCCTGACCGAGCAGGGCGTGGGTCTGCGCCGCCTCCGCAGCGTCGTCCGGGTCCACCGACGCGCCCCTCATGTCGCGCATGCTGTAGCGCGCCACGGTCACCGCCCCCCTCGCCTCGAGCCCGCGGATCTCGCGCCGCACGAAGCTGTGGCTCAAGAACGGGTACTGGTTGACGAGGTAGGCGATCTTCATCGCGAGCCAGCAGTCTCTTGGTGCCCTCGATCGCGGTGGCAGCTCGTCGTCCGTCGTGACGCCTAGCGGCACCTCCGAGCGGCCGCAGTCTACCCCCCTTCCCCGCGAGCGGAAGCACCCGTTGGTGCCGCGAGGAAGGCGCGCTCCGGATCCGAGAGCGGCGCCCAGGCTAGCAGGGGGACGAGAGCGCGGACGTAGGGCTCCCGGCGCATCCCGACCAGGACCGAGCTCACGCCGGGGACGCTCGCCGCCGACCAGACGGCGAGGCGGGCGAGGGGCTCGCCGCGGCGGTCGGGCGGGAGCCGGTCCGAGAGCGCCGCCCGGAGCTCGGCCAGCCGTTCCCGGCTTCGGTCGGCAGCGCGCTCCCGGAGGGCGCGGAGGGCCGCCTCCAGGCTGGGAACGAAGCGGTCACGCCAGGCGAGCCACCTCTGGCGGAGCTCGCCCGCGAAGGCGCGGTCGAGGGTGTCGAGGACCCGTCGCGTGTGGGGCCGCACGACCCGCTGCTCCAGCTCGAGCCACTGCTCGAGGCTTCCGAACGAGTCCATGGTCGCGTTGAGACGGTCAGCCCAGGCGAGTAGCCCCTCCGGCGGCTCGGCGCCGTCCGGGGTTCGCAGGCGTGGGAAGAACGTCTCGCGCAGATCTCCCTCGAGCAGGGCGAGCTCCGCGAGCCGCGGGGCGACCTCCGGGGCCTCGCCCACCCGCGGCGGCAAGTCGGAGAGGCGGAGGAGCGCGGCGCCGTCGACGGCGTTCAGCGGGCGGTTGACCAGGACGCCCAGCCCGAGGCGCGCCGCGGTCGCGATCGCCCCCGCCTCGCCGAGCCCGCCGCCCTCGAGGAGGTTCAGCGGGAGCTCGACCAGCCGGAAGGAGTGCCGCTCGCCGCCGGCCCGCAAGGCCGCCGCGTGCAGGCGCGCGACGTCCGTGGCGCCGGGGTCGGTCGCGGGGGCCGCGAGGGTGTTGCTCGACACGCCGTAGGCCGCGATCCGCCCCCGCGCGACCTCGCGCTCGAGGTGGCGGAACGCCGCCTCGACGCCGGCGTAGAAGGCGCCCCGGGCCACGTCGAGCTCCCCCGCCTTCTTCCGGACCGCCTCGAGCAGGAACTGCTCGGGGTTGTGCAGCAGGCAGAAGTCGAGCGTCTCGAGCCCGAGCCGAGCCAGCGAGCGCGTGAGCTCCGCCTCCAGGAACGCAGGGTGGATGCAGTGCCAGGCCTGCTCGTCGAACTTCACCACCTCCGGCCAGGGATCGCCGGCGGCGGCCCGGGACCGCGCTTCGTCGAGGATCGTGCCCTCGAGGTAGCCCACCTTGGAGACAACGACGATCTCGTCGCGGGCCACCGCGCCAGAGGCGACGAGCTCGCCGAGCACTTGGCCCACCAGCGTCTCGCTCGAGCCACCGCCGTAGTTGGTCGAGGTGTCCACGAGGTTCACGCCCGCTTCGAGGGCCGCGGCGAGGGCCGCCCGGTGCTCGCCGGACTGCTCGACTACCCGGTAGGCCCCGAACCCCAGCGCGCTCACCCAGGGTCCGTCACGCCCGAGCCGTCGCTGTTCGCCCCCGGGCAGATGGCGGGCGAGGTAGCGGGCGGTGCCGTCGGCCGTCGCGCGGCCGGCGAGCGGTTGCGCTGTCAGCGACGCAGCGCGCGACACCCGCTGCGCCCGCTCCGCCTCGTCCATCGCGGTGGCGAGCGCGCGGGGATCGCGCGCCGGTGCCTGGCAGACGCCGTCGCGACAGACGTACGCCATCGCGGGGCCCGTCCCCGGTCGTCCTTCGAGCAGAGCGCTCACGGTCGGGCGCTCTGCTTCGCCCGGCAGTGCGTGCGCGATCACGCGGTTCGGCAGGTAGCGGCGCCCCGCCGCGCGCCCCAGCGCCGCGAGCGCCGGATCGGCGGGATCGCCCGCGAACACCAGCTCGATCGGGCACTCGAGCAGCAGGTCGACGACGCCGAGCGTGGTCGCGAAGGCGCGCGGGACACGCTGGAGCTCGTGGGCGTAGGCCCGGATCGCCCGCACGGCGCGGGCTCGGAGCGCGGGTCGCCCGAGGTGCCAGGACAGGCGGGCGAGCAGACGCGCGGCGACCGCGTTCGCGCTCGGCAGGGCACCGTCGTGCCCGTCGCGCGGGCGGACCAGGAGCGCCTCGTGTCCGCGCGCGGTGGAGAAGAAGTCGCCCTGCGCCGGATCGCCGAAGTCGGCGACGAGCCGCTCGGAGAGGCGACACGCCGCGTCGAACATGACCCTATCTCCACAGGCCTCATACAGATCGAGCAGCCCGTCGGCGAGGAAGGCGTAGTCCTCGAGGTAGCCGGCGAGCCGCGCCTCCCCCGCGCGCCAGGTGCGGTAGAGGCCCCCGTCGGGGCGCACCAGGTGGCCGAGGGCGAAGCGTGCCGCACGCACCGCGCCGTCGCGGAAGCGCGCCTCGCCGAGCACCCGCGCGCCCTCCGCGAGCGCGCCGATGGCGAGCCCGTTCCAGCTCGTGAGCACCTTGTCATCGACCTGTGGGGCGGTCCGCTGCCGCCGCGCGGCGAGCAGTCGCTCCCGCGACTCTGCGAGCGACCGGGCGAGATCCTCCGGCGCGAGCCCGAGCTCTGCCGCGACCGCGCGGAGCGGCCGCGGCACGTGGAGAACGTTCTTCCCCGCGAGGTTCCCGTCCGCCGTCACGGCGTAGTACGCGGCGAACCGGCGCGAGGCCTCCGCGCCGAGGAGCTCCGTGATCTCCTCCAGCCGCCAGAGGTAGTACCGCCCCTCCTCGCCCTCGCTGTCCGCGTCGAGCGCCGACGCGATCCCCCCCTCGGGCCCCTGGAGCTCGCCCAGGATCCAGTCGAGCGTCGCGGCGGCGGTCCGCGCGTACTCCGGATCCGCGGTCACCGTGAACGCCTCCAGAAAGCTGCGCGCCAGGGCGGCGTTGTCATACAGCATCTTCTCGAAGTGCGGCACCCGCCACCGCTCGTCGGTCGAGTACCGCGCGAAACCGCCGCCGAGCTGGTCGTGGATCCCGCCGTCCTTCATCGCGTCGAGGGTGCGGGTGACCATGGTGAGCGAGCGCTGCTGGCCCGTGCGGCGGTGGTGCCGGAGCAGCAACGAGAGCGCCGCCGCGGGCGGGAACTTCGGCGCTGGGCCGAAACCCCCGTGCTCGGCGTCGAAGGCCGCTTCGAGCGCAGCCACGGCATCGTCGATCGCGCCCGCTGGCACCTCGCCGGGGGCGCTCGGCAGCGCCGCCGCCGTGACGTGAGCGGTGAGCTGCCGCGCCTGATCCTCGAGAGAGGAGCGATCGGCGCGCCAGAGCTCCGCGATCCGCGTCAAAAGCTCGCGGAAGCCCGGGCGCCCGTGGCGGCCCGTTGGCGGGAAGTACGTCCCCGCGAAGAAGGGGCGCTGGTCGGGGGTAAGGAAGACGGTCATCGGCCAGCCGCCGCTGCCGCAGAGGGCCACGGTGGCGGCCATGTAGATCTCGTCGAGGTCGGGGCGCTCCTCGCGGTCGACCTTCACGCACACGAAGTGCTCGTTCATCGCGGCAGCGATCGCTGGATCGGTGAAGGACTCCCGCTCCATTACGTGGCACCAGTGACAGGAGGAGTAGCCGACGCTGAGCAGGATCGGTCGGTCCTCCCGCCGCGCCCGCTCCAGCGCCTCGGGGCCCCAGGGGTACCAGTCCACCGGATTGTTCGCGTGCTGCAGCAGGTACGGGCTCGTCTCCCCGGCGAGGCGGTTCTGGCGTGGGGGCGCGGCGGGAACCATGGCCGGATGCGTAGGGCGAGCGGGCCCCGCGCGCAACGAGCCGCCGGGCGCCGGTGGACCCTTGCCCCCGATCGTGCTCGAATTGCCTGACGCGGGCGGCGCCGGGGCTGCGGCGCGGGAGGTGGAGCGATGACGGCACGAGTCTCAACGGCTCTCGGAACGCTGCTCAGCTGCGGGCTCGCGCTCGCCTGTGGCGGCAGGGCCGACGAGGGATCTGGCGGCGGCCGGCCGAGCGGCGGCGGCACTGCCCTGACGGTCGGCGCCGAGCGCCAGGGCGAGGCGACGTACTACGCGGCCACCGGCGAGGGCGCCTGCATGTTCGACGCGAGCCCGAGCGACTTGAACGTGGCGGCGCTCAACAGCCCCGACTGGGCCGGGAGCGCCTGGTGCGGCGCCTGCGCGGACGTGACGGGTCCATCCGGGAGCGTGCGCATTCGCATCGTGGACCTCTGTCCGGAATGCGCGTCAGGGGATCTCGATCTGAGCCCCGAGGCGTTCCAGCAGCTCGCCGCGGTCGAGCTCGGGCGGGTCCCCATCACTTGGCGCCTCGTGACCTGCGACGTCGCCGGCCCGGTGTCCTACCGCTACAAGGACGGCGCGAACCAGTGGTGGACGGCGGTGCAGGTGCTCAACCACCGGGTGCCTGTGCAGTCGATGGAGTACTCGAAGGACGGCACCACCTGGAGCGCGATGGTCCGGCAGGAATACAACTACTTCCTCACCGAGAGCGGCTTCGGTGAGGGGACGACGCGGGTGCGCATCACGTCCGTCGACGGCCAGGTGCTGGAGGACGAGCTACCCCCCGTGCAGGAGTACCTCGTCGTCGAGGGCAGCGCGCAGTTCCGGTGAGGGCAGGGCGCTCAGCCCGCCTTCGGCCAGTCACCTCTTCTTGGGCACGGGTCCCCGACGCCAGCCGGGCCGGACGAGCCGCGCTACCCGAGGCCCGTGTCGTTCCGGTTCGTCGAATACGTCGCTGCGCGCCCGGTGCTCACCCGGTGGGTGCTGGAACAAGGGACCGTACACCGGTCGCGCTGAGGCCGGACGAGGCACCGCGCCAGCGGGCCGACATCGCCGACCAAGCTCGGTGAACCGGGACGTCGCGTTCCACTTCGAGGCGACGAGACGTCCGCGCTGCGGCGTACCTCGCCCATCTCCCGTTCGATCCTGCAGGGATAGCGCGGGTTGTCACCCCCGGCAGCGATCGGCATACTGCCGCCTCTGGTGAATCGAATGAGAACGGAGAACCGGATCTGCTCCCGCTGCGTACTCCCCGACACCTTCCCGGGGATCGCGTTCGACTCGGAAGGGATCTGCTCGGTATGTCGCGATCACGAGCAGAAGTGGCGCGATTGGGACGCGTCCCTTCCAGAACGACGCCGGATCCTCGATCGGCTCTGCGCCGACGCGAAGGCGAAAGGTCGCCCTTTCGACGCGCTCGTGCCGCTGTCCGGCGGCAAGGACAGCACCTACGTCCTCTGGGTTGCCGTCAAGGAGCTTGGCCTTCGTTGTCTCGCCTACTCGCTAGACAACGGCTACCTCACCGACGTCGCCAAGCAGAACATCGATCGGGCTTGCCGGAGGCTCGACGTGGAGCATGTCTACTACTGTCTCGCCCCCGAGACGACGAACGAGTTTTTCGCGCTCTTCATGCGCAAGACGGGGTATTTCTGCTCCGTCTGCATGCGCGCGATCGAAATGGCGACCGCGCTCGTGGCCGACATCCACCGTGTGCCCCTCGTGTTCGGAGGGAGCTCATCGCGCACCGAGCTTCCCCTCACGCCGGAGATGTTTCAGCCAGGCAGGCTGGGTCATGTGCGGTCCGTGCTGGAGGGGGAGCCGATCGCCAAGAAATGGCCGCACCTCCTCCACGAGGGCAGCCTCGAACGCCGCGCAGGATATCGGGCGTTCTGGTGGTCGGCACAGAAGCGCGTTCACCTGTGCGCTTGGGTGAACCTGCCAGACTACGTCGAGTGGAACTACGAAACCGTCTACCGGACGATCCGTGACGATCTCGGCTGGACGGCGCCTCCCGAGCATGAGGAGCATTCGGACTGCGCCATCCACCCGATCACGACCTTGATGCACAACCGGCGCTTCCCCGGGCTCGAGGTCCGGCGCCTCACCTTCGCCCGGCTGATTCAGGCGGGGCAGCTCACTCGTGAGGAGGCGCTGCGTCGCCTCCGCGAGGAGCCGGAGGCAGAGTGCCCGGAGGACCTCCTGAGGAGCTTCGCGGCCAGTCTCGGCATGACGAGGGAGGAGTTCTTGCGCTACGTGGAGATGGGACCACGAAACCTCCAATACCAGGAGAAGCCCAGCCCGATCTGGGAGGTGGCCCGTTCGGCGAAGCGCTTGGCGTTCTCCACCTTGGGAGTCAAGCGCATGGTGAAGTAGGTCGCGCAACCCGCGAGGAATGATCTGGCATTCATGACCCCGACCTGAATCGTCGCCACCTCTACCTCATTCAGTCCGTCGAACAGGATGCGCGTCACCACGGGGCACAAGACGTCTTCCAGCATTCCCGCAGGGTGCAGCTCCCGTGGAACGACGTGATTCCCGTCGCCTTGCCCTACGAAACGTTGGCCGGGCGCGGGGAAGCGGGCACGGGACTCTTCCGTCTGCGTAGCGGGACTGGTGGACACGATGGTACTCGCGCTCCAGGTGGAAGGCCCAGTAGGCGTCGAAGTCCCCGTTCGTCGCCAGGGCGCGCAGGCGAAGGACGGCCTCGGCGCCACGGAGTGACCAGCGGGCGCCGCAGCGATCGAGACGGTGCCGAACGAGGTAGCGGCAGGCGCCCTCGATGACGCCCGTGGCGATCGGCAGCCCGTCGCGCAGAGCGCGGTCGTAGTGCAGCAGACTCGTGTTCTTCACGAGGTAGCGAGCGCAGGCGTCGCCGCCCTTCCGGCGGTCGCCGCTCAGGCCGGCGGCCTGCGCCTGGCGTCGGAGGCGTCGGGCCAAGAACCCTCCGGAGCGTCCGCTCAACAGGTCGATGAGGCACATCGTCACCCACGTCTCCGCGGCCTCGGGCGCGTCCTTGTGGAAGGCGTGGGCGGCGCGCCAGAGGTACTCGAGGACGTGGATCAGATCGAGGACGAGCGTGACGCGGACGCCGCACTCCTGGGAGACGCGGCGAACGGACCGGATCTGGTCCGGGTTCCCGTCCACCAGCACGACCCACCGCCGCCGCCGCTCGGGGTCCCGGCGCAGGGACTCCTGAAATGCGTCACGGATGACGTCGCGAGCGTCCAGCGTCACGCTGGCCCAAACCCGCTTGTGGGTGGGCTGCGGACGTGGCGCGGCTGCATCACGCAGGGGGCGCAGACCATGGACGACGTCCATGACGGCACGCTGGAACGGCGCGACGGTTTGGCTTCACCCCACCGGTAGAAGGCTCGGCTCCGTCACGTCAAACCGGTAAACCCGCGACTTCTCAGGCGATGTCCGCCGTCGCCAGGGCGCCGCGCCCATTGCTGCTTGCGCCCCGGCAAGACCAACAGGAACGGTGCCACCGCGCTGTCGTTCCTGCCCGTCGACGCGGGAAGCGACAATTCCGGTGCCGTTGACGCAATTTGGCCCTCGTGATAAGCGCTTCCCTCCACGCACACCAGGCTCGCGACCTGATGGGACGATCGAAATGCACGGACGCGGCCCGAGCCCGGATGTTCGAGATCGTTCGGTTCGGTGTGGTCGGCGGATTGTCGGTCTTGACCTATGTCGCCGTCCTGAACCCGCTCGCCATGGCGCTGCCGGGTCGCCTTTGGCTGGTGTCCGCCGTTGCCTATGCGGCGAGCATGGTGGCCAACTACTTGCTCCAGCGGAGCTTCACCTTCCGCAGCGACCGTCCACACCGGAAGGCTGTAGGGCGCTACCTCGTCGTCCACGGTGTCGGCATCACCCTCAACGCTGCGATGCTGCAGGTGCTGGTCGCGTGGATCCACTTCTCGCTCCTCATCGTCCAGGGCGCCGCGGTGGTGACCGTGGCGATCTGGAGCTATCTGGCCCAGAGGCTCTGGGTCTTCGGGGTGGTGGAGCAGGCTGCCTCCTCGAACGCGGGGGAGGCGTAGGGTACCGAGCATGAGTGAGAGCGAGCAGCGAAACCCATCGCCGCGGGGCTCTGCCGCGCCCCCCCGCGTGCTTCTCAACGACTTCCGCACGCAATGGGCGGACGTCGGGCACGACGTCCAGGCAGCGGTCACCCGGGTCGGAGAGAGCGGCTGGTACATCCTGGGTACCGAGGTGCGCGCGTTCGAGTCGAGCGCGGCGGAGCTGTTCGGGACAGCCGCGGCGATCGGCTGCGCGAGCGGCCTCGACGCCATCGAGATCGGGCTGAGGGCGATGGGGCTCGCTCCCGGCGACCGGGTGCTCACCACCCCGCTCAGCGCCTTCGCGACGACCCTCGCCATCGTGCGCGCTGGAGGCATCCCCGAGTTCGTCGACGTGGACCCGCGCGGCCAGCTCGACCTCGATCGCTGCGCCGATGTGCTCCAGCACCACCCCGAGATTCGTTTCTTCGTACCCGTGCACCTCTACGGGCACGCGCTGGACCTCGGGGCGCTCGCGGCCCTCGCCGCGCGCTTCGGCGTGCGTATTCTCGAGGACTGCGCGCAGGCGATCGGGGCGCGCTGGGAGGACCGCCCCGTGGGCAGCGTTGGCCTGGCGAGCGCCACCAGTTTCTACCCGACGAAGAACCTCGGCGCGATGGGGGACGGCGGCGCGGTCGTCACCTCGGACCTGGAAGTCGCGTCGTTCTGCCGGTCCTTGCGCGACTACGGGCAGTCCGAGCGGTACCGGCACGAGCGACTCGGCCTCAACAGTCGGCTGGACGAGCTCCACGCCGCCATTCTCTCGTCAGCGTTCCTGCCGCGGCTCAAGGCCTGGACTGAGCGGCGGCGCGCGATCGCCGCCGAGTACCGCGCGAACCTGCGTCACCCCGCGGTCACCGTTCCGGAGTTGGACGCGCGCTCGCAATCGGTCTGGCACCTCTTCCCGGTTCTGGTCGAAGCTCCGTACCGCGAGGCGTTTCGCCGTCACCTGGGAGCGCAGGGGATCGACACCGGCGTTCACTACCCAATCCTGATTCCCGCGCAGCAAGCGCTGGCCGGCGTGCCGTACCGCGTCCACGGGGAGCTCACACAGGCCGCTCGCTATGCCGCTGGCGAGGTTTCGCTGCCGATCCACCCGTACCTCGATCGTACGGCAATCGACCGCGTCGTCGTCGCGGTCAACGGCTGGGTGCCGTGACTGTCGCTCTCGTCATCCCGGTCTACAGGAACTCGGCGAACATCCCGTCGCTGCTGGCCGCCCTGGAGAAGCTGGTCGGTCAGGTTGCACACCCCCTGGAGGTGACGTTCGTCGTCGACGGGAGTCCCGACGACTCGTACCTGAAGCTCGCCGCGGCGTTGCCGGAGGCGACGTTCTCGTCCAGCTTGGTGCTGCTCTCGCGCAATTACGGTTCTTTCGCCGCCATACGCGCTGGCCTCGAGGTGGCCGATGCCGACTACTACGCCGTGATGGCGGCTGATCTCCAGGAGCCGCCGGAGCTCATCGTCGAGTTCGTCCGCCATCTCACTGCTGGCGACTGCGACGTTGTCGTAGGAAAGCGCATCGGGCGCGCCGATCCGCTCTTCTCACGGCTGATGTCGAGCGGCTACTGGTGGCTGTACCGGCGCCTCGTCCAGCCCGAAGTACCCGAGGGCGGCATCGACGTGTTCGCGTGCCACAGGCTCGTGCGGGACCAGATCCTTCGGCTGACCGAGCGCAACAGCTCTCTGGTGGGCTTGCTCGTCTGGGTCGGGTTCCGGCGCGTCGAGGTGGAGTACGCGCGGCGCGCACGCGAACTCGGCCGGTCGGCGTGGACCTTCAAGAAGAAGGTTCGCTACCTCGCCGACAGCGTCTTCAGCTTCACTGACTTGCCGATCCGCTTGCTGACCGCAATCGGATTGCTCGGGTTGACGCTGAGCGTCGCCTTCGCGCTTACGGTGCTCCTGGCCTACGCCGTCGGCTCGATCACCGTCCCCGGCTATACTGCGACGGTGATCGTGGTCACGTTCTTCGGGGCGCTGAACTGCTTCGGGCTCGGGGTGGTCGGGGGCTACGTTGCGCGCACCTTCGAGAACACCAAAGGAAGACCCGGGTTCATCGTCGCGTCGACCCAGCGCTTCATGCCTCGCGACGACGCCGGCTCGAGGTCAGCCTCCGGGGCGGAGGACCGCGCCCCTAGGCAGGGAGGATGATGGGAAGATGGCGGGTTTTTTCGCGCATCCGCAGGCGATCGTGGAGACGTCGAACGTCGGTCATGGCACCCGGATCTGGGCCTTCGCGCACGTTCTGCCCGGGGCCGTGATCGGTGAGGACTGCAACCTGTGCGATCACACGTTCGTCGAGAACGACGTCGTAATAGGTGACCGTGTCACGGTGAAGTCCGGCGTGCAGCTGTGGGACGGGGTGCGACTCGAAGATGACGTGTTTATCGGTCCGAACGCGACCTTCACCAATGACAAGCACCCGCGCAGCAAGCAGTACCCCGAGGAGTTCCTGCGCACGGTCGTCAAGCGCGGCGCGTCCATCGGCGCGAACGCGACCATCCTCCCGGGGGTCGTGATCGGGCAGCAGGCCATGGTCGGGGCTGGCGCCGTGGTGACCCGCTCCGTGCCTGCCCACGCGGTGGTCATGGGCAACCCCGCACGGATCATCCGCTACGTCTCCACCCCTGGCGCTGGTACTGCCCCGGGTGCCCGGCCCGAAACCATCGGCGGCGTCGTGCGAAGTCGCGTGAACGGCGTCGTGCTCGAGCGGCGGGCCATCGTCAAGGACCTGCGCGGCAACCTCTCGGCTCGTCAGGTCGGGGCCGGGTTGCCCTTCGTTCCGCAACGGTACTTCGTGGTGACGGACGTCCCCAGCAAGGAGGTGCGTGGCGAGCACGCGCATCGCACCTGCGAGCAGCTCCTCGTCTGCCTTCGCGGCTCGGTGCAATGCGTGGTGGACGACGGGACTACCCGCGAGGAGTTCGCCCTCGACTCGCCCGAACTGTCGCTCTACCTGCCGCCGATGGTCTGGGGGATCCAGTACCGATATAGCAGCGCCGAGGCGACCCTGCTCGTCCTCGCCTCTCACGCCTACGACCCGAGCGACTACATTCGCGACTACGAAGTATTTCTGGCGGAGCGGCGGGCCTTCGAGGCGAGGCGCGCGACGGCCGCCGGTGAGGGAGATCGAGGTTGAGCGAGTCGGGCGAACTCGCCGTTGAACCGCGAACGCTTTGGGGACTTCGGCGCCCCTCGGTAGCCGCGTTGGCGGGCGCGCTCTACCTCGGCGTGCTCGCTGCCCTCTACGTCAACAAGCCGCCGAACCCCGATCAGTCCATCTTCGACTACATCGGGTGGATCGCCCTCAGCGGCGGCCGCTACTACGTCGACGTCGCCGAGCAGAATTTCCCGGGCGAGATGTGGCTGCACGAACTCGCCTTCCGGCTCTTCGGTGTCGGTATCCGGGCCTACCGAGGGCTGGACTTCCTCATCTTGATCGCCGGTGCTGCAGCGCTCTTGGGGTTGCTCCGGAGGCTCGGGTTCGGCCGGGCCGCGTGGGCGGGCTGGGCTTTCTACGTCGCCGGCTACGTCTCGTCCAACGGATGGATGTCCGGGCAGCGCGACGCCGTTGCCGCGAACCTGCTGCTGGTCGCCGGGTACTCTTTCACGCGACGTTTGGAAGGAGGTGGTCGACTCACGCTGATGCCGGTCGGTCCGTTGGTGTACTTCGCGCTGTTGCTGCGACCGACCTACCTGCCTTTTCCGATCGGTCTGTGGCTGCTCGACGCGGTGCTCCTGCGGCGGACCGGGCGCCGTCCCATCACGAGCGCGGTCGACGCGGCGACGGTGCTCGGCGAGATGGTCGTCTGCCTGGCGCTGAACCTGGGCTGGGTCCTGGCGGCGGGGGCATGGCCGGCGTTTTACGAGCAGGCCCTCCTGTTCAACACGCAGGCGTACGGGGCCGGGCACTCGCTGTCCGACACGGTGCTGCGGGTCCTGAATGGCCTCCTCGGCACCTTCGGGCTCTTGCTTCCGGCGGCGGCGCTGGCGATCGTCGGGCTGCCACCGAGGGAGCGCTGGAGCGCGCCGCTTGGCGTGCTGCTGGGGATGATCGTGCTCGCCCTGGCGTCGGCGATCGTACAGAAGAAGGGGTTCGGATACCACCTCGGGGCCCTGATTGCGCCGCTGTTCGGGCTAGCCGGGGTGGCGTTCTGGCAGGTGGTCGAGCGGCTCCGTGAGGGGCGGTCGGGCGCGCGCTGGCGGGCACTTCCGGCGCTGCTCTGCGCCGTCTCCGGCCTGTTCGGGCTGGCGCTCCAGTGCAAGTCGCTCGGGCCGCAGTTGCGGTACCTGACCGGTTTCGAGCCCTACACGCGGCTGCTCGAGCGGGAGGGTGCCGGTGAGCGACTCTCTTGGGCCGATCTCCACGCCGCGGCGGCCGCCGTCCGCGCGACGACGACGCCGAACGACACCATTCTCGTCTGGGGGCGCCCCGTCGGCCTACACCTCCTCGCCGAGCGGCGCTCGCCAAGCCGGTTCATCACGTCCGGCATGCTCGTGCTCGCCAGGCCTCCGTTCTCCAGCGCTGACGCGTGGAACCGTGAGTTCGCGACAGCGCTCGCCGAGCACCCGCCAGCCTGGATCTTCGTGCCACAGGTCGACGGGAAGATCGACTTCGGTGGGTTCGCCCCGGATGATCTCGAGCGCAGTCCGGCCATCGGTGCCGTCCGGCAGGCCATCGCCGCGTGCTACGACTGCTCCACCTCGTTCGGCTCCTTGCTCGCGTGTCGGATGCGTCAAGATTACGGCTCAGCCGGTGGATGCGTTCGAGGTTCCACCGTCAGGGCTGGTGGTGACGGGTCTTGAGGGGTGCTGGCACCCCTCGTCATTGCCTCCAGCTCGGGCTCCTTTGCCGTCCAAGGCCGTCCAGTGGCCCAAGCTGCGCGCAGCTTTCTGACTGTGCAGCGAGCGACGTCTCGGGCCGTGAACGGACGGTCGACCTCGGGGCCGAGCGGTTCACGCCTGCGATCGTCGCTTCCAGCGAGGGGCCAACGTGGTCAGCCGCGGATGGCGAGCTCTCTGCGGGTCCTCCTATCCCTCGCCCTCCCTGAACCACCCCCACGTCACCAGCAGCGCCGCGATCGTGAGCATCGAGAACCCCAGCACTCCCGGGCTCATCGCCTCGGCGAAGCCCTGGAGGAGGATCTCGGGCCAGCCGAGGTCGGGGTGCTGGGTTCGGTAGGCGGCGGCGTGGTGGCCGACGGCGGCGAGATCGGTGAAGATCCCTATCGCGACGCTGAAGAGGGTCGTCGCGCCGAGGCCCAGGACGAGCCGGAGGCGGCGCGGGGTGGGGCGGCGCGCGAAGGCGCCGGCCGCCGCCCAGGTCGCGAGCCCGAAGATCAGCAGGAACTTCAGCGCTCGCGAGAAATGACCCGGGTGTGCTCGCCAGAAGTGACCCGGGGT
>CAYVRP010000045.1:0-51759 GCA_964454025.1 uncultured Polyangiaceae bacterium | reverse complement strand
CGTCGCAGGACTCCCAGGTCTCCGTCCCGTCCTGGGCGACGTACCAGTCCTGCCGACCGTCGCCGCAGCGCGGCTCGCGGCAGGGCGCGCCCGCCTGGTCGCAGATGTACCCCGCCTCGACCAGACACGCTTCGCTGCAGCCGTCGCCGGGCGCATCGTTGCCGTCGTCGCAGCCCTCGAAGCCGTAGTAGTAGTCCGCCCCCGCCCCGCCGGTGCCCCAGGCGCCGCCCTCGGTCGAGCTCCCGTCGCCGCTCGTCCCGCCGGTGCCGAGCATGCCTTCTGCGCCGTCGGCGGGCGGCTCGTCGAGCAGGTACCAGAAGTCCTGCACCCCGTCGCCGCAGACGACGGCGCGGCAGGGCTCGCCCGGGGAATTGCAGACGGCGAACGGCTCGAGCGTGCAGACATCGCTGCAGCCGTCGTCACTGACCGCGTTGCCGTCGTCGCAGCCCTCGCTCCCCTCCTGGAGTCCGTCGCCGCAGACGGTCGGGTGGCAGGTGCTCGGCGAGCTCCAGTCGCAGGCCCAGCCGGGCTCCCAGCCGCAGGCGCTCGAGCAGCCGTCACCGTCGGCGACGTCGCCGTCGTCGCAGGACTCCGACCACCAGTCGACGTAGCCGTCGCCGCACACGCCGTAGGCGTAGCCACCCGGGCTCCCACCGAGCCCCGGATCCGCGTCGTCGTCGCCGGCGCTCGCGGCGCCCGCGCTCGCGGCGCTGCCGAAGCCGCCCGTACCGAGTCCCGGGCCGGGATCGAGGATGGCGCCGCCCATGCCGGGCGCGGCGCCGCCGCTCGCCGGCGCGCCGTCGTGGTCCGGCGCGGCACCGCCCGCTTCGACGTCGGGGTCGATCGCGGCGCCGCCCGCGCCACCCCGGGCATCGTCGCCGAAGTCGCCAGGACCGTGACCGGCGCGGTGCCACCAGCCGCGACCGCCGCGGCGCCCGTGCGCACGATGGGCTCGGTGGCGCGCCCGCGCCTGGCCTGCGCCGGCGTGGCGAAGGGACTGATCGCTGATACCCGTCTCGACGCCGTCCTCGCTCGCGGCGTAAAGGTCGCAGCCCGCGAGCACGCCCACGCTCCCCAGGGCGAGGACCGCGGCGGCCGTCATTGTGCTGAGTCTCGTTCTCATGATCGCTCTCTTCCTCCTCGGGACGCACCACGCCAGGCACGCCGCCAGCGGCCGCGCCCGCGGTCCGGCGGCGAGCACCGGTCGACCTCGACCGGCGGCAGCGACCCCTGACGCATCGAGCGCCGCTGGCGGCGAGGCAGAGCAAGTCCCGGACCAGGACGACGAAGAGCCGCGGTTCGCGCGGGATCACGCGCCGCGCGACGCGGACCGTGCCGGAGCGTGCCAGATCAGAGCGCGCGTCCCCCGGAGCCTCGCGGTCGAACCTGGAAGTGACCGATCCGTCGCGGCACAGGCCGGCACAGCGCGGCGCGCTTCATGAGCGAGGTGGTCTCGCCTGCGGCGGAGAGCTTCACTACGCTTCGACAGCTGGACGTTCGAGTCGCGACCGCTCCGAGCGCCTCCTGCGAGGCGAACGTGGCTCCGCGAACGCCGCCGCGCGCCGCGACGCAGCGCGCCGACGGCCACCAACCCCACGAACAACCCCGGAGCGAGCGGAGAAGACGGCGTACCGGTGGCACGACAGCGGCGGCCTCCGCCGCCGGCCGCGCCCGCCTCGACGCCGGCCGCACCGGCAGCGCCCGCCGCGCCACCCATTCCGGGCTCCGGCTGCCCTGCGCACCCGAGCTCCTCGAGCGTCGCGTCAGGCACGGGGAAGCCCGGCGCCACGGACTCCTGCCACCGTTCCGCGTCGAACGCGCAAGACAGGGCGGCCACCAGCAGCGTCGCCCGTAACGATTCGGCTGCGGGGCGGCTGTCGCTCTCGGGCGTGGCGAGCCTGCCAGTCCTCGTCGAAGCGGCGGCGGAAGCGGCACCGCCGCTGCACGGGCGTCGCCAACCCCACCGCGAGCTCGGCGTGCTCGAAGAAATCGGACGCGATGGTCATGAAGGCGCCGAACGACTCGTCCTCCGGGGCGCCGGGGTCGTTCCCGGACGAGCACCTGGCGCCCGGATCGACGCGGTCGGCGCACGCCGGAGCGACGACGGCGAACGAGCGGATCGCCTGCGTCTCGAGAGCGGGCGGCATCTCGGGCGGGAGGCCGCCACCGTCCGCGTCGTCGAGGAGCTCGCGCAGGGCGGCGTGCGCGAAGATCTGCGCCCTGTGCTCCGAGTGGGTGGCGTTGGCGTCGCCGCCGATCTTGCCGCCGAACGGGTCGACGGCGAGCATGTTCAGAGCGACGCTGGGGCCCAGCTCGTGCAGCGTCGGTGGCCACGCCGCGACCTCGCTCGTGGCCGCGCAGGACGCGGCGAGCGCGAGCGGCGTCGTGAACCAGAGCGACGGCATCCCGCCGGAACGGCTCGGGTCCGCCAGCACCACCTGGCAGAAGGTGCCCTCGGGCACGGTCACGTCCCACGCGACGAAGCCGAGCTGGACCCGCGCACCCACGGTCGGCAGGTGTCCGATGGCCTCGCGCGGGAGCACCCCGAAGCCGGCGTCCGGCAGGTGCCTCAACGCGGGGCTCGGCTCGTACGCCGCGCGCATCGCGAGGTCGACGTTCGCGCTGGGGATGGTGACGGCCTCCGACTCGAGCCAGAAGACCGGGGACGACCGCGGCGCGACGAGGTAGATCCCCACCCGCACGGCGTCCGCGGTGCCGTCGTCGTAGTGGGCCGTGACCTCGAGGACGTGGTTCCGCGCCACGTCATCATAGGTGTGGGTGACCGGGGAGAACCCGTCCGCGGGCGCACCGTCGCCCCAGTCCGCCGTGAACGGCGCGGAGGGTGCCCGGGAGTCGGCGCCATCGACCACCACCGGGCCGGACTGGGGGTCGACCTCGCTGGATAGGATCTCGAGCGTCCGCGCCCTTCACCCAGGGTTCGCAGCTGAACGCCGCGGCCGCCCCAGGGCACCAGACCATCGCGAGGAGCAGAAGGCCCGACACCAAGCCGGCCCCGCTCCCTGCTCATCCTCGCCTCCCCCGCACCAGCCGGCGGCCGGTCCAGCCGTCCCCAACCGGCTTGAGCCCGCCCCTCTTGCGAAGCGAGGCCTGGCGCTCGGCGGCGAGCCCCGGGCGGGCGAGGCCGGCGCCGCCGGTGGCCGCGCGCACTCGAGGCGGCGTCCCCTGCCCTGGTGTGACCGGGCTCGAGCCGGTACCCTTCGCGCAGGATGGAGCGCCGGTCGGCACGGGGTCTGCGGCTCGCTCGAGCCGCCGGAGCGGGCCCGGTCGCGCTGCTCTCGCTCTGCCTCGCGGGGCGGGCGGCGGGGCAGCAGCCCGGGAGGGATCCCTACGACGGACTGCCCGCCGCGGGCGCGCCGGCGCCCGCGGACGAGCCGGCGAGCACCGCCGCGGACTCGGCCACGCCCGCCGCGAACGACGCCTGGCTCGCCGGCGCCGTGGAGCACGGCGCGGCCGGAGCGCCCACCGGCGACGCGAGCGCGGCTGGCGCGGGCCCCCCGCCGGAGGCCGCCGCGGCCCCCGAGTACTCGGGGGAGCTCGTCGGGGAAACCACCGCGACCTCGAGCTACAGCTACAGCCCGGGTGCGAAGGTTTCCGACGACTTCCTGCCCCCGAGCGGCGCCGTGGAGGTGGGCGGCGAGCTGGTGCTCGTGACCAGCGACTACCGCCTCGGCCCCGACCGGATCGAGCTCACCGACGTCGGCCTGCTCCGGCTGCGCGTGCGACGGGCGTTCGGCGAGCACCTCGGCCTCTTCGCCGCGACCCACCTGCTCATGAAGCAGCCGCAGTCGGTGGACGAGCCGGCGTGGCAGGGCTCGCTCGGCGGGCTCGTCGTCCCGTTCGGGCGCTGGTTCGCCGCCGAGCTCGTGGCGGGCGGGGGACCGCTGCTCGGCCGGGACGGGCTCCACCACGAGCTCGCCTCGCAACTGCTCTTCAAGCGGCCGATCGAGCGCTACCTCCGGTTCGAGCTCGGCCTCGGCACCGCGCCCACGGGCCTGGTGCTCCGCCCGCGACCCGACGCGCCCTTCTGGTTCGAGGAGGTCGTCACCCACGCCCAGGCCCAGTTCGGAGACGCTGACGCGGGCGGGGTGTGGATCGGGGTCGACTACCGGATCCCCTACGCGAAGAGCCCGTCCGAGCCCGTGTGGGACGGCCTCGCCCGGCGCTCCTTCGACCTGGGCACGACGCTGGGGCTGTCCGTGGGCGGCGTGGGCGAGATCGAGGACACGGGCTGGGAGCTCTTCGCGATCCTCACCGTGGTGGACCGCGGCGAGCTCGACGACCCGTCCACCCAGCTCCCCATCCTCGACGGCGGCTTCGACCAGACGCAGCTCTCGCTCGGCGTGCAGCACCGCTTCCAGCCTCCCGACCCCGCGCGGCGCCGAGAGCGGCGCCTGCGGCGCCGGGGCAGTCCGTCCGGCCCCGTCCTGCTGCCGATGGAAGCCGAGTGAGCCCCCGCCGCGCCCGGAGCGGCGCGGATTGCGCGCGGGCGCGAACGGTCCGATCATCGGCCGAGAGGGTGACGAGGACCGGGTGACCAGCACGGGTCAGCGCGCGGCGTCGAGCCGGGAGGAGACGGCGTTCCCCTCCCTCGCGAGGGAGGAAACCCGGTCCCGGGCGCGGCTGCTCGGCGTGCTGATGCCGGTCCATTGCCTGGCTCTGATCGTCGGGCTCGCGCTGGCCGAAGCGGTGTTCCGCCCCACCACCGGGCAGTCCCAGGTGACCGAGCACGCCGTCGCCGCGCTGCTCGGCGCCGGGCTCGCGATCCTGGTGGCGTGGCTCTTGCTCGGCCTGGGCCGGGTGCGCGCGGCGTCCTTTCTCTACCTCGCGACCTGGATCGTGTTTCCGCTGACCGTGCCCATCCTGGGGGTGCCCCAGGCCGGCGTCTGGATGGTGGGCATCTCCCTCACCCCCATCCTGCTCGCGACCCTCGCGCTCCCCGGTCGCGCGGCGTATGCCGTGCTCGCGCTGGTGCTGTGCGCCTGCGCGCTCGAGCTCGCCGTCCTCCCGCTCCCACCGGAGGAGGTGTCGATCGCGAACGGGCTCCTGGTCGTGGTCCTCGGGTCCAGCGTGCTCCTGGTCGTGCTCCGCGAGCACCACCACGGTCTGGCCGAGCGGAGCCTGCGGCAGCTGCGGGAGAGCGAGGCCGCGGTGCGGGCCAGCGAGCAGCGGCTGCTGACCCTGCTCGCGAAGTCCCGCGACGTCGTGGTGGTGCTCGATCGGGAGGGCGCGCTCCGCGCTGGGTACGGCGACATCGAGTCGTTCGGCGGCCGTGCGTTCGCGGAGCTCGGGTCCCACCGGCACCTCGAGCACGTGCACCCCGAGGATCACCCGCGACTGCTGCGGGAGCTCGCCGAGCTCGCGCGCCGCCCCGGGGCGATCACCCGGACCGAGTGGCGCCACCGGCACCGCGACGGGAGCTGGCACTGGATCGAGGCGCTGGCGACCAACCGGCTCGGGGTCGAGGGGATCGACGGTATCGTGCTCAACCTGCGCGACGCCTCCGACCACAAGGCGGCCGAGGAAACCCTGCGCCGCAGCGAGGCCCGGTACCGCACCCTCTTCAACACGGTGACCGACGGCATCTTCCTCGTCCACCCCCAGGGTCGGATCCTCGAGGTGAACGACGCCGTGTGCCAGCGCCTGGGCTACACCCGCGACGAGCTCCTGGCGATGCGGATCGACGAGCTGACCGGCGACCCCTCGGGAAGGTCGCTCCGCGACGAGCTCCAGCGGCCGGGGCGGATGGTCTTCGAGCGGGTCGTCCGGTGTCGGGATGGCACGACGTTCCCGGTGGAGGTGGTGGCCACCTTGACCGAGGTGGACGGGGGACCCGCCATCATGAGCGTGGGCCGCGAGCTCACCGAGCAGCGACGCGCGGAGGCCGAGCAGCGGCGGCTCCAGGAGCAGCTGCAGCAGGCCGTCGAGATGGAGTCCATCGGGAAGCTCGCCGGTGGCGTGGCCCACGACTTCAACAACCTCCTGACCGCCATCCTCGGCAACGTGGAGCTGGCGGCGCTCGAGGTCCCGGCGGCCGGGAGCGTCGGCGAGGCCCTGGCGCAGATCCGCGCCGCCGCGACGAGCGCGGCGGCGCTGACCCGACAGCTCCTCACCTTCTCTCGCAAGCAGGTGATCGAGCCGCGCGTCCTGGATCTGAACCAGCTCCTCGCCAACATGCAGAAGATGCTGGTCCGCATGATCGGGGAGAGCTACGAGCTCCGCACGGTGGCGGCCGAGGGCCTGGGCGCCGTGCGGGCCGATCCGGGGCTGCTGGAGCAGGCCATCGTCAACCTCGTGGTCAACGCCCGCGACGCCATGCCGGACGGCGGGGTGATCACGCTGGAGACGGCGAACGTGGCCCCCGACGAGGAGCGCCGGAGCGTGCACCCGCTCGCCGCGGCGGGACCGCTCGTCGCGGTGGCCGTCATCGACACCGGATCGGGGATGACCGACGAGGTCAAGGCGCACCTGTTCGAGCCGTTCTTCACCACCAAGCCGCGGGGTCAGGGAACGGGCCTGGGCCTGGCCACGACCTACGGCGCCATCCGACAGAGCGGCGGCGTCATCGAGGTCGAGTCGGAGCTGGGTCGGGGGACGACGTTCCGCATCCTCCTGCCGGCGGTTTCCGAGGACGCCGAGCCGCTCACCCGGGCCAGCCCCGAGCCGCCCGAGACCTCGGTCCGCGGACGGGAGACGGTCCTGGTCGTTGAAGACGATCCCGGCGTCCGCGAGGTCGCGGCCCGCGCCCTCCTGGCGTCCGGCTACCGGGTCCTCACCGCGGTGACCGGCGAAGAGGCGCTGGCCCTGGCAGCGACGGAGCCCATCCACCTGCTGCTGACCGACGTGGTGATGCCGGGCATGAACGGGCGTGAGCTCGCGGCGCGCCTCCTCGCCCTGCACACCGACACCCGGGTGCTCTACACCTCGGGCTACGCCGAGGACATCATCGCCCACCACGGTGTCCTGGACGCGGGCGTGGAGCTCCTGAGCAAGCCGTACAGCATCGACGTCCTGATCCGGCGCGTGCGCCGGGTGCTCGACCACCGGTGAACGCCAGCCCGCGTCGGCCGGGCGGCGCGGGGGCCACGTCCCCCAGGAGCATCGGGCGTCGAGGGTGTCACGCTCCCCGCGCCCCGGTGGCGAGCCGCACCTACTCCTCGTGGCCGGGGCCGGCCACGCCGGGCGCGACCGGGGAGGAGGGCTCCCACTCGGCGGAGCGCGGGCGCCGCAGGGTGACGCGGTCCGCCGTGCGGGCATAGGTCGACGTGCCCATGCGGCCGATGGCGCCGAGGCGATCGTAGTCGATGCGACCTGCCACGAGGATCGCGTCGTCGACGTGCCACAGCAGGATCCGGCAGACGACGAGGGAGGTCGGGCCGTCCCCCACCTCCACGATTTGCTCCACGGTGCACTCCATGGCGATCGGGGCCTCGGCGACGCGCACCCCCCGGATCCGCACCGCGGGCACCGGCGTCAGGCCCAGCAGCGCGAGCTCGTCCGTCCCGTAGGCGTACTCGAAGGAGCTCTGGTTCATCGCGGCCAGCGCCCGCTCCGGCACCACGTGGATGACGAGCTCCCGCGTGCGCGCGGCGTTGCGCAGCGTGTCCTTGGGCTCGGACCGACCCTCCGCGCCCTCTCGGGGGGCGATCGCGAGCAGGCAGAGGGGTGGATCGGGGCAGACGCCGGTGAAGAACGAGAACGGCGCGAGGTTGTGCGAGCCGTCCTCGTTCACCGTGCTCACCCAGGCGATGGGGCGGGGCACGATCGAATCGACGATCAGGTGGTGGATGCGAGTTTCGTCGAGCTCACTGGGGTCGAAGCGCATGGCGGAGCCAGGGTAGACGACGGTACCGGCCTCGCCCACGCGCTTCGCCGCGCGAGCCCCCTCGAGCCGCGCGGCAGCCAGCGCCGAGCGGCGCCCCAGCGCGGACGGACCGTGGACCCGATGCGACCTTGACCCTGTATCGTTCGTATGGATACGCTGCAGTCGAAAGCGCGTTCCGGGGACGCATCCGTTCGGGAGGACGACTTCATGCGCAATTCCAATCGCCGCGGCATTTTCGTGCATTTCGGACCGTCCACCTTCCGCCAGCTGGCCTTCGCGGTCGGCGTGGCAGCCGTGCTCGCGGGCTGCGGCAAGAAGGACGACGACGAGGACGATACGCCCCGCAGCGGGGGCACCGGCGGCGTCACCGCCACCGGTGGGCAACGAACCGGAGGCACCACGTCGACGGGCGGCAGCACGGCCACCGGCGGCCGGACCACGGGTGGCGGCGGCACGGCCACCGGCGGTGTCGGCGAGGGCGGCGAGGGCGGCGAGGGCGGCGAGGGCGGTGGCGAGGCCGGCGCTCAACCCGAGGCCGGGACCGGCCCGACCCCGGGCGGCGCGCCCTCTGCGGGCGCCGGAGCGGAGGGCGGCGCCACGCCGCAGGCCGGCGCGGGCACCGAGGGCGGCGCCGGGCCGCAAGGCGGCGCCACGCCGCAGGCCGGCGCAGGACCGGAGGGCGGCAACGCCACGACGGGTGGTTCCGAGCCCGCGGGGGGTTCCGAGCCGACCGGGGGTTCCGAGCCGACCGGGGGTTCCGAGCCGACGGGTGGCGCGAGTCAGGCCGGTGGCGGCGCCGGCGGTGTGGCCGAGGGCGGCGCCGGTGGCCTGCCCAGCGTCGGCGGCACCGGCGGCGTCGGCGGCGTGACCATGGCTGGCGCGGCGGGCCAGGGCGGCCTGGTCGAGCCACCGCTCCCCGCCACGCCGGTGTCGCTTTACGTCGCCTGCGCGGACAGCACGGGCAGCATCCAGCAGTACACCCTCGACCGCCAAACCTGGGCGGCCACGCCCGTCGGGACCTACACGACCGGCGTGTCCAACTCCTGGCTCACGCTCAACGCCGATGAGGATCGGGTGTACGTGAACAGCCGCACCGAGGGCCGGATCACGGCCATGTCCCGCGACACCACCACTGGCGCGCTGACCGTGATCAACACCGTGGCGGTGCCGATGGAACCACCGGGCGGCGCCGGCGGTGCGCCCACGGGCAACCCGGCGACCCAGGTGGTCGCGCTCGACCCCAGCGAGCAGTACCTGCTGGCCGCCAACTTCTCCGCCCACTACGTCTACGTCTACGACGTCGAGGGGGGCGACGGCTCGGTCGGCGATCTCGTCGCGTGGGCGAACGACGGGCTCTCGTCGCACCAGATCGTGTTCGTCCCCGGCTCGACCGCGGGCTCGGTGCTGGTGCCCTATCGCGGTTCGGACACCATCGTGACGTACCGGTTCGACGAGACGGACGGGAGCCTCACCAACGAGCACGAGGAGGAGGTCGACGACGACGGCGTGGACGCGACGACGGGGCCCCGGCACCTCGTCTTCCACCCGACGGAGCCCACCTGGGTGTACTCGCTCAACGAGGTGGCCGGCACCATCGACGCCTTCACGTACAGCGACGCCAGCGGCAACCTGACGTTGCGGAGCTCGATCTCGTCGGTGCCACCGGACTACGCCGGCACCGACAAGTTCGCCTCCGAGATCGCCATCTCGCCGTCGGGCGACTTCATCTTCGTCTCGAACCGCTACAGCACCGCGGGCACCTTCACCGGCGAGGGTTCGCTCGGCGTGTTCGCCGTGGATCCAGAGAGCGGGGCGCTCACCGCCGTCGACTTCGAGAGCTCGCGCGGCGCGTTGCCGCGGCACTTCATGCTGTCGCCCGACGGCGCGACCCTGGTGGTGGGCAACCAGAACTCCAACAACATCGCCGTGTTCAGCGTGAACCCGGTGACGGGTGACCTCACCTTCCGCTTCCAGCGCGATGTGTGCGGCACGCCCTTCTTCGTGCAGGTGATGGACCCCTGAGGGGAGCCGGGACCGTATCGCCTCGGGTCTTCCCGCTCCTGGCCCGCCGGCGCCGCCGCCGAGCGCCCCGCGCTCACGGCCCGCCGTCGGGTCGGCTCGGGCGCGGGTGGATCCCGGTCACCCCCTGCACGAGCGGGCGATAGCGGCTGGTCGGGTGCTCGGTGATGAAGCGGCGCGCGAGCGCGCGCGCCTCTTCCATCTCGCCCAGGTCCACCAGGAGCGTGATCCCCATGGCCTCGCGCGCCTCCGCCCTCACCCCCGAGGCCGAGTACCAGCGCTCGCCCTGGCGTACGAGGGCGAGCGCGCGTCGCGGGTCCGTCCGGTTCAGGCGCGCGAGCTCGCGGAGGTACTCGTCCTCGTCCGCGAACGGCGGCCCCGCACCGTCGCCGTTCGGGGCGGCGGCGGCCCCGGCTCCGGCGTCTTCGCGCCGCCGCAGGCGCGCCTCGTCCGCCACGCGCGCCGCCGTCACCTCGCCGATGGCGCTGCCCGCGGGGACCGCGGGCGCCGCGGGCGCGAGCCAGAGCGCGATCACCGCGCCCACCGCGAGCAGCACGGCGACGAGCGCCGGCCCCAGGACGCGCGCCCTCAGAACCCGGCCGGACAACCCTTCTCGTCCGCGAAGGCCTGGATGAGGTCGAGGCTCGACTGCCGCTCGATGAACTGCCACGCCCAGGCGCCCGCGTAGCCGTCATCCCACCAGGAGCTCAAGATCTCGCCGTAGGTGTCGCCCGTCTCGAACGGCATCTGCGCGAGGTAGAACTCCCCCATCACGATGGGCCTGCTCCCGTAGCCGAGCTCCGCGGGCGACAGGGTGTAGGGCCAGTAGTCGTTGACCCAGGCGTAGATGTGCGGCTGGTGGAAGTCGACGTCCACGCTCGCGAAGGCCCAGGACCACTTGGCGGCGGCCCAGCCGACGCTGGTGAGCGCGTCCGGCGTCTCCTCCCGCAGCGCCGCAACCGACTCGGTGATGAGCGCGGTCATGTCCGCGAGCGAGACGGCGGTGAGCTCCGGGTTGGGGTCGAAGTCCTGCCCGGGCGGGGCGCTGCCCGTCGGCGCGATCGCCCACTCCGGCTCGTTGATCACGTCCCACCCAAGCAGGCGCCGGCGGTGCGGGCTCGCGGCCACCGCCCGGGCGGCGCCGCGCACGACGGCGTCGATCAGCGTGGCGCGCCGGGTCGCGCTCGTCACCATGGGCGCCATACCCCGGATCGCGATCCCGGCCTCGTCGCGATCGGGACGGAAGTTGTCGAAGGAGAAGATCGTCAGGACGAGGTAGACGTCGTGCGCCTCGGCGAGCTCGAGCGCCTTGGCGATGTCCGCGACCGCCGTCGTGGAGAGCCCCCGGGGATCGGCGCCGTCGAACTCGACGCCGCCCCCGCGGAAGTCGGGGAACATCCACCAGCGGATGACGGAGACGCCGTTGGCGGCCATCTGCCCGAGCTCCGCGGAGTACGTCGCCTCGTCCGCGCTCACGCCACCTTGACCCCAAGCCGGGACGCCGCCGAAGTCCCCCGCGAAGGTGTGCCAGGCGTAGTTGACACCGAGCGCGAAGCGCTGCTTGCAGTCGTAGCGAAGCCCCGTGGAGAGCGGGCATTCGTCAACGGGGCAGCCGCCCCCCGAACCCGTCTCGCCGCCGGTTCCCGGAGCGCCGCCGGTCCCAGGCTCGCCGCCCATGCCGAGATCGCCGCCCGTGCCGAGCTCGCCGCCCGTGCCGAGATCGCCGCCCGTGCCGGGCGCGCCGCCGATACCTGGATCGCCACCGGATCCGGGCGCGCCCCCGGAGTCCGGGCCGCCGCCATCGCCGGAATCACCGCCGGGGTCGAGGTCGCCCCCCGTCGCCGGAGCGCCGCCGGTGAGCCGAGCTCCACCCGTCGGGGGCGCACCCCCCGTGGCCGAAGCTCCACCCGTCGGGGGCGCGCCGCCGGTGGGTCCTGCGCCCCCCGTCGCCGGCGCGGCCGCCGTCCCTGCGTTTCCGCCGCTCCCCCCCGCGCCACCCATGGCGCCGGCGCCGCCCGCCGACTCGGATGCGGGATCGCCCTCGCCGTCGCCGCAAGCGACCAGCGACGAGAAGAGCAGGGCCCAGAGTGGAACGGTGGAGAGCCTCGGGATTGCCAGCATTGCAGCCGTCGCAGGGGAAGCACCGGACGGCATCGTCCGCTGGACGCCGCCATCACGGGGGGCAGACGATTGTTGCACGACGAAGAAGCCGGAGCAACGCGGCGCCCCGTGCACACGAGGTGCGACCCTGGAGATCGACCCTGCCCCACGGCCTGGGCGGGCGCGGCGATCAGGGCTCGACACAGGGGCACTGCACCGAGTCGAGCGAGAGCGTGCCGCAGCAGTCGCTGACCACCGAGCTCGGGCAGGAGGACACCTCGGCGCAGGAGCGCAAGAGCACGGCGTCGGTGCAGTCGGTGGTGGTGGAGATGGCATTGCCGTGACTCAGACGCCCGTCCTCCTCGTCGGAGATCCCCTCGTAGGTCAGCCCGGCGGAGGCGCCGACGGCGTTGCAGCTCGAGGAAGACAGCGCGACGACGTCGGCGAAGCAGGAGCCGAGCGAGCAGTCGTGGGTGCAGGCGCGGCCGCAGGTCCCCCAGTCGCCCCCGCCCCACTGCGGATCTACGCCGTCCGAACCGCTCGCCGCCTGGGTCGCGTCGGCGCAGGCGAGCAGCACCGTGACGTCCCGTGGCACGACGTGACCGGCGGAGTCCATGAGCACCGCGAGGAAGGTCCGCGTCGCCCCGCCCACTGGCGTCGCGCTGGAGTGCGCCAGGTCGATGGCGTCCCAGGAGAGGCTCAGGCTCCAGGAGCCCGACGGGGCGCTCATCGTGCCGTCGGTGGCGCCGGCGAGCGGCACCTCGAGCGTCCCGCCGACGAGATCGGCGGCGCCGTCCGGATCCGTCACCGGGACGGAGACGAGGAGCGTCTCGCCGGGGTGGATCGTGGCGGCGTTGATCCCGAGGCTCACGATCGTCGGGCTGGCGTCGCCGGGGGAGAAGCCCCCGCCGGCGCCGGCGCCGCCGCGGCCCGTCCCCCCACCCGCGCCCGGGACGGTCCCCTAGTCGGCCCGGCAGACCAGGTCCACGCAGGTCCTCCCGATGGCGCACCACATGTCGGCCCCACACCAAAAAAGAACCGGAGCCCGCGAACGCAGTCGTCCTGGTTGCTGCCGCAGCCGACGAAGACCGAGAGCCAAAGGATCGCGGTCAGCCTGCGGCCAGGCACCGCACGCGATCCTGGCACGGCGCTCCGCTGCGTCACCTCGCTGCAGCTCCGACTCGCACCACGTCGACCCCGGGCCTGCGCGGTGCGGCGACCGCCGGTGGCGAGGGAGCGGCTGGCGCCAGCGATGGTAGGACGCCGCCGACCGGCGGCGCGAAGACGGGCGGCGCGGGCGCCGCCGGCGCCCCGGTGGGGCCGTTCTGCGCGGTGCCCGACACGCTGCGCGCCGCCGGTGACTGCACGGGCCGCCTCGTCGGCGCGGCGCTCGCCGCCCGACACCTCGGCGAAGCCGGCTACTCCGCGGCGGCGCGCGAGCACAGCTACGTCACCGGCGAGAACGATATGAAGTGGGGCTCGGTCGAGCCGAACCGCGAACGGTACGACTTCGCGCCGGCCGAAAAGATCGTCGCCTTCGCGCAAGACGACGGGATGCGGAGCAAGGGCCACGCGCTGGTGTGACACGAACAGCTCCCCTCCTGGGTGCAGAACCTGGCCAGCGCGGGCGGCGATGCTCGACCACATCGCGAGGGTCGAGGGCCGTTCTCAGGGCGAGATCGAGGCCGCGAACGTGCTCATCGAGGTCTGACCGAACGAGGAGACTGGGGACGCCGGCGAGCCCGCGCTGCGCGACCACGTCTTCACCCGGCTGCTCGGCGACAGCCTCATCGACGAGGCGTACTGCGCCGCGCGCGAGGCCGACCCGGACGCCAAGCTCCACTACGAAGACTGCCGCGCGGAGCGCCTCACCGCGGAGTCTGGCGCCATCTACGAGACGGTGCGGGACATGGTCGAGCGCGGGATCCCGCTCGACGGCGTGGGGCTGCAGATGCACCAGGGCGCTCCGAACGGCGTCATCCCGCTCGCCGAGATCGTCGCCGACATGCAGCGGAACGCCGATCTCGGGCTCGAGGTGGTCATCAGCGATGATGGACATCCATCGCGACGCCGGGCAGACCCCGGAGGAGCGGCGCCAGGAGCACCACGACATCGTGGCCGCCTGCGTGGCGCAGCTCGCCTGTCCGGCGCTCACCTGCTGGGGCCTCGGCGACGCCTGCTCCTGGCTCCACGACGGAGACGACACCGGCTGCGCTCCGGGCGAGGATCCCGCGGGGCCGCTCGGGAACGCGAGCTGAAACCGGAAGCCCGCTCATTTTCGGCGTCCTCGACGCCCTCACCGGTCGCTGAGCGGCGCGGGCGCGAGAGAGTCGGCGCTCGGTCGGCGTCCTCCCGGCCGAGCTTGGAGGCCCGCCCGCGGACCCGGCCGGCACCCCGAGGGAGCCGAGTGTTCAACCGGCGAGGCACCCGAGCGACCAGCCGCCGACCAGCGCGACCATGCACTCTCGGTCCACCTCGTCGGGGTGACCGCGCGGATCGAACCCGACCGGCACCAACCGGCGGAAGTCCTCGAGCTCGGCCGCGCTGCCCCGCAGGCGGGCGAGCAGATCGACCGCGCGGAAGCGGTTGGGCCAGTCGAGCTCCGGGTCGGCGGCCAGGCGCTCGAGCTCGGGCGACACGGCCGCCGTGAGGCCAACGATGCTCACCAATCGAGCCAGCAGCGCGGTCTCCACCTGCGGGTAGTACAGGCCGTCGAAGGTCAGGACCGAACCGACGAGGTAGCGGGCGAGGTCGACCCCCTGCGCGCCGAGGCGCCCCGCCCACGCCTGCACCGCTTCTTCCATGTCGACTCGATCGTCGATGAACCCGGAGAAGCTCGGCCGTCCGCAGAACCCCAGCCAGCTTCCGATCCCGATCGGATCCAGCAGTCGCTCGTGCGCCAGCTCCTCGGGCGAGCGCGGCACGAGGCTCCTTCTGCGCAGCTGATGGACCAGCCCGCCGAGGTCCGTCTCGTCCGCGGGTTGCGCCCAGGGATCCAGGAACAGGGGGCTCCCGTTGCCGTGGCGGCAGGCCTCCACGAGCGAGGGCGCCGCCGCCCAGTCGGCGCACGCGGGCTCGGCGCCGACGGCCAGCCGAAGCCCGTGGTAGCTGCCGTGCTCGACCACTAGCGAGCGGGTATAGGCCCAACTCGACCAGGCGTAGAGCGGCGGGGGACCCGGCTGCCACCACTCCTCCACGTGCAGGACCAGGCGCTGCCCGTCCGGTCGCGTCAGCTCGACGCGCTCGCCGGGGGCGAAGGCCCCGCGCCGAACCATCCAGGGTCCCTGCGCCGCGGGGTCGTCGACGAAGTCCCGGCCGGGGGAGAGCACGGAGCAGTGAGGCCGGAGGGTAACCCCGCCTGCGCCCCGTTCGGCGCGCAGGTAGAGCCGCTCCTGCGCCTCGTAGGGCGATGCATCGCAGTAGGAGTGAGACGCGAAGGTGAGGTCGGCGCGCACCCGCCCGAACGGTACCGAAGCCCCCTGCCCCTCGCCGAACACCGCCCAGAAGCGTGACCTGTGCGCCGCGATCCAGGACGGAGCCCCCGGCGGGGGCGACGCGAAGCGGGGCACGTCATCGAGGACGGCCTGGTCGCCGCCGCCGGTGGGCGCGTCCCCCTCCCCGGCTGCGGCGCCGGTGCAACCGGTGCCGATGACCAGCGCCACGAGCCCCACCAGCGCCGCACGCGACCGCATGGCGGGCTGGGACAGCGAGCGGAACGGGAGGTTCCGGGAGCGTCTCCCGCCGGCGACGGTACCGGAGTCTTCGCGTGGGGTCGAGCGACCCGGGGGCGAGGCAGGCCGATATCGGCACCCTGGATCCCGGCGCCCAGGGCCAGGAGCGCCTCGTGGTGCTTGCTTGCCGACCGAAGGGTCACAAGCTAGGCATGGCCGATCAGGGGCCATGACGAAGGGATCTTGCTCGCTCGCGAGCCTTGGAAGGCAGATGGCGCTGGTCCTGGCCGTCGGCATCGGCGCCGCCGGAACGGCCTGCTCCGGTGACGACGACGGCGGGAGCGACGGCGGCCGTGGATCGGTCGCCTCCGGCGGCGCGGGCACGACGGCCTACCCCGGCTGCCCGCCCATCATGCCCACCCGCAGCGGGGCCTGCTTCTCGAGCGGCGCCACGTCCTGTCCCTACGGCACCACCGTCTGCACCTGCAGCGACGGCCGCTGGGAGTGCACCGGCGGGCTCAGCGTCGCCGGTATCGGCGGCGGCAGCGCGATAGGGGGCACCGGAGGTACACCACCCGAGCCCAGCGGCGGCGACGGGGGCGAGATGAGCGGCAACGCCGGGAACGAGACGGACGGCGGCAGCGCCGGGGACGAGACGGACGGCGGCAGCGCCGGGGACGAAGTGAACGGCGGCGACGGCCCCGATCGGGGCGGCGTGGCGAGCGGCGGGATTGGCCCCGGCGCAGGCGGGGCCACCGAGGGCGGAGTGGTGACTTCAGGAGCCGGGCCCACCCCAGGCGGCACCGCCAACAGCGGCGCTCCCGTCAGCGCGGGCGCCGCCGCCGCGGACGAGGCGTCCGCGACCGGTGGCGACGGAGGCGTCTCGGGTGCGAGCGAAGCCGGCCGCTCGAGCCTGGCCGGCGCGACGACGGCGGGCACGGCCGGTGCGGGCGGATGAGGCGCCCGCGTTCGGCCGAGGTTCGCGGACAATGACACGACCACTCGTCGTGGCGGGGCTCGTCGCGGTGGCGTCCGCCGGCTGCGCGCCGAGGGCAGCGCACCCCTTGCCGCCCACCGTCGCGATCTCGCCGCCACCGGCGAGCGCCGTCGCGGACGCACCATCGCCGGTGCCGCCGCCGGCGCCGATCCCCCTGGAGCCCGCTTGCAGCGGCACCCACCTCGACCTGAGCTGGGTCGCCGCGCACCCCGAGGCTTGCCCACCCGAGGGGCCGAGGGTTCGCGAGCTCGCGCCCGGCGCGCTCTCGGCCCACCTGGAGCCGGGCAAGCTCTCGCTCCGCAGTCATGCCCGCGGCACGGTCGACTACGTGCTGGTCAACGAGTCCGCGGCGACGCTCGGAGTCCGCCTCCCACTCGACTGCATCCTCCCACACGCGGTGGCCAGGATCGAGGATTCCGCCGGCGAGCGCGTGGATCGGATCGAGCGCTGCGGGTACGGCGTCGGCTGCTGGTCGGGACCGGTCGTCGAGCTCGCAGCCCGCGGGGATGCTCGCCTGCGCGTCGAGGTCGCGGCGCAGATCCGGGAGGAGCAGGACGACTGCACGCTGGGTTCGCCGCGACCCCTGCCTGCCGGCGAGTACACGGTGCGGATCGACCCGGCCTCCGCGCTCCCGGAAGCCACGGCCCGACTCGTCGTCACCGAGTAGCCGGACCAGCCCGGCCGGACGACTGCGGTCGGCGAGAAATCGCGCTGCTTCGGGCTCCCCGCGTCGGCCCGAGCCGGCCCCCCCGCCCCTCGTGCGGTCGGGCGCGGTGACAGGAGGTCGGTTCTGCGATCTCGTGACGTCGATCGCGGTGCCCGCCGTCGCCGCGCCGGAGGTCGCACATGTCGCGTCATGCTCTTGGTTCGTGCTCGATCCTGGTCGGGGTGCTCGCGCTCGCGGGTTGCGGGAGGGACGATGCCGTCAGCGAGCCCGGCGGCGGTGAGGGCGCGGTGCCGGCGACCGGTGGCGCGGCCCTGGGCGGCACCGCGAGCGATGGCGGCGCGGCTGGGAGCACGGCATCCCAGGGCGGCACCACGGCGACCGGCGGCGCGACCACGGAGGGCGGCGATGGCCCCGGCGGCGCGACCACGGAAGGCGGCGATGGTGCCGGCGGCGCGGCGAGCGGAGGGCGCGCGACGGGTGGCAGCGCCACCGGCGGCAGCGCAACGGGCGGCAGCGCCGACGGGGGCACGAGCGTGGGCGGCAGCGCCGGGGGCGGCGCCCCGGCAGGCGGCGCGCCGGAGGGAGGCGCCTCGGCGGCAGGCACGACCGCGGGTGGCGCCGCCCCCGGGGGCGCGCCCACGGGCGGCTCGGTGCCAGCGGCGGGGGCAGGCGGCGCGGCCCCGGCGAGCGGTGGCGGCGCGGGCGAGGCGGGTGCGGACCCCAATGGCGGCTACCTCCTCGAGGGCGTGACCGGGCGCATCGAGGTCATGGTCCTGCCCGACGGGATCGAGCCCGGCTGGTCCGCCACCGCGACCGTCTACGCCCAGACCTTCGACGGCGCGCTGCGCCTCGCCGCCTTCGCGCCGTACCCCGCCGCCCTGCACGAGGTCGCGCTCGCCGAGGGAGACTGCACGCTCCTGGTCGCCGCGCTGCGAGCCTGCGATCCGATCTGCGACTGGGACCAGTACTGCGGCGAGGGGGACACCTGTCGGACGACGCCCGTGGCCGTGGACGCAGGCGCCCTCGAGCTCGCGGGCGAAACCGGCGCGGTGACGCTCACCTACGCGGACGGCTTCTACTCGCAGGGCGAGCTCCCGGCCACCGACGTGACCGGAGCCGTCACCGCCACCGCCGCCGGCGCGGCGCTGCCCGCCTTCTCCGTGACCACGGCGGGCGTCGGCGCACCCGACTTCGATCTCCCGGAGGACGGGAGCCTCACGCTGGTGGACGGGGAGGATCTGGTGATCACATGGACGCCGACGGAGCACGGCGTCGTGCAGCTGCTGCTCAATTCCGGCTGGCACGGCGCGCCCCCCGAGGCGACGCTGGTCTGCGAGGTGCCCGCGAGCGAGGGGCGCCTGGTCGTCCCGCAGGCGATCGTCGAGGCCTACCCGCCCGAGAGCGGCTTCGGCCTCTTCCCGCACAGCTCCTACGTCACCCTCTTCGACCGCGCGCGCGCGGACGTCGGCGGCGGCGTCGTCGAGCTCGTGGTCGGCTGGCGCCAAGGCGTCTACGTCTTGCATTGATGCGCCATGGTTCGCGGGCGCACCGCGCGGTCGTCAATGGCACCGGCTTCGGCGCGGGCCGCACCGCCCGGCGTACGAATAGCGGCCGGCGTCCTCGCCGCGGCGCTCGTCGCCGGCTGCGGCCACGACGAGCTCCTGGCGGTCGGCAGCAGCGCCGGGGAGGCCGGCGCCCCGGGCGAGAGCGCGGTCTACCCCTGCGCCTGGGACGCCGAGGAGCGCCCGGAGGAGCTCCCGGAGCTGCTCTGCCCCGCCGACCACGCGCGCCTCGCCGGGACGCCCACCGCCGCGGCGCTGCCCGCCAACGAGAGCGTGATGTTCGTCGTGGAGCGCGACACCGACACCCTCCACTTCTTCGACACGGCGCGCTGGCGCCACTTCACCTTCGCCCGCGACCGGCTCGCCGGGCACCCCGATCTGACGGCCTTCAACGCCGAGATGTACCTCCGGCCCGACCGGCGCTTGTTCCTGGGGACCCTCGCCCATTACCTCGGCCCCGACCTCTACGCGGTCGAGATCGCCCCCGTCGACAAGGCCCCGCCGGAGCTCATCGCCGAGATGTTCGCGCTGGTCCAGGGCCGGCTCGGGTGGCCTGCCGATCTTCGCTACCACCCGACCTCGAACGCCCTCGAGCTCGAGGGCCGCTTGCCGCCCGGGGTCCCGGTGGTGACCACCGCCGAACTCTACGCCGGGGCGAGCTACCAGGGCATGCACCTCGGGCGCACCATCGGGCGGATCCACGTGACCTCGCTCGCCGCGCTGGCGGGGGAGTACCTGGGGCGCGACGAGATCCTGGTCGTGGACCGGGTGCCGAACGACCTGCCCCCGCTGGCGGGGCTCGTCACCGGGGAGTTCCAGCCCCCGCTCGCGCACGTGAACCTGCTGAGCCAGCAGCGCGGCACCCCGAACATGGCCCTGCTCGGCGCCGCGGAGGATCCGCGCTTCGTCGAGCAGGATGGCAGGTGGGTCGAGCTCGAGGTGCGCGCGGACGGGTTCTCGCTCGCGCCATCGAACCCGGAGGCAGCCGCGGCCTACTGGGAGGCGTCGCGGCCGTCCGAGCCGCAGGTCCCGGCGCTCGACCTCGCCTCCTCGGCGCTGCTCGACGCCACCGAGCTCGACGCCCGAGACACGGCGCGCGTGGGCGGCAAGGCCGCCAACTTCGGCGAGCTCACCCGCGTCTCGCCCGCGCTGCCCCTGCCGACGGCGTTCGCGGTCCCCTGCGCCCGCTACGTCGAGTTCATGGAGCGGGCCGGGCTCACGGCGAGGGTCGACGCGCTGCTCGCGGACGAGTCGCTCGCGAGCGACGGGCGTCGGCTCCAGGCGGAGCTCGCCGCGCTGCGGGCGGCCATCGAGGCCGCGCCCGTGGACCCCGCGCTGCTCGCCGAGATCACCGACCGCGCCCACGCCCGCTTCGGCGACGTGCCGACGCGCCTGCGCTCCAGCGCCAACGCCGAGGATCTCGCCGACTTCAACGGCGCCGGCCTCTACGAGTCGGCGACCTGGGATCCGTCCGATCCAGGCCGCCCCCTGGAGCGGGCGCTCCGGCGTGTCTACGCGAGCCTCTGGTCGTTCGCCGCCTTCCAGGAGCGGGACTGGGCCCGGGTCGACCATCGGGCCTGCGCCATGGGCGTGCTCGTGCACCCGTCGTTCCCCGACGAGATCGAGGCCGCCAACGGCGTCGCCATCACGGACAACCCCTTCGATCCCCCGCCGGATGGGCAGGCCGCGTACTACGTCAACGTGCAGTCCGGTGCGACCCCGGTGACCAACCCCGAGCCGGGGACCTTGCCCGAGTCGTTCCTCTACTACAAGCCCCCGGCCGGACAGGGGGAGATGACGTACTTCACGAGCTCGAGCCTCACCGCCGGCGAGCGGGTGCTCGCGTTCGCCGAGGTGGTCGAGCTCGTACGCGCCCTCGGCGCCATCCACGAGCACTTCCAGCGGCTCTACCCCGAGGCGGCCGCGTTCGGCATGGACGTCGAGTTCAAGCTCGTCTTGCCCGACCGCGCGCTCGTCATCAAGCAGGCGCGCCCCTACCGCTTCTGACTGCTCGCTCCCCCGCGGCGCCGGGCGACGTCCGCTACGGGCAGCCGCACTTGGGGGCCGCCCGCACCTGGCCCTCGCCGGTCGGCTCGAACTCGGCCGCGCTCCACTCGGTGAAGTAGGCGTGCGTCGCGTCGGTCGTGACGCCGACGTAGCAGGTGCCACCGCGCGCGATGGCCACCGGCGCGCCGCCGGCGTGCGGTACCCGCAGCAGCTCCGCCTCGCCGGCGACGCCGGGGCAGGTGCTGACGTAGAAGTACTCGGCATCCACGCCCATGGCGCCGAACGGCGCCGGGTGCGATGCGAGCTCCACGGCGGCGCCGCCGGTCTTGGGATAGCGGAGGATGCGCCCCCGCGGCTCGCCCGCGACGGCCACCGCGAGGGTGCGATCGATGGGCAGGTACACGCCGTCGTCCAGCAATATCACCCGTTCGGGCTGGGCCGGCACGTCGGAGGCGAGGACCTCGGCGGCGCCGCCCGCCTTGGGCACCCGCGCGAGCGTGAAGGGCTCGCGGGGGCCATCCACCCAGTAGAGGTGCGTCGCGTCGAGGCCGATGTGGACCGGGCTCGTGGCGGTCGCCAGCGCCTGGGCCTCGCCGCCCGCCTTGGGGACGCGGGCCACGGCGCCCGACGTCTGCGACGAGAAGTACACGTGGGTGTCGTCGAGGGCGACGACCAGGGCGGGCAGGGTCGTCTCCAGGTACTCGACGGGGCCGCCCGCGTGGGCGACGCGCCCGACTCCGCCCTGGCTGTCCCCGAAGTACACCGAGCTCGCGTCCACCGCGACCGACGCGAGGCGGCCGGTGGCGAGCGTCGCCAGCACCTCCGGCGTCCCGTCGGGGAGCCGCAGGCGCAGGACCGCATTCGGATCGCGGAAGCCGGCCGCGGCGTAGTCCTCGGAGTTGCGCCAGTACAGGTACCCGTCCCACACCACCAGCGTGCCGGGCGTGGGCAGCCCGGCGGCGAGCAGGGTGGGCGTGCAGGCCGTGGTCGTGGGCGGGCACGTCGGAGCGGAGGTGAGGCCGCCGGTGCCCCCGGCGCCGCCGCTCCCCGCCGTCCCGCCCCCGGGTCCGCCACCCGTGGTCACGGCGCCGCCGCTCCCCCCGGCGCCCGAGCTGCTGCCCGCGCCGGGCGCCGCGGCGCTCTCCTTGTCGCCGCAGCCGGCGAGGCCGACGCCGGTGCCGAAAACGCACAGGCACACGAGGCATGCTCTTCCCATCTCGACGGCGATCGTGACGTCGGACGCCGACGCATGCAACCCGCGGTCGTCGTCGCGCCGTCGCGCGCGCGGGCCGCCGTGCTATTGAGCCGTCCGGTGCCACGGCGTCGCGACCCGCAGCTCGCGCTCTCCTTCGCGCGTCCCCGACCCCGGAGGGGCGGCCTGGAGCTCGAGGAATACCGCGAGCTCGTGGAGCGGCTCCGCGGCGACGCGCGGCGGGTGGCCGAGCACTTCCGGCTGCCCCCGTTCGAGCTCGACGCGGATCGCCCTGACGCGCATGACCGCTTCGGCATCTGCTTCGACGACGGCCGTATCCGCGTGCGCCTGGTCCACGCCCGCACCGGGCGCCCCCTCCGGTACTCGGCGCTGATCGACACGGTGGTGCACGAGCTGGCCCACCTGCGCCACCTCGACCATGGCCCCCGCTGGGAGTCCCTCTATCACCGGATGCTCGACTGGTGCCGCCAGCAGGGCGTGTACCGGCCCCGGGAGGTGCCGCGGCCGGTCGCTGGCGAGTCGCTCCGGGCAGAGCAGCTCGAGCTGTTCCGCCCGACCGTCTCCACGACGCGCGCCAGCACGGTCGCGATGCCCTGCCCGGTGGGGCTCGGCGTCACAGGGCGAGCTCGGCCACGCGGTCCTGCAGGGTGATGCGCTGGGTCAGGAGCTGCCCCTCGAGATCCGTCACCTCGATGGTGGCCTTCTGGAGCCGGTCGCTGATCTCTGCCATCCTCCGGGCGAGGTGGCGGCTGAGCTCCCCGGCCTGCGCGACCTGCCGCAGCGACATGAGCTGCGCGTTGATCTCGTTCACGCGGGTCCGGTACTCCTCCATCTGGGCGCGCACGGTATCGATGCGCTCCCCGACGTCGTGCATCGCGCGGTGAAGCTCCAGGATCTCGCCCAGGCGGCGCGCGAGCTCCGGGTTCAGGTCCCGCGGCGACTGCTCGAGGAACACGCCGATCGCGCGGATCCCGGCGTCCGTGCTCACGTCGACCGACTTCTCCGTCGGGGTCCCCTCCTCGATGGTGAGCTCGAGGGCGCCCCGCGCCGGCACCGTGACCGGGAAGAGATAGGCGCCGCCGAGCCGCTCGGGCTTCACCGCGCCCGGCAGGAGCGTCCACCCGTCGGCCACGGCGTGCCGGACGTAGAGCCGCGCCGGCTGCGGTCCCTGATTGTGGACGTGGAGCACCGTGCGCAGGATCCGCCGGGTTTCCGTGCGCACGACGCCGCGCTCGATGGCGGTGAGGCGGGTGATCTCCTCGTGGGTGTCGCTCTCGGGCTCGACGAACACCTGCCGGTCGAGCGCGAAGGGGACGAACGCCGTCGCCTTGGGCGGGATGGGGTCGCTGAGCCCCTCGCCGAGGAACTGGCCGTTCGAGTAGACGGTGAACGGCCCCTGATCCAGCGTGTACTCGCTGGGGTTCTCGAGGCGGAGCGCCCGGAACGCGAAGCGCTGCGAGCCCCGCGGGGAGAGCGGATCGAAGAAGTAGACCGGCTCCGCGCGCGTGGGGGCCTGGAGGATGCTCACCATCGCGGAGTGGCTGCTCTTGATGGTGAGCGGCGTCGGCGCGAGAAAGTACGCGCTGCCGATCGGCTCGTCGCTCGCCGCTCCGGCGGCCTGCGCGGGCCGCGCGGCGTCGGCGGTCGCGGCGAGGATGCGGACGCCCTCGGTGTCGCTGGTCTTGCCGGTGCCGACCGCCTCCACCTGCTCCGCGGGCACGCCCTGCTGCACCAGCACGTCACGAAGCGCGTTGGCCCGCCGGAGCGACGCGCCGGCGGCGTCCGCCTCGCCGGAGCGGGCGAAGCCCTCGATCCGGACCCGCTGCCTCGACTCGCGTAGCCGGCGCGCGAGCTGCGACACGGGGTCCACGGCCGCGCCGCCGGCCTCGTCCGCCGCTGCCTTCGCGGCGGCCGGCGCCGCCCGCCCCCGGCCGCGCTTCGGCGCCGCGCGGGGCGGCGCGAGGGAGGCGTCAGACTCCTCGGCGGCAGGAACCGCGTCCGTCATCGCCGCGCCGGTCGCGGCGCTGCCCGGCCCCGCCGCGACGAGCCGATCGAGCGCGTCCTGCCCGAAGTTGCCGAGCAGCGGCGCCTCGGCGGCGGCCACCGCGTAGGGCGACCCGCCCGTGGGGGGCGCGAGCCCCAGCGCTGCCTCGACCCCGCGCGTCTCCCGCTCCACCACCCGCACGCTGTGCAGATCGTACCGGAAGGAGAGCGCCGAGGTGGAGCCGACGCCCACGGTTACGCGGTCCCAGTCTTCCCCGGAGACGTTGTCGACGACCGCCCACGCCTCCAGCACGGCCTGGCCGTGCGGCTGCACCTCCACGCGGTAGCTCGGCTTCCACGCCGGGCTCTCGGTCACGTAGGCCACCCGCACCGCGCGCGGGGGCGGCGTCGGGAGGCGGATCCGCATCGACACCTCGCCGCCCGCGCGCTCCACCGTGGGGAAGGAGACGGGGAGCGGCCGGTTGGTGTCCGCGTCCTCGACCCGGAGCGACTTGAGGAAGTCGTCGACGCGGTCCGCGGGGACGCGCAGGACCAGGGTGTCGTCCTCCACGACCGCCTGCCGCTCGAAGTAGGCGACGCCGTTCCGGTACACGACGACCTTGCCGAGCGCCGCCTGCGTATGCACCGGCACCGGGTGCGCCGCGCACCCCGCCCCTGCGAGCATCATCACCGACGCCACCCCGACCCACCGCAACCAGCTCGCCATGACCTCGATCCTTCCCGGCGCCTCCCGGCGCTCGGGGGAGGTAACTCCCGCGCCCGACCGCCCCTTACAGGGCGATGGCGCCGCGACCGCCCGGACAAGGACACGCGCCCCGCTCGCCGCGGGGGCGGTCCGCGAACCCGCCGTGAACGCGGCCCGCGCCTCCGGGCACCGAGGCCCGAAACGACGCGCGCGCGCTGCGCGGCGGCTCGAGCCGGGCCGTCCGCGCGTGACGCAGGCGCTCGGCGCGGTCCCCCGCCCGCCGCTCCAGCGAGGCCCTCCTTGCCCCTCCGATCCCGAGCTCCCGAACTTGCGCCCGCCGCGCTGGGCGCGCTCCTGCTCGCCACCCTCGCGGGGCCGGCGGCGGCCCAGCCGGAGGCCGCGGGAGAGCCGCCCGGATTTCACGAAACCCCCGCACCACCGCCGGTGACCCCGCCGCGGCTCGTCGAGCGGATCGAGCCCACCTGGCCCGAAGGAGAGCCGGGCTCCGAGCCCGTCTCGGTCCTGCTCCGCGTCACCGTCGAAGCGGACGGACGGGTTTCGGAGGTCGAGGTGGTCTCCGCTCCGTCCGCCGCCCTCGGCGCGGCGGCGACGAGCGCGCTCCAGCGCAGCCGCTTCGCGCCCGCGACCCGCGATGGCGCCCCGGTCCGGGTTCGCGTCACCTACGAGGCTCGGCTCGCCCCGCCCCCGCCCGCGGCCGAGACGCCCGCCGGCCCCCCGGCGCCTCCGCCCGCCGCCGCCGACCACGCCTCGCCGCCTGCCGGCCCGGGCCCGCGCGCGGTCGCGCCCCCGGCGACCCCCACCGCCGACGCGACGCCGGGCGATGCCAACGCCACCGGGATCGCGGACGAGGGGTTCGGTGCCGTCGCCGCCATCGACGCGCCCCCGCGGGAGGTGACGCGGCACAGGGTGGACGCGGCCGTCATCGCCCGGATCCCCGGCACCGCGGGGGACGCGATCCGCGCCGTCGAGGTCTTGCCCGGTGTCACCCGCGGCGCGGAGGGGGACGATCCGATGATCCGGGGCTCCGCCTGGAACGAGACGCAGACCTACGTGGAGGGCGCCTTCGTCCCCTACCTCTTCCACTCCGCGGCGAAGAGCGCCTTCAACTCGCGCCTGGTCGAGCGGGTCGAGCTCTACCCGGGCAACTTCAGCGCCCGCTACGGCCGCGCCGTCGGCGGGATCATCGACGTCCAGGCCCGTGATCCGCGCGCCGACGCCGTCCACGGGCTGCTCGAGCTCAGCGTGTTCGACAGCACGGCGATGCTCGAGGCGCCGCTCGGCGACGACACCGCGGTCGCCCTGGCGGGGCGGCGCAGCAACATCGACTTCTTCTTCGACCAGTTCCTCTCCGAAGCCGACTACTCGGTGGCCGCGGCGCCGCTCTACTGGGACTACCAGGCGCTCGGCGTGCACCGCTTCGGTCCCCGGCACACGCTGCGGCTCGCGGGGCACGGGAGCCACGACTCGATGCGCCTCTTCCTGGCCGACCCCAGCGATTTCGACCCCTCGCTGCGGGGACGACTCGAGTTCGCGTCCGAGTACCACCTCGGCATGGCGTCGCTCGACAGCGAGCTCGGCCGGGGCGTCGACCAGCACCTGCAGGTCTCGGTCGGTCGCTTCGGCGGGATCCTCGTGCTGGGTCCGCTCGAGACCGAGTTCGAGATCTGGCAGGGGGCCACCCGCGCCGAGTGGGGGATCCCGGTCTCGGACGCGGTGCGGCTCCACCTCGGGTTCGACGGCGAGCTCCAGCGCCTCTACGGAGACTATGAGGGCCAACCACCGCCCCAGTCCGAGGGCGACCCGAACCCCGAGCAGCCCGCCGCCACCATCGACACCGTCCGCCTCGAGGACACCATCCTTATGGTGCGGCCCGCCGGGTACGTGGAGGCCGAAATCCGCCCCGTCGAGCGCCTCCTCCTGGTCCCCGGGGTACGCGTCGACGGCTACGGCGACCTCCAGGACGTCACCGTGGATCCGCGCCTCTCGGCCCGGTACGAGGTGACCGACTCCACCGCGCTCAAGTGGGGCGTCGGCCTCTTCTCGCAGCCCCCGGTCTACTACGAGTCCCTCGACGAGATCGGCAACCCCGCGATCGACCCGACCCACGCGCTCCACACCAGCGCCGGTGTCGAGCAGCGGCTCGGCGCCGCGCTCGGCCTCGGCCTCGAGGGGTTCTACAAGCGCCTGTACCACCGGGTCGTCGCCACCGAGGGCCTGGTGCCGCCGCGCTTCACCAACGACGGCGTGGGCCGGATCTACGGCGTGGAGCTCTCCGCCCGCTACCGGACCCGGCGGACCTTCGCCTACCTCGCGTACACGTTGTCGCGGAGCGAGCGGCAGGATCGCACCGACCCCTGGCGCCTCTTCGAGTACGACCAGACGCACAACCTGGCGCTGGTCGCGAGCCGTTCCCTCGGCCGCGGCTGGGAGCTCGGCGCGCGGATGCGCCTGGTCAGCGGCAACCCCTACACCCCGGTCGCGGGCGCCGTCTACGACGCCGGGGTCGACGGCTACGTCCCCTACTACGGCCGCCCGTACGGCGCCCGGAACCCGCCCTTCCCCCAGCTCGACGTCCGCGGCGAGAAGGAGTGGACCGTCGGGAGGCTGAAGCTCGCCGCTTACCTCGACGTCATGAACGCGTACAACGCCAAGAACCGGGAGGGCTACGAGTACAGCTTCGACTTCCTCGAGCGGGAGCCCGCCACCGCTGGGCTCCCCCTCATCCCGAACCTCGGCCTGCGAGGCGAGCTATGACCCGATCGTCGCGCTTCGCCCCTGCCCTGCTCCTCGCCGCGGCCTGCGGCGATCCGCTCAAGGCCCCGGCGCTCATCGAGGAGCCGCGGGTCATCGGCGGCAAGGTCGAGGTCGACGCGGCGTCGGCGCGGGCGTGGCCCGCCCCCGGCGAGGGCGCGACCGTGCGTTGGCTCGTCGGCTTCCCGGCGGCGAGGCTGCCGGTGACCGCGGGGCTCCTCGTCTGTCCGGGGCGGCCGCAGTCGATGGGGGTGCCCGGCTGCGCGGGGCCCCCCTTCGCCACCACCGTCACGGAAACCCCCTCGACGGAGGAGCCGGCGCTGCACTTCGAGCTGCCCGACGAGGACGCCCTGACCGGCATCGACCGTGCGCTCGCGCTCGGGATCCTCTGCCGCGCGGGCCTGCCGGTGCTCCGCGAGTCCATCGTCGACAGCGGCTGCTCCGACCCCGCGGCGCGCCCACTCCGGTTCAGCCTCGAGATCGGCGTCGCCCGGGACGGGGCCGAGAACCACAACCCCGACCTCTCGGCGGCGGCGGTCGAGCTCGACGGCGAGCCCTGGGAGCCCGCGGCGCCCGCCGACGAGGCCGGCGCCGGCTGCGCGGGAGAGCGCGCCCGACCCGCGATCGCAGCCGGGAGCGGCCGGCACCGGATCTCCATCACGACCTCGCCGGACGATCGCGAGCCGATCCCCGCGGAGGAACGGCGCGAGCCGCTCCAGCTCACTTACCTCACGACGGGGGGCGACCTCGAGCACTCCTACGGGGTCCTCGAGGGCGACGCGGAGGAAGACCACTTGGAGGTCGAGTGGGAGGCGCCCGCCGCCGCCCCGGAAGCCGGGCGGATCGTGCGGTTCTACCTGGTCGGCCGCGACCTCCGCGGCGGCGTGGACTGGACCGAGCGCGCGGTGTGCTTGGTGCCGTGAGGCACGCGCCCGCGCTGAACGATCCCGCGCCGGCGGGCACTCAGGAGCGCGCCCCGAACCCGGCGGGCGCCCGACCCGAGGGAGATGATCATGGACATCGACCAGGCCCTGAACGCCTTCACGATGCTCGGCGCCCGCTGGGTGCTGTGGCTGCTTTTCGCCCTCAGCGTCGCGGGGGTCACGGTCGCCGTCGAGCGCGCCGTCCTCCTCTGGACCAGCCGCGACGACGTCGGCCGCCTGCAGCAGGAGCTCCGCCGGCTGCTGCTCCTCGGCGATCTCGAGCGCGCCCGCCGGCGGCTCGAGGAGTCGCCGAGCTTCGAGGCGCGCATCGCGGCCGCCGGGCTGCAAGCCCGGGGGGCAGGGAGCGCGGAGGAGCGCATGGCCAGCGAGAGCGTCCTCGCCCGCCTGAAGATGGAGCAGAGCCTCGTCTACCTCGGCACGCTCGGCACCAACGCCCCTTTCGTCGGGCTGCTCGGCACCGTGATCGGGATCATCGGCGCCTTCCACGAGCTCGGAGGCGGCGTGGGGCAGGTTTCCGCGGGACTGATGGTGGAGATCGGCGAGGCGCTGGTCGCCACCGCGGTGGGGCTCATCGTCGCCCTGCCGTCGGTCGCCGCCTACAACCTCTTCCAGCGCGTGATCAAGGCCCGGCTCGGCCGCGCCGACGCGCTCGGTCGCGAGGTGCTCGCCCACTTCAGGGGGCGGGACGAGGCGGGGGCGCTCGAGGCGGCCGAGTGAGGGCGAGAGAGTGCGCGCCATGGCGACGAGCAACGGCTTCGACGACGACGCCCCCATCACCGGCATCAACGTCACCCCGCTGGTGGACGTGGTGCTCGTGCTGCTCATCATCCTGATGGTCACCGCAGGGTACCTCGTGGCGCGGACGATCCCCGTCGATCTACCCCAGGGGGCCACGGGCGAGTCCACCACGACCACCCTCGCCATCTCGGTCACCGCCGAGGGTCGCACCTTCCTCGACGCGGAGCCCATCGAGCGCGACGCGCTCCGTGCGCGGATCCGCGCGGCGCGCGCGGCGGACGCCCAGACCCGGGCGGTGATCGCAGCCGACGGAGCCACCCCGCACCGAGCGGTGGTCGCCGTGATCGACCTGCTGCGACAGGAGGGCGTCGCCCGGTTCGCCATCAACGTGGCGCCCGAGGAGCTCGCCGCCACCCGGCTCTGAGGCGAAGATGAACGGCTGGCTCACGGCACGCCACGCGGTCGGGCTCGCGTCGAGCCTCGGGGTGCACGCGACGGTGCTCGTCGCCCTCACCCTCGCACCCGTCACGGGGCAGCGAGTCCGCACGCCGAGCGCCGTGGAGATCGAGCTCGCGCCGAAGACGACCCCCGCGCCGCCGCCCCCGCCAGCCCCCGCGCCGGAGCCGCCGCCCAGCCCCGAGCCCGTCGCTCCGGCGACGGCCCCCGCGGCGCCCGAGCCCACCGCGGTGCCGCCGTCCCCCGAGGCGGAGCCCGAGCTGGTAGATCTGTCCGGCGTCACCTTGACCGACGAGGGTCCCGGGTCGGGGTGGGCGAGCGCGGTCGGCGACGGCTCGAGCCTGGACGCCCCGCTCCGGAGCACCCGCCGGCGTGTGCCACCGCCTCGGGCGGCGGCCGCGCCGGCGCTGAGGCCAGCGAACCTGACCCGCGCCGGGCCGCCGCGTCCCCCGCCGCCCCCGTTGGTCGCCGTGGCCGACCTCGCCCGCCGACCGTCGCCACCCGCGCTCGACGGGCTGCTCCAGGCGCACTACCCCCTCGAGGCCCGCCGCCGCGGCGAGGCGGGGCAAGCGCTGGTCATCGCGCGCATCGAGGCGGACGGCGTCGTCCGCTCGGCGCGGATCGCCTCGGCGACGAGGACGGAGTTCGGCGTCGCCTGCCAGCGCACGGTGGTCGGCTCGCGCTGGGATCCACCGCGTGACCGCGAGGGCAGGAGCGTGGCGACCGAGGTGAGCTATAGCTGCCGCTTCGAGGTGCGGCGATGACGCCGCGATCGTCGCACGCGCCCGGAGGCGGGTCCGTTCGCCAGCCGTCCGGTGCCGCCGCGCGACGCTCGCCGCCGAGGACCGGAAGCGAAGCTGCGCTGGACCGAAACCGCGCGTTCTGACCCGGGCTCGACTCGCGTGCGATGGGAGGCGAGGAGCGCCGCGGCCCGTGAGTTGACCTTTCGCCCTCGCCCGGACAAGCTCGACCACCATGAGCAGGGTGCATCCACGGCACGTCTCCTGCCGTCTCGGCCTGTCGCTGGCGTCGGTGCTCCTGGCAGCGCTCCTCGTCGCCTGCGGCTCCGATTCGCCCGGTGAACCGACCGCGGGCGACGAGGTGGGCGGGGGCGGCGCCGCCACGGGTGGGACGACCTCCAGCGGCGGGGGGAGCCCGGCGACCGGTGGAGCCGACACGAGCGGCGGCGGGCGCCCGGGGACGGGCGGGACGGCGCCGGGAGGCTCGGGCGCAGGCGGGGCGAACGGCGGCGGGGCGTTCCCAGGTGGCGCCAGCAGCGGCGGTGCCGCGACGGGCGGCGACGAGCCCGGCGGCGCGGCCGCGGGCGGCACCGCAGGCGCGAGCACCGGCGGCAGTGACCCCGGCGGGAGCGGCACCGGCGGCACCGGCGGAACCAGCGGCACCGGCGGCGACGAGCCCGGGGGCGCGGCCACGGGCGGCACGAGCACCGGGGGCGACGAGCCCGGGGGAACCGGCGGCGGCGAGACGGTGCTGGGGCAACCACGCTGGCTCGGCCGGGTCGACGCCAGCGATCCCGGCGCCGTGCGCTTCGCTTGGCAGGGCGCCGGGGTCGTCGCCACCGTGAACGGCTCCGAGATCGCGGTGACCCTGCGCACGGAGGGGACCGACACCGTGTTCTTCCAGCCCGTCATCGACGGCGTCGCGACCGAGCGCTTCGAGGTGCCCTCGGGCGCCGATCACACCGTGACGCTGGCCAGCGATCTGCCCGCGGCCGACCACGTGGTGGCGCTCCTGCGCGACACCGAGGGCATGTACGGCGTGAGCACTTTCCTCGGCTTCGCCCGCGGGACGGTGGTCGGGGCGCCGGCGCCGAGCGGTCGCCTGATCGAGGTGGTCGGCGACTCGATCAGCGCCGGCTACGGCAACCTCGGGTCCGAGCCGCACCCGGGCTGGGTCGCGAACCCCGCCTGCCACTGGACGGCGGAGAACTCCTCGTACTACTCGACCTACGCGGCCATCGCCGGACGCGCCCTCGACGCCGAGGTGAGCACCATCGCCCGCTCTGGCTGGGGGATCTGCCGAGACGCGGACGGCAACCCGAGCGGCGTGCTGCCGGCGGTCTACGACCACGCCGTAGGGACCGACGACGAGACGCCCTGGGGTTTCTCTCCCCAGGCGTCGGCGGTCGTGATCAACCTCGGCACCAACGACATGGCGACCGGCGACCCCGGCCCAGCCTACGTGACCGCGACCGCGGCCTTCCTGGACGACGTGCGGGCGCGGTACCCCGAGGCCTGGATCGTCCTGGCCGCCGGCTCGATGCTCGGCGACACCGAGCGCGCCACCATCCTCGGGTACCTCGAGACGGTGCGCAACGCGCGCGCCCAGGACGGCGACGAGCGCGTGAGCGTGCTCGATCTCGGCGTGCAGGACCTCGGCGCGGACGGCTCGGTGCCGACCGGGTGCGACTGGCACCCGAACGTCGCCGACCACACGCGCATGGCGTCGCTCCTCGAGGGCGAGCTGCGCGACTGGCTCGGCTGGTGAGGCCGCCCGCCGACTCACCCGTTGGGCGACGTGTCCCTCCGCGCCGACCCCAGAGCCGCGCGGCACCGGCGGCTCACGGCTCCTCGATGAGCTGCTCGAGGCGCGCGCGAAGCTGCAGGATGACGCTCCGCAGGTAGCCGAGGACCGAATCGACCCCGCATAGCTCGGCGGGCTCGATTCGGCCTCCGCCGCGGCCCGGACGAACGCCGCGTGCCGGTCGATGGCGGCGAGCATCGTCGCCGCGGCGAAGGGGCCGTCAAGCAGCTCCCGGGCGGCGGTGCGCCAGCCGTCGAGAGCGGCGGCCAGAGCCCGGATCACGCGATCGCAGCCCGGTGCCCCGGCGAGGCCGCCCCAGTACTCGCAGGTGAGGCCGCAGTCCGTCCCCTGGGGCGCGGCGTGATGGGGGTCGATCCAGAACGTCAACTCCACGTCCCAGGGGATGAGGACGAAGCGATCGGCGGCCGCTTCGTGGAGGTAGTGGTTGTGGTTACCGACCTCGATCCCGTCCGTCCCGAGGTAGGTGATGCCGTCGTAGCTGGCGATGGCGTCCTCGACCGCCAGGAACCGCGTCCAGCAGTCCAGATCCGTGAACCGACCGAACGTGGCGCGGAGCCCGTCGTCGGCAGCGCCGGTCATCGCCGTCGCGAAGGCGACGAACGCGGAGACGTCGGGGGCGTCCTCGTTCGTGGCCAGGTGCGAGGTGGCGTGGGCGGCCGCGGGAACACCGGCCAGGCCTCCTGGTACAGGTTCCCGTCCCCGTCGTCGGGCCAACGGTCCGCGGTGAAGCGCCCGTCCACCTCCTCCACCATGCCGAACGGGCCCTGGGACCGATCGTTGACGCGCAGCACGGCCCAGGCCGCGCGAGGCGTCACGATGTCCATGGCGCAGAAAACGTCGTACGCCAGGCGCTCCTCGATGCGGGTGTCGTCGAACCGGTTGGCGTCGAAGGTGAGGCGCTTCAGGCCGGGCCGGCGCCACCGGTGGCCACGCCGCCGGTGGCCGCACCGCTGGGGGCCGCACCGCCGGTGCCCGCGCCCCCCGGGTCCCGCGCGGCGCCGGGCTCGGCGGGGACCGCGATCAGCTCGTCCGCGCACGCCGGCAGCGCGAGCGAGGCGAGCAGCAGGGTACGGCGCAGCCGCGCGCCGTGATGGGTCATCCGATCCAGGTTCGATCTCGGGATGGTACCAGGGACCGACCGCGCCTTGCCCGGAGCGCGATGGCTCCCCGGCTCGGCTCACGTCGCGAGGGACGGCCGCGCCCCGGGGAGCGAGCCTTCTCCGGCCGCGCCCGGAGCGGGGGCTAGCCGGTGATCGGGATCACGAAGGTCGTGATGGATTACGCGGGGACGGTCGCGTCGAAGCGGTACCGCGCGATCGGGATCGGGGCGAGCTCGACGAGGTCCTCGGTCGGGGACGTGCGGTGGACCTCGACGGTCGCGCCCACGGACGGCAGCGAGGTCAGATCGAAGGTGTAGCTGCGGCTCCCCGCGGCGTCGCCATTGCGGACGACCACGGTGAGGCTCCTGCCGTCCCCGGACCGAGCCGCGACCATGTTGGCGTCGTCGATGTCGACGAAGGTCGCCCCGGGGCGGATGTACCGGCTGAAGCCGGCCTGCGCGAAGAAGCGCTTGAGCGGTTGCCAGGACTCCTGCGCGTCGTTCACGGAGAAGCTCGTCCAGCTGACCGCGGGATCGACGACCTGCCACTCGATCCACGCCTCGGGCTGGAGCTCGCGCAGGTCCTGGATGATCCGCCCCGCCATGAAGATCGCCGCGTCGGTGTTGCTGGCGAGATCGACGCCGAGCGGACCCGACTCGGACTGCCACAGCCGCTTGCCGCGGGCGCGGGCGAGCTCCCGGAGCTCGCGGCGCCGCGACCCCGCGTAGGAATGCACGTTCAGCTGCACCAGGGCCGCGAGGGTGGCGTCGCCGTAGCCACCCAGGATCCGGTGGGCGTCGTCCATGCTGGTCTCGTCGGAGGCGCTGATCCCCGTCTCGGTCACGCCCTGGGCGCCGAGCTCGTCGGCCAGCGCCTGGATGATCCGCTCCTGGCTGCTGGCGCCGAAATGGCAGCCCTCCTGCCCACCGTTGGCCTTCCACCAGCCTGCGTTCGGCTCGTTCATGGGCTCGAGGGTCCGGAAGCGGATGCCCAGCTCGTCGCGGTAGTGGCGGGTCACGGTGACCAGATAGCTCGCGAAGGCGCCGTAGGCGTCGTCCCGCAGGTTGTCCGATCCGTCGGTGCTGCCCGAGGCGCAGCCGCTCTTGGTCATCCAGTACGGCGGGGAGTTCGAGAAGGCCTCGACGATGACCCCCTCGCCCCGCTCGACCAGACGACGCAGGACCGAGGTCTGCCGGGCGTCGGCGTCCCAGTCCCAGGCGCCCGCGCTCGACTGAAACCCCGGCATCTCCCGGTTCTGCCCCATGTGTTCGTGCGAAGGATCGTCCCCGCCGCCGATGTTGTAGCGAAAGACGTTGTAGCCGAGCCCGCGCGTGGGATCGACGATGAGCTCCAGGAACTCGTCTCGCTTCGCGCTCGACCAGCCGCCGATCTGATGCGCCCACCACGCGAGGCTCGTGCCCCACCCCTCGAAGGTCTGGTAGCGCGTCTCGACGTCGATCTTCACCAGCGTCGCACCCGGCGTGGGCTCGATGGTCGGCCTGCCCGCCGCGCCGTCGCCTCCGCTCGCGCCGGCGACACCCTCCCCGCCCGTGCCGATCCCGCCCGTGCCTGCGCCGCCCGCACCGATGCCGCCGCTCGACGAGTCGCCGCCCGTCCCGCTTCCCTGCCCGCCCGTGACGGCGTCGGATGAGCCCGCGCTCCCACCTGCAGCCCCGGAGCCGATACCACCCCCGGAGGAGAGCGAGGCGCCGCTGCCTCCGCTCGCGCCGGTCCCGCCCGTGACCGGAGCCCCACCGCCACCGGGGCTCCCGCCGAAGGCCCCGGTTCCTCCGCCCGCGGTCACGCCCGGAGGCGAGCCACCGCCAGGCGAGCTCACGCCGGTCCCGCTCGTGCCGCCCGCAGGCGCACCGCCGCTGCCTCCCTCGCTGGGCAGCAATCCGCCGGAGCCGGCGCCACCGCCGATGGGCTGGCCACCCGAGGGGACTTCGCCACCGGTGGCGGACGGCTCCGCTCCGCAGGCCGCGCCCACACCGCAAAGGGCGAGCAACGCGACCGTCGGCACCCAGGGGGATCGTCGCATGATCGACGGCTCGCCAGGGCACGAGCCCAGCCGCAGGCTACCGCTCCCTCGCTCGAGGCGAAAGCCCGCCTCGACGCGCGGGCGCTCCGACGCGGGCACCGCCCCGTCATGGTGGCGCCCGGAGCGGGCGCGACCTCGCGGCGCCGGGCTCGCGTTCGCGCCGGCGCCGCTCGAATTCGGCGGCGAGCGGACCGGGGAGCCTGGTGACGCCGAGCGGCTCGCTCGTCGCCCAGGGCGCCGGGACGCCGCGCTCGGGGCCGTCGTCCTCCCCGATGCCCGCGCCGTGGCCGCTCGCCGAGCCAGCGCCGCCGGTCGAGGCGCCGCCAGTTGGCGCGCCGCTGCCGCCCGTGCTGCCTCCGCCCGCCTACTGGGGAACGCAGCTCCAGATCGCACCGTCACAGGTGCACACGCGGGGGTTGCTCATGCTCGAGGTCCGATCGCAGACGTAGCCGGCGCCAAACTCCTCGCAGTCGTCGCCGTCTTCCACCCCCCGGCAGTCGGCGTCGACTCGTCCGCCTCCCGTGCCACCGGTCGGCGAGGTGCCACCGGTCGGTGAGCCACCGCCAGTCGCGACGGTGCCGCCGGTCGCGAGGGTGCCGCCGGCAGGAGCGGCGCCGCCAGTCGGGGCGACCCCGCCGGTCGAGCTCGAGCCGCCGGTCGCCCCTCCGCTCCCCCCAGCACCGCCGGTCGCCGGAGCACCGCCGCTGCTGTCGCCACCCGTCGTCGCCCCGGCGCCGCCCGTCTCGGCGCTCCCCCCGGCCGCAGGCGGCTCACCGTAGCCCGGCGTGATCACCTCGGCCTCGTCGCACCCGGCCGCCGCCAGCCAGAACGGCAGCAGCGTACCACCCAGGCGGAGCCGTCGAACGTCCATGGCCGTGATCCCTTCTTCCTGCAGCAGGCTGGGGCGCCGCGCGCCCCCGCCGCTGATCCGCCGGGTGACGGCCCGATCCCAGGCATGCCGGTTCGTTTCAGTGGCGGGCGGGATCTCCCTCGGGTGGCGGGATCCCGCGACCGCGAGGGCTCCTCCCCGCCGCTCGAGCGCGCCGCGGCCGATCGCCCGAGGACCCAGGACGCGAAGCGTCCTTCAATGCCCAGCGAGTCGGGGATCGATCACGCCAGCTCGACCTCGCGGCAGCCCCGAACGCCGGGCTTCGGTCCCGGGCACGAGCGCCGGCAGCGAGCCCTGAGGAGCGAGGCGATCGGGATCCGACCCGAGGCGGAATTCTACGCCGGACCTGTCGCCATCGCGCGTGTCCGACTCACCGCCGCCCGCGGAGCGCGGCGGGCAGGCCGAGCGGCGCGGCGAGATGCGTCACGCTTCGGCGGCGCTAGTCGACATCGCCGACAGACCAGCGAACGATCGCCCGGAAGTGCTCGAACAGCAGGAAGTGCCCCGCGCCCGGGACGATCTCGAGGCTCGCCCCCGGTATCGCCCGGCTGAGACGTTGCGCCATCGTGAGGGGGACGCTCGCGTCCGCGTCACCATGCCAGAAGCGCACCGTCCCGCGGATCTGACCCGGATCGAAAGGCCAGGGCAGCGCGAAGAGGCGCGCCTCCGCCGCGTAGGCGTGGAGTCCCTGGCGGCTCGCATCGGCCCAGTTCTCCTCCAGCATGGCGCGGATCGCGGGTCGCTCGAGGAGGGGGCGATCGCTGGGGCATTGGGCGAGCACCTGCCGGTAGTGCTGCTCGACCCGGCGCGGGTCGTCGACGAGCTGCAGGAGCAGGGGGAGCACCCATGGCGCACGGCGGGCGAACCAGATCCCCCAGCGGCGCGCGGGGAAGAGCTGGCGGAGCGTCTCGGGCGTCAGCGGCCCGAGGCCACTCACCACGGCGGTGCGCCGCACGCGCGCCGGCAACGCGTAGGCGCACGCGAGCGCGTGCGGGCCGCCGCCCGAGAGCCCGACGACCGAGAACGACTCCAGCCTCAGCTGATCGACGAGCTGCTCGACGTCGCGCGCCCAGCCGAGCAGATCGCGAACAGGCTGCGGATCGGACCGGCCGTAGCCGGGGCGATCGACGGTGATCCAGCGGGTGCGAAGGCCCTCGAAGGCCTCCGGCTCCGGCGGGTGGAGGAGCCGTCCGCTGGGTGTGCCGTGGAAGAAGAGCACCGGGCGCCCGTCGGGATCGCCCCACTCGGCGTAAGCGAGGCGGCGCCCATCGCGGAGCGTCAAGGTGGAGTCCAGGCGCGGCTTCATCGGGGTGGACGGCAGCCGTAGACGAGCCAGCTGCCGACGTCGAGGCCCGGCGCGTCCCGCGCTGGCCTGATCCGGCGCGAAGCGCCGAGGCCACTAACGGCTGGGACCGGCCACGGACCGCTGGCGCTCGCGCCCCGGGTCCGACAGCCGCGTCGAAGCGAAGGACGCCCCGATGACGTCGATCCGATGGCTCCGACCCCTCTGCGTCTGCGGAATGCTCGCCCTCTCGTGCTCGGCCGAGGACGGCCGCCTCGAGCCGGAGGCCAGCCAGGCCGAGACCGGGGGCAGCAACGGGACCGGTGGGTCGGGTGCGACCGGGGTTGCGTCGGGCACGCCGACCACCGGCGGCGTCGCGACCGGCGGCGCGAGCGTGACCGGCGGCGTGTCCGCGACGGGAAACCGGGGACCGACCGGCGGCATGACCCCGCCGGGAGGCGTGGGTCCGACCGGCGGCGCGCCCCCGCCGGGGGGGCCAGGAACGACCGGGGGCTGGCAGACCGGCGGCGTGACCGCAACGGGAGGCGCCGGCACGACGGGCGGCACGACCGGCGGCGCCGGGGGAAACACGGGCGGCGTCTTGACGACTGGCGGCGTCGAGGCGACCGGCGGCCTGCTGGCGGCGGGAGGGATCTCGGCCGCGGGCGGTCTGGTGGCGACCGGCGGGGTCGCGACGACCGGCGGCGCCGATACCAGCGGCGGTGTAGAGAGCACGGGCGGGACCGCCACCTGCGACCCCACCTGGGACCCTCCGGAGACGGCGAACGGCAACACGGGGATCCCCGCGGGGCTCCAGATGGTCTGGGAGCGATCCGGCGACGTCATCATGGCCGCGAGGAACATCAAGACCCGCCAGCTCATGGAGAACGGCGGCCGCATGCGCTACTGCGCGCGCTGGGACTCGAGCGAGCCGCTCACCGCCACGGATCGGGAACAGCTCGCGACGCTGATCGGGAAGTGCGAGCGGCAGTGGACGGACGAGCTGACCGGCTGGGGTTGCTGGCCGCTCGGTCACGTCGAGGTCGAGATCGTCCTCTGGGTGGTGCGAGACGCCGCGTTGCTGCAGGGCTGGTCGGACGCCGAGGGAGCCTACGTGGTGAGCGACGACCCCGACGTGCCCTGTCCGCAGGATTGCGCGCAGGAGCCGGGCCGCGAACCGATGACGACCTGCAGCGCGGCACCGTACGACGAGTTCTTCTGGCTGGACGGGGATCTCACCGACTACACGGGCTGGGGCTCCGCGACCGGGTTCTACATGGGGGCCGACGCCATCCTCTCGGCAGCCCGCGCCGAGGCCGACACGGAAACCATCGTGGTCCACGAGATGGGCCACGCTCACGGGCTCGACGACTTCTACACCGAGGACGTCACCCCCGACGGCTGGACCCGCTTCGTCATGAAGGCCGGCTCCTCGCTGGAGGTGACGGAGACCGACGGCTGGATGGTCCGCGACGTGTGGCGGCACATCCGCGCCGACTACGGCTATCCCCCCGCGGAGTGAGCGCGGCGCGACCGCCGTCCGGGCGACGCGCGGCGGCGTGGCGCGCACCCTGGGGACGAGCCCTCCTCCCTGACCCGGCGGCGGCCCGCGAGGGTCACCTCGCTCTTGACGCGCGCCGGGCCCCCGCAGCGTTGGCACGGAGGGGTTCGCGGCGCACCCACGGCCCACTGGATCGCGGGCTCTCGGGGCAGACCCGCTGTCGCGAGGGCGTCACCGGCACCGGCAACGGCTCGACCTGCCGGCGGTCGGCGCCCCTGCCCCCCTTGACCGGGCCGCGGCGCTCGGGCACCAATCGGCGCTCGTGCCCCGATCTCCCACGGCCAAGTCGCACCTCGTCCGGGCCGCGACCCTGGGCGCGCTCGGGCTCGTCGTCGCGGGGTGCGGCGGAGATCGGAGCCACGCGGGACCTCTCGCCGCGGCCGGCGGCGGCGCGCCGCCCGACGCCGCGGGGGGCGCGAGCGCCGGTACGGGGCCGAGCGCCGCCGCCGGCGCGCAGGGTTTCGAGCAGTGCCCCGTCGAGCGCGTGCCCTCCAGCGAGGCCCCCGCCCCGGATCGCGCCAGCGACGAGCTCGACGCGCGAGTGCGGGCGCTGATCGCCCAGATGACCCTGGCGGAGAAGGTGCGGCAGCTCGAGAACAGCGCCCCCGCCATCGAGCGCCTGAGCCTCCCCGCCCACCAGTACTGGAACGAGGCGCTGCACGGGGTGGTCACCACGGGAGCGACGTCGTTCCCGGTGCCGCTCGCGCTGGGCGCGACCTGGGATCCTGCCCTGGTCCGCGAGGTGGCCACCGCCATCTCCGACGAGGCCCGGGCCATCGCCAACACCCGCGGCGGGTCGCTCCCGTTCTTCTCGCCGACGGTGAACGTCCTGCGCGATCCCCGCTGGGGGCGCGCCGAGGAGAGCTACGGCGAGGATCCGTACCTGCTGTCGCGCATGGCCGTCGCCTTCGTCCGGGGGCTCCAGGGCGAGGACCCGAGGTACCTCAAGACGGTCGCCACCGTGAAGCACTTCCTCGGGAACAACCACGAGAACGGGCGCTTCGACACCTCCTCGGACATCGACGCGCGCGCGCTCATGGAATACTACACGCCGCACTTCCTGGCCGCGGTGACCGAGGCCCGGGTTTCCTCGGTGATGGCCGCCTACAACGCGGTGAACGGCGTGCCCATGGTGGACAACGCCCCGCTCCTCACCGCGCTCTTGCGAGGAGAGTGGGGGTTCGATGGCTACGTCGTCTCGGACTGCGGCGCGATCAGCTTCAGCCACACCGAGCACGCCTACGCGCCCTCGCTCCCGGAGGCGGCGGCCTGGGCGCTCGCGGCGGGCACGGACCTCGAGTGCGTCTGGGGCAGCGCCGAGTACCCCCTGAACCACGTGTTCGCCGATCACCTCGAGGAGGCGGTCGCCCAGGGGCTGGTCAGCGAAGCGGCGGTGGACGCGGCGCTCTTCCGCGTGCTCCGGGGCCGCTTCCTCCTGGGCGAGTTCGACCCTCCGGAGTCGGTGCCCTACCGCCAGCTCCCCGCGTCCGTGATCGAGAGCGCCGAGCACCAGGCGCTGGCGCGCCGGGCCGCTCAGTCGTCGCTGGTCCTGCTCGAGAACTCGGCGGCGCTCCTGCCGCTCGACCCGGGCGTCACGAGCATCGCCGTCCTGGGACCCTACGCCGATCGGGTCGAGCTCGGCGGCTACTCCGGCGCTCCCTCGCGGACGGTGAGCATCCTGGCGGCGCTCCGGGAGCGCCTGCCGGGAGCCGAGGTGCGCACCACCACCAGCACCGTGCCCGCCGAGCTCCAGGCCGCGGCGGCGGGGGCGGACGCCGCGGTGGTGGTGCTCGGCACCGACCTCGGCTTCGCCCGCGAGGGGCTCGACGCCCCCGATCTCGAGCTGCCCGGGGGCCAGGAGGACGTCGCCCGTGCGGTGCTGGAGGCGAACCCGCGGACGGTGGTGGTGATCATGGCCGGGCACCCCGTGACCTTCCGCTGGATCGCCGCCAACGCGCCCGCCATCCTCTATGGCTGGTACGCGGGCCAGGAGGGCGGGCTCGCCGTCGCGGACGTGCTCTTCGGTGAGGTCAACCCGGCCGGACGCCTCCCGCTGACCCTCTATGCCGCCACCGATCAGCTCCCCAGCCTCATGAACTACGGCATCCGCGGCGACGACGCGGAGGGCATCGGCCGCACGTACCAGTACTTCGACGAGACCGCGCACGGCAGCGTCCTCTATCCGTTCGGCCACGGCCTGAGCTACTCGAGCTTCGCCTACGACGAGCTCGGCCTCTGCCAGATCGATCCGACGACGCTCCTGGTGAGCGTCCGCCTCACCAACCAGGGCGATCGAGCCGGCGACGAGGTGGCACAGCTCTACGTCCGCGACCACGCGCCAGGCCTGATCCGTCCGCTGCGCTCGCTCCGCGGCTTCCAGCGGGTTTCGCTCGCAGCCGGCGCGAGCGAGTCGGTGACGTTCCGCCTCGAGCTCGACGGGCTCGGCTACTGGGACGAGGCCGAGCGGCGGTTCCGCCTGGCCCCGGGCGAGCTCGAGATCGAGGTCGGGGCCTCGTCGCGGGATATCCGGCTCCAGACCACGATCCGCACCGACGGCGCGCGCTTTCTGCCCTGCTGGCGCCGCGCGCCGCCCCGATCCCGGCGGGTGAGGCCGTTCCCCGTGGCGTCGCGAGCCCGCCGGCGCCGCCCGGCGCCCGCCCGCTGGCACCTCAGTCGAAGACCATGCGACGGTGCCAATCGCGTTGCCATGGCAGATGGCGAAGCAAGATCCGAGCCGTCGCTGGCCTTGCCGATCTCCACCGCGCATCCGCCTCGAGCCGTGTCGAGCTCGGCCGGTGACGGCCGTTCGCAGCTGCCGCGCAGCGCCAGCGCACCCCGCGCGCGACGGTCCGAAGCTGCTCGGGCGGTGATGCACCCGGGGAGGGACGGCGCTCCGAGGGCTCCTCCCGTGGCCAGTCACTCCGCCACGACGATCTCCCAGATCTGCTCGTCGCCGGTGGAAAGCGGCTGTTGCTCGATCGCGGCCCCTGCCGCGGTGGAGGCGCCGGTCACCCCCACGTAGAGACCGCTCCGCTTGTTGCGGATCCGGTACTCGCCGGCGCCGAGGTCGATCAGCCGCCAGGCCTGGTGATCACCCCCGTTCTCTCCCCAGAGATCCAGGGGCACGCCAGGTTGGGTCGACTCGTCCGGGACGTCGAGTACCTTCCCCCCGGCCTCGTTGGTCAGGCGGAAGTAGCCGGCCCCGTCGTAGTTGAACCGCCAGACGTCGCCGCTGGCAGCGTCCCGCGGCTGCTGCACGATATCCGCGCCGTCCTCGCTGGGTGAGCCGTCCACCGCGAGGACCAGCCCGCTCGCCCGGTTGACGAAGGTGAACGTGTTGACCGCGCCGGTGACGCGGCCCGCGGGGACGTCGAGATCGACCGTGTTCGCCCAGCCCAGGGACATCGTGGTCGGGCCCGAGAAGGCGATCGGCAGCCACACGTAGGCCGAGTCGTTGACCGGACCGCCCCAGGCGCCCGCCCACCGATCGCCGAGGTAGAGGTATTGGGTCCCCTCGCTCCCCGCGATCTCGAGCACGTAGGTGGGCTGGGAGTAGAAGGTGTTCGAGTCGCCGACGTTCTGCAGCGAGGACCAGCCGCTCGCGAGCGAGGAGCTGGTGGCGTACCGCGCCTGGTTGGGGGACCAGCCCGTGGCGCCGGAGGTGACGAGGAAGTAGACGCCGTCCCGCTTGAAGAGGGCGGGCGCCTCGCGGACGCCCCCCTCGAAGAGCAGGGCCTCGCGCCGGACGATCGAGAGGTAGTCGTCCGAGAGCAGGTACAGGTGCAGATCCCTGTTCTCGTTGGAGGCGGAGAGGAAGTACCCCCGACCGTCGTCGTCGACGAAGAGCGTGCAGTCGCGCGACATGTAGCCGGGCTTGCCGTGGTCGCTCACCCCGGAGTCCTGCAGGGGGCGGAAGCTGCCGTGGTAGGTGTAGTCGCCGGCCACGTCGTCCGAGCTGGCGACGGCGGCCCGCGCCTCGCCGTAGTCGCGCCCGTTCTCCCAGTGCATCCACATCACGTACTTGCCCGTGGCGGCGTTGAACACGACCTTCGGGCGCTCCACGTTGGCGGGGTTCAGATCGGGATCGCTGGTCATCCGAAGGACGTCGTTGACGTGCTCCCACCGCCGCAGATCGCGCGAGCGGTAGGCGGAGACGGCGAGGAAGGTCCCATCCGGGTTCCGGTTCTCGCCGAACCAGTAGTAGTCCTCCCCCACCTTGAGCAGGCCCCCGCCGTGCGCCTGGATGGGGTTGCCCTCGGTGTCCGCCCACTGTACGCCGTTGATGAGCGGCCAGGTGACGGGATCGAGCCCCGCGGAGCCCCCCGTCGGCGGCGCGCCCGCGCTGCCGCCGATGGGCTCGCCGCCAGCACCGCCCAGCGCCCCGCCGCCGGGCCCGCCCGAACCCCCGGCGCCACCGCTCACCGCGCCGCCCGTCGCGACACCGCCGCTGCCGTCACCCCCCGTCGTCCCGCCGCCGCCCGTCGCGCCTCCGGCGGCGACGCCCCCCGTCGGCAGACCGCCGCTCCCCGCGCCACCCGTGGGCGAAACGCCGCCGCTGCTCGTGCCCCCCGCCGGGTCCACGACGCCGCCCGTGCCCGTCGCGCCCCCCGCCGCGTCGATCCCGCCCGTCGTCGAATCGCCACCCGTCGTCGGCGCCCCGCCCGTCGTCTCCGCTCCCCCGGTTCCCCCGCTCGTGGGGGCGGCACCACCGGTCGACGAAGCGCCTCCCGTCTCGCCGCCGCTCGTCCCCCCCGACGTCCGGTCGCCGCCGCCCGCGCCCCCCTCACCACAGCCCGCAGCGAACCCCAGCGCGGCAGCGAGTCCGAGCGCACGCGCGAGCACGAACGAAGGGTGAGGATCCAGGATGCGTCGCATGTTCATCTCGCTCCGGGAGTCGTCGTGGCTCCCGCACTCTACCGCGCCAGCGCGACCGAGGCCCCTCCGATCGTTTACCGGGGAAAGGGATTGCCGCCCCTCGAGTGCAGCGCCGCGGGTCTGCACGCGTCGGGGGAGGTGCGCCGGGTAGCGGGGCCGCCCAGGGGTAACTCGCGTGTTAGGCTCCGCTCGTGGGCACACAGCACGCCACCCTGACCCGCCCCGAGCCCCTCGCCGGGTGGGGCTCGGCAGGCCGGACGCCGGTGCCGCGGCTCGTGCAGTGGATGGTCACCGAGCGCTGCGGCCTCTCCTGTCCGCACTGCCTGTCGTCGCCGCCCTCGACGCGCCCCGAGCTCGATCCGTTGGCCGCCGCGCGCCTGCTCGACGAGCTCGCGGCGCTCGGGGTACCCGAGCTGCTGCTCACCGGGGGCGAGCCCCTCGATCGCCCCGATCTGCCGGCCCTGCTCCGCCTCATTGCCGAGCGCCGCCTCCCGTGGAGCCTGAACACGGCGCGCGCGCCGGGCCGCGAGGTTCGAGCGGCCATCGAGGCCTGGCCGCCGCTGTTCGTGGCGGTGAGCGTCGATGGCCCCGAGCCGCTCCATGATCGCTTCCGCGGCCGCGCCGGCTGCTTCGCGGAGGCCACCGCCGCGATCCGATACTTCCGGGGCCTCGGCGTGGACGTCGCCGCCGGCACCACGGTCACCCGCCAGAACCTCCCGGCCCTAGGCGCGACCCACGCGCTGGTCGAAGGGCTCGGGGTGGATGCGTGGGGCCTGCACCTCTTGGTCCCCGAGGGCCGCGCGCGCCAGCGCCCCGACCTGTTGCCGCGGCGCGCGGAGCTGCGCGACCTGCTCGCCTTCGTCGCCCACTGCCGGCAGCTCGGCGGCCTGCCGGTGGGGATGGCGGACGAGCTCGGCTATGCCGGGCCCTGGGAGCCGCTGGTGCGCGAGAGCGCCTTCTACTGCGGCGCCGGGCGGAGCACCTGCGTCATCCTCGCCGACGGCGAGGTCGTCCCCTGCACCACCACCGATCGATCGACCAGCGCCGGCAACGTCCGCCGCGAGTCGCTCGCCGCCCTCTGGTCCCGCGGCTTTCCGGCGCTCGACGCACACCCGCTCGGCGAGGACTGCGCGCGCTGCGCGGAGCTCGAGGCCTGCCGCGGGGGCTGCTGGCTGATGCGCCGGCACGGGCTGCACTGCTCGCGGGATCTCTGGCGGCGCGGACGCCGCATGTCGCGGCTCGGCGCCGGGCTCGGGCTCGCGCTCACCGCCTGCGGGGGACCGCCGCACCCGGCCGCGGCGGCGCCAGCCGCCGGCGACGACGCGGCGGCCGCCTCCCCGACGGCGAGCGCAGGCAGCGTCCCCGAGACGTCACGGCCTGACGGGGGCGTGACCGCCTCACCGCCGTCCGCCAGCGCCACGGAGGTGGGCGACCCGGCGCCGGCGATCGATCCCGACGCCGATCCGGAGACGGCGCTGAGGCAGTGGTTGCGCGCCCACCCGTGGTCGCTCTGCCCGCCATCCCCGGCGCTCACCGCGGCGCTCCGGGAGCGCCTGGGCGACGATCCACTCGCGACGTACCTGGCCGCACTCGACGCGGGCGGCTGCGATCGGGATCTCGCCGTGCGCGTCGCCGCCATCCGCGCGGCCCTGCCGACACGCCATGCGCTGCCCGCGGTGGCGAGCCTCTGGTGGCGCGACGTGCTGGAGTGGGGGCTCGATCGTAAGGCCCCCGCCGAGCGCACGGCCGCCGAGCGGGCGCTGCTCGCCGCCGCGCTCCGCGAGCTCGCGCCCTGGGCAATCGCCGCGGCGGTCGCGGATCTCGCTGGCTCGATCGACGTGCCCTCGCCCGTGCAGCCGGCGCCCGACGATCCCCGGTGCCTGCGCTACAAGTCCGGCCGCTGCCCCCAGGCCATGCTCGCGGATCCGACCCCCCGGCAGCGGCGCCAGGAGGCCGAGGAGCGCGTCGCCGCCGAGCCGCCGGGAGCGCCCCTCGCCCTGACCCTGCGCGCGCCCGCGGGCTCAGCGCTGACCATCCGGGGCCCGGGCGGCGCGCGACCGAGCGCCGCCGGCCAGCTCACGCTCGGGGCCTTCGACCTCCTGGTGGTCCCGAGCGGATCGCCCGTCGCCGTCGAGCTCGCCGCCGCCGCGGACGCCCTCGATCAGCCCCAAGGAACCCTCCTGGTTCGACTGCCCTCCGATGTCGAGCTCACGCTCCTCGATCTCGCCTCGCTCGCGGCCGAACAGCACCCCGATCTCGCCGGGCTTCTGCCACGCGAGCGGCGCCGACTCCCGCCGGCGATCGGGCTCGTGCTCGCCCGCACCAGGGCGATGGCCGCGGGCGCCACCTCGCGCGACCCGGACGATCCCTGGCGCCACACCCGAGCCCCCGGCTGGCTGATGTGAACGCTGCCGGCACCGGCGACGCCACGTCAGCCGCGGATCCCCTTGATGCCGTCGATGATGGCCGCCTCGTGCTCGGGGTGGGACGCATCCCACGCGCCGGCAACGAGCACCTGCTTGCCGTTCACCACCAAGGAGACGACGTACACCCTCCAGGGCTGCCCCGCGCCCTTGACGACCCCGACGCCCTCCCCGCGCCAGATCACGGCCGGCGATCGCTGCTCCCCCACGGTGCCCTCGACCGGCTCCTCCCACTTCGGCTTGCCGATCCCGGCCGGATAGGCGTGCTGTAGAAGCGTCGTCGCGGAGGGGCGCAGGGGCGCCGCGCCCGGCTTGGCGCGCTCCGCCCGGTAGTGGAGCGACGCATACCCGTCGGCGGACGAGAAGATGAGGGCGTCGCCGTAGACGTCGCCGCGATACGCGGGCCCCGCCACCCCGTTGGGATCCCACTCGTCCCCCGTGAACCCCTCGGGGGCGACCGCGACGGCGCCGGTGAAGCCGAAGCCGCCGCGGATCGGCACCTTCGTCGTGCGGACACGGAGCGGCGGGCCCGCGAAGAGCTCCGCCAGCGACGGGACGGCGGCCGCGGCGCTGGCCGAGGGCGCCACGACGACCGCGCTCGTCGCGGCCAGCGGCGCGACCGGCGCCGCGCCGCCCGTCGCGTCCCCCTCGCCGACCGGCGCGGACCGGCGCTTGTAAGCCAGCAGCGCCGCCATCAGCAACAGGGCCAGCGGCACCGCGCGCAGTTCTCGCATCGCACCTCCGAGGGCACATCATGGCGCGGCCGGACCCCGGCGACCACTGATCCCGACCGCAGGAGCCGTTCAGCCGCCGGGCGCGCCCGCGCCGGAGGCCGCGCCGCCCAGCGCCGCGTGCCGGCGTGCGATCTCGTCGGCCAGGCGCTCGAGCGCCTCGAGATCGGCGGCCCCGGGGTTGCCCCGGCAGAGCACGGGCGGCAGCAACTCGAGCTCGAGATTCGGAATCAGCGCGGTGAGCTGCTCCACGGCCTTGCCGCCCCAGCCGTAGGAGCCGATGACGGCGAGGCTCGTCGCCTTCGGTCGGATGAGGTTCGCCAGGATGGCGGCGTAGGCGACCTTCGGGTGGGGCCCCCCGAGCACGGTAGGGGTCCCGAGCACCAGCGTCGCGGCGTCGACCAGGAGCATGGCGAGCTGGCCAGCGTCCGCGTCGGCGAGGCAGAACTGCTCGGCGCGCACCCCGCGCGCCGAGCAGGCGTCGACGAGGTGCTCGACCATGCGGTGCGTGCTGTCGTGCATCGAGACGTAGGCGACGACCGCGAGGTTCTTCGGCGGCCCCTCCACCCAGTCCCGGTACGCCTCGAGCACGAGCGCGGGCGCCTCGTGCACGGGTCCGTGGCTCGGGGCGATCACCGCCGGCTCGAGCGCGCGCACCCGGCCCAGGTTCTTCGCGATGACGCTCCGGAAGGGCATCATGATCTCGGCGAAGTAGCGCTTGGCCGCGAGCAGCACCGCCGGATCACCGTGGGCGAAGAGATCGCCGCACGCCAGGTGCGCCCCGAACAGATCGCAGGTGAACAGCGTGCGCCGCTCGGGGACGAAGGTGAGCATCGTCTCGGGCCAGTGTACCCAGGGGAAGTGCACGAACTCGAGCGTGAGCCCGCCCAGGTCGACGCGCTCGCCGTCCTTCACCCCCCGCATGCGCTCCGCCGGGATCCCCAGGTGCTCGGTGAGCATCCGCTTGCCCTTGTCGGTGACCAGCACCACCGCCTCCGGGTGCTCGGCGAGGAGGCGGGGGATGGCCCCCGAGTGGTCCTGCTCGGCATGCTGAGAAACCACGTAGTCTATCCGCCCCACCCCGGCGCTCGCGAGGCGGGAGCGCAGCGTCCCGGCGTACAGCGGATCGACGGCGTCGATGAGCGCGGTCCGCTCACGTCCGCGGACGAGGTAGGCGTTGTAGCTGGTGCCGTCCGGCACCGGGATCAGCTCGTCGAACAGCCGGCGCTCCCAGTCGATCGCGCCGACCCAGTCGATGCCCTCGTCGATCCGCCGTGCGTGCATGCTCCGCTCCTCTCTCGTGAGCCGCATCTGGGACGACAGGGGGGACGACGTCAAGCCCGAGGGGTCCCCGAGCTTCTCCGACCCCGCGGCCCGCGCGGGCCGCCCAAGCTCAGCTCGGGTCGGTGACGCGACCCAGGAAGAGGAGGGTTCCCGTCGGCTCGTCGCGAACGAGGTAGAAGAAAGGCCGATCGACGGTGACCGTCACCGGCTCGGAGGGCAGCGAGCTGCCCGCCATCAGGACCGCCGTGGCGGCCGCCGCCTCCGTCCCTTGCTCGTCGACGCTGACGAAGGCCTGGTGGATCACCGCCGATATGTGGAGCGCCTCCGCCGCGGTCATGCCGCTGAAGTCCGCGACCCCGTCCTGGAAGGCCCTGGGCATGCCCAGCTCCGCCAGGACCTCCGCGAGCTGGAACCGCGACTGTACCTCCCACTTCGGCAACGCCAGCGCGACCCGCGCCGCGGTGAGCGAGGCGTCGATGGTCGCGTAGAGCCCCGGTCCCAGCGCGGCCTCGACCTCGTCGAAGCGGCCGGCGTCGGGCAGCACGACGAGCATCGAGAGCTGCTCGCCGACGTAAGGGAGCGATACGGCGACCCAGCCGTCCCCCGCCGCGTACGGGAAGAACCCCGTCTGGTGCATCACGTCGACCGTGACCTCGCGCCCGGCCGCGGTGACGAAGGGCCCCGGGCTCGTCGCCTCGGGCGCGAACGGGCTGGCCCAGTTGGCCAAGAAGTAGATGGCGTTGGTCAGCACCAGGCGCACGAGCGGGCTGATCGCGCCCTCGGGGATCAGGTCGCGGATGCGATCCTCGGTCTGGTCGGCGACCCACGCGTTGATGACGCCCCGCGCGCCCTCCGGATCGGCGCCGAAGTCGAGCGTGCGCAGGCCCGCGCCGTAGTTTACGGCCAGGGTGTCGAGGAACGGCGGCTCGAAGGCGTAGCCCTGCTGACCCCAGATCGCGTTGGCGATCTCGAGGCGCGGGGGGAGCCCGTCGGGCAGGCTCGGGGGCGGGGTGGCCGCGGCCCGGCTCGCGAGCTCGAGATCGAGCTGGTTCAGGGCCGGGTGGAGCGCCGCCGGGGGCAACGTGAAGTGGAGCGTGGCCGCCATCTCCGCCGCCGTGTCGCCGCGAGCCCCGGCGTAGGTCATGGCGAGCGCGGAGGAGATGCTGTAGGGCGACAGGAAGAGGTTTCCGTCCTCGCCGGCGAGCGCGGCGTAGAGGTCGAACGCGAAGGCGCGATTGCCCGCCGCGAGCTCGCTCCGATCGGCGACCGGCACCGCGGGCGCGAGGTCGCGCTCGAGGCTCGACGTCTGCACGAGCACCTCCGGGCCACTCCCGCCGCTCCCCGCCGGCGCTTCCGTCCCGTGGGAGCCGCCATCTTCGCAGCCCAGGGTGAGCGCCAGCGCCAGGGCAGACAGCGTCGTCAGGGCGTCATTGCGGCGGGTCATGGACGAGATCTCCGGTGGTGGCTGGGGTGGCTTCGTCCGGCGCAGCGCACGTCGCTCAGACCGCAGCGGTGGACTCGTCGAAGCGCTAAGCAATCGACGTGCCAGGCGGTGTTCGCGCAGGATCGCGCGTACCCGGGATGCTGTGCCATGCGAAGTGTGCCAGCTCGCGCCGAACCCGACCGCGGGCGCGACCTGCGACCTCACGAAGGGGGCAGCCTGGCGTGGCCCATCGAAGACGAGCGGTCGAACCACGCTGGCCTCTCGATCACCGCGAGGGCGCGCCGCCAAATGGCGGCCGCGTTCGCGGTCAGGCTCGCTTGAAATCGCCCCGCGGCAGCGACTTGCATCGTCCGTTGGGTTCTCTCGGGAGGACGACATGGGAAGGTTCGCACGGGCACGTCGGCGCGCGGTCGCCGGCTTGGGGATGGCGCTGCTGGCGTCGGCGGGGAGCGCCGCGAGCCCGGGCTGCTCGAAGGACGAGGCCGAGGCTGAAACCTGCGCCGGCGGCACCGAGGGCTGCCCTTGCACCCTCGGCGGCGCGTGCGATCCCGGGCTCGCCTGCTACTCGAACCGCTGCGTCGAGGATCCGGACACCGCCAGCGGCGACGCGGACGGGGAGGGCGGCGACGCGGGTGAAGCGGCGGGCGGTGAAACCGACGCCGGGGGAGCCTCGCCCGCCGCCGGCGAGCCGGGCGCGGGGGGCACGGAGACGGGCGGTGAGGCCCCGACGAGCGGCGGAGCCGGCACCGGCGCCACCGGCGGCGGAGAACCCGGATCGGGAGGGGAGCCGATCGCCGGCGGGGCCGAGACGGGCGGCGGAGGGGAAGGAACCGGTGGCGCTTCCACCGGCGGCGCCACCAGCGGCGGCGAGACGATCGGGGGCGACGGCCCGTCGTCAGGTGGCGCCGAAACCGGCGGCGACGCCCCGACCACCGGCGGCGTCGGGACCGGCGGCGAAGCCCCCACCTCGGGCGGGGCCGAAACCGGCGGGGCGGGAGGCGCGGCCGGCGCCGGGACGGGAGGGGCGCCGCCGGAGCCGCACTGGCTCACGTGCGCGAACGACGAGTGCTGCTTCGACACCTGCAACGGGCAGACCTGCGGCGTCCGCGAGTTCACGAGCTGCACGATCGCCCTGACGGACGGCGACGAGCGCTCGATCTGCGGTGGCACGGAGGTGTGTCGGGACGACGTCGTCGTCCTGCCGGCCTGGTTCGCCGAACGCGAGTGTGTCTTGAACTGGCTGGAAGGCAACTACTCGCCCGGCACGCAGGCGTACGTCTTCGGCGGGTGCCCCTGCGAGATCGAAGGGTACGTGGTGACCGAGCCGGTGTCGTTCGTCTCGGCGGAGGGCGGCAACGTCTGTGACTTCGCCGAGGTGCCGGACCCAGCCTGCGCGGGCGTGAGCCTCGAGGCATGCCTCTGAAGGGAGAGCCATGGCGAATCGATCGCAGCTTCACGTCGGGATCGCGGCCGCGCTCGGCGCGGCCACCCTGCTCCTCGCCTGCTCGGGGTCCGAAGACGACGCCGAGCCAACCTGCCCGGTCGGCGCGGAAACCTGCGCCTGCACCCCGGGCGGGAGCTGCGATCCCGGCCTCGACTGCCGGTCCGGGATCTGCGTCGATCGGGAGGGCGCCGCCGCCGCGGCGAACGGCGGGGAGGGCGGCGGCGAAGAGGAGAACGGCGGCGACGGCGGCGCCACCGCAACGGGCGGCGCCGCGGGGACGCTGGGCCCCATCGGGGGCGGGACGACGGAAACCGGCGGCGCCCCGCCCGGTACCGGCGGCGCCACCTCCGCCACCGGCGGCGACGGCGGGTGTGCGACCTACTGCGACGCGCCGCGAGAGAAATGCGGGCTCGCGCCGGCCGACGTGGACGCCTGCGTCGAG
>CAYVRP010000044.1:0-51825 GCA_964454025.1 uncultured Polyangiaceae bacterium | reverse complement strand
GGACGGCTACGTCGACTGCGAGGACTACGACTGCTGCGGGCCGCTCACGGCCTGCGGCTGCGCCGGGGCATGCGCCCGGGCCAGGGGTTGCGGGTGAGCGGGGCGTGGGCGGCAGCGGCGCTCGGGCCGCTGCTCGGGCTGCTGCCCGGCTGCGTGGGGTGGCCCGACGCCGCCGGCGACCCGCAGGATCCGGGCGCAGCGCCGGCTCCGCCCGCGCCGTGGCGGGTCGCGACCTTCAACGTCGAGAACCTCTTCGATCCGGATCCGGCCAACGGCGCGGGTGGGGAGGAGGAGGCGAGCGCGACCCCGTCGGAGTCCACCTACGCCGCGCGCCTGAGCGCGATCTCCACCGTGGTCGGGCGGCTCGGGGCGGATCTGGTCGTCCTGCAGGAGGTCGAGAGCCGCCGGGCGCTCGACGAGCTCGCCGAGCACGTCTCGCCGCCCGGACGGTACCCGTTCCGCTATCTGTTCGAGGGCAACGACCCGCGCGGGATCGATCTCGCGGTGCTCTCCCGCACCCCGGTCGCGCGCCTGCTGCGCCACGACACGGACGTCTTCCGGGTGCTCACCGCGACCTGCGAGACGGAGGCGGACGCGTCGAGCCCGCGCTGCCGAGACTACCGGTACGCTCGCGACTGCCTCGAGCTCCACCTCGTCGTGCGGGGGCAGCCGATCGTCCTGCTGGGCGTCCACCTCAAGGCGCGACAGGACGGGACCGACGCGGACGACGCCAAACGACTGGCGGAGGCGCAGCACACCCGCCGGATCGCCGACCGTCTCCTGGCCGAGGATCCGGCGCTCCCGCTGGCAGTCCTCGGGGATCTCAACGCCTGGCCCACGGAGCCCGCTGCGGCGGCGCTCCGCGGGGAGCCAGCCGCCTGCGCCTGCGCCGGGCCACCCCTGGTCAGCGTGACCGAGGAGCTCGCCGCCGAGGACGCCCACACGACCTACTCGCGCGACCTCGATCGTCCGGCCCTGTACGACGACCTGCTGCTCAGCCCGGGAGCGGCCACGCTGCTGATCCCCGGCAGCGTGGACATCGTGCACGACGAGGAGCTTCCGGCCGCCGCCGCGGCGGCGAGCGATCACGATCCGGTGGCGGCGAGCCTGCTCGTCGGCAGCGGCTGAGCGCAGCGATTCCTGAGGGGCACCGACGCCCCCCGAACGGCACCAGCGCTGGAGACGGCGTGGCTTCACCCGCGGTCAGACGTGTGGCCCGAGGGGCGGCGGCGTCGCGGAGGGGGCGAGCGCGTCCTCCACGCGATCGATGGCGGCGGGCAGCGTCGCCGGGGTGGCGGTTGCGTTCGCGGGCGCGTCGGCACGTCGCCCATCGACGCCCCGGATCTTCCTCTTGTCGCCGGGTCCGCTCGGGTAGGGGACCCGACGCGGCGACGGTAGGGGCTCCGGCGGGGCTGGTTTCGCGCGACCTGCAAGCGAGGCACACCCCCGCGCCGGACCCTGCAGGCCAGGGGCTCCGCGACTCCTTCCCGCAGACGCGGCCAGCGAAACCGAAAGCACCGTTCGCCAGCTCGCGGAGCGAGCGGCAGCGAAGCAGGGGGCTCTGGTGCGCGCTCCACGCCGTCACGGTTCGGACGCAGCGCCGGTCGGGGCTCGCAGGCTCCGCTCCGGGGCGTGGGCCGCGAGTGGGCTGGTGGAGCTCGCCTGCCAGCGGTCCGAGGCCGCGGCCGAGCGTGCCGCGTCGCCCCTGGCCAGAGCCTCGGCGCCGCTCGCGCCGTCCACCCGACCGAGCGCCGGGACGGAGGCCGCCGAGCCGTCGGCGCGGGTCTGCGCGGCGACCTGCGCCGTCGCCCGGGAGCTCGGTTGCGCGCGGGCGGCGGACTGCGGCGCGACCGGCGGGGAGACGTGGCACGCACCGGCCTGCCGCGAGCCCGTGCGGGCAGCCGGCGAGTGCTTCGCGGCCGAACCGTCCTCGCACTGGGAGGGTGACGAGCAAGGGCAGGCCGCGATCCGCGACGGCTTCTGCGACCGCGAGCAGCGGGCAGCCGCGCTCTGCCTCCAGCGAGTCGGGCATGGGGCCTGTCCCTACGGCTCGAGGGGAAGGAACCACCGGACATGTCTCGTGCCGGAGAAACCAAGCTCCCCCTGGCCGTCGCTCTTGGGACGTCCGGCGTTGCGCTCCCTGCCTGAATGCCGAGCGGGTTGGCGCGGTCGTCCTGACGGCGCCAGGGATCCGGTCGTAACGGCTGCTCCTCGCCGCGATGGTGGCGACCCTCGGTGGCGGCTGCGGCGACGGTGATGACTCGGCCGCGGCGAGCGGGGCTCTTCGCCCGGTGGCGGCAGCGGGGCGACGGTAGGTATCGGTGGCGATGGCACGACCGGAGGGCAGGCGGGCGCCGCCGCCCTCGGAGGCGCGGCGGGCCGCGGTGGGATCGGTGGCTCGAGTACCGGCGGGGTGGCGACACCGTTCGTTCCGGCGTCGCCCGTGCCGGCGCTGGTCCCGCTCATCCCGGGGCGGTTGCTGACCTGCGAGCTCTCGACGCTGGATCCGACCCCAGGGCCCGGCACCTGCGATTCGCCGCTCGGCGTGGTCGGCGAGGTCGGTGAGTGCGACGGGCACCAGGGGGTCTGGTACGACTCCCCCTGCCAGACCATCCTGGCGCTGCTCACCTACGAGGGCGAGGACGTCAACGCTTGCGGCGACCAGATCCTGCCCGAGATGCGCTCTTGCCTGAGGTCGCCGCTCGCCAACAGCTCCTCCCACCCCCGCGCGATGGGGACTTCGCCCGGAGGGCGACGCGCCGGGTAACCACCCCGCGTGACGCGGTGCCGAGCTTGGTCGTCGCGCTCTTCGAGCCGTGGCGCTCGGCGAGCACGTGGGCGAGCCGGGTCCCCTCCTCGTCACCCAGCGTCGCGTCGGCCAGGGCCACGTCGCACCAGCATTCGGCGGACAGTCGCTGATCCTCGGTGAGCACCAGCGCGTCGTGGGAGTCCTGGCGCGCTCGCCTCGCGTTGCCGGACTCGAGGTAGGCTCAGCCGCGCTCGGCGCACCGCCGGGCCTGCACGGGCCGAGCTCGGTTCGCGTGATCGAACGCGGCGCTGGCGTCATGCCCGCGCCCCTCGCCGCTCGCCTGGCGTGCTCGTCGGAAGGCCGACTCGGGATCGGGACAGCCAGCGCCCGGCGGGTTCTCGCGCGCGGCCGGAGCACCGTGCGCCCGCGCCGGCCCCGCAGCTGGCGCGGACGGTGCTCCGCGGCTCGCGGCGGTGCTGGCGCTGGCGCGGGACGGCGCCTCCACGCTTGGCACCGGCGGTGAGGTCGCCGGGGTCACCTCCGAAGACGGGGAACGACACGCCATGGCGACGAGCGCCAGGGCGGCCCAGCGCGGGGAGGGAACCACGGGGCCGGCATCGTGCCACGCCGCGCTCGAGACGGGCGCTTGCGGACAAGGTACTGGATTGCGTGCCGAGTGGCCGGCCGCGGGCGCGGCACAGTGCGATCGGGGGACCGGGCGACGCCTCGAAGCTAAACGGCCGTTCCCGTTGCTGGTTGACCGAGGGTGCCCCCTGCGTATACTCAGCGGCCTTTCAGGAATTGACCCATGCCTCTCGAAGTCGGCGCCAAGCAAGGCGTCATCACGCAATTTCGACAGCACGAAAAGGACACCGGGTCTCCGGAGGTGCAGGTCGCGCTTCTGACTCAGCGGATCAGCTACCTCACGGAGCACTTCAAGGTGCACATGAAGGATCATCACTCGCGGCGTGGCCTGCTCAAGATGGTCGGGCGCCGACGTCGCTTGCTCGACTACCTGAAGCGCTCGGACGTCGACCGGTACAAGCGCGTCCTGGCGGAGCTCGGGCTCCGCAAGTGAATTTCCGGGCAGACGACCGCGGGGAGGATCGGCGGGTCCACCGACGGCGTCTCAGCCTCCAGGTCCATCCCGCGGGGCGCTCGGCGCGCCGGGGAGGTCCAGCCAAGGGAGACGGACGGTAGAGTCGACCCGCCGTCGTCGGCGCGCGCAGGGACGCGCGCGGCCGGGTCCGGGTAGGCGTCCGTGCGGTCGCGGGTCGAAGGAGGACCCGCCCGGAGCCAAGCCACGCGAGCGCGGGTCGGAAGCGGACCTCGCTCGCGCATCACCCTATCCGGCTGCGAGGTGCTCCTCACTTCAACCCCGCTTCGTGCGCGCGACCCCTCGTCGGGTCGGGCTCAGGGATCGAGGCTGAAGTCGGGCGGTCGCAGTCGGCGTCTCGCACCGCACGCAGCGGTGCCGCGCCCCCAAGGAGGCGCCACTGCCATGTTCGTTCGTGAATCCGTGATCGTCAGGGGCAAGCCCCTGAGCATCGAGACTGGCCGCCTCGCCAAGCAGGCCGACGGCGCCGTGCTGGTGACCTACGGGGACAGCGTGGTGCTGGTCACCGCGGTTTCCACCGAGGAGCGCCCCGGTCTGGACTTCTTTCCGCTGACCTGCGAGTACGCCGAGAAGACCTACGCCGCCGGGAAGATCCCGGGGGGCTTCTTCAAGCGAGAAGGGCGCCTCCGGGACGCCGAAACCCTCACCTCCCGCCTCATCGATCGGCCGCTCCGCCCGCTGTTCCCGGAGGGATACCGCAAGGACACGCAGGTCATCGCGACCGTCCTCTCCGCGGACAAGGTCAATCCCACGGACGTCCTCGCGCTGACCGGCGCCAGCGCCGCGATGCACGTCTCCGACATCCCCTGGGACGGCCCGGTGGTGGGCGTTCGAGTCGCCCGCGTCGACGGCGCCCTGGTCGTCTACCCTACCTTCGAGGAGATCGAGCGCGCCGACATCGACCTGGTCGTGGCCGCCAGCCGCGACGCCATCGTCATGGTGGAGGGCGGCGCCGCCGAGGCCAGCGAGGCCGATCTCATCGACGCGCTGATGTTCGCGCACGCGGAGGCGCAGCCCATCCTCGCGCTGATCGAGAAGATCCGCGCCGCCGTCGGCAAGCCGAAGCGCGAATTCTCCGCCACGCGGCTCGATCCGGCGATCGCCCGGCGGGTGGCGGAGCTCTGCGACGCCAAGCTGCGCGAGGCGTGCGTCATTCGGGCGAAGCATGCCCGCTACGACGCCTACTCCACCATCAAGAAGGAGGTCGCCGCGACGCTCTCGGCCGAGCTCGGCCCGGAGACCTGGGCCGAGGTCGAGAAGCTGGTGAAGGCCGAGGTCGAGGAGCGCAAGTACGTCGTCGTTCGCAAGATGGTGCTCGAGGAGCGCCAGCGCATCGACGGGCGGCGCTTCGACGAGATCCGGCCCATCGCCTGCGAGGTCGGGCTGCTGCCGCGGACCCATGGCTCCGGGCTGTTCCAGCGCGGCGAGACCCAGGCGATCGTGACCACGACCTTGGGGACGGCGAGCGACGAGCAGAAGATCGACGCCATCACGGGCGAGTCGTGGAAGCGCTTCATGCTCCACTACAACTTCCCCCCCTTCTCCACGGGGGAGATCAAGCCCCTGCGCGGTCCCGGGCGGCGGGAGATCGGGCACGGCGCGCTGGCCGAGCGCGCGCTGGTGCGGATGCTCCCCGAGAAGGAGTCGTTCCCGTACACCATCCGCGTGGTCAGCGAGATCCTGGAGAGCAACGGCTCGAGCTCGATGGCCAGCGTGTGCGGCGGCACCCTCAGCCTGATGGACTGCGGCGTCCCCTTGAAGCGGCCGGTCGCCGGGATCGCCATGGGCCTCATCCAGGAGGGGGACAAGATCGCGGTCCTGAGCGACATCCTCGGCGACGAGGATCACCTCGGGGACATGGACTTCAAGGTCTGCGGGACGGATCGCGGCGTCACCGCCATCCAGATGGACATCAAGATCGCGGGGCTCGAGCGGCGGGTCCTGGAGCAGGCGCTCGCGCAGGCCCGCGAGGGGCGCCTGCACATCCTGGGCAAGATGCTGGACACGCTGCCCACGCACCGGGAGCAGATCAGCCAGTTTGCGCCTCGCATCACCACGGTCAAGGTCAAGCCCGACCAGATCCGGCTCATCATCGGCCCGGGCGGGAAGACCATCAAGGGGATCATCGACCAGACGGGCGTGAGCATCGACGTCGAGGACGACGGCACGGTGGCCATCGCGTCTTCGGACGCCGAGGCCGTGAAGAAGGCGCTCAGCATCATCGAAGGGCTCACGGCCGAGCCGGAGGTCGATCGCGTCTACCATGGCACGGTCAAGCGCGTGGTCGACTTCGGCGCCTTCGTCGAGATCCTGCCCAACACGGAGGCGCTCCTGCACGTCTCGGAGCTCGACCACTTCCGGGTCGAGCGCGTCACCGACGTCATCAACGAGGGCGACCAGCTCGACGTGAAGGTGATCAGCGTGGAGCGCGATGGAAAGATCCGGCTGTCGCGACGCGCGCTGCTCCCCTTGCCGGAGGGTGGGGTGCCGGAGCGGCGCGGCGAGCGCGGTGACCGCGGCGAGCGCAGCGACCGGGGGCCACGGCGCGACGGGCGACGCGGGGGCGAACGCGGACGAGACGTCCGGGACCGTCCGCGCGACGATCGCGATCACCCGCGTGGCGACCGCCCGCGGGACGACCGGCCGCGAGAGTACGACGAGCGACCGCGAGAGCGGGACGACCGTCCGCGCGACCGCCCGCGGGACGACCGGCCGCGAGAGCACGAGGAGCGGGCGCGGGAGCGGGACGAGCGGCCGCGCGACGACCGGTCGCGCGACGACCGCTCGCGGGATGACCGCCCGCGGGAGCGTTCGCGGGATGACCGGCCGCGGGATGACCGCTCGCGGGATGACCGGCCGCGGGATGACCGGCCGCGGGACGACCGCCCGCGGGATGACCGGCCGCGGGACGACCGCCCGCGCGACGACCGGTCGCGCGACGACCGGTCGCGGGATGAACGGCCGCGGGATGACCGGCCGCGCGACGACCGATCGCGTGCGCGCGCTCGTGACGAGCGGCCGCGGGAGCGGGATGACCGGCCGCGGGACGAACGCTCTCGCGATGACCGAGTCCGCGACGAGCGTGGCGGTCGTCGCGACGACTGAGCGCTGCCAAGCGTGGAAGCGGGGGCTGGGCACCGGGCGCGCCACCAGCGCGGCCCGGTGCGCTGGTCCTGCCCTGCGGGCGGGCCGTTCCGGGGGGTCGGCGCCGCCGCTGCTCCTCGTCCGCCGGGGGTCAAGGCGCCGGCGACGGCCGCGAGCGCTGCCGTGAACCGGGGCGGCGGGAGCGGCATCGCTGGCTCAGCTCCCGGCTCCACGTGGCACGGCGCTCAGGGATCGGATCGGGGGGAGGGGTTGGTGGACTGCGCAACCCGTCCGGGGAGCACCTCGTTGTGCGAGCCTGTACGGTAGCCGACGAGATCGAGCGTCACGTACTTGAACCCGTGGCGCTCGCCCGCGGCGACCAGGCGGGAGCGGATGTCGGCGCTCGCGGCACGTTCGATCTCGGCGGGGTCGAGCTCGACGCGAGCGACGAGCTCATGCCAGCGGACCCGGACCTGGCGGAAGCCGAGGGCGCGGACGTCCGCCTCGAAGCGGGCGATCTGCTGCAGGCGCCCGACGGTGACGCTGACGCCGTAGGGCAGACGGCTCGCGAGGCAGGCCGCGGCGGGCTTGTCCCAGACCTCGAGCCCGAGGTGACGGGCGAGGGCGCGGACAGCGGCCTTGCCGAGACCGGCCTCGATCAGCGGGCTGCGCACCCCCGCCTCTCGCGCGGCCTCGGTGCCAGGGCGATAGTCGCCGAGGTCGTCGAGGTTGGAGCCGTTGACGATGCAGGCGAGGCCCCACTCGCGCCGCTTCGCCTCGGCGACGCGGTAGAGCTCGACCTTGCAGAAATAACAGCGGTCCGGTCCGTTGGCGACGTACTCGGGCCGGTCGAGTTCGTGGGTTTCGCACAGCTCGTGTCGGACCCCGATCGCGGTGGCGAAGCGAGCGGCGTCGGCTCGATCGGCGGGAGCGAGGCTCGGGCTCACGGCGGTCAAGGCGACGGCGCGCGCGCCGAGGGCGCGGTGGGCTACGGCCAGGAGGAGCGTGCTGTCGGTGCCGCCCGAGAAGCAGACGATCGCCGAGCCGAGATCGCGCAGGATGCGTTCGAGGCGGTCGAGATCGGCCGGGGTAGACGCGGGCGGAGCGAGGGGGGGCGACACGGGGGGATCCCTAACACGCAGGTGCCGGAGTAGCACCGGCGCCAGCCCCGGCTGCGATCGCGTCTCGGCGGCGCCCGCGCGCGGAGGGATGGCTGGCCGCGGGAGCTACGGGCGCGACTTCTCCGTCAGCGAGTGCCCCAGATCTGCAGCGCGTAATCGCCAGCCCCTTCGCGCACGCTGACCTCGAGCAGGTAGAGCCCCTCGGTGGCGAGGCAGAGCGGACCGCGCGGGGGCAGGACGGGCCAGGCGTCGGACCCCAGGTCGCCGGCGAGCGGGCGCTCGGAGTCGCGCACGAGCAGGTCGAGGTCGCCGACGCTCGCGCTGGCCGTGGCGAAGATCCGGTAGCAGCCGCCTCCGGGAGGGACGTCGAGCGCGTACCGAGCAGGCGGGTCCGCGAAGGTCTGCCGCCCGACGGTGACGGGCGTGAGTGGGCGCATGCCTCCGAGGGGGCCACAGGCGCGAGTGAGGCGTGCCAGCGCAGCGACGGGCTGGTCGCCCGGGACGAACCGGGCATAGCAGGCGGTGAAGGACTCGGGGGTCGTCGGCCCGGGTTCGGAGTCCCCGGCGACGCTCGGGGGCGCGGGACGAGCCGGGGGCGGGGTGAGGTGGGGGCGTGCGTCGAGCAGCGGCGGCGACCGGGGGCGGGCCGTGGTTGGACCCGGCGCCGGGTTGCAGGCGAGGGCCGCCAGGAGCAGGGCGCCAGAGGCGGAGCGACGGGTGATGGTCATGGGTTCTTGCGTGTCGCCCGCTGGGCTCCTCGCGGCGGAAGGAAGGTACTTCCCGGCCCGGGTTGGGGCCAGGTCGGGGGCCGGGCTGCCTCGGGGATCGGGTCTGGGTGCGGCGTGAAGGGACCGCGTGGCCTGGGGGATCGAGGCGGGCCGAGTGATAGGCCACATGGCCGAAGCGGCACCACTGGCTATTCTTACGTTCAGTGTTAACCTGTTCAGTATCGAGATGGCTCTGCCTGCCCGTCTCCTCGTCGAGCTCCCGCCTCAGGTCACGGTCGGCGCGCGCTCGATCGGGGCCGGGGGTGAGTCCGGGAGCGAAGAGGGTTTCGCCGGCAGCGTGCGCGGTGCCGGGTCGGGCCCGGCGCTCTCGCTGGGTATCGATGCGCTCGACGCGCTCTTGCCCGACGCCGGACTGCCACGGGGTTCCGTGGTCGAGCTCTCGGTGGCGGGCGGCGCCGCGTTCGGCTCCAGCCTCGCGCTCGCCGCGTGCCGCTCGGCGCAGGTGCAGGCGCGACTCCAGGGGCATGCGACCGCCTGGTGCGCCTTCGTAGATCCCACTGCCTCGCTCCACGCACCCGCGGTGGCGGCCATGGGCGTCGATCTCGAGCGACTGCTGGTCGTACGGCCACCGCTCGAGGCGCTGTCTCGTGTCGCCGTTCGCCTCGCCGAGTCCCGGATCTTCACCGTCGTGGTCGTCGATCTGCTCGGCGTGCCCGGGGCGGCGACTTCGGTGCCGCTGAACCGGTGGGTCCGCGTGGTGCGCCGCCTCGCGCTGGCGACCGCGAGCACCGACGGCTGCGTGCTGCTGCTCACCGCGCGCGAGGCGCCGCGTCCCTTGCCCTTGCCGGTGGCGCTCCGGCTGGAGCTCCAGCGCGTGGGGCGCTCCCGGCTGCGGCTGCAGATCGCCAAGGATCGCCAGGGGCGGCTCTCGGGTCCGTACCGGATCGAGCTGGCCCCCGGGCTGCGGACCGCGAGCGCGGGCGCGGTCGATCCGCGCGTCAGCGGCTCGGGTGGGGGCGGCTCGGCCCCTCCTCCCGAGGGAGGAGCTCACCGTCATGTCGATTCGATCGCAGGGTGACGCGCCGTCGGCGGGCGGGGTGTCGGTGGGTGGAGTGGCGAGGCGTCCTCGGCGAATCGTCGCGCTCTACCTGCCGGAGCTGCTCTGCGAGCTGGCGCGGGGGATCGACGGGCGAGACGGCTATCACGGGCCGAGCCTGGCGTCGTCACGGCGAACTTCGCCGCAGGAGCCGGGCCCGTCCGGCCTCGGCGCCCGCGGCGCGCGGTCACGCCCGGGGCGTGCGCCCCGGGCCGGGCGCGCACGGCCGTTCGCGGTCGTCCTGCGCGAGGATCCCGCTGCCAGCAGCGCCACGGGGGAGGCCACGATCGTGCGTTCCTGCCGCGGTCAGGGCGCCGAGAGCCCCGGGCCCCCGGGGGGAGCTACCTCGTCCGACGGGATGACCGCGGACGCTCTGCTCCCCACCGCGCGGATCGCGGCCGTCTCGGCGGCGGCGCGGCGGCTCGGGATCACCGAGGGACAGACGATCACCGAGGCGCGCGCGGTGGTGGCGGGCCTCGAGGTGTTCCGCGTCTCGCGTTCCCGGGTTCGCGCGGCGCTCGCCGCCGTGGCGGAGGTGGCGCTCGGCTTCGGGATCACGACGGCGATCGAGCCCCCGTTCCTGGTCGAGGGCGCGGAGAGCGCCGGGGATACCGTGTGGGTCGACGTCACCGGCACCGAGGGGCTGTTCGGGGGCGAGCGGCAGCTCCTGGTGGAGCTCGTGAGCGCGGTGGGCGAGCTCGGGCATGCGGTTCGACCCGGGGTCGCCGAGGGGCCCCTGCTCGCGCGGGCGGTGGCCCGCTGGGGGGTCGGCGCGCGGCATGAGGTCGGGGTGGTAGCGACCCCGGCGCTGGTGGCCACCCTGCCCGTGGTGGCGCTCCCGCTGGATCTCGAGCGTGCGGCCTGGCTCAACAAGCTCGGCGTTCACACGCTGGGTGAGCTCGGAGCCCTCCCGCGCGCCGCGCTGACGAGCCGCCTCGCCGCGCCGGCACGCGGTACGGACCGCCCGGGCGTGGGGGGAGCGCCGCAGCCGAGGATCGACGTGCGGCTCCTGCTCGAGCTCTGTCGAGGTCGTGATTCGACGCCCCTCGTCCCCTACCGGCCGCCGCGCGTCCTGAGCGAGGAGGTGAGCTTCGAGGAGCCCGTCCCCGGGGTAGAGCCGCTGCAGTTCGCGCTGCGTGGCCTCGCGACGAGGCTCTCGGCGCGGCTCGCGGGGCGCGGCGAGGCGGCGTTGGCGCTCGCGGTCACGCTCTGGCTCGACGCCTCGGTGGCCCGGCTCAACGGGGCCGCCCCGGGTTCCGCGCTGGAGATCGGGCTCGCGGCTCCGCTCTGGCGCGAGCATGATCTCTACCGCGTGCTCGTCGCCCGCCTCGAGCGGCTCAAGCTCCCGGCGCCGACCGTACGGCTACGGATCGACGTGACGAGCGTGACCGAGCGCGCCACGCGGCAGCTCGAGCTGGCGCGGATGAGCGGGGAGGGCCTCGCCGGGGCTCGCGACGAGGACGCGCTGCCCGTGCTGCTCGCCGAGATCGCGGGGGACATCGGGTCCGACCGGGTAGGGGTGCTGTGCTGCGCCGACTCCCACCGCCCCGAGGCGCAGACCTTGTTGGTGCCCCCGGGGGCCGCGCGCGGCGAGCGCGCGCGCGGGCGCCGCGGGCGGCGGGTGGGGCCGGCGCCGCGTGCCGTCGAGGCCGCTCGCGCGCCGGGGGCGGACGCCGGTGTGCCGCGGATCGGCGGCGGGCGGCGGGTGCGGGCGCCGGTGCGGCTCTTCGCGCACCCGGTGCCGTTCACGGCCGCGCTGCGACCGGAGAGCGCGATCTTCTTGGGGGGGCGAGCCTACACCATCGCGCGGATCGACTTCGAGCGCCGCCTCGAGGCGGTCGAGTGGTGGTCCCACCGCCCGACCTCGCGCGACTACTACCGCCTCCTGCTGCTGGGTGAGCCGGCGCGGGGCGAGGCCGGGGAGCGGGGGGCTCGGGGCGAAACCAGCGTGCTCGAGGTGCTGGTGTACGTCGATCGCCAGACCGGCGAGCGCTGTCTACAGGGGATCTTCGACTAGCGCCGGCGCGGTCGGAGATCGGGACGTCGGGGTTCAGGCGCCGGAGATGGTCGAGTTTGTCGAGCTTCTGGCGCGGTCCTCCTTCTCGTTCCTGCGGGGGGCGTCCCACCCCGAGGAGCTGGTGGAGCGCGCGCAAGAGCTCGGGCTCTCTGCCGTCGCCCTCTGTGACCGCGATGGGCTCTACGGTGCCCCGCGCGCCTTCGTCAGGGGCCGGGAGCTCGGGCAGCGCGTGATCGTGGGGGCAGAGCTGTCGTTCCCGAGCCCGCGGAACTCGCCCGCCGCGGCGTCGAGCGCGACTGAGCGCGGCGGGACCCGCGCGGCGCCGGGAGCGGGCGCCCCCGCCACCGACCCTCCCGTGGTGGCGTTGCTCGCCATCGATCACGCCGGCTACTCGAACCTCTGCCGGCTCCTCACCCGCGCTCACGCGGAGCTGCCGAAGGGCGAGGCGGCGAGCGAGCCCGCGTGGCTCGGCGACCACGCGGAGGGGCTCTTCGCCGTGGTGCCGGCGCCGCAGACCCCGGGGGGGAGCGACACCCCGGGCGCTCGGCTCCTCGAGGCGGTGCGCGACGCCTTTGGCGAGCGCGCGGCGCTCGGGATCCATCGCCACCTCGACGGCGCGGACGCGGCGCGGGCCGAGCTCGTCACGGGGTGGGCGGCGCGCTACGGGCTGCCCATCGTGGCAAGCTCACGCCCGCTCGCCCACCTCCGGGCGCGGCAGCGGCTGGCGGACGTGCTCGCCTGCATCCGCCACGGCACCACGCTCGACCGGGCCGGGACGCTCCTCCGTGGCAACGCGGAGGCCGTGCTGCGCTCGCCTGCGAGCATGCACCGCCTGTTCCGCGATCACCCAGGGTGGGTGACGCGGAGCGTCGCGATCGCGGAGCGCCTCCGGTTCTCGCTGGCCGAGCTCCGGTACGAGTTCCCTTGCACCCTCGCCCCGGGCCAGACGGCGGACGATCGGCTGCGCGAGCTCACGCTGGAGGGGGCGGCGCGCCGCTACCCGCTGGGGGTGCCGCCGGCGGTGCGCGCCCAGATCGAGCGGGAGCTGTCGCTCATCGCCCGGCTCGGCAAGGCACCGTACTTCCTCAGCGCCTGGGAGATCGTCGAGATCGCGCGGCAGCGTCGGATCCTGTGCCAGGGGCGCGGCAGCGCCGCCAACAGCGCGGTCTGCTACGCCCTGGGCGTCACCGCGGTCGATCCGGCCCGCTCGAACCTCCTGTTCGAGCGCTTCATGAGCGTGGAGCGCGACGAGCCCCCCGACATCGACATCGACTTCGAGCACGAGCGCCGCGAGGAGGTGATCCAGGAGCTCTACGCGCGTCATGGCCGCGATCGTGCGGCGATGGTGGCGGAGGTGATCGCCTACCGGGGTCGGAGCGCACTCCGGGACGTGGGCAAGGCGTTCGGGCTATCGGCAGAGCAGGTCAACCGCCTGACGGGGGCCATCGGTCACTGGGACGACGTGGCGGCGATGGAGGGCCGCCTCACCGAGGCCGGGCTCGACCCTCGCGACGCCCGGGTGCAGGAGGTGCTGCGGCTCGCCGCCGAGCTCCAGGGCTTCCCGCGACACCTCTCGGTTCACGTGGGCGGCTTCGTGCTCTCGGCGCGCCCGCTCCACGAGGTGGCGCCCGTGGAGCCAGCGCGGAGGGAAGGGCGGACCGTGATCCCTTGGGACAAGGACGACATCGACGCGCTCGGGTTCTTCAAGGTTGACGTCCTCGGCCTGGGGATGCTCACGGCGATCCGCAAGTGCCTGGCCTCGATCCACGCCGACGGCGGGCTCCGGGCCGGGGCGTCGACCACGGAACCGGCGGGGGCGGGGGCGCCCGAGCGCTTCGATCCGATCGACGTGCTCGCCCGCATCCCCGCCGAGGATCCCGCCGTCTATCGGCTGGTTCGTCGCGCGGACACGGTGGGGATCTTCCAGATCGAGAGCCGGGCGCAGATGGCGATGCTGCCGCGCCTTCGCCCGCGCTGCTTCTACGACCTGGTGATCGAGGTCGCGATCGTGCGCCCCGGCCCGATCCAGGGGGGGATGGTGCACCCCTACCTGCGGCGTCGCAACGGCGAGGAGCCCGCGCGTTCGCCGCACCCGGACCTGGAGCCGATCCTCGGTCGTACGTTGGGTGTCCCGCTGTTTCAGGAGCAGGTGATGCAGATCGCGATCACGGGCGCGGGCTACAGCGGGGGCGAGGCCGATCGGCTCCGGCGCGACATGGCCGCGTGGAAGCTGCACGGGCGGCTGCTCCAGCACCGGGAGCGACTCCTGGCCGGCTTCGCGAAGAAGGGGATCTCGGCGGAGTTTGCCGCCGCCCTCTTCGAGCAGATCAAGGGCTTCGGCGAGTACGGCTTCCCCGAGTCGCACGCCGCCTCGTTCGCCCTGCTGGTCTACGCCTCGGCCTGGCAGAAGGCCCACTACCCGGCCCACTTCGCCTGTGCGCTGCTCAACTCGCAGCCGATGGGGTTCTACTCGCCGTCCACGATCGTGCAGGACGCCGCGCGGCACGGGGTGGAGGTGCGGGACGTCTGCGTCGTCGCCAGCGACTGGGACACGACCCTCGAGTCGTCGCGCTCGCCGACGAGACGGCGCGGGGCCGGAGAGCAGCGACACCCCGCGCTCCGGCTCGGCCTGCGGATGGTGAAGGGGCTGGGCGAGGCGGCGGCGCGGCGGCTGCTCGCCGCCCGGGCGGAGCGAGCCTTCACGGGGCTGGGGGACGTGATCGAACGAGTCGGGCGCGCGCGCCACGAGCTCGATCGGCTCGCCGAGGCGGGCGCCTTCGAGGCGCTGGTGGAAGGGCGCCGGCTGGCGCTCTGGGGGCTGCGGGCGCCGCGCGCCGGGGGGCTCTTCTCCGGGATCGAGCCGGCCGAGCCGCCCCCGAGGCTGCCGCCGCTCCGCGCCACGGAGCAGCTCGTGCTCGACTACGGCACCAAGGGGCTCAGCGTCGGCGATCACCCGCTGCGTCACCTGCGCGCGGCGCTGCGCCGCCGGGGTGTGGTGTGCGCGGAGGAGCTCCCGGCGCGCGGCCGCGGCGACGTCGCGGTGGCGGGGCTGGTCATTTGCCGCCAGCAGCCGCATACGGCGAGGGGGGTGGTCTTCATCACCCTCGAAGACGAGACGGGGCTCGTCAACCTCGTCCTCTCCCGCGAGGTGTACGAGCGGTTCCGGTCGATAGCGCGGCATGCGACGCTCCTCTTCGCCCGTGGGCAGCTCGAGCGCGACGAGCGGATGCGGGGAGACGGTCAGGTCATCCACGTCATCGTGCGCGAGCTGAGGCGGCTCGATCGCGGCGGGGGGGCGCTGCGGGCGAAGTCGCGGGATTTCCACTGACCACCGCCGACACGCCCGCCCGCCGGGTCCAGCGCCGCCGCTCCGCCAGCCGGGGACGGCCCCCGTCGTCCCCCGGGGCCGCCGCCGCGCGCCCGCGCTGCCTTGCTGCTCCGCCCGTCCGCTGGGAGCATTACCCCATGGACGGACGCGACCGCGACCCGACCCGGCTCGAGATCGTCACCCTCGCGCGGAGCCACGACCAACGCTCCACCGCGACCTTCGATCGGGTCGCCTTCGCGCTGCGCACCATCGACCTGTTGCGCCCGCCCGGGACGGACGTGGTCGTCTACCGCAGCACCCGCCTGCACGTGGCGCACGGGCGCGACCTCCGCCGCGGGGACGCCGCGCGGTGGGCGCTGGTCGGGATCCCACGGGACGCCTCCGCCGAGAGCATCGCCTTGGCCCTGCTGGAGCTCGCCGGGACCCCAGCGCGCCCGCTGGTGGTCGCGCTCACGCTCGCCGCGGCCGCGCGCGCCGAGCGCGCGAGCTGAGTCCGCCGCGCGCACGGTCGCGAGGTGCCCGCGGCGATCGCGTTCGCCCCGCCGCGGGCGAGCCCGCCGCGCGCCGTGGTCCTCGCGCTCGCCCCCGGGCGGTGCACCTCCGCGAACGACGAAGGCCGGGCGCTTGCCTGTGTAACAATTCTGCTTACGGTGTCAGTCTTCACGGTCAGCAGTTGACGCCCAAGAATCGCCGCGGCGCGGCCAGGACCGTCGCCGTCACCCTTCCCGTGATCGCTTGCATGAGGCAGTATTCCCCCGCCGCGCACGGGAGGCGCGAGGACGGAGGACTCGACCGTGGAAGAGCTGCACGTTCACCGCGACGCTCCCGACGAGGGGTACCGGGCGCTTCGTCGACGCCTCTCGGGCCGCCGTGGTCGAGGGGCGCTCCTGCTCGCGGCGGTCAGCCTGGCCTGTTCGGCGGCCGACGGTGCGGCGCCGCTCGGCGCCGCGCCGACCAGCGCCTGCGCCGTGGGGCTCGCCGCGTGCATGGGCGGCTGCGTCGACCTCGCGCACGACGTGCGGCATTGCGGAGCCTGCGGGGGCGCGTGCCTTGCCGGGCAGTCTTGCGTGAACGGCGCCTGCGCGTGCCCCGCCGGGACCAGCGCCTGCGCCACGGGTTGTGCCGACTTGAGGGCGGACGGCGCGAACTGCGGGCGTTGCGGTGTCGCCTGCACCAGCGGACAGGCCTGCGCGGAGGGGAGCTGCGCGACGAGCTGCCCGGCGGGGCTCCTGCAGTGCGGCAGCAGCTGCGTCGACACCGCCACCAGCCTGGCGCACTGCGGCGCCTGCGACCACGCGTGCCTGCCCGGTCAGAGCTGCGCGGCGGGGACCTGCGCCTGCGCCGGCGGGCAGCAGCCGTGCGCCGGGCAGTGCGTCGATACGAACACGAGCCAAGCGCACTGCGGGAGCTGCGGGAACCCGTGCGCGACCGGCGCGCGCTGCGTGGCGGGGGCGTGCGTCGGCGAGCCGCCGGTGGACACGGACGGCGGGGCGGCGGGAGGCGCCGGCGCCGCTGATCCCGCGGGGACGAGCGCGACGTTCCAGGTCGACGTCTCGCTCAGCACCAAGATCGCGACCGTCGGCATCGTAGAGTGGTCCGTCGACGTCCCTGTCGATCGCGCGGTCGTCGGCTTCGGTCGCCAGGCGGGGGCCTTCGAGTACGAGGCGCCGGTGGATCTCGGCGCGCCCCACCACCGGACGCTGCTCCTGGGGATGAAGCCGAGGACCACGTACTACGTCCAGGTGGTGGCGTTCTCCGGCGCGGTCGAGCACCGGAGCGAGATCCTCCCGCTCGAGACCGGCTTCCTCCCGAACGGGCTCCCGATGCTCACGGTGAACACCGTGAACGCGGCCGGGCTCTACGGGGGGTTCACCATCAACTGCACCGGGACCGCGGGCTCGACGGGGATGGACAGCGCGAGCGCGAGCCACGTGTTCGTGTTCGACCGCGACGGGGACCACGTCTGGGCGTACGAGATCACCGGCACGGCCGTCGCCGCCTGCTCGCGGGCGCGCATGTCCTTCGACGGGAAGTCGATGTGGGTGGGGAATTTCAGCAACGTGAGCCCGGACGGCGCGCTGCTGCGGATCGCGATGGATGGACTCGGCGACGAGCGGTACTACTCCTTCCCGGGTCGCCATCACGATTTCACGGTGCTGCCCAACGGCCACGTCCTGTTCCAGGAGCAGGCGAACGGGGGGGGCTACGACGGGGGAGCCCCGTTCGGTGGCGAGGGTCCGGACCTGATCAAGGAGCTCGATCCGGAGACGGGCGTGGCCAGGCTCGTCTACGACGAGAGGACGGATTTCGCGGCGCTCATCGAGGAGGCCAACGGCGCGCACACGAACTACGTGACCTACGTGCCGCACCTCGACGCGATTTCACTCTCGCTCCGCCACGCGAGCACGATCGGCCTGATCAGCTATCCGGCGGGAGAGCTCATCGCGGTGTTCGGCGGCAGCAGCAGCGATCTGCCGCTCTCCTGGGACTCGCAGCACGGACACCAGTTCCTCGAAGGCAATCGCCTGCTGCTCTTCAACAACGACGGCAGCAACGGCGGCGCGAGCGTGCTCGAATACGCCTACGATCTCGCCGCCTCCACCGCCACCAAGATCTTCGACTACAGTAGCGGGGTTTCGGCGCCCTACTTCGGCGACGTCCAGCGCCTGCGCAACGGCAACACGTTCGTGACCTACTCGCCGGTGGGCGTCTTCCACGAGGTGGACCCGGCCGGCGTGCTCCTGCGCGAGATCACGACCACGACCGTCGGCTACTCCGAGCATCGCCGAACTCTGTACGGGCCGCCGCCTCCGTCCGGTGACTGAGCTCGCGGCCGTTCCGGCCGTGGTCCGGCGGGCGGGCTGCGCGGGAGGGCCAGGCCAGCGCGCAGATCGCCGGCGGGACGGCGGGGCGCGTGCCTCCAGGGCGGCGGGGCGGCTGCCAGGGCCGGGGGCGGCGGCGCCCCTGCGCGAGCGCCCGCCGGAGCGTCGGGACGCTCTCGCGTGCTCCTCCACTGGCCCCGTCGGCTGTGACAGTGCGCGAGCGCCCGCCGGAGCGTCGGGACGCCCCCGAGGTGTCTCGGATCGCGCCTCGTGATCGCCCGCTGCGGTTACTCCGAGGCTGAGGCAGGACCGGGTCCCTGTCTCGGGGTTCGACGATGAAGGGTCCGCGCCGCGCGTTCTGGCTCTGCTGGGGGCTCTCGTGCGGGCTGGTCGCTTGTGCCCTCGACCAGGAGGGCACGGGCCTGCCCATGAGCGAGGTCGGCGTGGGAAGGGGAGGCACCGGCGGAGCAGAGACTGGCGCCTCCGACGTCGTGCAGGTGGGGTGGGGGGGCGCCCTCGTCGCGTCGGGGGGCGCGATCGACTCCGTCGAGACGGGAGGTGACCTCGGTGTCGGAGGGGGGACACTCGACACCGGTGGTGCCGGCGCGGGCCACACCGGGGACGGCGGGGGCGGCACGGGAGGCGACGTCGCGGCGGGGGTGAGCACGGGCGGCGTCGCCAGCGAGGGCACCGGGATCGCCGGAGCCGGCGGGGCTCCGGGCGCCGCCCCTGCGGTGGGGGGCGAGGTGGCTGGCGGCGTCTCGCCCACGGGAGGCGCCGCCGGAGGTGGCGGGGCCTCAGCCGGGAGCCTGGCCACGGGGGGTGAGACGATCGGAGGTTCCTCCGCGGGGGGCGCGGCGATCGGCGGTGAGCCCTCCGCGGCCGGCGCCGCCGAGGGAGGTGGGGCGGGCGTCGGTGGCGCTGGATGTCCGGCCTCTGCCCCGAGCGACGGGGAGTCCTGCGCAGGCGAGCTGTCCTGTGCCTACGAGGCGAGCACGTGCGAGTGCGTGGCGTTCGGCCCGGGCGGGGCCTCGTGGAGGTGCGTCTCCTGCCCGCCGCTCGCGCCGGGGGACGGCGCGACCTGCTTCGGGCTCGACGGGGCGAGCTGCACCTACGATGGCGCCAGCTGCGACTGCGGTGGAGCGGCGGCAATGCCGACGTGGAGCTGCACCGCGACCTGCCCCGGCGCGATCCCGGACGACGGCAGCGACTGCCCCGACACGTCACTCTCCTGCAGCTGGGGATCGATCAGGTGCCGCTGCGAGGGAGAAACCCAACCGATCTGGCCCGGCACGGCCGCCTGGTCCTGCACCACGGCGGACGGGTGCCCGGTGTCCGCACCGGAGCCAGGGGATCCGTGTGAAGAGGAGGCGCAGGAGTGCAGCTACGAGGGCGATCGCTGCGTCTGCGCGGCAGCGCCGGGTCCCGCGGGTGAGCTCGGGTGGGAGTGCGCGCCGGTGTCGGAGGCATGCCCCGCCGTCGTGCCCGACGACGGCGAGGCATGCTCGAGCCTGGACTTGGGGGTGGTCTGCTCCTACGAGTCGACGACCTGCAGCTGCCTGCGCCGGGGTCCCGGAAGCCCGAGCTGGAGCTGCGAGTGAAGCGGCCGCCGCCGCCCGGTGTGGGGGCCGGGCTCCGCGCTCCGCCGAACGGCGTTCGGGCAGGTCAGGCCACGTTGGCCGCGACTCCGCTCGACAGGGGGGGCGCCGTGCGGTCGCTGCGCGGTGGCGCGCCCTCGTTCACCTTGACGCTCACGATGCGCGAGACACCCGGCTCGCCCATGGTCACACCGTAGAGGACGTCGACGAGCTGCATCGTCTTCTTGATGTGCGTGATGAGGATGAACTGCGAGCGGTCGGTCATGGACCGGATCGCCTCGTTGTATCGGGTGACGTTGGCCTCATCGAGCGGCGCGTCGACCTCGTCGAGGACGCAGAACGGGGAGGGTTTGTGGCGGAAGATGGCGAAGATCAGCGCCACCGCGGTGAGGGCCTTCTCGCCGCCGCTCATCAGCTCGATGTTGGCGAGCTTCTTGCCGGGCGGCTGGGCGACGATGTCCACGCCGGTTTCGAGCAGGTCATCGGGGCTGGTCAGCGTCAGCTCCGCGCGCCCACCCTTGAAGAGCTTGACGAACGTGTCCTTGAACAGGGCGTTCACGGCGTCGAACGTCTCGCGGAAGCGGCGCCGGGACTCGCGGTTCATGTGCTTGATCGCGCGATCGAGCTCCTCGAGCGCACGCTCGACGTCGGCCTTCTGCGCGCTCAGGGTGGCGAAGCGCGACTCGGCCTCGGCGAACTCGGCCTCGGCGTCGAGGTTGACCGGCCCCATCCGATCGATGAGCTGCGCGAGCTCCTTGATGCGGGCCCGGTGCTCCGCGTCCGGCGGTAGCCGGCGGTGGTAGTCGCCGACCACGCGCCGCAGATCGAGGCCCCGGAACCGGGAGGCGACGTCGGCGAGGAGGTGGTCGTGATCGCGCTGCAGCCCGGTGAGCGCCATCTCGTGATCGTGGACGGACTCGTCGAGGGCCTCGAGGCGGGCGCGCAGCTCGCGGGTTTCCCCTTCCCGGTGGGAGATCGCGAAGCGGACCTTGTCGAGCAGCTCGTTGGCCTCATCGAGCTGCTGGCGCGCGGCGCGCTCCACGTCGCGGGCGGTGGTCAGCGCCTCGCGCGCGAGCACGATGCGCGCCGCCGTCGCGCCGGAGGCCTCCGCCGCCTCGTGCAGCTCCCGGTCGAGCCGCTCGGCGCGCGCCCGCTGCTCGTTCATGGTCGTCGTGATCCGATCGCGCGCCGCCCGCGCGGAGCCGACCTGCTCGCGGACCTGGGCGAGGCGGACCTTGCGTTCGGTCACCAGGGAGGCCTGGGCGTCGACGCGCTCCTTCCACTCCGCGGCCGCCTCCTCGGCGCGGGTGCCCGCGAGTTGCAGCTCGTGGAGCGTCGAGGTGAGCGCGTCGAGCTGGGCGCGCGACTCAGCCTCGGCGGCCTCGGCCTGCTGGAGGGCGGCCTGGAGCTCCGCGAGCTCGCCGGCGAGCGCCGCGAGGCGCTGGCGCGCGCGCTCCCGGTCGCTGCGGGCCTGGGCGAGGTCCTTCTCGGCCTGCAGGTGCGCGAGCTCTCCTTCGTGCGCGCCCTGGCGGGCGCGGTCCAGGGCGGTGCCGATCTCGACCATCCGCGTGCGGAGCGCCGTGTGGGCCGCCATGGCCTGCTGCTCGCGTGCGGCCAACCCGACGACCTCCTCGGTCAATTGCCTCATCTCGCGCTTCTGCTCGACCATGGCGGCGGCCACGTCGTCGCCGCTCCCGCCGCTGATCACGCCGTTGGGCCGGACGACGGTGCCGTCGAGGGCCACCGCGGTGGCGCCGGGGTGGCTGCGAACCCAGGCGAGGGCCCGCGCGGGCGTGTCGAGCACCACGGCGTCGCCCACGAGGCTGCGCACCAGAGCCTCGTCCGTGGCGGCATAGCGGAGGTGCTCGTCGAGGTAACCGAGCCAACCGGCCTCCCGGGCGGCGTCCCCCAGGGGCACGTCACGGCGCCGACGCCCCGCCACGTGCGCGGGCCGGGCCGCGATGACGTGCGCGCGACCGCGCTTGGTGCGCTGCAGCTCGTCCAGGAGCGTGAGTCCGCGTTCGGGGTCGCTCACGATCACGTACTGGAGCTGGTCGCCGAGCAGGCCCGCCAGCGCGGCCGTCAGCTCGGGCTCGACCTCGACCCGATCGGCGAGCAGGCCCAGGACGGAGGGATCCTGGCGCAGGACCAGGGCGCGGATGCCGGCCCCGACCCCCTCGAGACGCCGGTGGAGCTCCTCGAGCGCTCGCAGGCGGTTGCGCCGGAGTCCGAGGTCGCTCTTCACCTGGTCTACGGCGCGCTCGCTCCGGAGCAGCTCACCGCGGAGCGCTTCGAGCTGCTGCTCGAGGGAGCGGCGCTCCTCCTGGGTGAGGCGCCGACCCTCGGCCAGCTCCTGGACGCTCTGCTCGAGCGCCCGCTCCCGCGCCTCGAGGGTCGCGCCCTCGCTCTCGTGAGCCTCTCGCTCCATGAGGAGGCGATCCTGGCGCGCGCGACCGTCGCGGATGCGATGGACCAGCCCCTCGATCCGCGCCTCGGCCGCGGCGGCCTGCGTGCCCGCCTCGCTCGCCTGGCGGCGGAGGTCGGCGACCGCGTGGTTCGCCGCGTACTCGCCCTGGCGGAGGGTGGCGAGGGCCGCCTCCTCGGTGGCCGCGTCCGCCTCGCGCGCCTGCTCGTCGCTGGCGAGCTGTTCGATCCGCGCCTCGAGCTCGGCGAGCTCCCCGGCCTGACTGCGGAGCCGGTGATGGAGTATCTCGAGCTCGCTCTGTCCCGTCGTGAGGCGCAGCTCGAGCTGCTCCCTGCGTTCGGTCGCGTGCTGGATCTCCGCGACCAGGGAGCCGACGCGGTTCTCCGCCGCGAAGGCGGCGTTGGCGGCTTCCTTCGCCCGATCCTCGACGCGCATCGCCTCCTGACGGGCGGCGGTGAGGGCGCTGTCGGCGGTGACCAGCAGCGCGCGCACCTCGGCGGCGGCCGTGCGCGCGCTGTCCAGCGCCTCACGCTCCACCCGACCGACCACGATGAGGCGGAGCAGATCGTGAGCGTGGGCGTGGAGCTCCAGATCCTCGAGCTCCGCCCGGTAGCGCAGGAACCGTTCGGCCTTCGCGGCCTGGCGCCGGAGGTTGTTCCGAGTCCGCTCGATCTCGGCGACGATGTCGTGCAGCCGGAGCAGGTTCTGCCGCGTCTGCTCCATCTTGCGCTCGGCCTGCTTGCGGCGCTGCTTGTACTTGGTGATGCCCGCGGCCTCCTCGATGAAGAGGCGGCGGTCCTCGGCGCGGGCGCTGACGATCTGCCCGATCCGCCCCTGCTCGACGATGGAATAGGCCTTGGTCCCGACGCCAGTGCCGAGGAACAGGTCGGTCACGTCGCGCAGGCGCACGGGCGTCCGGTTGATGAGATACTCGCTGGTGCCGTCCCGGAACAGGCGTCGAGTGACGGCGATCTCCGCGTAGTCCGCGTACTCGGGCGGCAGGTTCGTGGCTTCGAGGCGATCCGAGTTGTCGAAGGTGAGGGTGACCTCGGCGAGGCCGGCTGGTCCGCGCGAATCGGAGCCGTTGAAGATCACGTCCTCCATCGACTTGCCGCGGAGCTGGCGCGCGCTCTGCTCGCCCATGCACCAGCGAATCGAGTCCACGATGTTGGACTTGCCGCAGCCGTTGGGTCCGACGATGCCGATCACGTCGTGGTCGAAGTGCACCACGGTCTTCTCGACGAAGGACTTGAACCCGCTGATCTCGAGCTTCTTGATGTGCATCGCGCCCCTGCAACGACGCCCCACCGAGGCTGGTAGGGCTCTACTCGCTCTCGAAGCCCCGCACCACCGGAGGGGCGCCGGGGACGGCCCGCGGCCGACACCCCGGCGGGTCCCCTCTGCGGGTCCCGAGAGCACCGCCGATCGAGTCTGACCGGACGGGGTACTAGACACCAGTACACGCCTGAACGGACGCTTACAACTCGGATGTTCCGCTGTTTCCTCCACATTGGAAATAAAGTCAAGGTTTTCCTATAGTTAGCACATGTCGATTTTGGCCCCGTCCTGGAAGACGGGACCGCGCGCGCCCGGGAAGCAGGCACCGAATTGGCAATCCGTCTGTCCGGCCGGGGCCCGGGTTGAGGTGCTGCTCGGAGTCGTCGGAGGACGATCGGCTCTGGGGCGGCCGGTTGGAAGGTCGAAGACTTGGCTGGCCCACGTGGGTGGCAACGTTGACAAGGGTGTTCCGGGGACTCATTTCTGCGCCGCGCCATGACCTACGAGTACTTCTGCACCAGTTGCCACCACGAGTGGGAGGCCGAGCAGCGGATCAGCGAGCCAGCGCTGGAAACCTGTCCGGTCTGTGCCCAGCGCACGGCGCGGCGGCAGGTTTCCGGCGGGGCGGGCTTCATCCTCAAGGGCGGCGGGTGGTACGCGGACGGGTACAGCTCCGGCGGGTCGTCCGGGAAGAAGGACGCGGACGGGGGCGCAAGCGCAAGCTCCTCGTCCGGATCCTCGAGCGCCACGTCCACGGCCGAGAGTGGCTCCACCGCGAGCCCTCCGAAGAAGGGGTCGGAGAGCGCGAAGGCGGGCGCCAGCGGGACGTCGGCGGCCGTCACGGCCAAATCCGCCGCGGCCTGAGCGAGCTCGTCGCCTGGCGCGGTGGCGCGGGTCGGCGCGCGCGGCGGCACGACGCAGGCGCGGGGCCGCCCGAAACCCCTTCCCAGGGCAGCGGCGGTGGGCTACCCCCTCGCCCCATGGCGCTGGTCACCCCGGGCATCGAGGCGCTGCGGCCGTACGAAGCGGGAAAGCCCATCGAGGAGCTCGCGCGGGAGGCGGGGGTCACCGACGCCATCAAGCTCGCGTCGAACGAGAACCCGCTCGGACCGAGCCCGCTCGCCCTCGCCGCCCTGCGCCAGGCCGCGGCGGACGTCCACTTCTACCCCGACGCGGCCGCGTACCGGCTGCGGGCGCGCCTCGCCGCCGAGCACGGCGTGACCCCCGAGGAGATCCTGCACGGCAACGGCTCGAACGAGCTCATCGACCTGCTGGTGCGCACCTTCACCACCGGAGAGGACCACGTCGTCTTCGCCGAGCCGTCGTTCGTCGTCTACCGGCTCGCCGCGATGGCGCACGGGGTCCCCTTCACCGCCGTTCCGCTCCGCGATCTGACCCACGATCTCGAGGCGATGGCCGCCGCGGTCACGCCGCGCACCAAGCTCGTGTTCGTGGCGAACCCGAACAACCCGACCGGTACCCACGTAGGTCGCGGGGCGGTGGAGCGGTTCCTGCGCGCGGTCCCGCCGGCGGTCATCGTGGTCTTCGACGAGGCCTACATCGACTACGCCGACGCGCCCGATTTCCCTGACGTCATCGCGCTGCGTGGGCTGCGCGAGCGGCTGGTGGCCCTGCGTACGTTCTCCAAGATCCACGGGCTCGCGGGGCTGCGTGTCGGCTACGCCGTGGCGCCCGCTCAGCTCGTCGAGTACCTCTTCCGGGTGCGCCAACCCTTCAGCGTGGGCTCGCTCGGGCAGGTGGCGGCGACCGCTGCGCTCGACGACCGCGCTCACGTGGCGCGCTCGGTGTCGCTCAATACCTCGGAGCGGCTGCGCCTCCGCGCCGCGCTCGGGGCGCTCGGCTACCCCACCGCCCCGAGCCAGGCCAACTTCGTCTTCTTCGACGTGCGGCGTCCGGCTCGCGAGGTCTACGAAGCGCTGCTGCGGCGGGGGGTGATCGTACGTCCCATCGGCGGACCGACGAGCCTGCGCGTCACCGTCGGCACGCCGGCGCAGAACGATCGGTTCCTGGAGGCGTTCCGGGCGGTCGTGGGCGCGGAGGGGGCAGCGTGACCGCGGGCCGGTGCGGGTACCGGCGCCGCGTCGGGCGGCTGCTCGCGGCGGCCCTGGCGGCCGGGCTGCTGATCGGAGCCCCCGCGTGCCACCCGCGGCGCGAGGTGATCGTCAAGACCGCGGACGGCAGGCGCCTGCGCGCGGAGGACATCGACCGGGACCCGACGGCCTTGCTCCCGGGCGGCGCGCTCGGGATCGTGGCGCTGGACGCCCCCGCGCTGTTCCGCTCCGCCATCGGGCAGAAGCTCCTCGAGCTGGCGCGCCGCCACGCCCCTCTGCCCGCGAGCGCGGGGTTCGCGCCCGAGCGCGACCTGACGCGCCTCCTCGTCGGCATCTACTCCATGCAGGGCGCCGACTTCGCCGGGATCGCCAGCGGCGAGTTCGACCCGGCGGCCATCGAGCAGGCGGCCGACGGGACCCAGACCACGCCCCTCGGCGTCCCCGTCGTGCGCACCGTCTACGCGGAGCGCACCTTGTACACCGCGGACAACGTCGGGTTCGTGGTCCTCACGGCCCACACCGTCCTGTTCGGCAACGAGACGGGGATCCGTCGCGTCCTGGATCGGCTCGCCCGGGGGCGCCTCAAGCGGGAGATCCCGGCCTGGGCGGAGGATCTCGTCGGGCGGCAGGACGCGCCGATGGCCCTGGCGGCGAACCTCGCGGCGAACACGGTGTCGTCGGCGGTGCGGGAGCAGCTCCCGTTCACCGGTGGGCTCGGCCGGGTGCGCGTGGTCGGCAACTTCGCGCCGCCCGGGATCAACCTGGCCGGGACCGCGGTCTACGTGGACGAGAGCGCCGCGCAGGCCGGCGCCCGGCAGGTCGACGAGATCCAGGGGCTGGTCCAGCGCTGGGGGTGGTTCGCCGCGCTCGCGGGGATCCCGCAGCCGGTCCGGAACGTGCGGGCCGTCCCGCGAGGACAGGAGGTCGACTTCGTGATCGGGCTCGACGCGGTGGCGGTCGGCAGGATGCTCGACCAGCTCAGCGCGACCGCGAGCGCGGTCCGCCCCGGAGGATGATCGATGCAGCGTCTGCGCGTGAAGCCCGCGACCCGCCCGCTCGTGGGCGAGGTCCCCGTCCCCAGCGACAAGAGCATCAGCCACCGGGCACTGATCCTCGCCGCGCTCGCCGCCGGCCGGAGCGAGCTCGTCGGGTTCTCCTACGGGGAGGACAACGTGGCGACGCTGCGCGCGTTCCGGGCGCTCGGGGTCCCCATCACCGACGACGGCGCCGGCGTGGTCCGGGTCGAAGGGGTCGGCCTCGATGGGCTCCGCGCTCCTGCCGACGATCTGGACTGCGGCAACTCCGGCACCACCATGCGGCTCCTCTGCGGGGTGCTCGGCGCGCAGCCGTTCCGCTCGCGGCTGGTCGGAGACGCCTCGTTGTCGCGCCGCCCGATGGGGCGCGTGGTGCACCCGCTGCGCGGGCGCGGGGCCGTGATCACCGGTGAGCCCCACGTGACGAAGGCGGGCGAGCTGACCGCCCCGCTGGTGGTGGGTCCGTTGCCCCCGGGGGCGCGGCTCGGCCCGCTCGAGTACACGGCGCCCATCGCGAGCGCTCAGGTCAAGAGTGCGCTGCTCCTCTCGGGGCTGTTCGCGACCGGACCGACGGTAGTACGCGAGCCCCTGACGAGCCGTGACCACACCGAGCGGATGCTGCGGGCGCTCGGGGTTTCGCTGGTCACGTCCGGCACCACCACCACCCTCACGCCTCCTGCCGACCCGCGGGCGCTCGGGGGCTTCACGGTCGACCTGCCCGGCGACCTCTCGGCCGCCGCGTTCCCGCTCGTCGCCGCGGCGCTGATCCCGGGCAGCGCGGTCACGGTCCGCGCGACCGGGCTCAACCCCACGCGGGCGGGGATCCTGGAGGCCCTGCGCGCCTTCGGCGTCGCGCCCATCGCGGCGCCGCGCGGCGAGAGCCTGGGGGAGCCCCGCGGGGACGTCACCGTCCGGTCGGCGCCGCTGACGGCGCCCACGGTGAGCGGGGAGGTCGCGGTGCGCGCCATCGACGAGATCCCCATCCTGGTCGTGCTCGCGGCGCGTGCGCGCGGCCAGAGCGAGTTCTGCGGGGTCGAGGAGCTCCGGGTGAAGGAGAGCGACCGCATCGCGCTGATGGCGGGCCTCCTGCGGGCCTTCGGCGTGGAGGCCGAGGAGCGCCCCGACGGCCTCGTGGTCCAGGGCCGCCCCGAGGGCGCGCTCCGCGCGGCCCGCGTCACGAGCGGCGGCGATCACCGGATCGCGATGTGCGCCGCGATCCTCGGACTGGTCGCCGACGGGGAGACGGTCATCGACGACGCCGGCTGCATCGCCACCAGCTTCCCCCGGTTCGCCGAGACCCTGCGCGCGCTCGGGGTCGACGTGGAGGTCGAGTGAGCCGCCCGCGGCCGGTCGTCACCATCGACGGACCGGCCGGGGCCGGCAAGAGCACGGTGACTCGCCGCGTGGCGGCTGAGCTCGGCTACCTGCTGCTCGGGACGGGGGCGCTCTACCGCGCGGTCGCGCTGGCGGCCCAGCGAGCGCGGACGCCCTGGAGCGACGCGGCCGCGGTCGGGGCGCTCGCCCGGCGGCTCGTCGCCGCTGGCGACCTCGCCGTCGCCCGCCGTCCCTCCGGCGAGCAGCGCGTGCTGCTCGAGGGAGAGGACGTGACCGATGCGCTGGCGGAGGAGCGGATCGGCCAGGGGGCGAGCGAGGTCAGCGCGCACCCCGAGGTCCGCGCGGCCCTGCTCGAGGTGCAGCGCCAGGCGGGCGCCGCCGGGGGCATCGTGGCGGAGGGGAGGGACGTGGGCACCGTGATCTTCCCCGATGCGGAGGCGAAGTTCTTCCTCACCGCCTCGGTCAGCGTGCGCGCCCGCCGCCGGTACGAGGAGCTGATCGAGCGGGGGCTCCCCGTCGAGCTCGAGCGCCTCGAGCGCGAGGTGGCCGAGCGCGACCGGCGGGACACCGAGCGCGCGGAGGCTCCGCTCCGGTGCGCCGACGACGCCGTGACCATCGACAGCTCGGCGCTGTCGGTCGATGAGGTCGTCGCGATCATCGTCGAACGGGTGCGGGCCGTCGCGGCGCAGCTCGAGGCGCGATGAGGCTGCGCGCGGTTCCCCGGGGGCGCCGTGCGGAGCCCGGGGCGACTCTGTCGCGACGACGCTGGGTGCTCGGCGCGGCGTGCGGACTGCTGGCGTGCGGGGCGCGGCGGGATCCCGTGACACCGCGCGTCCCCCCGCGTCGCGTGCCCGCGGATCTCGTCCCGGGCGATCTGGACGTGGTGGCGCGGGCGGACCTCGCGGTGATCCGCTCGGCGCTCGGCGCGGCCATGCCGGCCGACCTCGCGGTCCCGGCGGGTGCGGCCGGTGACGCTGGCGTCCGGGCGCTGGTCGCGGCCGCCACGGTGGGCGCGACCACCGGGTGGCTCGCCTTCCGTCCCGGGCCGGGGCTGGCCGTGCTCGATCACGTCCTGGTGCTGCGCGGGCGCTTCTCGCGGCTCGATCCCCGCGCTGGCGCCGGCTGGCAGCGGTGGGGTCCTCCCCGGGAGCTCGGGGACGGCTGGCGGCGGCACGACGCGCGGAGCCCGGTCGCGCGGACGGCGCCGGCGCGCGTCTACCTGCGCGACGACTCCGTGGTGGCGCTGGTCACCCCCGCGGAGATCGACGCCGTGGAGCGGACGCGCGAGCGCGGGATCCCACCGGAGCTCCGCCTCGTGCCGCTGCTGCCCCCGACCCACGGCACCCTCGCCGTCCGGGCGCGTAGCCGATCGATCGCCGCCTGGGCCGATCGCCTGGAACCCACCGCCGGCGCTCTCCTCCGCGCCGCGCAGCAGCTGACGATCGTCCTCGACCTCGAGGCGGCGCGGCTCCGGGGAGAGGCCGAGCTCCGCTTCGGGACGGGGACGGCGCCGGATTCCGGGAGGCTGGCGGCGGCGACGGTCACCGCCGAGCACCTGGAGCGCCTCCGCCAGGCCCTCGCCTCGGCCCCGGGCGTGCCGGGGGAGATCGCCCGCGGGGGCACGGTGGCGGCGGAGGGACCGGCGGTGCGGCTCCGCTTCGACCTCGACCGCGCGGTCGTGTCGGCGTTGCTCGTCGAGCTGGAAGCGCCGCCGGGCGGCCCCGCCGTGGAGCCTGGCGCCCCGTAGGGCGCCCGCCACCCGCCGCGGGGTGGGGGCTGGGGCAGGGGGAGGGCGTGGAATCCGCGGGGCGCTCGCGGTGCGGCGCCGCCAGGTTGGGCCGGGTCCACGCCACCGGGTCCGAGGCAATGTGTCCCCGGCGGCCCCGGGCACGGGGCCTGACGGCGCCGATCCAGCGCGGTGGCTCGGCCTTTCTCGTTTGACGGGGGCGACGACGTGGGGTAGCTGACGCCGGCCGGGCTGGGCGCGAGGTGCTTGCCTGTGCGAGGTTTCGGCCTCGGCGACACGCATCCGCTCGGCGGCCGCCCGGAAGTCCTGCGAAGGAGGCATCGCACTGATCCATGACTGACATCGAACCGAATACCCCCGCCGGCAGCGCCGCCGACAGCTTTGCGGCTCTCTTCGAGTCGAACGAGCCCACCACGGCCGGGCTCGAGCTCGGTGGCGAGGGGAAGATCGTCGCGGGCGTCGTCGTGCAGGTCACCCGCGACGCGGTCGTGATCGACATCGGCGGCAAGAGCGAGGGCGTGATCGGTATCGATGAGTTCACCGACGCCGAGGGCAACGTGCTCATCAAGCCCGGCGATCGCGTGGACGTCTACATCGAGAGTCGCGAGAGCGACGACGGCCTCATCTCCCTCTCGAAGGAGAAGGCCGACAAGATGAAGGTGTGGGACGAGATCTCGAGCGCCTGCGAGCGGGACGAGATCATCCAGGGCACCATCAGCCAGCGGGTCAAGGGCGGCCTGTCGGTGACCATCCGCGGCGGCGTGAAGGCCTTCCTCCCGGGGTCCCAGGTGGACCTGCGGCCGATCCGGAACCTCGAGAAGCTCATCGGCCAGACCTACGATTTCAAGGTCATCAAGTTCAACAAGAAGCGCGGCAACATCGTGCTCTCGCGGCGGGTGCTCCTCGAGAAGGAGCGCGATCAGATGAAGGCGCGCACCCTGCAGAGCCTCGAAGAAGGGCAGGTGCTCACCGGCACGATCAAGAACCTCACCGAGTACGGCGCGTTCGTCGACCTCGGGGGCATCGACGGCCTGCTGCACATCACCGACATGTCGTGGGGGCGGGTCAACCACCCGAGCGAGGTCTTCAGCGTCGGGGACGAGGTGACGGTCAAGGTCCTCAAGTACAACCCGGAGACGGAGCGGGTGAGCCTGGGGCTCAAGCAGACGCAGGAAGATCCGTGGAGCCACGCCGAGGAGGCCTACCCGGTCGGCAAGCGCGTCCGCGGCAAGGTGATGAGCCTGACCGACTACGGTGCCTTCGTGGAACTCGAGCCCGGAGTCGAGGGGCTGATCCACGTCAGCGAGATGAGCTGGACCAAGAAGATCAAGCACCCATCGAAGCTGCTCGAGTTGGGGGCGGACATCGAGTGCCAGGTGCTCGAGGTCGACTCGCGGTCCAAGCGCATCAGCCTGGGGCTCAAGCAGCTCGAGCCCGATCCGTGGATGGTCTTCACCGACAAGTACAAGCCCGGCGACAAGGTTTCCGGCAAGGTCCGCTCGCTCACCGACTACGGCGTGTTCGTCGGCATCGAGGAGGGTGTGGACGGCATGGTCCACAAGACCGATCTGTCGTGGACCGTGAAGGTCAACAACCCGGGCGATTTCTACCAGAAGGGCGACGACGTCGAGGCCATCATCCTCTCGATCAACCACGACGAGAAGAAGGTGAGCCTGGGCGTGAAGCAGCTCTGGGACGACCCCTGGGGCAAGATCTTCGAGGAGTTCGCCCCCGGCGCGGTGGTGGAGGTGACCGTGCTCGGCGTGGCCGACTATGGCGCCTTCGTCCGTCTGCGCGACGGCGTCGAAGCGATCATCCCTTCCTCGGAGATCCCGCCCGGGACCGATCTCAGCCCCGGTGCCAGGCTCCGCGCCGAGGTCGCCAACGTCGACTCCCAGGATCGGCGCATCACCATGTCGCTGCGCGACGTGGGGACCTCGGACCAGGCGGAGCAGTTCCAGGCGCTGTCGCGGGAGAAGCAGGCGAACCAGGCGACGCTCGGCGACGTGCTCAAGGGCAAGCTCGCCGAGAAGCTGCAGGCCATGGCTAGCCGCGCCACCGAGGACAACGGGCCCGGCCCGGGACCGGGTGAGAGCGGCGACGCCGGCGGCGCGAGCTGAACTCGGGGCGCGCTCCCCGAGCGGGTGAGGGTCTTCCTTGTCGAGCGAGGCGCGGAAGCTGAAGCGCGGCGGCGGGCGTCGACCGGACGGCGACCCCAAGGCGCGGCGTCGCGCCTTCCGCGAGCCCGCCACGCCGCCGGCGCGGCCGTCGCCCCCGAGCCCGCTCGCGCCCGCGCAGCTCAAGGCGCTCGGTCTTCGGCTCGGGCTCCCACTGCTCGGGGTCTGGATCGTGGGGGGGCTGCTCGCCGGCATGGGCCTCGGGCCCACCGCCACCACCATCGCGCTCGCGATCCCGGGCGTCATCACCCTCTTCCTCCTGGGGCTGCTCGGCTGGGCCGTCTGGCAGACCCGCAAGGCGCGGGGGGTGCACGGCATCCTCGGCGAGGTCAGGACCGCGGAGGATCGGAAGGCCGCCATCGAGAAGCTGGAAACCGGCTTCAAGAAGAAGGACGTCACGGCGGTGCTCGCGCGGGCGCAGCTCCTCCTGCAGGAGGACCCGCGCCAGGCGCTCGCGGTCATGGAGGAGATCGATCTGACCAAGGTGATGCCCACCATCGCGGACGAGGTCCGTGCCCAGCGAGCCCTGGTGCACCTGATGCTGGGCGAGGTATCCGCGGCCCGCCCGCTCGCGGACGCGATCGATTTGAGTCGGCATCAGGACGCGAAGACGCGCGCCATGCTCGCCGGGGTGGTGGGGGAGGCCTGGGCGCGCACGGGGCAGTGCAAGAAGGCGGCGGACACGCTGGCCCTGTTCAGCCCCGAGGACCCCGAGTTCGCCGAGGTGCGTCCCCAGCTGCTCCGGGCCAACGCCTTCGCCGGCGCGCACGGGAACGACCTGAGGACGATGCGCCGTTCGCTGCGGAAGCTGGCGGAAATCGACATCCGGATGCTCGGCGGGTTCTTGATGAAGCGGGCCCACCCGTTGCTCCAGAAGGAGGCTCGCCGGGCGCTGGAGCAGAGCGGTCAGGTCCCGCGCAAGCTGCAGATCCAGCGGCGCTGAAGGGCGCCGGGGCGGGCGCGGGGAGCGGGGGTTGGTGGTGACCATTCCCCGGGGCGCCCCTTCGGGCTAAACTCCACCCCGGCGGGGCCGCTATGCTCAGGGTAGTCCACTGGCGTCGCCCTACCGGCGGGCCAGCGTCGCCCTCAATCGGATGTCCTCCGCCACGCCCCCGTCGAACGCCTCCGCCAGCGGCGCGAGCCCGGCGCACGTCCTGCTCGTCGACGACGATCCGACGGTCCTGCGCGGGTTCGCGCGAACGCTCCGGGGGCTGGGGTACGACGTCACCCCGGTGGCGGATGGGGGCGCGGCGGTCGCCGCGATCCGGAGGGGAGTCCTGTTCGACGCGGTCCTGAGCGACATCACCATGCCGAGCATGGATGGAATCCAGCTTCTGCGCGAGATCCGGGAGTACGATCTGTTCGTCCCCGTAGTGCTCATGACCGGGGAGCCAGCGGTCAGCACGGCCGTGAAGGCCGTCGAGTACGGCGCCTTCCACTACCTGACCAAGCCGGTGGCGATGGACGAGCTGCACCGCGTCCTCGGTCGCGCGGCGGCGCTGTCACGGATGGCGCGGGTCAAGCACGAGGCGGCCGCCGCCCTGGGCGCCGCCGGGATCCTGGCCGCCGATCGCGCGGGACTCGAGGCGAGCTTCGAGCGCGCCCTCGGTGACCTCTGGATGGCCTACCAGCCCATCGTGCGCGCGGGCGACCACGCCGTGTACGCCTACGAGGCCCTGATCCGTAGCGATGACGCCGCGCTCCCCGGGCCGTTGCCCCTGCTGCGCGCCGCCGAGCGACTGGGGCGGCTCCCCGATCTGGGACGAACCGTGCGGGAGCGCGTCGTCGAACCGGTCGAAGGGCTGCCGCCGGGGCGCTTCCTGTTCGTCAACTGCCACCCGACCGATCTGCTGGACGAGGAGCTCTTTCGGGCGGACGCGCCGCTGTCTCGGGTCGCGACGAGGGTGGTGCTGGAGATCACGGAGCGCGCTAGCCTCGAGGAGGTCACGGACGGGCGGGGCCGGGTGACGCGGCGGCGCGAGCTGGGGTTCCGGATCGCGCTGGACGACTTCGGGGCGGGCTACGCGGGGCTGACGAGCTTCGCTCAGCTCGAGCCCGAGATCGTGAAGATGGATCTGTCCATCGTCCGGGACGTGGAGCGCAGCGCCATCAAGCAGAAGCTCATCCAATCGGTGACCACGCTGGCCAAGGACATGGGGATCCTGGTCGTGGCGGAGGGCGTCGAGACGGTCGAGGAGCGCGACGCGCTGGTCGACCTCGGCATCGATCTGTTCCAGGGCTATCTCTTCGCGCGGCCCGGCAAGGCATTCCCCACGGTCAACCTGCCGCCGCCGCGCGTCACCGCCGGGGCGAGCTGAGCCCGCGCGGCCCGCCGCGCGTCCCCGCCGGTTCAGAGCCCCCCGAGGTGCGCGCGGGCCACCGGCCGCAGGCTGGTTTCAGGGAGCAGATCGGCGTGAGAGACGACCGTCACCTCGCGCAGATCGGACTCGATGAGCTTGCGCACGAAGCGCCGAACGTCGGGCTGGGTCAGCACCAGGGGACGGCCGGTGATCCCGGCGGTGGCGATCGCCCGGCGGATGGCGGCGACGATGTCGCGGGCGGCGGCGGGTGCCAGCGTGAGGAAGCTCCCGGCGGCGGTGCGGGAGATCGCCCCGCGGAGCGTGTCCTCGATCGCACCGTCGAGCAGCACCACCTCGAGCTCCGCCGCGCCGCCCGTGAGCGCGTGCGTGATCGGGCGACGGAGCGCCGCGCGGACGAGCTCGGTGAGGTTGAGGGGGTCGCGGTCGACCGCGGCGATCTGGGCCAGCGACTCGAGGATCGTCTTGAGATCGCGGACGCTGATCCCCTCCTCGACCAGGCGACGAAGGATGTCGGCGAGCAGCGTCACCGGAACCGGTTTGGGGACGACCTGCCGTACGGTGGCCGGCGCCACCTGCTCGAGCTGGTCGAGCATCCGCTGAGTCTCGGCGATGCCGAGGAAGTCCGCGGCGCGGCTCCGCAACACGGGCAGGAGGGCTCCGACGAGGTGCTCGGCCACGGCCGCCTCCGCCACCTCGTCGGGGACGGTGAGCGAGAGCGCTGGCACCTCCTGGATCGATAGCAAGGCCGTCCGGGGCGCGAGCCCCTCGCGGACCTCGATCCTCCCTTCGGGCAAGGTTACGCCGAGCTCGCGGAAGACCAGCTCTTGCAGCGCGGGTCCGACGGAGCGGAGCCCGGGGCGCCGGAGGCGTCCGGCGCGGACGTCGTCGTCGAAGAGGCGGGCGAGATCGGGTGCGATCTCGAGCGACCAGGGTACGACCTGGGGCAGGAAGCGACCCGCGGCGCCCGGTACGGCGGCGTGCACCGAGGGCGGCGGCGCAGCGGCGGCCGGCTGCCGGCGGCGTGAGCGGGCGCGGGAGGCGGCGAAGAGCAGGCCCGCGATGACCGCGAAGGGGAGGGCCGGGAGCCCGGGGACGACGGCCAGCGCGCCCACGAAGACGCTGCCCACCAGGAGCGCCTGGGGCGCGGCGAGCAGCTGCGCGGCGAGCTCCTCGCCCAGCGCGGTGTCGGCGTCCTCGCTCGCCACCCGAGTGACCAGCACGCCGGCGGCGGTGGCGATGACGAGGGAGGGGATCTGGCTCACCAGGCCGTCACCGATGGTGAGGAGGCCGTAGCGCTGCAGCGCCGTGAGGGCGTCGAGCCCGCGCTGGCCCACGCCGATGGCGAGCCCGCCCAGGATGTTGACGATGGTGATGATGATGGAGGCGATGACGTCGCCCTTGACGAACCGCATCGCGCCGTCCATCGCGCCGTAGAACTGGCTCTCGCGCGCCAGCGTGCGGCGGCGCCGGCGGGCCTCCGCGCCGTCGATCGCTCCGGAGCGGAGCTCGGCGTCGATCGCCATCTGCTTGCCCGGCATCGCGTCCAGGGTGAACCGCGCCCCCACCTCCGCGACGCGCTCGCTCCCCTTGGCGATCACGATGAACTGGATGACCGTGAGGATGAAGAAGACGATCCCGCCGACGACGTAGTTGCCCCGCACGACGAACTGGCCGAAGGATCGGATCACCTCGCCGGCGTCGGCCTGGAGCAGGATCAGGCGCGTGGAGGAGACGTTCAGCGCCAGGCGGAACAGCGTGGTGATGAGCAGGAGGGTGGGGAAGGCCGCGATCTTGAGGGCGTCGCTGACGTAGAGGGCGACCAGGAGGATGACGACCGAGGCGGCGAGGTTGCCGGCGAGCAGGAGATCGAGCAGGGTCGTCGGCAGGGGGACGATCATCAGCGCCACGATGGCGATGATCAGCGCCGCCAGGGCGGCGTCGGCGCCGCCGCGGGGACGCGCTCGCGGCGGCGGCTGGAGCGTGAGGGGAGCAGTCATGGGCAGTCGGCGCGCAGCTCGGAGCGGTGAAGAGGGAGAGGACGCCCGAGAACAGGTGGAGCTTCGGTAGGCCCGCGGGGGGCCCGACCTGGAACGCGCCGCTCACGCCGACGAGGGGGAGATCGCCGAGCGCCGCGCGCAGGAGTCGTCCGGCCACGTCGTAGGTGCCGTACAGGCGGGCGCCGCGCCCGGGGCAGCTCACGTAGACGCCGAAGCGGGGAGCCGCCCCCGCGGCGGCGCGGCGGAGGCGACGGGCCGCCGCCTCGAAGTCCTCTCGGGCCGCGACCGGATCCCGGGCCGCGAATGCCATTCGGACCCCGGCGCGCACCTCGCCGCTGACGATGACGCCCCGGCGGGTCGGGTCCACGCCGCGGATGGGGCGCAGGAAGATCTCGGGACGGGCGGCGGTGGCGTCGGCGTCGCCGTCTGCCAGCGCGGCGAGCAGCAGCGGCTCACCCGTGAGGCCCTCGCCCGCGGCGGGGAGGGCGTCCAGCGCGGGCTCCTCGCCGATGCGCAGCACCAGGCTCCCACGCGCGGCGGAGATCGGCCGCGGGGGAGTGAGCAACCGGGCGGCCGGGGTGACCTCGATCACCGGGGCGGTGAGCCCGTGAAAGCCCAGCGCGATGGCCGCGCCGCGCACCAGCGAGCCGTCCGCGAGCAGCCCCGCGGCGCCGGGCGAGCCGGTGGTCCCGAACCCGAAGACCTGGGCCGCGCGGGGCAGCGCGGCGAGGGGCGCCAGCAGTTCGGGGTCGAAGCGCTCCGGATCGAGCGCCAGGAAATGCGCGCTGGCCCCGGTCGTCGCGAGCGCGCGCGCCAGCGCCGCGCCGATCCGTGGCGGATCCTCGGCGGTCACGGCGAGGAGGGTCGGCGCGGGTCCCGCCCAGATCAGGATGGCCGCGGCCGACTGGTCCTCGAGCTCTCCCGAAGGCGCGATGACCCAGGCCCCGCTCGCCACCAGGAACGGGAGCCCGGGACAGGCGGCGGCGAGCGCACCGGCAACGGCGGGGAGCTGCGCGGCGAGGCTCCCGCCGAGGAAGACCATGCCGCCGCCGGCGCGGGGCACGGACCGCGCGAGCCGCGCCGCCTCCCGCCCCACCTCGGCCGGGTGCTGAGCCTTGCACCCCGCACCCGCGGCCAGGATCTCCACGTGCGCGAGGGTATTTGACCGGGTCGCGGCGTGCAAGGGTCCGCGTCCGCGGCGCCGCGCGCGCTCCCGGTCGCCGCGCGGGGCTCCCGGAGCCGGCTCCCCGGTCCGCGGCGCCGCGCGCCAGAGGCCGCGGAAGAAGGCGTCCAGTCTTTCTAAGACGCCGCCGATTCTCTAACCTTGCCCGCGTGTCTAGCCGGTTTCACCTCACCTCCACCGGGGGGACCGACATCGGGCTGAGGCGCAAGCACAACGAGGATGCCTTCCTCGCCGACGACGCGCTCGGGCTCTGGGTGGTGGCGGATGGGATGGGCGGGCACGCCGCGGGCGAGGTGGCGAGCCAAGAGGCCATCGACACGATCTACGGGATGGTGTCGCGCGGCAAGCGGACGCTGAGCCTGGACCGGACCTTCAGCGAGGACAAGGCGCGGGCAGCCCGGCGCCTGCTCGAGGGCGCCGTGCAGGCGGCCACCTACATGGTGTTCGCGATGGCCGAGCTGGACGCGAACAAGGCCGGCATGGGCACCACGATCAGCGCCATGATGAGCGTGGGAGATTTCTGCGTCACCGCCCAGGTGGGCGACAGCCGCATCTACCGCATCCGGTGCGGCTGCGTCACTCAGCTCACCGAGGATCACACCCTCATCGCTTGGCAGCTCAAGCAGGGGCTCATCACGGAGGAGGAGGCCCGGCGCAGCAAGCACCGCAACGTGATTACTCGCGCGGTCGGCAACCGCGACTACGTCCAGGTGGACACGGCGTTGCTCGAGCTCGAGCCCGGCGACCAGTACCTGCTCTGCAGCGACGGGCTGCACGGGTACCTCCGCTCCGAGGAGATCCCCGCGCTGACGGAGGGGGGTGGGGCGGCCGCCGTGCAGCGCTTCATCGATCTCGCGAACCAGCGGGGGGGCAAGGACAACATCACCGCGGTGCTGGTCGAGGTTTCCGAGTCCTAGCGGGCGCGAACGCGGGCGTGCCTCCCGGGGGACTCGGGCCGGGGAATGAGCGCGCGACCTCGCGCGTCGTCTCGGCGGAGGGCCGTTTTTTTGGCCCGGTTCCGCGAGTGGGCGTAGCGGTTGACCAGACCGGTGCCGTCCGGAGAAGGATGCAGATGAGGCGACTGACCATCGGCGTGCTCATGGGAGGGACCTCGGGGGAGCGGGAGGTGTCGCTGCGCACGGGGCGTGCGGTCGCCGCCGCGCTCGAGGAGGCCGGCCACGCGGTGAGTCGGATCGACCTCGGTGCCGGCCCGAGCGCCCTGCTCACCCTCGCCCACGCTCAGATGGACGTCGCTTTCGTCGCGCTCCACGGCCGCCTGGGCGAGGACGGCTGCGTGCAGGGCATGCTCGAGGTGCTCGGTGTCCCCTACACCGGCTCGGACGTGCTCGCGAGCGCACTGGCCATGGACAAGCTGAAGGCCAAGGAGCTCTTCCGGCTGCACAACGTCCCGACCCCCCCGTACTACGAGATCACACGCGCCGACGCCGCGGGCGACCTCGCGGAGCTGCACGGGAGCTTCGGCTACCCGGTCGTGGTGAAGCCGCGGCGCGAGGGCTCCAGCATCGGCCTGGCGAAGGCGGACGACCTGGCCGCGCTCGGGGCCGCGGTGGCGACGGCGCTCGACCACGACGACGCGGTGCTCGTGGAGCGCTTCGTGCGGGGCCGCGAGGTGTCGGTGGCGCTGCTGGACGATCGGATCCTGGGCGCCATCGAGATCGCCCCCAAGCGGGAGCTTTACGACTACCAGGCCAAGTACACGCCCGGGATGAGCGAGTACTTCCTGCCGGCGCGCATCCCCGCGGCCCGGATGCGGGGCGTGCTGCACCTGGCCGGGCGCGCCGCGGCGGCGGTCGGCACACGCGGCGCCTGTCGCGTCGATCTGCTGGTGACCGAGGGCATGAACGAGTATGTGCTGGAGGTCAACACGCTGCCGGGCATGACGCCGACCAGCCTCCTGCCGAAGATCGCGGCGGCCGCCGGGTTCGATTTCGTGACGCTGTGCGAGGCGATCGTCGAGCGCGCCCTGGCCCGCAACGGCGAGGTTGCGGTCCGTCCCGCCGCGGACGGCGTCGACGCGGCGCCGCGCGCGCTCGCGGTGGCGAGCTGATCAGGGCTCGTCGCGGGCCGCGGTGCTCCCGTCGTCGCCGGGCCCCGGCTCGGGGTCGGTGCTGTCGTCGTTCGCCTCGGCCTCGTCGTCGGCCCCGTCCGCGTCCTTCGCCTTTCCGGGGCCGTTTTCGCGTGCGCACGAGGTGCGGAGTCCCTCGTTGTGGGCGGCGACGAGGCGCACCACGGACTCGCGGTCGTCCTGACCCGGCACGAAGACGTACCGCGCGGTCTGAGCCCGGGCGCGCTCGGCGTGCGTGGGGTTCAGGGCGATGCCGGCGATGGCCACGCCGAAGCCCGCGGCCATGAGGACCGCGCCCGTGACCGCGCGCCCGGAGTCGACGACCTGCTCCTCCTCGATGGCTGGTGGCACGCCGGTCGTCTCCGTCTCGAAGGCCGTGGCGAAGAGGCCTGCGCCGAGGCCCATGGCGGCGATCCCGAGCAGGCCGAGCGAACCAGCGATGACACGGTCGCGATCGTAGGCGCGCGTCGCGTCGCGGTGTGGTGGCAACAGCGGCGAGGGCCCGAGCTCCTCCTCGAGCGCGGTGATGGACCGCGGGTGGCGGTCCCCCTCCCGGTACAGCCCGAGGCCGTCGTCCCGGTACTCCGAGCTGGTTCCGGCAGCGGACATGGCCTCGTACCGGGTCGGGGAGAGCGCCAGCCAGCGTTCCTCCTCGCAGGGGCCCTGCGCCGCGCCGGCCGGGGTGGGGATCTCGCCCTCGAGACGCGTCACGGTGGTGGCGCAGCCGACGTGGAGGACGGCGAGGTGGAGGAGGGCGAGGTGGGCCGCTGCGGCGCGCACGGCGAACCCGGTTACCACGGGTCAGCGCGGCCGTCATGGCGCGCGCCGCTCCGCGCCGCGGACGCCGCAGCCGGCGGGAAGTGCGTCCGACCCGCGCCCCGCCGCGCCGTCGGGGAGCGGCCTCCTTGGGCGCCGCCCCTTGCGCGTCCGCCATTGTTCCCCGGTCGAGAGCTGGTATATTCCGCGCCCCGCTGGGCGCCCGCGCGCACGGCGGGCACCAGTCCCCATCGTCTAGCTCGGTCCAGGACACGGCCCTTTCAAGGCTGCAACACGGGTTCGAATCCCGTTGGGGACGCTCTACATCACCCCTCGGGGAGAGCCGGGCCGTTCCTGCTCCGACCTGCCGAGGCGGCGACCCAGGGGCAGTCGGTGTCAGCGGAGCAGGCCCCGTGCTCGGCGGCGACGCCGTCGACCGTGACGGCGAGCTCCGCGGCCAGGTCACGGCACCGCTCGCCGTAGGCGGGGTCCTCCCCGCAGGCCACGAGCGCGAGGAGGAGCGCAGCCAGAAAGCGTGCGCGCGCGTGGTGGCTGCGGCTCCGCGGGCGCGTCCCTGCGGCGCGGCGGCGCGGTCCGGCCGGCTCTCGCCGCCGGGCTCGTCCGGCCGTCACCAAGTCACGGACCAGACCTCGGCGTAGACGCCGTCACCCTTCTCCGCGTCGACGCCCCCGGCGAGCTTGACCAGGATGAGCTTCTTGACCCCCGCGCGCCGGATGAAGGTGTCCTCCTCCGAGATGAGCTGGACACTCGCGCCCTTGGTGGCGATGACGCCCAGCTCCTCCTTCGGCTTGAAGTCCTCGAGGTACATCCGCGCGAGGTTGGTCTTCTTCCCGGTCCCGCCGTCCTTCAGCGCCCGGATGAGCTTCTCCGCGTGCTCGTTCCGGTCCTCGGGCAGTCCGCCGGTGCCGAACATCAGGGGGAGATCGCTGGGACCGACCTGCGCGGTGGGGACGCGCCGCGCGCGCACGAGCAGGAACTCACGCGTCTCCACCCCCTTGGTCACGACGAAGGCGTGGCCGAACCAGCGCCCCTCGCCCGACGGCATCTTGGCCTCCCAGCGCTCGGCGCGGGCGAATTCCTCGAGGATGCGGCAGCTCTCGCGACCCTTGGCCTTGGCCTTGTTCTCGCACCCGAGCTCCGACCGCGCCATCGCGAGATCCAGGTCCTCGGGCGCGGGCTGCGCGACCCGCGGCGGCGCCGCCGGGGGCTCGCTCGGCGCAGGCGCGGCGACGCTGGCCGCGGGCGTCGCGCCCGGGGAGGGCTTCGCCTGGCAGGCGGCCGCGCCCAGCGAGGCGAGGGCGACGAGGGCGGCGAAGGAAGGCGGTTGGCGCATGACGTCGGTGCCGACGATAACATGGTCCGCGGGGCGCCGGCGAAGGCGCGTCGACCTCGCTTCGCCGCCCCTGCGCAAGCCCCGGGACGCGAGAGTTCTCGCTGCGTTTGCGAGCATTTGGCGCGGACGCACGAGGTCTTCCCGGGCGGTCCGGCCGCCGGCGAGTATCCTGGCGCGCCGATGCCCGAGCTGCCCCCCGTGGAGGCCCTCCGCCGCCTGCTCCGCGCGCAGGTGGACGAGCTGCGTGCGATCCCCCTCGGGCGGTTGGGGACCGAGGAGGCCGCCGCGCGCGCGGCGCTCGGAGACGAGGCGCTTGCGACGTTGCTCGCGCATCGGGAGCGGCGCGCTCCGCACCTGGCCGGCCGCACGCGCGAGCTGTCGCGGCTGGCCGGGGACGCCGCGGCGCGGTTCGGACGCCAGGTGCGGGAACGCAACCAATACGTGAGCTGGGACGACGCGGCCGAGGCCGGGCTGGCGCAGCTCTTTGCCGCCTACTACCGGCGCCTCGGGGAAGTCCTGGCGACGGCCGGAGGCGTCGAGGACCTGCGCGAGGGGCTGGTGCCGGTGAACGCGGGCCACACCGCTCGCCTCGGTCGCTTCGTGCAGTCCCGCGCGCGGGACCTCGCACCCGGTGCCATGCCGGCCACGATCGGGACCGAGTACTCCGTCGGCCTGCAGCTCGCGGTGCTGGACCTCGATCCCACGCGGCTGCTGCCACCGATCCTCGACCTCGGATGCGGGCCGTCGGCGCTCCTGGTCCACCACCTCCGCAACCTCGGCCTCGAGGCCTTCGGGCTCGAGCGCAGCCCCACCGTGGCCGACCACGTCCAGGTGGGTGACTGGCTCAAGACGGACTTCGGCCGCGAGCGCTGGGGCAGCATCGTCGCGCACCTCAGCTTCACCAACCATTTCGTGCTGCACCACCGGAATTCCGCCACGGCGGCGGCAGAGTACGCGCAGACCTACCTGCGGCTGCTGCGGTCCCTGCGGATCGGCGGCCGGTTCTACTACGCACCCGGGGTCCCCTTCATCGAGGAGCTGCTCCCCCCCAAGGAGTTCACGGTGTCGCGGCGTGAGCTCCTCGCAGGTCCCGACGACTCGGCCATCGACGCGGTCTGCGTGCTGCGCTTGACGTGAGCCCGCGGTGTCCCCGGGTGGCTGCCAGGACCGTCGTGGGGCTTCCCGGGTGACATCGCTGCGGCAAAACGCGCCGCCGTGGGCTACAATCCCCGGCGTACCCGGCTCTTGCCCCGGGTTGCTTGGAAGGGACCATGAAGCGACGATTCGGCGCGTTGGGGCGGCTCACGGTGGGGACGGTGGGGGTCTGGTTCACGCTGCTGGTGGCTTGCGGCGGGGCCGACGATTCTCCCAGTGGGACGGAGACGGGCGGCGCTCTCACGACGGGCGGGGCGGGCACCGGCGGAACCTTCACCGGCGGGGTGGCGACCGGCGGGGTGGCGACCGGCGGCGTAGTGACCACGGGCGGCGTGGTGACCACGGGCGGCGTGGTGACCACGGGCGGCGTGGTGACCACGGGTGGCGCAGTGACCACGGGTGGCGCGGTGACCGGCGGGGCGCCCACCGGCGGCGTGGTGACCGGCGGGACGACCTCCGGCGGCGCCCTCACTGGGGGAGCGATCACGGGCGGCGCGGTTACCGGCGGCGAAACCTCGGGGGGAGCGCCGGGGGGTGGGACCAGCACCGGGGGTGGGGAAAGCCGCGGGGGGCTCACCGGCGGCGCGGCGGGCGCGGTCACGACGGGGGGCCAGGGTGGCGCGGGTACCGGCGGAGAGGGCACTGGCGGCGCGGGGTACACGCTGGTCGGCGAGATCGACCGCGGTGGTGGCAGCTACGTGCTCGAGTTCGGCGACATCTACTTCGAGGTGGACGCCCGGAACGGCGCCCGCGTCGTCAGCTGCTCGCTCGGCGGCACCGAGGTGCTGATGCAGCCCGAGCCGCTCGCCGGGGCTGGTGACGCCGACATGCGCGACAACTTCGGTGCCACCTTCTGGACCAGCCCCCAGTCGATGTGGAGCTGGCCCCCGGTGAACGCCATCGACTCCGGCAGCTACACCGCGGTGGTGGAGGGGAGCTCGGTGACCTTGACCAGCCCGGTGGCCACGGTCGGTTCGGCGCAGGTCGTCGTCATCAAGCGCTTCACCGCGGATCTCGAGCATGGATTCATCGTAGCCGAGTACACCATCGAGAACCGTGGCTCGAGCGCGGTGACCATGGCGCCGTGGGAGATCCCGCGCGTCGATACCCAGGGCATCAGCTTCTTCCCGACGGGGACAGGCACCAAGCCGGTCGACATGGCCCTGCTCGAGCCTTCGTCCGGGGCGCTCGGCGTCACCTGGTACGATTGGGCGAGCGCCACGCCCAGCGGCAGCGACGGCAAGTACATCAGCGACGGCGGCGGCTGGCTCGCTCACGCCGACGATGGGGTCTTGCTCGTACGGACCTTCGACGACATCGGGCTGAACGATGGCGCGGAGGGCGAGGCGGAAATCAAGATCTACGCCAACGGCAACTACGACTACGCGGAGATCGAGGCGCAGGGAAAGGCGGAGAGCATCCCGGCCGGCGGCGCCTTGACCTGGTCGGTGATCTGGCAGCTGGTCGCCATCCCCATGTCGGTGGAGGTGGCCGCGGGGAGTCAGACGCTGCTGGATCTGGCCGAGTCGGTGGCCGCGCAGGCGCCCGCGCAAGGTTGACCCCCCGTTCCCGTGCGTGCCAGCGACCGGCCCGCTGCTCCGGTCAGGGGCGGGTCGCGCGGAGCGCCGACCAGGCCGTCACTGCGGCGACGAGGACCACGAACGGAGTCGGGTCGGTCGCGGTTGGACAGCCGTTGTTGCAGCTCGTCGCGAGCGCCAGTAGGCGGCTCGCGAGGTAGGCGCCCCCGGCGCCCACGGCGCCCGCGATCCCGACGATCGCCAGGCGGCGCGGCGGGAAAGACGCCGCGAGGCGCGCCAGGCCTTGGCGAATGGGGGACGCGGCTTCCATCGCTGGTATGAGCCCCGGCGGCGCCACGGGGATTCGGCGGGCGGGCTCACCGGCGCAGGCGCACGACCTGGCCACCCGCCGGTGGGGGGTCGTTCGACGGCAGCGCGACGACCAGGCGCTCGACGAGGGGAAGCTCCTGCAGCAGCTTCGCCTCCGCGTGGAGCTCCGAGAAGCGGGCGCCGAACACGAGGATGAGGACGTAGATGGAGGCGAACCCGCGCGCGAGGTAGCCGAAGTCTTCGCCGCGCGAAATCAGGCGGAGGTGGGCCGTGCGGCTGCTCGGATCGGCCTCGATCGTCCGCCGCACGGCCGCCACCGCCCGCATGGCAAGGAGGTGATGCTCCCAGGCCGTCTGCCCGTGGCGACGGCTCGCCTCTCGGATGCTCCGCGCCGCGAGCTCCAGCCGGGCCGCCTCGCCGCGGTCGAGCTGCCGCGCGGCGAGCTCCGCCGCGAAGTCCTCGGGGCTGGCGTCCACCCAGCGCTCGAGCTCGAGCCCTGCGCGCGCCGCGAGCTCGAGCGCCGCGGCGGTCGCCAGGGCGGTTTCGACGTCCTCGCGCGCCCCGCGCGGCTCGGAGCTGCCCCAGATGATCGGGGACCGATCGTCGATCACCAGCGCCCGCACGGCGCCCGCGCGTTCCGCGAGCAGGTGGAGCTCGTCGTCGAGCCGACGCTGCGCGTTCGCGCGCGTGAACCCGGGGAGGCGGTCGGGCGGGTCACCGGGCCCGAGGTCGGCGAAGGAGGCGGCGAGCGCGGCGAGCCGCGCCTGGGCCGCCTCGGGCTCTTCCGGCGGGCGGTCGAAGACGGCCACCAGGCGCCAGCCTGACGGTAGCGCGCAGTAGAGCGACGACGGGTCCGAGGGCGGCCTGCCGCCAACCTCGAGCCGCGCGTCGTCAGCGCCGAGCTCCCGGCGGACGACCTCGAGGAGACGATGGAGGACCGCGTCGGTCACGAACGCCGAGCTTACCCTGGCGCTCGCCGGGTCGGGGCCAGGATCGGCGGCGGCGGCCCGGCGTGCGGCGGAGTGCCCCGACGTCCCTGGTTGACCGGTGGGGGCGCTCGTGGAAGGGATGGGCCGGCGCCGAGATGGCGGTGGCTTGCTGCAGGCTGACGAGAGGACCCGCGAGCATGCTGCTCTGGAGTGGGATGGGGACGCTCGCACTATTGGCGCTCTTGCTGCCCGGCTGCGAGTGTCGATCGGATCCGCCGGCTGCGAGCGGCGCCACCTCGGCCGCGGCCGTGCTACCGCTGCCTTCGGACGCGACGGGGGCGCTGGTTCCCGCCTCGGCGAGCGCGGGCGTGGCGGTGCCGGCGTCGCGTGGCGCTGCGAGCGCGGGCGCGGCCGCGCCCGCGGCCAGCCCCCTTCACGGGTTGGTGGGGCGCTACCTCCCGGGCCCCTGCCGCGAGGGCAGGATCTACCTCGATGTGGCCGGGCTGGTGGCGATCGCCGGGCAAGACGCCGCTGCCGCCGGGGGGGCGCTGACCCGCTCGGTCGACGCCGGGGGCCAGGTTCGGCGTGCCCTCGACGGGCTCGCGGCGGCAGGGCTGGAGCCGCTGCGGGATCTGCGCGAGGTCGGCATCTGCGCGCGGGGGGGCGAGGACGTGCTGCTCGCGGCGGACGTGGACCTGGGGCGCTTGCGGGGCGATCTCGGCGATCTGCTGGCGAAGATCGCGCCTCCGGACGGCGGCCGGGTCGTGCGGCGGCGCGAGGGCGCGCTCGACTACGTCGCTCTCGAGTCGGAGGTCGGGGTCCTGGCTCGGGTGGCGCCGAGCGTGGTGGTTGCGTCCCGGACGGTCGCGGCGCTGCGGCAGGCGGCGGCGGGGACGGGGACAGGGTTCGCGGACGCGACGCGCCACCTTCTGCTCGTGGAGCTCACACCTCGCCCGCAGGAGGCGACGCGGCTCACCGTGAGTGACGTCGGGGAGCGCCTGGTCGCCACGGCGCGCTTCACGACCCCGACCGCGCCCAGCGCCAGCGGCCGGCCGGAGGCAGGGGCGCTGCTCGGTCAGGTCCGAGCTCAGCTCGACTTGGCGGCCCGGAGGCTCGACGGTTCGCCCTTGGCGGCGCTCGCCGCGGAGCTGCGGGCGGTCGAGCTCGGCGTGGTCGGGGACGCCGTCGAGGCCCGGCTCACGCTCCCCGAGGCGCGACTGCGCGCGCTGGTTTCCGAGCTCGCCGGCCGGCGTCCGTGAGGCGCCTGCGGGCACAGCCGTGAGGGCGAGCCGTCCCGGTGCTTCAGCGGGCGGTATCGATCCGGAGCGGCTCGTCTCCGTAGGCGCGGAGGCGGAGTCCGCGCGCGTCGACCTCGGCCACGGCGTAGGTCCGCGCGGGTCGCCCCGGGGCGTCCTCGTCGAGGTTCTCGGTGAGGCTCTGGAGGGTGACGTAGGGGACCCCGTCGTGCACGGCGACGTGGCTCCAGTGGACGTGCCCGTTGATGACCGCGACGACGCCGCCGCTGCGGGCGATGACCTCGCGGACAGCGGCGCGATTGGCGACGCGGCACAGGTGCGGCTCGTGCTCGAACCACCGGCTGCCCACGAGGTCCATCTCCCCGAGCGGGTGATGCAGGAGCACGACGGAGGGCAGCCTCGTCCGGGCGAGATCGTCCGCGAGCCAGCGGATCTGCTCCTCGGGCACCGTGATCTCGACGTCGGGCCGGAAGCGGGTGCAGAGGGTCACGAGGTGCACTCCCCCGACGTCTCGCGACTCGTGCAGCGGCCCTGGCCGCCTCCAGAGCCGGGCGAGGTCGTCGTCGCCGAGGTGCACCTGATCGTGGTTCCCGGCGACGTGGAGCAGCGGCGTGCCCGCGCCCTGGATGGCCGTGAGAAACTCCTCGTAGTGCGCGAGATCCTCGGCACGGGAGGCGTCCTCGATCACGTCACCGAGGTTGACCAGGACCTCCGGGCGATGACGCTCGGCGATCTCGCGCGCGACCGTGCGGGTGAGCTCCCCGGCGAGGTGAGACAGCTTGCGAAGCTTGCCCGCGTAGCGGGCGGCAGGGCCGAAGTGGACGTCGGTGACGAGGGCGAAGCGCATGGGTCCCCTTACACCGCGGTTGGGTTGCGCGCCGCTCGGCCGTTCACGCTGCGCTCGGGATCGCCTCGCCCCGGACCCCCGTGACCCGGACCGTCCGGGACGTCTCGGTGCCAGCGGGCGGCGACCCTGCTGCGGGGTGCCCCGCAACCCTGCCGGGCCGCCGGGGTAGGCTCGATCGTGACGCCCGCGGCCGAACCGCCCGGGCCCGAAGCGCCGCCGCGACCGCCAGCCCCGCCAGGGTGAGCCGTGGCCCCCTGGCCACCACCAGGCCGGCGCGCTCGAGGACGGCCAGCGCCTCGTGGAGCCGGGCCTCAGGGAGCCCCGCGGCCGCCGCCAGCGCCACGCGGGTGACCGGCGTCGCGGTCAGCGCCCGGGGCGCCGGCGGCACCCCCGGGAAGGGGGGTGAGAGCGGCGCCGCGGTGCGGCCCGCGGGGCACCGGTCAGCGGGTGCCGAAAGCCGAAACAGATGGACGAGGACGCGGCCGAGGAGGGGATGGGTCGACATGCAGCGTCGTCTACTGGAGCACTGAAAGCCTGTCCAGTTTTGGGCGGACGGAGAAGGTCCGGGCTGGCCCACCTGTCTTGGGTCGGCGCCGCGCGGGTTCGCGGCGGGGTCGATCGGGTGGAGACTCGCGCCGGCGGCAGCGGTATGCCGTCAGCACCGAGGTCGGTGGCGACTGATGGAGCGTCGAGATGGCGAGTGGGTTCGTGAAGTGGTTCAATAACGCGAAGGGCTACGGCTTCATCGTCCAGGACGGCGCCGCGGAGGACGTGTTCTGTCACTTCAGCGCGATCGCGGGCGATGGCTACAGGTCGCTGAACGAGGGGCAGCGGGTAGTGTTCGAGGTCGAGCAGGGGCCGAAGGGCCTGCAGGCGACGAACGTTCGCCCCGAGTGAGCGGGCGCCGGCGCGCGACGGCCCGGCCAGGAGCGGGGCGCGCGGCGACCTCGCCGGTGGCGTTGCAGCGCGCGCCGGGCGCCTTAGACTGCGCGCGCCGCGCCCATGCGGCGCGCCCGTCTGCCATGAGCGAGCCCAGAGTCCACGCTTTCCAGGCCGAGGTCACCGAGGTCCTGCGCCTCGTCATCCATTCCCTGTACAGCCACCCGGAGGTGTTCCTTCGCGAGCTCGTGTCGAACGCCTCCGACGCCATCGACCGGCTGCGGTTCCGGGCGCTGGCCGAGCCAGAGCTCCTTCCGGAAGGAGAAAAACCCCGGATCGAGCTCATCCCGGACCCGGCGGCCGGCACCCTCACCATCAGTGATACCGGGATCGGCATGACCGCCGAGGAGCTCGCGAAGAACCTCGGCACCGTCGCCTGGTCGGGCTCTCGCGACTTCCTGCAGCAACTGCGCGCCGGTTCGGGCGGCACCGACCAGGGACCGAAGCTCATCGGCCAGTTCGGGGTGGGGTTCTACAGCGCCTATCTGGTCGCTGACGAGGTCGAGGTGCTGAGCCGCGCCGCCGGCACCGACTCGGCGCATCGCTGGCGCTCGCAGGGCAAGGACACCTTCACGGTGGAGCCGGACGTCCGCGACGGACAGGGGACCTCGGTGGTGCTCCACCTGCGGTCCGAGCACCGGGAGATGCTCTCCGAGCGCCGTCTCCGCGAGCTCGTCGAGCGGTACTCGGACTACGTGGCGCACCCGATCGAGCTCGTGTTGCGCAAGGACGGGAAGGAGGAGCGCAAGCAGCTCAACCGTGCCGACGCCCTCTGGCAGCGTCGCCCGAGCGAGGTGACCTCCGCGCAGTACGAGGAGCTCTATCGACACCTAGCGCGGGACTGGGAGGGGCCCCTCGCCTGGCGGCATTTCCACCTCGAGGGCACCCAGGAATTCTCGGGGGTGATCTTCGTTCCCCGCCGGCGGGGCTGGGACCTGTTCGACCCGGGACAGCATCGCGGCATGCGCCTGCACGTGCAGCGGGTGTTCGTGCTCGACGAGGCGGAGGAGCTGGTCCCGCGGTGGCTCCGGTTCCTCCGCGGAGTGGTCGACTCGGAGGACCTGCCGCTTAACGTCTCGCGGGAGCTGCTGCAGGATTCGCGGGCGGTGCGCATCATCCGCCAGCAGGTCACTCGCCAGGCCCTGGATCTGCTCGGCGAGATGAGCCGAGAGAAACCCAGTGATTATGAGCTCTTCTGGAAGAACTTTGGTGTAGTGCTGAAGGAGGGGCTGCACTTCGAGCCCGAGTTCAAGGACGAGCTTCAGGGGCTGCTGCGCTTCGAGAGCACGGGGCGCGAGGGGCTCACCTCCCTCGCCGAGTACGTGTCGCGCATGAAGGAAGGGCAGCCAGCCATCTACTTTGCGACGGGGACTTCCCGGACCGCGCTCGAGGCCAGCCCGCACCTCGAGGCGCTGGTGACCCGCGGCTACGAGGTCCTGCTCATGACCGATCCGGTGGATCCGTTCGTCGTCGGGGTGCTTGAGACGTTCGAGGGCAAGCCCCTGGTGGGCGCGATGACGGCGAAGCTCGATCTGCCGGAGGCCACGGGCGAAACGCCTGCCGAGTCGGCCGACCCGGGCACGGCGTCCCTGCTCGAGCGCTTCCGCGCGGTGCTCGGCGAGCGGGTGTCCGAGGTGAGGCCGTCGCGCCGGCTGAAGAGCTCGCCCGTCTGCCTGGTCGTCCCCGAGGGCGGCATGGCCCCCCACGTCGAGCGCATGCTGCGCGCGATACACCACGCCGAGGGACCACCGGGGCGCCGCATCCTGGAGGTCAACCTCGAGCACGGGCTCATCCGGAACCTGGCCGCCGTGCACGAGCGGGATCCGGCGTCTGCCCGCGTCGGCGCCTGGATCCGTGCCCTGTTCGATCAGGCGCTGCTGGCCGAGGGCAGCCCGGTCGAGGACCCAGCGCGGCTGGCGCGGGACCTGGCGGAGCTACTCGAGGAGGTCGCGAGCGCGGAGGCGAGCCGGACCGCCTGAGGCACGCTCTGGACGGCCCGTCAGGGGAGGCCTGCCCGGGTCGCCGCGTGGGCACGCGCGGCCTCTTCGCGGACCTCTGCGGCAGGATCCGCGATCCGGGCTCGTTCGAGGGCCGCCAGGGCCTGCTGCACGAGCGGGATGCCCGGCTGGGGTCGTTCGCTGCCGGGGCTCGATGCTGCGCGCGCGACGACCTGGCCTAGCGCCCAGGCCGCGTGCTCTCGCACCAGGGAGCTCGAGTCTCCTTCGAGCGTGGCCGAAAGGGCTGGAACGGCGGCCAGCTCACCGCGGTTGCCGAGGGCCACCGCGGCGTTACGGGCCAGGTGGGGCCGGCTCAGGCGCCGCAGCGCAGTCCCCTGCACCAGGCGGCGGTACGCCGCGGCGCCGAGCTGGAGCAGGTCGACGAGGGATTTCCCTTCGATTGGCGACCGCGCCGACCAGGCGCCGCGCTCGCTGCCCTGACGGCTGCGAACGGCGTTGTGGGGACAGACCTCCTGGCAGCGGTCGCAGCCGAAGACCCAGGCGCCAACCAGGGGCCGCATTTCGCGAGGGATGCTCCCCTTGAGCTCGATGGTCAGGTACGAGATGCACCGGCGCGCGTCCAGCGTGTAGGGCTCGACGAGGGCGCCGGTCGGGCAGGCCGCGAGGCAGCGCGCGCAGCGCCCGCAGCGGGACGCGAGCGGCGGGTCCGGCGGCAGCTCGAGGTCCAAGAGGAGCTCCCCGAGGACGACGTAGGAGCCGAGCCGAGGCACGACCGTCAGGGTGTTCCGGCCGGTGAAGCCCACTCCAGACCGCGCCGCGAAGGCGTGCTCCAGCAAGGGGGAGGTATCGACGCAGATCCGGGAGCGCAGCGGGCGACCTGCGAGCGCGGCCGCCCGGGCGGCCAGGTCCGTGAGCGCGCCCCGTACGACGAAATGGTAGTCTGGTCCCTGGGCGAAGCGAGCGAGGCTACCGGCCAGTGCGCCGCCGTCGGTTCTGGCGGTCGGGTAGGGCAGCGCTGCCACGATCACGGTCCGGGCCGCCGGGAGCAGGGCGCGCGGATCGTGGCGAGAAGCGGGCTCGAGCAGATAGGCGAGCCGCCCGGCGTGGCCGGCGCGGCGCCATGCCGCCAGCGCCTGGCCCGCTTCGAGGTCGGGCTCCGCGGCGGTGAAACCGACCCGCGCGAACCCCAGCGCAAGGCCCGCCGCGCGGATGGCCTCCCGGAGCGCAATCTCAGGCTTCGGGACCGCGCGAGCCCCGATCCGATCCCCACCGGCGATTGCTGCCGGCTGCTCTTCGAGAGGATCGGCGGCGAACACCGGGCACGAAGGGTAACAGAACGGCGCGCACCCGTGGTGCGCGCCGTCGCGCCGTCAAGGCCTGACCCTGAGGGGGCTCAACCCCCGAAGCCCCGACCGTCGCGGTCTTCCGTATCGGTCCCGGTGTCTTCGCCGGTGTCCGCGCCGGTGTCT
>CAYVRP010000043.1:0-52646 GCA_964454025.1 uncultured Polyangiaceae bacterium | reverse complement strand
ATTCCCCACTGCTGCCTCCCGTAGGAGTCTGGACCGTGTCTCAGTTCCAGTGTGGCTGTTCATCCTCTCAGACCAGCTACCCGTCTTCGCCTTGGTGGGCCGTTACCCCGCCAACAAGCTGATGGGCCGCAGGCTCATCCTCAAGCGCGAGCTTCCGTGGAGAGGCCCGCTTTGGCCATTGCTGGCGTCATGCGGTATTAGCCCTCCTTTCGGAGGGTTGTCCCCCACTCGAGGGTAGATTACCTACGTGTTACTCACCCGTGCGCCACTTTACCGGGGCCGAAGCCCTTTCTCGTGCGACTTGCATGTGTTAGGCGCGCCGCTAACGTTCGTTCTGAGCCAGGATCAAACTCTCCAGTTTGAATCCTTTCGGCTCGCTCCCACGGCCCGTCGGTTGCCCGACGACCGCGGGGCGGCCATTGTTGCTGTTGCACTGTCCCGTATGGCCGGTCCGAGTTGGATGCCGGCACACGGAGACGTGCGGGGACCGCAAGCTCCTTTGCGGTCATGGGACTCAGTTTTCAAGGACCGAGGGGAGCACCGCTCCCAACGCGGGCCGATTACGTTAGTAGACCGTCCTCGGCTTGTCAACGGCCCCTCTCGGAGCCGGGAAATGAACTGACCTCCGGGGGGTCGCGCCACCCTCGCGAGGTGTGGCTCGCGCCCTTGCAGGCGCTGTGCCGGCCGCTGCGCTGGGAGTACTGCTTGAAAGTGCAGTTCGGGAGCGCTGATCCGTCACTGATGCCCCGGCGGCGCGGGGGCGTCTTTATGAACGCTCGCCCACTCGTTGGCAAGCTTTTTCTGGAGCGGGCCGGGAATTCTGCAAGTAGTCGATATTGCAAATGAAAGCGCGCTTGGTCGCTTCGTCAAACATCGGGAAGACCATCCGCGTACCAGACCCCCCGTGGCTCGCGCACGAGCGTCAGATCTGATCCCACCTCGAGGCGGGCTCGAAACCCTAGTTCTCGACGTCCGAGGGCCTCGGGCACGTATCGCCCGAGGATCTCGAGGCGCCACCAGCGCCCGCTGTGCCAGAGCTCGAGCGGGCGCCCCATTGGACCCGGCGCCGCCCGCACCTCCACCCTCAACCACCGTGCGTCTTGCCAGGCGGCTGGCGCTGCGATGCCTCCCTCGCGGCAGAGGTCCCGCACCACCTCCGATAGAGCGCGCGGCGACACGGAGAAGCAACGGACCGGGAGACAGACCACCAGGGCGTACCCCTCCCCGAGGGGGACCGCCGCGAAGCTCGCGCGGTCGGCCCGCACCACCAGCGACACCGTCTGGGCCAGGCGGAGCGCGCGACGGACAAGCACCAGATCCAGCACGAGGCGCCACTCCGCGGCCGCAACGCGAATCGCGTAGGGATCCATGGGACCGGCGTAATCCACCGTCTCACCCTGGAAATCCACGAGGGCCGCCCCGAGCGCGCCCGTGGCGTCGCAGAAGCGACCCAGCACCACGCTGAACGGAGTCGCCGTCTGGTCACGCGGGGCAGGGACGCGCTCACGACGGGTCACCGCCACCTCACGGGTCGAGGTGGATGGCGCCGGTGACGTCGACCGCGGCGCGGTCCACCACGGATCGCTCGCGGTCCGCGAGCTGCCGGAGGAGCGCGGAGTGCGCGGCCTTCGCCCGTTCGCCTCGCACCACCGGCTCCAGCCGCCGGCGGGACTCCTCGAAGGGAACCACCTGGGGCGGCAGCCGTTCAACCAGGCGGATCACGTGGTAGCCATAGGCCGTCCGCGTGACGGCGCTCGTCCCGCCCACGTCCTTGATGGCGTGCGCCGCTCGCGCGAACGACTCGACCACCGACCCGCCACCGCTGGTGACGATCTCTCCCTGCTCCGTGATGGGGTCCAGCGATTCGACTTTCACCTTGAAGCCGTCCGCCGCCACGGCTCGCGCGGCGCGCTCGAATTCGGCCGGGTCTTTCACGTCCCTCACCGCGGCGCGGATGGCCTCGGCGACGACCCGCGCACGGGGTTCTTCCGCTTCGGCGCTGAACTGCACGACGGCGTGGATGGTGCGCACCGAAACCGGCCGATCGTAGTCGCGCCAGCGCTGCGCGACAGCCTCGCGGATCTCGGTGTCGGTCACCGGGCGCGCCTCATTCTCGGCGCGGAGACGTTCGAGCAAGACGCGGGCGAGCACCGCGCGTTCGGCGCCGGCGACCCGCGCCCGCCAGGCCGCCTGTCCCCGGGCGTGCTCCGCGACGAGGGCATCCTGGACCAGAAGCTCCAGCGCCTCCCTCGGAGCGACCCCTTGAGCCGCGCTCACCGCCGCTACCGCCGCCGCAGGGATCCTCGCGCTGCCGACCCGCGCAACCGCACCCTCGTCGAGGCCGAGGTCGGGCGCGAGAGTGCCCTCCCGGCGAGCGGGCTGCGTGCAGCCGAGGACGAAGAGCCAGCAGACCCCGCACGCGAGCCGGCGGAGCCACGCCTCGCCCCCCGCAGCGATCGTCATCGCGCGCCCCCCCGCGGCCGCAGCAGATCGACTGCCGAGCGCAGGGCGAGCGCGCCCACGGCGAACCAGTACAGCGCCGCCAGGTCCCGGCGCCCCCCGAGGCCGATGACCCCCACGGTGAACGCGATGCCGGCACCCAGGAGCAGCAGGAGGCTCGCGATGTCGAGGACCCGAGTCATGGTAGCCGTCGGGTGAACAAGGCGATCTTCTACGTGAACAGGCTCCACAGCAACCCGCCCGCCAGACCGAGGATCAGCAGGGTCAGGGTGCCCCACGCGTTCCGGAGCCGGAGGTCAGGAGCACCGGGAGCGAGCGTCGGGTCCCGCTCCGCCGCCGCCAGACCGCCAGCGCTGATCAGGCCGATGGCGGCGAGCACGGCGGCCGTCTGAGCCAGCAGCGCGTGCTCGGCCCGCACCACCGACCACGCCGCCATCAGCGGCCCCGCCGCCGCTGCGAATGCGACCCCGAGCAGCAGCCAGGTCGACCGGGGAAGCAGGCGACGGGGCTCGAGCCGACTCGACCCGACATCGGCACCGCCCTCCGGCGCGCCGCCGTCCGCGCGCACAGCACCCCATGCGAGCACGGTGAGCAACCAGCCGAGACCTCCGAGGCATCCCCGTACAGCGTCGATGCGCTCGACGGCGACGGCGTCGCGCGCGAGAATCCAGGTGAACAGCGACGCCCCGCCGAAGACGGTGATCCCGAGCGCCCGCCCCAGTCTCGGTCGGAACGGGGCGAGCCCCGCCCCGAGCCAGAGCGCGCCGAGCGCCGCGCCGGCGGCCACCCGCGCGCCCGGCCCGGACGTGAATCCGGGCACGGCGACCGTGGCGCCCCAAGCGTAGGTACCAGGCAACAGGACGGTCGCGGCCGAGGCGAGCCGGGGGGCGAGGGACCGCTTGCCTGCGACCGGTTCGGTCACGGGGACCCGGCCCGTCTCAGCCAGCGCTCTCCACGAGCGCGAGGAAGGTGAGGACCCCGTGGCCGGTGCCACCCTTCGGGACGATGCCGAAGGCCCGATCGCTCAGGGCCGGACCGGCGATGTCGCAGTGGATCCAAGGGCGACCCGCGGTGAACTCGCGCAGGAAGAGGGCGGCCGTGATTGCGCCCCCCCAGCGGTCGCCGGTGTGCTTGAGGTCGGCGACGTCACTCTTGAGCTGGTCCCGCTGATCCTCGGCGAGCGGCAGGCGCCAGACCTGCTCTCCGGCGTGCGCCGCGGCCCGCTCGAGCTGACGCGCCAGCGCCTCCGTGGTCGCGAAATAGCCGGCGCAGGTCTTGCCTAGCGCCACCATGCAGGCACCCGTGAGGGTCGCGGCATCCACGATGAGGTCCGGCTCCAGCCGCGCCGCATAGGTGAGCGCGTCGGCCAGCACGAGTCGTCCCTCGGCGTCAGTGTTGACGATCTCCACCGTCTTGCCATCGAGGGAGCCAAACACGTCACCGGGACGATACGCCGCACCGTCGGGCATGTTCTCGGCGGCGGCGACGATGCCGTGAACCTCCACCGCGGGCCCGACGGCGCCCACGGCCGCCATCAGACCGAGCACGGCAGCCGCGCCTCCCATGTCGCTCTTCATGTCGCCCATGCCCCCCGCGGGCTTGATGCAGAGTCCGCCCGAGTCGAACGTCAGACCCTTGCCCACGAAGACGAGGCGGGAGCGCGGTCGCCGCTTCGGCTTGTATACGAGGTGGACGAAGCGCGGCTCGTTCGTGCTCCCTTGTCCGACGGCATGATGGAGCTTCATCCCCTTCGCGAGGATGCCCTTCTTGTCGAGCACCGACACCGTGAGCCGGTGCTCCTTCGCGATGCGCACCGCGAGCGCCGCGAGCGCCGCGGGGGTAAGCTCATTCGGGGGCTCGTTGACGGCATCGCGCGCCAGCGCGACGGCCTCGCCGACGGCTTTCCCAACCTCGATGGCGTGCCGTTCGGCAGCCGTGGGCTTGCCCTCGCGACGCAGGATCGTGACGCGATCGAGCTTCTGCTTGGGAGCCCGCTCCCCGGTCAAGTACTTGGTGAAACGGTAGGCGCCGAGCAGCAGGCCCTCGGCAACGTGACGGACAGACCCCCCCACGGTCCGCTCCGGCAGCTCCAGTGCCATCGAGCGGGCCTTCCCCGCGTTGGCTGCTCGCGCCGCCACCGCCGCGTAGGTCCTCAGGACACCCGGGCTCATCCCTCGGCGGTGCCCAAGCCCCACCAGCACGACCCGCGGAGCCTTGAGTCGGCCCAACGTCACCAGCTCCAGGGTCTGCTCGGCCTTGCCCTGGAAATCCTGGGCGGCGGCGAGCCGGCCCGCCGCCCCGTCGAGCAACTGGTCCAGCGTCGCGAAGCTCCGCTGCTTGGCGAGCCCCCCTTCAGCGACGGGGAGGACGAGGACATCCGCTTCCACGCGGGACATGTCGCTCACGACCAGCTCGATCTGCATGGGTGACTCCGGTGTCGTAGGCTTCCCCCGAGGAGCACCCGCGCGTCGCGGTCACGGCCCCTCGCGGGCAGGTGATAGTGCCACCGTCACCACGACGGCGACAACCCAGTTGCCCGAAGTGCCTCGCGCGGGGCACGCACAGCGGCCCTTGCCCAGGATCGAGCCGGGTGCTGAAGCCCGGTCGCAACGAGGCTATGCTAGCGCCCATGCGGTTCACCGACGCGATCCTGGGGACGACGTTGACGGCGATCTGGACCAGCACTGCGGCACCCGCCGCGGCGCAGGTGCCTCAGCCGGGCTACCCGCAGCCGCCGCCGACGGCCCAGCCTGGCTACCCGCCGTCACCCGCTCAGCCCGGTACCGCACCACCGTCCCAGCCCGGCTACCCGCAGCAGCCCGCGCCGGGCTATGGCCAGCCCCCTCCTCCCGGCTACGGCCAGCCTCCTCCTCCCGGCTACGGCCAGCCTCCTCCTCCCGGCTACGGCCAGCCTCCTCCTCCCGGCTACGGTGCGCCGCCCGCGCCAGCGACTGGACCGGAGCTCCCGGATTTCTCCATTCGCCTCGACCCCCTCAACGCGATCATCTACGGGCGGCTGGGTCTGGAGCTGGAAGCCTCGATCCCACATGTGGACTGGCTGAGCGTGGAGCTCGTGCCGCGGTTCGTGGTCTGGAACCGCCCACCGAGCTTCACCATCGACAGCGGCCCGGATACCCTCACGCAACGAGCTCGTTTCGCTGGTCCGCTGGCAGGCTCGTCGATCGGTGTCGGGTTCTGGTTCGCGGGGGACCGGCCGCTCGACGGCTACGTGGTGCGGCTGATGTACCAGAACTACGGGTACCGGTACCTGGCCGAGCGCCACGACGACGACCCCGGTGACGAGCTGCGCCCGGACATCGGGGGCGGCATCATCGACACCGTCGCTGAGACGGAGCGTCGGCTCGCGGTGACCTTCGGCTCGCACAGCGTGATCGGCAAGTTCTTCACCATCGCCAGCGAGCTCGGCGTCGCCTATGAGCTCAACCAGCAACAGCGCTGCTTCCCGGAGGAGAGAGGGATCGACGGGACGCCCCCAGCGTGGACGGCCACCACCGACTGTGACGACGATGAACGGCTGATCGGGCTCGACCACTGGACCGTGGGCGAGTCGCTGCCGGTCGTGGACCTCAACGGCTGGCTCTACCCCTTCGACATCTTCATCCGGCTCTCGTTCGGGATCACGGTCGAGCTCTGAGCTGCGGTGGCGAACGGCCGCACCCGACCGGCGCGGCCCTCGCTCACCAGTAGCGCTCGAAAGTCACGTGGCCCGGGCTGCGCGGGCGGTGGCGGCGCAGCCCGCGCGCGGCGAGGAGCGCCATCATCTCGTCGATCATGGCCGGGTTGCCGCACAGCAGCACATGCGCTCGAGCGGGGGTGAGGGATGCTCCCGCGCGTCGCTCGATGGCGCCATCCGCGAAGCGCTCGGTGATCCGACCCCGGAGCGCCCCCGGCGCGTCGGCGCGGCTGACGACCGGAACCCGGACGAACTGACCGGCATGCTCCCGAGACAGGGCGTCGAGCTCGTCGGCGTAGACCAGGTGGGCTCCGTCCCGGACACCGTGCACGAGCACGACGCGCGCGAACCGCGCGAACGGCTCGGGCGTGCGCAGCATGGACAAGAACGGGGCGAGCCCCGTGCCGGTGGCGCAGAGCCAGAGGTCGGGGACTTCTGGGACCTCGGCGAGGGTGAAGTGCCCGTGCGGGTGCGGATCGACCCAGATCGGGGCGCCGACGGGGAGTTCGGTGAGCTGGGGCGTGAGGTCGCCGTCCTCCACTCGGGTGACGAGGAACTCGAGCGCCGCTCCCGGCGCCGAGGCGGCCGAGTATGCGCGCCGGACCCAGGAGTCATTGACCGGGAGCGCCAGGTTGTAAAACTGGCCGGGGACCAACGGCTCGGTGTCCGCCTCGACGCGGATCGTGACCAGCCCCGGCGCCCAGACCTGCCGGTGGACCACGGTCCCCGCTCGGAAGCCACGCATGGGCGGGCTAGATAGTCCACGGTGCGCGGCAGAGCCAGCGGCAGGGCTCGCCGGCCCCACCCCGGCGTGGCTCGACGGTCATCGGGCGCCGGCGACGAAGACGCGCAGCAGGCACCCGGGAGGGGCGAGCCGCCGGGACGATGCTAGGGTGGCCACCGACCCGTGATCCCTCTCTACCAGCATCCCTACGCGCCGTTTCTGTCGCGCGTCAGCAAGCCGACACGCTACACCGGTAGCGAGCACGGTGTCCGCCGCAAGGCCTGGGACGCGGTCGAGGCGCGTGTCTGCCTCGCCTTCCCGGACCTCTACGACGTCGGGATGAGCCACCTCGGATACCGGATCCTCTATCGGATCCTGAACGACGACGAGCGGACACTCGCCGAACGTTGCTACACCCCCTGGGTGGATCTGCTCGCCGAGCTGCGCGCCCACGACGTGCCACTCGTTTCGCTCGAGAGCGCGCGACCGCTGGCCGACTTCGACGTGGTGGGTTTCTCGCTGCAGTTCGAGCTCACGTTCACCAACGTGCTCCTGATGCTCGACCTCGGCCGTATCCCGCTGCGAGCGGCGGCGCGCGACGAGCGGGCACCGCTGGTGATTGCGGGCGGCCCCGTGGCTGCCCACCCGGAGCCGCTGGCGCCGTTCGTCGACGCCTTCCTCATCGGCGACGGCGAGGAGGCGACGACCGAGCTCGCGCTCACCTGGACGCGAGCGCGGCGGGACGGGCTGCCGCGCGCGGAGCGGCTCGCCGCGCTCTCCCAGATCGAGGGCGTCTACGTCCCGTCCCGGTACGAGGTGGCCCCTGACGCCGCCTCCGGTCGGGTCGTCGTGCAAGCGCCCGGTTCGGGCGCGGCGCCCTTCCCGGTGCGACGACGGGTCCTGCCGACTCTGGATCGTTTCCCCTTCCCCACGGGCGGGCCCGTCGGTGGACCCGAAGCCGTCTTCGATCGCACGAGCATCGAGGTCGCGCGGGGTTGCACGGAGGGATGCCGCTTCTGCCAGGCGGGGATGATCTACCGCCCCGTCCGCGAGCGGGATCCCGCAGGCGTCGTCGCGACCGTGCTGGCGGCGATCGACGAGACTGGCCAGGACGAGGTGAGCCTGACCGCGCTCTCCACGGCGGACGTGAGCGCCATCGCCCCGTTGATCAAGACCCTGGCGAGGATCACCGCGCCCCGCCGCGTCTCGCTCGGCGTCGCGTCGCTCCGAGCCTACGGGCTCCCCGAGGACGTCCTGGACGCGATGAGCCAGGTTCGCGCCTCGGGCTTGACCCTCGCCCCCGAGGCGGGCACGCAGCGCCTGCGCGACGTCATCAACAAGAACGTCACCGAGCCGCAGCTCATAGAAACCGCCGAGCGCGTGGCCGCGCGCGGCCACGATCGGCTCAAGCTCTACTTCATCGTCGGGCTGCCGACGGAAACGGACGAGGACGTGCTGGCCATCGCCGCGCTGGGGCGAGCCGTGCTGGCGGCTGGGCGGCGACGGAACAGACGGGCCACCGTCACGGTCAGCGTCTCGAACCACGTCCCCAAGCCGCACACCCCATTCCAATGGTGCGCCATGGATGCGCGGCCCGAGCTCGAGCGCAAGCAGCGCGCGCTCCGCGAGGCCGTGCGCGGAGTTCGCGGGCTCACCCTGAAGACCCACGACGCCGCGACCAGCGTGCTGGAGGGGATCCTGGCGCGGGGCGACCGCCGACTCGCGGACGTGGTGGAACGCGCCTATCGCGGCGGGGCCTGCTTCGACGCCTGGGAAGATCAGCTCCGCCTGGACGTCTGGCAGGCTGCCTTCGAATCCTGCGGCGTCGATCCCGAAAGCTACCTGCACGCGCTGCCGGTCGGCGCCCGGCTCCCCTGGGACCACGTCGATGTCGGCCTCAGTCCGGGCTTCCTCGCGCGGGAACTGCGGCGGGCGCTGCAGGCTCGCACCACCCCGCCCTGCGGCAAGGCGGCGGGCCAGCCCGTGCACCCGACGAACGTGGCGGCGGCGGAGGCCGAAACGAGGCACCTGCCGTGTCACGACTGCGGGGTGGGTTGCGACCTGCGCGCAATGCGAAGCGCCCGTCTCGACTCGCTGCGCCGCCTCGAGGCGCTCGCGCCTGCCGGGCAGGAGGGCTCGGGTCCGTCGGGGTCGGCGCCGACCGCGCCGGCTCTGCAGACCGGTGGAGCGGTCGTGAGCGAAGACCTCGCGCCGGTCGCGCCGGCCGCGTCCGCGGGGGGTTCCGAGCGTCATCGCGATCCGGAGCGGCGCCGTCCGCCCCAGGCGGGGGGGCCGACGCCGCGGTGGCGCGTGCGCTACAGCAAGCTGGGCGCCATGGCGCTGCTCGGGCACCTCGACCTCATCCGTGAGCTCGGCCGCGTGTTCCGGCGAGCCAGAGTCACCGTGGCGTACACGACCGGCTTCCACCCCAAGCCGGCGATGTCGTTCTCGCCCGCTCTACCTCTCGGCATGCCGAGCCTCGGCGAGTACCTCGACGTGAAGCTGCTCGACGCTCCTGCCGCCGGGGAGCTGGTCGCCGCGCTCGGCCGCGTCGCGTGCGACGGCCTGGAGTTCACCGCCGCGGCGGCGCTGGGACCCGAGGATCCGGGTCTGGCCGCGGTAGTCGACGGAGCCGCGTACCTGATCGCCCTGCCGCACAGCGCGGTGCTGGCGCTCGACGGCGAGGCGGGCCTGGCCGCCCGGCTCGCGGAGCTCCAGAACGACGCTCCCCGCGCCGGCGAGCGCACGCGACGCGGCCGATCCAGACGCTTCGATCTCGGCTCGGAGCTGCGATATATCGCACCGGCGAGCGCGGCGGACCACGCGGCGCTCGCGGCCGCCGGCGAGGCCCCCGCCGACATGGTCCTGCGGGTCGAGCTCGCCCTCGGCCCCGGCGGCGGGGTACGCCCGAGCGAGGTCGTCTCGGCGCTGGCGGGCGGCCAGGCTCTCGATCACCGCGTGCTACGGCTCGGGCTCCGCGCCGGCGCCGGCGACCCGCTCGACCTCGCGCGCTTGCGCCGCGAGACGCGAGCGCGCGCAGGGGCTCGCGCGCCGGACCCGACCGCACCGGCGCCGCCTCTCTCACGCTGAACACGCGCTGAAGGACGCGCGCCGGCGTCACGCAGCGTCATGCAGGAATCGCCTGCACGACTTGACTCCGCGCCTGCCGCGAGGTGAGTTCTCGAGGGCGAGAGGCGCAGGGCTTGTCTGTTCTCATCGCAGCGCTGGTGATCGGCGGAGTCTGGACGCTGGTGGACGCCTTCCGTCGGGGTGCAGACCCGCTCTGGATCGCCGCCCTCGTCTTGCTGTTTCCCTTCAGCTGGCCGGTCTACTGGCTGATGACGCGGGCGAACGGTGCTCCCCGGCTGCTCCGTCCCCGGGGCTCGAAGCCGGCGGCGACCGAGAGCGAGCCCGCGGCACCCGTCACACGGCATCGTTTCCAGCTGCGGCAGGTGGCGTTGGCCGACACCCTGGAGGCCCACGACCGCGCGGCCGAGGCCGAGCCGATCTATCGCGCGGTGCTCGCCGAGGATCCCGGCGACCTGGCCGCCTGGCACGGCCTGGCGCGCGCGCTCCTATCCCTGGGGCGGGCGCGCGAGGCGGTCGACGCGCTGGAGCGAGTGCTGGTCCGTGATCGTGCCTTCCGCCGGTACGCGGCGGCGCTCGACTTCGCGGAGGCCCTCTGGCAGGGCGGCCGGCACGAGGACGCGATCGAGGTCCTCGAGGCGCTGACGCGGCTGACAGGACGCATGAACCACCAGGTCGCGCTGGCGCACTACCTGATGCTCGACGGCCGGCGCGATGCCGCCCGAGCCGTGCTCGAGCGATCGCTGGCCGACCACCGGGACACGCTCCGGGAGCCGCGGCAACGCCAGTGGGCAGCACGCGCGGTCGCCATGCTGGAGGGGCTCAGGGGCTGAGCCGCGCCGGAGCCGCGCCGGGGTCCTCGCCGACCATCGCCTCGACGCCCACGGTGGCGAGCCCCAGGGTGTGGATCCGGTCCAGGATCAGCGGCAGCGCGCCAATGCTCGCGGGGTGCCGGTCGCCCCGCTCCGCGGCGTCGTGCAGGAGCACGATCGCCCCACCGCGCAAGCGTCGGTTCACCCGGCGAACGACGGCGTCGACACGGGTAGCGACGCCGTCCCCCGAACGTACGCTGAAGAGGACGATGGGCGCACGAGCGCGCTTCGCGCCGGCGGCGGTGCGCGGGCTCACGATCCCAATGGGGGGCCGGAACAGGTGCGGCCGGACCCCGGCGGCGCGCTCCACGGCGTCGCGCGCACGGTCGATGTCCGCGGCGATGGCGCGGGGAGTCCACAGGGCGTGGAGCCAAGCGTGCCGGTATCCGTGAACCCCCAGTGTGTGCCCGGCGGCGACGATCTCCCGCACCACGTCCGGATGCCGGTCCACGCGCTCTCCCACCAGGAAGAAGGTGGCGCGATCGCCATCCCGGGCAAGGATCTCCAGGATGGCGCGAGTGCTCTCGGGATGCGGTCCGTCATCGAAGGTTAGCGCCACCGCACGAGCCTCCGGATCCCCGCGCACCGTGGCGTCGCCGAACATCTCGAGGTCCGAACGGAGGGTCCCGACCGCGATCATCCCGACGTAGGCGACCATGATCGCCCCTGCGAGCCACAGCGGCAGGGGCCCGATGACGAGGGAGCGCACGAGCACGCTGAACGCGGCGATCGAGGCGGTGTAGAGGACGATGCGGGCCGGGGGCATGACGGCTCACGAGCGGGGGCGCCGGGATGCCTCGGACGTGGCCCTCGGCGCCGAATCCGCGGTGCCTTCGGCGTCGGCGGCGGCGCCCTCGGCACCGGGATCGGGCGGCGCAATCACCCGGAGCCCGCGGGCGGTGCCCGCCCGGGGCACCCCGGCCTTCGCGGCCGGCGGCAGGGCGCCGTCGCCGGTGTCGTCGAGCTCGAAGAACGCCCCCAGCAGGGCGGCGACGAGGGGCAGCGCGGTCGCGGGAAGGTTTCCGATCGGGCCGTGCCCGAGGTCGGCAGGCAGCACCACCTCGATGGGCACGAAGCGCCGCACGAGCAGCAGCAGCCCCACGCCCGAGAGCGTCCCGACGAGCGCCTTGAGCCCCGCCTCGAGGCGCGCTCCCGGGGACCAGATGGGGCGCCCGGTGACGAGCCCGGCGAGCGCGCCCGTGAGCCCCGCGGCCGGCAGCGCCGCCCAGAGTCCCGAAAATACCGGGAGTCCGAACCCCTGGAGGAGCACGACCGCCACCAACGTCCCGAGCAGGGCGCCCTTGAACAGGCCGAGCAGGGCGCGCTGCAGCACGGGTTCTAGCGTTCGGCATCCGGGGTGCTCCCGTCAACTCGACCGGCTCGAGGAGTCGGGCTAGCCACGCGTTCAGGAACGAGGGCCGCCGAATTGCCCCCCGGGGGCTGGCCTTCTGGGCTAGTCACGTCGGGCCGGTGCTCTTCAACACGCTCGCCTTTGCGCGCTTCTTCGCCATCGTCTTCGTCGCGGCCTGGATCCTGGTGAGCCGGCGCTGGACGCCGCTCCTACCGTGGCTCGGGCTCGCGGCGACCGTCACCTTCGCGGCCCCCACGATCCAGGGCGCCGGGATCACCGCCGCGGCGTTCCTGGTCACCGCAGCCATCTGCCGTGTCACCCGGGAGGATCGCCCTCTACCCTGGCGCAGCGCCGCCGCGGCCGTGGCGGTCAACTACGTCGCGCTCACCTGGTTGACCTCCCGCGCGTGGGGCTTGGATCCGCTCCTGCTCGGACTGCGCGCGCTGCACGTGCCGGTTGGGGAGTCGCTCGGATGGAGCGTCTCGGCCTTCGTGCTGGGTGCCGTCACGCTGGTCGCCGCGCTGCGCGCGAACAAGCTCCGGATGATCTTCATCCTGGTGGCAAGCTACGTGTTCTACGCCCACTGGGACTGGCGGTTCCTGCCCCTCATCTGGGCCTCCTCCACCATCGACTGGCTCTTGGGCAACGCGATCGCGAGCGCCCGCACCGAGGGGCGGCGGCGCCTCTGGATCGGCAGCACCGTCGCGGTCAATCTCGGCATCCTCGGCCTGTTCAAGTACTTCAATTTCGGCGTGGACACGGCGCGCGCCCTGCTGACGGCGGCGGGGTACGCGCCGCCCGAGATAGTACTGCGCGTCGCGCTCCCGGTCGGCATCAGCTTCTTCACCTTCGAGTCGATGAGCTACGTCATCGACGTGTACCGGGGTCACATCAAGCCGCAGAAGAGCTACGTCGAGTACCTGGCGTTCGTCGCCTTCTTCCCGCACCTGGTGGCGGGCCCGATCGTGCGCCCCCGAGACCTGCTCCCCCAGCTCGCGGGCGCGGCTCGGTTCAGCGTCGAGGACGCGAGCGAGGGCCTCTTCTTGGTGGGGCTGGGGCTGCTCAAGAAGGTCGCCATCGGCGACTACGTGGCCGTTAACCTCGTGGATCGGGTCTTCGACGCGCCCCTGCAGTACTCGGCGCTCGAGTGCTACGTGGCGGTGCTCGGCTACGCCGTGCAGATCTACTGCGACTTTTCCGGGTACACGGACATCGCCATCGGCGTCGCGCTCTTGATCGGCGTACGCATGCCGCTCAACTTCAACGCTCCCTACAAGGCCCCCGAGATCATCGACTTCTGGCGCCGCTGGCACATCTCCCTTTCGTCGTGGCTGCGCGACTACCTCTACATTTCCCTGGGCGGCAACCGGCGCGGGACGACGCGCACCTACCTCAACCTGATGATCACGATGCTGCTCGGCGGGCTGTGGCACGGGGCGAGCTGGAGCTTCTTCGTGTGGGGCGGGCTGCACGGTTGGGCACTCGCCGTGACCCGAGCTTTCGGCGAGACCCGCCGCCGGGGCCGCCGCCTGGTCGCGCTAATCGTGCCGGCGATCGCCGCCGGGCCGCTGCTCGGCGCCATCCTCAGCCTGTGCCTCTGGACGGCCGACGGCGGGCTCTTCGCGCGGTTCTGCGCGGTGGGCGCCTTCCTGGGAGCGGCGCTGGCCGTCGGCGCGCTCTACTTCGATTGGTCGCTGCGCCATCGCGAGGAGAGCCGCGCGCCGGAACCGCTCCGCGATCCTCGCCGTGACCTGATCATCCCGGGGATGCCGCGGACGCTCCGGGGCCGGCTCTTCCAGATCGCCGCGGTGCTGGCGACCTTCCACGTGGTGTGCGTGGGCTGGGTCTTCTTCCGGGCGGACAGCTTCCGGGACGCCGCGGTGTTCTTTGGGCGCCTCCTGACCTTCAGCGCCTACCACCCCAACCTGCACCCGAGCGTGGTCTTGGCCATCGCCGTAGGGCTCGGGTCGCAGTGGACTCCGGAGCGGTGGCACATTCGTTGCCGGGAGGCGTTCATCGCGTCCCCCGCCCCGGCCCAGGCCGCGGCGCTGTTCGTGGCCGCCCTGGTGCTGCGCGCGATGGCGAGCGCCGAGGCGGTGCCCTTCGTGTACTTCCAGTTCTGATGTCACCTCGACAGAACCAGCCCCCGCGCGGTGACCGCGCGACTCACCATCGCCGCGCGCGGCGTGACGACCGGAGTCCGCACCCGGTCGGACGCCGACGCCCCGCGCGCGATGCGCAGGGACGGGATCGGCCCGCCTTCATCCTCGACTTCCCCCGCGACCCGGCCCTCGATGCGCTGGTGGCGGCGTTCGAGCGGGGCGACTTCCGGTGGGTACGGCGCGAGGCACCCCGGATCGCTCGCGACGCGGCCAGCCCGGCGGTGCGGCGCGCCGCGCTCGAGGTCCGGCGGCGGATCGATCCCGATCCAGTGGCGGTGGCGCTACTGGGGATCGCCGTGGCCCTGCTAGCGTTCCTGGTGGTCTGGACCTACGCGTTTCCCCACGCCCATTGATCCGGGATAGTCTGTAGAGCGTGCCGACTTCTTCGGAGGCCCGTTCCGGGCGCAGCGCCCTGGTGGGGCTGCTGTTCGGGGGCGCGCTCGCATGCTCGCGCGGGGCTCCGGCGCCAACCCCACCGGCGGCGCCTGACCCTGACGACGTGTCGGCGTTCGCCCCCTTCACCGACGGGACGGTGCTCTCCTACGACACCGAGTCGGACCGCGCGGGTCCGGGCGTGATCGTGCTCCAGGTGCGCCGCCCGCGGCCCGATCTGGTGGAGCTCGACGACGGTGGGCACATCGAGCGCATCTACGTGGACGAGCGGGGCCTACGCTACGCGACGGGCGGGCACTGGCTCAAGGCCCCGCTGCGCGAGGGGGCCTGCTGGGCGGGGCGCGCCGGCCAGGTCTGCATCAGCTCCGTCGCCGAGGCGGTCGAGGTCCCCGCGGGCCATTTCACGGGGTGCATCGCCACCATCGAAGCGGCCGAGGGCGTCATCGACGGTGCCCGGACGCGAACGGTCTTCTGCCCCGGCGTCGGGATGGCGCTGCTGGAGGTCGAGGGCTGGACAGAGGACACTCCGGTGCGGGAGCGGGCGGCGCTGCGCTACGCGGGCCCCCGAGTCGAGCTCCATCTGCCGCCCCCCTGAACGCGCGTCCGCACCGGAAAAAGCACGGAGGCGACCCCGGTCGGAGCCGCCTCCGCGGATTCACGCAGGGAACACCAGCTCAGTAGTCGCCGTGGGAGTGCGCGGGGGCCGCCGGCTTCTCCTCCTTGGGCTTCTCCGCCACCAGCGCCTCGGTGGTCAGCATGAGGCTTGCCACGCTCGCCGCGTTCTGCAGAGCCGTGCGCACCACCTTCGCGGGGTCGATCACGCCGTCGGCGACGAGATCGGTGTACTGGCCGGGCGCGGCGTTGTAGCCGACGTTGCCCTTCGCCTCCTTGACCTTCTGGACGATGATCGAGCCCTCCTCGCCGGCATTCTCGGCGATCTGGCGGAGCGGCTCCTCGATGGCGCGCCGGATGATGCGCACGCCGAACTCCTGCGCCTCGGGCACCTCGAGCTTCTCCAGGGCCTTCTGGGCCCGCAGCAACGCAACGCCGCCGCCCGGCACGATCCCTTCCTCCACGGCCGCACGGGTGGCATGGAGGGCATCCTCGACGCGGGCCTTCTTCTCCTTCATCTCCGTCTCGGTCGCGGCGCCGACCTTGATCACCGCCACCCCGCCCACCAGCTTCGCCAGTCGCTCCTGGAGCTTCTCGCGGTCGTAGTCGCTGGTGGTGTTCTCGATCTGGTTCCTGATCTCCTGCTGGCGTGCCTTGATCTTCTCCTTCTTGCCCGCGCCATCGACGATGGTGGTCGTGTCCTTGTCGATCTTGACGGTCTTGGCCTTGCCGAGATCGCTGATGGTCACGTTCTCCAGCTTGAGCCCGAGCTCCTCGGCAATCACCTGACCACCGGTGAGCACCGCGATGTCCTTGAGCATCTCCTTGCGCCGGTCACCGAACCCTGGTGCCTTGACGGCGGCGCAGGTGAGGGTGCCGCGGAGCTTGTTGACCACCAGGGTCGCGAGGGCCTCTCCCTCGACGTCCTCGGCGATGATGAGCAACGGCTTCTGCTGACGGGCGATCGCTTCGAGGACCGGGAGCAGGTCCTTCATGTTGGCGACCTTCTTCTCGCTGATGAGGATGTAGCAGTCCTCCAGCGAGGCCTCCATGCGCTCGGCGTCGGTGACGAAGTAGGGCGAGAGGTAGCCGCGGTCGAACTGCATGCCCTCGACGACCTCGAGGGTAGTTTCCGCGCTCTTCGCTTCCTCGACGGTGATCACGCCCTCCTTGCCGACCTTCTCCATCGCCTCGCTGAGCAGCTTGCCGATGGTGACGTCGCCGTTGGCGCTGACGGTGCCGACCTGGGCGATCTCGTTCGGGTCCTTGGTCTGCTTCGCCATCTTCTGGAGCGACTCGACACAAGCCACGACGGCCGCGTCGATGCCGCGCTTGATCTCCATCGGGTTGTGCCCGGCGGCGACCAGCTTGGAGCCTTCGCGGAAGATGGCCTGCGCCAGCACGGTGGCGGTGGTGGTGCCGTCACCGGCGACGTCGCTGGTCTTCGAGGCGACCTCGCGGACCATCTGGGCGCCCATGTTCTCGAACTTGTTGTCGAGCTCGATTTCCTTGGCAACGGTGACGCCGTCCTTGGTGACCGTGGGCGAGCCGAAGCTCTTCTCGATCACGACGTTGCGGCCCTTGGGGCCGAGGGTGACCTTGACCGCGTCCGCGAGCGTGTTGACACCGTTCAAGATGAGGTTGCGGGCCGCTTCCTGGTAGACGATTTCCTTGGCTGCCATCTGAGTTCTCCTCCCTGTCAGCTCTCGATCACGCCGAGGATGTCGTCCTCGCGCAGGATGAGGTGCTCCTCACCGTCGAGCTTCACCTCGGTCCCCGAGTACTTGCCGAAGAGCACGCGGTCACCCTGCTTGACCTCGGGCTTGCGGAGGGAGCCGTCGTCAAGCACCTTGCCGTTGCCGACGGCGATCACCTCGCCCTCGATGGGCTTCTCCTTGGCCGTGTCCGGGATGATGATCCCGCCTTTGGTCTTCTCCTCTTCCTTGACGCGCTTGACGATCACGCGGTCCTGTAGCGGTCGAATCTTCGTTGCCACGCTGTCCTCCGTGCTCTGGCCTTGCCCTTGGTCCGTGGCCCGCCCTCCCCCCGCGTCCCGGCCCCAGGACCGGACACGGCATGGCGCAAACCACTGAACTAACAATCAGTTGAAGGTTGCTAGCACTCTCTCCTGGTGAGTGCTGACGAGAGCGCGGCGGAAGCTAGTCACGTTCCCCGGGCTGTCAAGGAGAGCCACGGCACTGGGGGGCAGCGCGGCCGATCGTCGCGACCCCCGCGAACGGTCACCGGTTCTGGTTCGGGCAGCCTCCTGGTCCGGTGGCCGGTGTTGCGGGCCAGGCCGCGTGGTGCGGCGGCGTTGCACCCCGCACGCTTCGTCCGGTAGCGATGCCCGCGTGTACCTGCTCGACAGCCCGATCAAGGACTACCCCTGGGGATCCCGTACCGCCATCGCGGAGTTGATGGGGCGGCCGGCGCCCACGCCGAAACCTGAGGCGGAGCTCTGGATGGGGGCCCACCCGAGCGCGCCGTCACGCGTCCTCTTGCCGACCGGACCGGAGCCGCTCGACCAGGTCATCCAACGCGACCCGTCCACGGCGCTGGGCGACCGTGTGCTGGCTCGTTTCGGGCCTCGGCTGCCCTTCCTCCTGAAGGTGCTCGCAGCCGCTCGGCCCCTGAGTCTGCAGGCGCACCCGAGCGCCGCGCAGGCGGCCGCTGGGTATGCGCGGGAGGACGGGCTGGGTGTCCCGCTCGACGCGCCGCACCGCAGCTACCGCGACGCGAGCCACAAGCCGGAGCTGCTGGTCGCGCTCGGGCGGTTTCGCGCCCTGTGCGGCTTCCGCCGACGCGACGAGATGGGGTCGGTCCTGCGGGAGCTCGACGTCCCGGAGCTCGACGCGGTGCGCCGCCGCCTGGAAGCGGGGTCCGAGCCGGCGGGGACTCGGGCGGCTTTCGAGGCGCTGCTCGCGCTCGACGAGGCGGAGCGCGCGGCGACCGTCGCCGCCACCACGGCCGCGTGCGCGCGCCACGCCGCGCAGGGTGGTCGCTACGGCGCCGAGTGCGCGATGGTGCTCGCGCTCGCCAGCGAGTACCCGGGCGACGTCGGCGTGGTGTGCGCGCTCCTGCTCAACCTGGTCACCCTGCAGGCCGGCGAGGCAGTCTACCTCCCGGCGGGCAACCTCCACGCGTACCTCGAGGGCGTCGGCGTCGAGATCATGGCGAGCTCCGACAACGTCCTCCGCGGCGGGCTCACGACCAAGCACGTCGACCGGCCGGAGCTGCTGCAGGTGCTCGATTTCTCGCCCGTCGAAGCGGCACCGCTCCGGCCCGTCCCGTCGGGAACGGAGTCGATCTACCCGACGCCCGCCGCGGAGTTTCGCCTGAGCCGCCTGGAACTTACCGGAAACCCCTGCGCGCTGCGGGTGACCGGGCCCGAGATCCTGCTGGTGACGGAGGGCGCCGCGGTCGCGGCGAGCCCCCTCGGCCGTCACTCCTTGCGGCGCGGAGAGGCGGTGTTCGTGCCCGCCGCCAGCGGTCAGTACTCGCTGGAGGGGACGGCCACCGTCTTCCGCGCGGTCGTGCCAGAGTGAGCTGGCCCGAGCGCTCCCGTCGCGGCGCGACCGTCAGATCCGGGTGCGCGCCACGAGCTCCGACGGGGTGATGGGTGCGCCGTCGCCGAGCCCCTCCGTCACGACGTCGGCGGGCGTACGCCCGGAACCGACCAGGTCGCGCAACCCTCGGAGGTGAACCGTCTCGTCGGCGCCGCGAGCGTCGAGCCGAGCGCGCCGCGCGAGCCCGCCCCAGGCTAAATCGAGCAGGTCCTCCGCCAGCCGCCGCGCGGACCGGCCGGCGATGGTGGCCCCGAGGCCACGCGCGACCAGCTCGGGCCGCGCCCGCTGGACATCGTCGTGGGAGAACGGCGCCATCAGATCGCGCGCGGCGGCGAGTGCCCGCGGGTCGTACAGGAGCCCAGTGAAGAACGCCGGCACCGCCGGGGCCAGCGCCGGCGGGAGCGCGTCGCAGCACCGGACCTCGAGCGTGCGCCGCAGGCGCGCCTCCGGAAACAGCGTGTGCAGGTGCAGCTCCCAGTCGGCGAGGGTCGCGCGGTGCCCAGCGAACCCGTCGGCGAGAAAGCTCCGGAAGGTCTGGCCCGTGTTGGCGACGACCTGTCCGTCGCGCAAGAAGAGGAACATGCCGGCGTCGAGCGCCCACTCGACGTAGTCCCGGAAGGTGGCCGGCTCGTCGCGCCAGAGTCGAGGGATGAGCCCCGATCGCGACGGATCCATGCGGAGCCAGACGTCCCCGCGCAGCGAGCGGCGCCCCGCGGGGTGGCCCTCGTACCAGGGTGAGTGGGCCGTCATGGCGTTGGCGAGGGGCGCGACGCGCAGGGCGAGGCGGAGCTTCTCCAAGGCGTCCTCCTCGCTGGAGAAGTCGAGGTTGACCTGCACGGAGGCAGTTCGGCGCATCATGTCGAGCGCGCCGCTGCCGAGCGGCGGCAGGTACTCGCGCATGATGGCGTAGCGGCGCTTGGGCACCCAGGGCAGCTCGTCCTGGCGCGCCAGGGGGTGGAACCCGACGGCGAGCCAGGTGAGATCGAGCGGCGCCGAAACCGCGCGGAGCTCGCCGAGGTGCTCGTCCATCTCCGCGGCGACGGCGTGCACGTCCGGCCACGGCGAGCCGCTGAGCTCGAGCTGGGCGCCGGGCTCGAGGGTCACCGCGGCGGCGCCGCGACGCAGCGCGATCACGGGACCGTCCGCGTGCTCGCGGTACGGCTGCCAGCCGTGTTCCGCGCGGAGCGCGGCGAGCACGCCGACCGCGCCGCGTTCACCGTCGAAGGCGATGGGGGCGAACGTCGCGGCGTCGACCCCGAACCGCTCCGACTCGGCCCCGATGAGCCAGCCGGCGGCGGGACGCACGGCGGCCGCGAAGCTCGCGCAGAGCTCGTCGAGATCGCGGACGGGCGGGGCGGAGACGGCGGGCGCGCCGCTGTCGAAGGACGGTGGTGCCATGGTGCCGGGGGACGGGCGCCGCGCCTCAGCGGCGGGTGGAGCGGGGCGCCGGGATCGAGGGGTGCAGGGCGCCGAGCTCCCGGGCGAGCGCCGCGGTGTGGGCCTCCGTGGTGCCGGCGCCGCCGCCGATCACCCGGGCGTGGGCCGCGTCGAGCTCGAGCGCGCCATGGGCCCACTCGTCGGGATCCGCGTCCGCATCGGGGTAGCCCCGAACGCTCCCGCCGCTCGCCGCGAGCAACACCCCGCTGGCCGCGCTGCCGAGGCCCGCGGCCCGCGCGTCGCGCAGGCGCTCGACCCCGTGGTTGATGGACGCCACCTCGAAGAGGATGACGGAGGCGCCCGCGGTTTCGAGGGGCTCCACGAGCTCAGCGACGGCGCCGCCCGTGACCAGCTCCCCGCTCGGCAGGCACTCGATGACGGCCCAGGTGGGGAGCTCGGTGCTGGCGGCGGCCACCACCGCGGCCATCAGCGCGAGGCGCGAGCCCTGGCCGCGGGCGATCAGGAGCTCGCAGCCGGCGACCGCGAGGCGCTCGGCGTGCTCGCGCAGCTCGAGGTGGTGCCGCTCCGGCGCGATGGGGCTCAGCATCTCCGAGCCCAGCACCCCTGCCACGGCGACCGGCTTGGGCGCCTCCTCGGCCGCCTCGAACGCGAGCTCGACCGCGAGCCCGGTCAGCACCGCGGCTCGGTGCTCCATGCCGACCTCCGCGAGCGCGCGCGGTGTCGTGTCGGCGGTGAGCGCGGAGAGCACATCGACGCGGCTCGAAACCTCCGCCTGGTAGTGGGCCAGGACCGCGCGGGGGTCCTGCCGCAGGAGCCGGCCGAGCGCGCCGGCGCCCGCGACGGTGACGCCGCGCGCCCGGAAGGCGGCGCCCGTGTCGGCGTCGAGGACGAGCGGTCGCCCTTGGACGAGGCGGTGCTGAATGGCGGAGAAGCTCACGGCGCCCCCGCCGGCTCGACGAGCCCGGGTGGAACCGCGATCGGCTCGCAGTCGAGCGCCCCGAGGAACGCCACCAGGTCGGCCCGCTCGGGGGCGGTGAGGCCGCGGTCCTCGAGCAACGGGCTCCGGTGGGGATTCGGGATCCCGCCCTCGGCCATGGTGCGGACGGCCGCGTCGAGCGTCCTCACGGAGCCGTCGTGGAAGTAGGGGGCGCTCCGGGCGACGTTGCGCAGCGTGGGCGGCTTGAAGGCGCCGAGGTCCTCGTCCCGCCCCGTCACCGCCCGGCGCCCCGGGCGCGCCGGGGGCGAGCCCGCCGCAGCGGAGACGCCGATGCCGACGTTGAAGTACGTCCCCTCGGCCACGGCGACCGCGCTCGTGAAGTGCGGCGGGGTGTGGCAGGCGGTGCAGATCCCCTTGCCCATGAACAGGGCGAGCCCCCGCCGCTGCGGGTCGGTGAGCGCGGCCCGGTCACCGCGCGCGAAGCGATCGTAGGCCGTCCGGGAGCACTCGAGGGTGCGCACGAAGGCAGCGAGCGCCTTGACGACCGTGTCCGGGGTCGCTCCAGCGCCGGCGAACGCGCCGGCGAAGAGCGGCCGATACTCCACGAGCTCGCCGATCGCCTTCGCCTTGGCGGCGAGCTGGTCCCGACCGACGCCCATGTTCGCTCCCGCCCAGACCTCCCTCGCCTGCTCCTCGAGCGTCCGCGCGCGCCCGTCCCAGAACAGCGCCGGGAGGTAGGCGACATTCCAGAGGACGGGGCTGTGCAGCCCCACGCTCACGCCGTGAGCACCCACGGCGATGGGATCGTGCCCACCGTTGCCGTCCTCGTTCCGGTGGCAGGAGTAGCAGGACCGCTCCCCGGCGGCGCTCAGGCGAACGTCGAAGAAGAGCCGGGACCCGAGCGCGATCTTGGGCTTGGACTGCGGGTTGTCCGCGGGGATGGGCGGCACGCCGAGGTCGTAGGGCACGTTGGACGGCTCCGGCAAGGGAGCGGTCGCGAGCGGCGGCTCGACGCGGGGCGTGGAGCCGACCGCCGGCGGGGCGACCTCCCCGGTGGGCGGCGGATCCCGCCGCGAGCACCCCCAGCCGAGCGCGAGCGAGCCGAGGGCGGCGGCGCAGAGCACAGGAGCGGGGACGGGGGCGGGCAAGGGGGGGCGTCCTCGGGGCGCGGGCTGCCTCGACCCGCGAAGGCGTCGCGCCGAGCCAGCGTCGCCCGCCGACTCTCTCAGCCCCCGCGGGTGATGGCAAGCCCGGCGCGCGGGCCGCGAAACCCACGCTCGCCCGGCCGCTCGGTAACGATCAGTGCCCGAACAGGAACGGCTGCCACTCCCGGCAGGGGCGGCGCGCCACGAGCAGGATGTGGGCGGTGGTCGACCAGCGCGGGCGGTGGGGGCGGCGCGTCAGGCGCATGCCGGCCTCCTCGGGCGTACGGCGGCCCTTGCGGAGGTTACAGGTATGGCAAGAGATGACGAGGTTGTCCCAGGTGTCCCGACCTCCCCGGGAGCGCGGCACCACGTGATCGACGTTGAGCCCCCGCACGCCGGGGCGCGCGCCGCAGTACTGGCACTCGTAGTCGTCGCGCAGCAGGAGGTTGCGGCGAGTGAGGCGCACGACGTGGTCGGGCGTGCGCTCGTACTCGTGGAGGTGGAGCACCCGCGGGACCCGCAACGCACCGCCGACGACGCCGATGCGATCGTCGTCGGCGCCCACGGGCAGCGCTCGCCATTCGGGGAAGTCGAAGGCCTCGCCCGTGGCGTCGAGCGCCCGCGCGGACCCGGTATAGAGCAGCGACATCGCGCGCCGCGCGGAGATCACGGTGACCGGCGCGAAGTAGCGGTTGAGCAGCAGTACTGGCAGCGAGAGCACGCCGTCGCGCGCGATCCGCCTCTCCCTTGGACCCTCCAGGGCAGCCTGCATGGCCTGGTACCATAGCACGGCGAGGCCACTCGGATGACACCCCGTCGGGTGAGGCGCCGGTGCCATCCCCTTGACCGGCGCGCGACGCGGGAGGACCCTCGTCTCATCGACACGGAGGGCCACAAGGGGCAGCGCGAGCGGCGGGGGTCCTCGGGAGCATGACCGTGGGGATCCGTCTGCCCGGCGGGCTCGTCGATGGGTCCCGCGCCGACGGGTGGCTCACCCGCGTCCAGGGCTTCCTGCACGCAGGCTGGACGGAGACGGTGATCGACTCCGCGATCACCGTGGACGAGGCGCACCACCGGACGCTGGCGTTCCGCCTCCACCCGGCCGCGCCCGACGTGCAGCTCGTCGCCGTGGGGCCGCGCAGCGTCGAGTTGCGCGCCGTGACGTCATCGGTCGGCCCCGGCTACCACGCCCACTTGTGCGACCTTGCCCGCGCCCTGGCCGCGGAGCTCGGCGTCGCCTGGGACCGCGAGGGAGACGCCGACCCGACCGGGTTCTTCTGGAGCGGCGACGTCTCGGCGCTGGATCTCGCGGTACTCGAGGATCTCCGCGCCACCGCCCGTTGGCTGCTGACAGCGCCGCCGCCGCCGGCGGGGAGCGCCCCGGCGCTCCTCGGCCTGGACTCGACGCACCGCTTCGAGGTTCCCGGCGCCGTCCATACGCCGCTCGGCCCCCGGACGACTTCGTGGCTGGCGCAGGCCGCCGAGCAGCCCGAGGCCGCACGGGACGTCTTCGCATGGTGGGAGCCGGGGTTCGGCCCGCGCTACGAGCTCGGCCGCGCGCTCGCGGAGATGTGGCTGCTGGTACGCTGGCGACCGCCGATCAGCGGGGAGGAGCGGGCGCTGCTCGTGGACATCGACCGACGGCTCCGGATCGCGCACGAGCGCGAGCCGTCGTTGGAGCTGCCCTGGCGCGAGTGGGCGGAGCTCCGGCGCTGGATCGGAGCGTCGGCCCCGCTGCCACGGCCCGCCTCGATCCCCGACCGCCCTCCGATCGGCTACCGGCGCCACCCCGTGCGCGTCACCCTCGCCGGCGGCTGGTCGATCGTCATCCACGGCTCCCTCGCCGAAACCTGGGAAGGAACCGGCGCGCTGGTCGTCACCGACGGCGCGCGCACGCTGCGGCTGGTCACGGAGCCGAGCGCCGTGCCGGGAGCCGCGGCCTGGCGGGAGGCGCGGAGCGAAGCCCCCGAACCGGACAGCCGCGACACGCTGCCCGAGTCGGAGCCGCACCCCGAGCGAGACACCCTGGTAGTCCCCGCTTTCGCCTTCCCGGCGACCCTGACTCCCCCGCTCACGGGCCATTTCCAGCGTCGCGCCGGCGGCCCCGAGGAGGAGGTTTCGTTCGAGGTGGACGGCGTCGTCACCGGGGACGGGGCGCGGGCGATCGTGGAACTCGCTTACTCGCGCCCCGACGACGAGGCGTGGGCGCTCGCCATGCTCGCGTCGCTCCGGCACGACGCCTAGCGCACCGAGCCCCGCTACGGCGGGGTAGGCCGTCGTGCTCGGGTGGGGGCTGGGGAGCGAGCGCAAGCGGGCGGCGGGCGACCTCGAGGTCGGGTAGAGTCGCGGAGGACGCCGTTCCTGCGCCGACCCAGCGGGTCCACCGCGGAGGAGCGCGCAGAGCTCGACCGAGTCCTGGCGGCGCACCGCGCCGGCGTGACGGGCTCCCGCTTCGCGTCCGACGAGAGCGGCTTCTTGGCGTTTCTTCCCTCGCTCTTCCCGGCTGCCGGCGGGGGCTGGTCGCGCTGCTCGTGGCGGAGGCGCCGCTCGCGGAGTTGCTGCTGCTGCCGGGGCCGCTCCTGCGGGGCGACCTCCTGGCTGCCATGCAGAGCCATTGACTCGCTCCCCAGCCGCCGCGGCGCCGGATCGGCGCGAGGGGTTGGGGCGGACGGCCGCGCCATTCCCTGATGCACTCCAGGGTGCCGCCGAACTCGACCGCAGCGTCGACCAGGACCCGGAGCGCCGCGATGAGCCCCAGCAGGCAGTCCCGATCCACGATCTGCCAAAGCTCCTGCTTCACGGGGCGGAGCTGGATCCCGACGTGGACCGGCCAGGTCTGTGGAGGTCGAGGCTCACGGGGCCGGTCCCGCTGGCCCCTCACTCGGTGGTGATCAGCGCGCCGTTCTCGTCGAACTCGAGCCGCGTACCCGCCTTGAAGCGCTGCCCGTTGACCTCGCAGTCCTCGGTGAGAAGCTCGCTCCTGACGAGCCCGGTGTCCCAGTACCGCGCGTTCTTGCCCGGGCAGGGCAGCTCCTGCTGGATGACGGCGCTCTCGGGCTCCGCCGCGTCGCCAGACGTCGTGACCGGACCGCCCTCGAGCTTCGCGTTCGACGCCGCACCCTCCCCCGTCGCCGGGACCCCGCTCGGCGGGGACTCCGCCGGCGCCTGGCCGCCTCCGCAGGCCACGAGCACCCACGCCGCCCACACCAACGCCGCTCTTCCAGGATCGATCATTCCGACTCTCCCGGACGCAAGGTACCCAAACGAGGGGTCACCGGCAATCGACACGGCCTCGGTCGCCCGGGCCCGCGCGGCGCGCAGGTGATCCCGCCCCCGCCGGCGCGTGGCAGGCTCACTCGCCGCGAGGTGTCGGCGGCCGGAGGCAAATGAGCGACGCGCTGGTGCCGGCGCCGAGCTCGGCGTCGATGGCCTCGCGTGAGATCCGATCCCAGCGGATGGTCACCCGCTTCTCGGGGGTGGTCGCCACCCCCTGCATCGCCTGCCCGTCCCGATCCATCACCATGTCGTAGACGATGACGAAGTCGAGGCCGCTCGAGCGGTTGACGAGCTCCACCTCGAGGTGATCGGCGAGGAGCTCCACCCGGCGAAAGTCGTAGTGGGGTTGCCCCGGCGCGGCGAAGGTCAACGCGGAGCCGCGCAGGTCGACGAGGTAGATGTCGTGATAGGTGACGTCGGTGACCTCGTTCACACCCCAGGTCTCCTGCCAGCCGCCGCAGTAGGCGCCGAGGGCCGGCGCGCTCGCTGCGCGATCCGACGGGGGTTCGTCCGCCTCCTCCGGCGGCTCGTCGCCGACCACCGGGGCCACGGTGACCGTCGCCGCCGGCGCGGCCGCGGCACGCTGCGCCGGGTCGGGCGACATGACCACGATCACGGGTCGGCACCCGACGGCGCCGACGAGCGCGACGCCACCGATGAGCAGTGGAAGGAGAGCGAGGCGGGTGCCCATGGCCGGGCCGAAGATCGTAGCCGTTGCCAGAAAGACGACCCAGCGCCGCCGGGGCCGATCGGCTCCGGCGCCTACTCGCACACGGACAGCAGCTCCACGGGCGGGGGGCCGGCGAAGTAGATGGGGTTGTTGTCCTTGATGCGGAGCTGCTCTTCGAAGCCCGGCCGGAGCTCTAGCCGGAAGGTGTAGGCGCGGCCCTCGACCAGCGCCTCCGCAGATCCGAAGACCCAGACGACCTGCTCGTCGGGGCTGCTCGCGGCCTCGGCGAGCAGCACGACGGGCATGCAGGGCTGGCAGAGCGCGTCCGGGGGACAGGGCTCGCAGCGGAGCGAACCGCGGTAGACGGCGCGGACACAGACCACCTCGCGCTCGGCGATGGGCGGCTTGGCCAGCAGTCCTCTCACCGTGCTGGTAGTCGGGCAGGTGCAGCCGGCGAGCAGCCAGAGCGCCAAACCGGGCGCGGATGGCCACGACCCGACGCGGCCGCGCGGGGGCTCGATCGGCACGCCGCTGCCTCGTTCGGGGTGGTCGCGGCTCGACCCGTTCCTCGACCGCTCGGCCATCTCCGCGTGACGCCTCCGCACGGAGGCTACCCCGTACGGGGCTCGATGGGGACAGGGGGCTCAGCCGGTCGTCCTCCGGACGTTCGGTGGCGGGGACGAAACCCGCGGCGGGGGCGGGAGGGCGCGGGACCCGCCCGGCCGGCTCCGGGTGGTGAAGAGGCGACCAGCCAGCGGTCGCGCAACCCCAGTCGCCGGTGGCGCGGCAGCAGCTCGGTGCGGTCGAGGGACGTCGTGGCGCGTGCGATAACCTCGCCGATCTGGACCGAGGCCGCCGTCTGAAGGCCGCCAGCCGCGCCTCGGGGCGTTGTCCTGGGCGCGTCGGACCAGCGGCGGGTGGCGGCGGCGGTCGTCGGACGCAGCTCGGCGGAAGCTCGCGACACCGAGCGTGCGCCGCCCGATGACCGGCCACGCGGGCGAAGAGCCCCCTGAAGAGGCGATTGGATCTTGACGGTAGCGCGGAAGGGTCTTTCCCGCGATCGCAGCGTCGCGTGGGGGACGCCCGAGAACGTGAGGCAGATGCTCCAGGACCTCGAAGCGGCCTGGGAGCCCGTGGCGCGACGGCTCGCGCTGTTCGTCCTCGGGAACACGCCGCCCAGCAAGGACGTGCGCCAGATCCTCCTCCACGAGGCGCCCATGGACCGCAGGGCCTTCGTCATCGCCAGCGCGCCGGTGAGGATGGCGGCCAAGGTGGTGATGAGGCTCTCGGCGCAGGCGGACCAGACGCGCTTCTTCGCCACCGAGGCCGACGGGCTGGCGTGGCTCACCCTGGCCTCAGGCCCACCAGGCCACGAGGAGCGGCGACCTGCCAGAGACAGCGAACATGCTTGACCTCGAAGCGCGCCTGTCGCGCCGGGAGGACGCGCTCGCCCAGGCGGCAGCCGGGGACTTCGACGTCCAGTTGGCGCTCGATCCCGACCGGGACGACGCCCTCTCGGCCGTCTAGTATGGCATCACGATGCTGGTGAGCGCTCTGGGCGAGGAGATGCGCCAGAGCCGGCAGCAGGCCGAGGAGCTCGCGGAGCAGCTCGGCATGGGCCGTACGTGAGCCCGATCAGGAGCCGCAGCGCGACCACCGTGGCGCTCCGGCGCGCCGGCGTGACCGAGTCCGAGCTCCTCGGCGCGGGGATCGGCGCCGAGTATCTGCAGCATCTCACCCAGGCGCTCCGGCTCCGCCTGCGGACTGGGACCGGACCTGCGGCGCTGCGCCGCCGCGCTGCAGTCCCTCGCACCAGGCGCCGCCGAGCGCCAACTGCAGGCGGAGTGCGTCGTGATCGACACCGAGGACGCCGTCGTGCTCGCCGGGGCGAGAGAGCGCGCGCTGGCCGCCGGGATCGGGTTCGGGAGACGGGCTTGGTCAAGATCGCCACCGCCGTGTCCGAGCTGGCACGCAACGTCTGGTCCTACGCGGGCAGAGGGGGGATCGAGATCGCTCCCGTCGATGGCGACCGCCGAAGCATTGCGATCGAGGCCCGGGACTCGAGCCCCGGCATCCGGGACGTGGAGACCGTGCTGAGCGGCCGCTACCGATCGAAGACCGGCCTCGGCCTGGGGCTGGCCGGGTGCCGGCGGCGGATGGACGGTATCTCCTCCCGGTTCACCCTGGACGACTTCCGCGACCAGAGCGCTCGGAACGTCGCCGAGGAGCTCAGGCGCCTGCACTCCCGGAGCCACGACGGTGCCACCTGCCTCCTCCTCGTCGTCTGAGGTTTCGTTCCGCATCGGCGGCGCGGCCGACGTCGCCCGCGCCCAGCGGGGCGGCGCGCGAGCTGGCGCGGGCGGTGGGCTTCGAGCTTCCGGCGCGGGGGCAGCTGGCGACGGCGGTGAGCGAGGCGGCCACGAACATGCTCGAGTACGCTCGCGGCGGCCTGCTGGTGCCGATGGCCATCGATGACCCGGCGTCGGGGGTGGAGTCCCGGGCGATGGACGACGGCCCCGGCTTCACGGACATCACCCTCGCCCTGCGCGACGGCGTCTCCGAGGGCCACGAGCGCAGCCTGGCCGATGACCTCCGCGACTTTCGCGGCCTCGGACTGGGCCTGGGCGCCATTCAGCGGCTGACCGACGAGCTCTGGATCGGCAACCGCCCCGCCGGGGGCGCCTTGGTCCGGGCGCGCAAGTACCTGAGGGGACCCGGGCTCGCGCCGCGATAGCGAGCGCACCAGGAGCCGGTCGTGGGTTTGGCCGCGGCGGCGGGGGGCCGAGGCCCGGCTCTGGCGACGACCGATGCCCGCGAGCGACGTCAGTACCGAAGCGCGGGCAGGGCGCTGAACACGCGCTTCGACAGGAGCGTCATCTGGTGTTCGACGCGATAGGCCGCGTCGAATCGAACCCGGTGGGCGACGAGCCTCTGCTTCTCGTGCATCCAGCCCGAGAGGGTCGTGAAGCGGAGCTCCCAGCCCGTCCGTCCATCGCCGGCGAGGGTGGGGGCGTCGATGCGATCCTTCACCCTCTCCCACGCTTTCGGATCGAGCCGGTACTCGCCGCCGAAGCCCCCGAGTTCCCCCTGATACTCCGCGAGGTACCGCGCCGATTCGAGCACGTCGTGGCTCATGTTGCCTCGCCGCGCGAGGGCCTCGACCGTCAGCCGCGCGAGCACCAGCGGCGGGCACTGCTCGAGCGGCCTCGCCTCCTCACCGAGGAGGCGCTGGAGGTGCTCCGGGTGGTGATGGAGGTAGCGCAAGCCGCCGCCGCCGAGCGCGAAGAGCCCGCAGGTGCCACCCGAAGGCAACACCGTTCCCTCGAGCAGGTCATCGGCCGCGAACGCCCAGAACAGGCACGAAGCCCGAAAGAACCCCCCGTCCTCGAACGGCTCGAGCCGGCCCACGTCGTAGCTGCGCGGCGGGAGCAACCAGCGGGCGAACCAGCCGCGCATGCGCTCCGGGAACTGAGCGCGCAAGAAGTCCTCGAGGAGCCGCGGCGTGCGCCCGCTGGCCGCCTCGGCCCTCATCGCAGCCACGGTCTCGTGCGCGCTGGGCATCGCTGGCGAGCCTACCCCGGATACCGCCCGGTCTGGGGGCGGGCTCCGGGGTGGGCCGCGAGCCGGCTCGTCCTGACGCGCCCCCAGGCTCCACCGCCCGATGGAGTGGTTCGGGGGCTCAACCGCTGGCCTCAGACGATCTCGGTCAGCGCCCCGTCGTGGACGTCGTGCACGAAACCGCGGGTGGGGATGCCGGTGGGGATGAGCCGCGAGGCACGGAGCAGACCGACGTCGTCCCGCACGGTCTGCTCGACGCTGGAGAAGGGAAGAAGGTCGATCTCGCGGCTGAACTCCGACCGGATCCTCGCGCGCAGCGCCTCGTTGGTGAAGGGAGGCCGGTTTCTCGCGCGCGACCCGAGAGTGGCGATCGGGACGAATCCCGGCCCCCGTCGGTCAGCGGACGGGAGGTCGCTCGAGCACCGCGAAGGTCAGCGGACGGGAAGGAGGAACCACGGGACCGGCGCGGAGGGGCGCGGACGGTGCACGCACGCCGCGGCCTCACGGGCGGCGCCGGCGCAGCCTCTTCAGCGTTGGCTCGGACAGCGCGGCGAAGGCGACCCAATCGCCGACTTGTTGACGAAGCCAGCGCATGGCCCGTCTCGAGACGACGTTGGGGCAAGGCTCGCCGGCGAGTCGCAGGAAGTCGACGCGGGGGACCGGCCCCCCCTCCCGGTCGGGGACGCGGGCCGGGAGCAGCTCGAAGAGGTCCGGCATCTGGCTGGCGATCTCGGGGCGGTGCTTCCGGCGCAGGACGTAGTTCTCCGGCTCGCCACCAGCGGGATAGCGCCGGGGTTCGTCGCTCTTTTCCCAATCCTCCCAGCGGAGGAGGACGATGCGCCGCTTGTCGACCGGAACGAAGTTGATCCCCGCGAAACCCTGTGCCACAAGGTCGCGTCGCAGTGCGGCGGTCACGACGATCGTGCCGGTGGTATCCGGAAAGGTGATGGGCGGGACGAAGGGGCCCGTGCGCTCCAGCTGGAGCCGCCCGCGCCGCGACCGCGCCGTGTTCCACCCGATGCCGTGGCCGAGGCCCTGCCCGTAGTCACCCCAGGGGGGCGCGCTCTCACGCAGCCCGAAGAACGGGAGGTTCTCGTCGATCGTCGCCGCCTTCGCGACCAGGGTCCGGGCCGCCTCGAGCAGGGCCGGTTCGATGACCTCGAGCGCCTGACCGATCGCGAAGTTGTCGTCCTCCGGGTGACGCGCCAGCAAGTCGAGCAGGAGCCTTCCCGCGGCACGCGCGAACGCCGGGGACGCGCCGTCGCAGACGGCGTCACGAAGCCCATACGTCGCGTGGCGGCGCACGTCCTGATCGCGGTCGAGCAGCAGGCGCTCGACGTGGGGCAGGACGAACCGCTTGCCGCTCGCCGCGAGCGCGAGCGCGAGACAGGACCGCACCTCCGGGTCCGGGTCGCAGAGGAGGAAGAGAGAGCAGGCGGTCCACCCTCGCCGGCGTCGGTCGCTGGAGGATGGCCTCGATGACGAGCGCGCGCGGCTTCCGGGGTCGGTGGCCGAGGGCGGCGGCCTCCTCGTCGAGGTCGGGAGTGCGCAGCAGCTCGACGAGCTGCGCCTCGAACTCGTGCCAGCGCGCCTTGAGCTCGGCTTGGGCCTCGCGCTCCTCGCGTCGGGTCTTCGGCGTCGTCAGCCCGCGGCGAACCCTGAGCATCCAGTCGGACATGGCAGGTGTCGCCCTCCGCGCGCGCGGGGCCGCGGGCGGCGAGGCCCACGACACGAGGAGAAGGTACCACCGCCGGGTGCCCGCGGTCTTGATCGTTCGCCCGGTCACCCCGGAGCTCGCGGGCGCCTCCGAGCACCACGTGGGATCGTCGCTGGGTCACAGCGCACCGCCAACCTGCGCCTCCGCACGACAGGTGCCAGCGCGTGGCCCGGCGTTGGGCACCTCCCTACTTGGCCGGTTGGTCGCGCCAGCGCCCCGTTGCTCCAGTCCGGTGCCGTCGACAGGCCGCGAGCAGCAGCCTCACCCCAGCCGCCCCGGGGGCAGGGAGCGCTCCCTACCTAAGGCGCACGCACGCTCTTCGTTCCGGTGCGCGCCTCCCGGTGATCGACCCTCGTGGCCACTGCCCCGAGGATCGGTTCGGCGCCGTGCTCGAGAGGGAAGGAGCGCCTCCGGAGCGGAGGCCGGGGACAATCCCGTTCGTCCGGGCGGGGGAGCGCAGAAGCGGGGCGGGGCGGAGAGGTCGGACGCAAGCGCCTTGGGCAGGGGGACCGCGGCAGCGCTCGACCCAGATCGACGGCCGCGGTGACCGACGAGGGATGCGCGGCCGCGGTCACGGCATCGGACATCGCGCGGTCACGCGGCCAGCCGAAGTCAGGCCGCCGGCCGCGAGCGTCTCCGCTGCAGTCGAAAGACGAGGCTCGGGGCTGCCGCGATCCAGATCAGGACGAAGACCCAGACGCGACCGGCGAAGACGTTGTAGTCGTGAAGCAGCGCCCCCCAGGTTTGTCCCATGACGAGGTGGCCGAAGACGAACTCGAAGGCGACGGTGAGAAGCAGCCAGTACAGACCGAGACGGAGGGCCTGGCTGGCCGAGGACAGCCGGAGCCATGCCACGACGAACCAGACGTATGCCCCGAAGAGGACGATGAAGCTCATCCCGGAGAGCTGGTGCGCCCGCAGCTCGCTCAGGAAGCGCCGGTATTGTTGCTCCCGGAGAGCTCCGTTCACGATCGCGATGGGGATCCCCGGGAGCCAGGCCAGAAAGCTCTTTCCCTTCATGGTTGACGGGATCTTGGTCAGCTTCTGGCGCAAGGTCGACCGTCACCGGTCGGGTAGACAAGAGACGGGCGGCCAGGGACGGGAGCCATGGCCTGGCTGGCGCCCCGGGGTGGGGTTCGACGGACGGTGCGCCTGCCGCGCGCGGCGGGCGGGGGACAGGCGAGCGCGACTCGACTCCGTGGAACATTGGCGGGCTGGCGCCGGGACCTGGAGATGGGCCGCGGACTTCGAGTCCCCCCTCGTAGGCCTCTTCTAGAGCAGTCTCCATGCCGCTGCTGCGCGCCTCTTCACCCCGCGCCGCGCGCGCAGGTCAGGGCGCGCGCGAGCAAGGACGAGGCCAGTCGCGGGACGCTGGTGATCTGCCCCGGGGGCAGTGGGCCCCCTCCGGGGCACTCGTTGACGTCGGCGGACCGGTTGCCCGCGCGGAAGCCAGTCACCGGCGATGGTCGCAGGCTTGACGGCCATGCGCGTCCTCGTCGGGCTTCCTCGACGCGGCTTGGCACTTCGGATCGATCCGTGTCCTCCGGAACGGGAGGCCGCGACCGCGGCTTGCGTCTTCGTCGCCAATGCCGCCCTTGACCGCGAGCTCGATGACGTCGTCGAGCAGGTCCTCGACGCCCACCTTCACCCACGCGTTCAGGCCCTGGCTCACCGGGCTGGCGAGCTCTACGTGGCCAGCACGCGGCACTCTGTGCGCCGAGCCCGCGGCCCGGCTCCCCGGCGCTGGCCGGGATCGCGGCCGGGTGGCTTGATCCGGCGATCCGCGTGCGGTACGCGGCCGAGCGTGTCCTGGTATCGACGGATCCTGGGTGCCCCTTTCGTCTATGAGCGCGTGCGTCCGCTCGTGCTGGGAGGCATCGACACCTCGCCGGTCTACCAGCTCCTCCAGGCAGGTCCCGGGGACACGGTGCTGGACGTCGGTTGTGGTACCGGAGTCGCGCTCCGCTATCTGCAGGAGTTCTCGCGCTACGTCGGGTTCGACACCGATCCGATCGCCGTGCGTCACGCGCAGGAGCGAGCGAGGCAGCGGCCTGGGGTCACCTTCTTCGATCGCGCCCTCACCGAAGATGACGTGCGGGAGTGGATGCCAGACCTGGTGGTGCTGAGCGGGCTCTTGCATCACCTGAACGACGAGGACGCCGTCGGCCTGCTCCGCGTCCTCGCCTTGTCTCCGCGATTGCGGCGCGTCACCACCCTCGACGTCTCCTTCTTCCCTGAGCAGCTCCTGAACAACCTGCTGACGGTGCTCGACCGTGGCCAGTACCCCCGACGGCCCGCGGGGTACGCCCGCCTCGCCGAGGCCGCCGGGTATGAGGTTGAGCATGGGGCACGCTACCCCTCGCGCAGAGGCGGGTCGCCGATCGGGTACTGGGTAATGAGCCTGCGCCCCTCGGACCGCGCACACGAGCGGGGCTCCGTCGTCGGCGCGGCCACCGCCGGCTCGGTCCGTCCGTGACGACGGGGCCAGCGCGCTCGGCGGGACACCGACGAGCGGCGGCGCTCCATCGTGCACTGGGGTTTCCGGCGGCGCCCCTCGCAACTGACGTCACCACGGCGCCTCGCGGCGGGGTAGGGCACGGGAGCGCCCCAGCGCGGCACCGGCGCGCCGCACCGCGCGAGTGGGAGTGGACCCGGGCGCGTGGCCGGCGCGTGATGCCTGCGCGTCGGAGGTCGGGCGCCGCTTCCGCGTGCTCCGCGGTGTGCTAGGCTGCCGGCCGCTTTGTGATTGGAGGCTCATGGCCGATAGCCACCGCTATGGTCCGCGGTTCTTCCAGTACATCAATGCTGGTTCCTTCGCGGCGGCGCGGGTCGTCTGCCCCCTGCTGATGGGGTGGCTCGCCCCCCGCTCCGTGATCGACGTGGGGTGTGGCGCGGGCGCGTGGTGCCGGGGCTGGCGTGAGCAAGGGGTGGCCGAGGTGCGGGGGGTGGATGGTAGCTACGTCGACCCGGCATCCCTCTTGATTCCGCCCGAGGACTTCCGCGCGATCGAGCTCTCGCGGCCGTTCGATGAGGAGCGCCGCTTCGATCTGGTCACCTCCCTGGAGGTGGCGGAGCACCTCCCGGCCGATTGTGCGGAAACCTTCATCGACAACCTGGTGCGCCACGGTAGCGTCGTGCTCTTCTCCGCCGCGGTGCCCGGCCAGGGGGGTGAGTTCCACGTCAACGAGCAGCCGCTCTCGTACTGGCGGGCGCGCTTCGCCCAGCGCGGCTATCGCTGCTTCGACCCCCTCCGGCCGCGTCTCCGCGGCGACCGGAGGGTCGCGCCCTGGTATCGTTACAATACCCTGCTCTACGTCGCGTCCGACGCCGTGTCCTCGCTGCCCGAGGCGATTCGGGGCCACGAGATCCCGGAGGGCCAGCCCATCCCCGAGGTCGCGTCTCGCTACTGGTTGCTGCGAAACGCCATGCTACGTGCGCTCCCGGCGCGCGCGCACGACGTGCTGGTGTTCATGCGGCACGAGTGGGGTCGGCGCGTCCGTCCCTTTCGAGCCTGACGTGCGGAGTTCGTCGGCCACTCTCCGTCCGCAGTCCGCGGGGTCCACGGCGCTCGTGAGGCGCGCTCGCGCGATCGGCGCTGGTGGGCGCGCCTCGCGCGCCGGGCCGGATGCCAGGCGCCGCAAGCCCGCCGCGTGCGCAGGCGAGGCTCGGGCCGGACGGACTCCGGGATGCTGAACGTCGGGAAAGCCGAAGAAGGGGCACTGGCCGATGACGTACCGTGACGCTCCGCTCCCCCCATTCACCCTGATGGTGCGGTCCCTGACGGCCGTGGCGCTGGGGACCGGTTCCTTCCTGCTCGCCGTGACCCCGCCCCTGTTCGGAGGCTCCTTCGCCTCGTTCTTCGTGGGTAACCGGCTCCCGCTCAGGGCGCGGTTGTGGGTGCTGGGGATCGCCGGGCTGGGGGCGGGCCTGGCCGCCCTCGTGGTCCTCCTCGGGACCCGATCTCAGGAAGACCCCAACGCGACGCGCCTGCGCATCGCGAAGCTCACGGCGCCGCTGGTGGTGAGCTGTTTCGTGCCGGTGCTCTTCCAGCAAGAGGCCTGGTCGGGCAAGGAGCTCGCCTTCCTCGCCTTCACGCTCGCCCTGGGGCTGGGTCTGGAGCGCCTGGTGCGGCTGTGCGTGGAGGCCGCCGAGCCCAAGGTCGGTTGGCGTTTCCTCACCGAGGGTTGGTTCTGGGGGCGGCGGCTGCCCCGCCGACTGCTCGGCGGGGTGCCGCTGGTGCTCACGGCGACGCTGGCGATCGCGTACGCCTACCGCGTCGGGGTCCTCACCAACGTCAGTCACCTGAAGATGGCGACGATGAGCTCGGATCTGGCCGAGTACGACAATCTCTTCTTCAACGCGCTCCACGGTCATCCCTTCCGATCGCCCGCCATCGCCGGTCACCTGGAGGACTTCAGCACGCTGCAGGGGCACGCGGAGTTCGGGCTCTACCTGCTCCTCCCCTTCTACGCCATTTCGCCCGGGGCGCACGCGCTCCTCTGGATCCAGTCGGCGCTGGTCGGGTTGACGGCGATCCCCGTCTTCCTCCTGGGGCGCACGCGGCTCGGCAGCCTGGGCGGGCTCTGCTTCGCGGTCGCCTTCCTGATGGCGCCCGCGGTGCAGCAGCCCAATTTCTACGACTTCCACTTCACCGCGCTGGGCATGCACTTCATCGCCTGGTTGCTCTACTTCACCGCCACGCTGGCGCAGGCGCCCCGCTCGCGTTGGCGCCGGGCCGCCCTGTACGCGGTGCTGGGGCTCGCCTTCCTCTGCCGCGAGGACATGTCCATCGGCACCGCGGTGCTCGGCGCGTTCCTGGTGCTCACGGGCACCCTGGTGCGGGATGGGGTGGTGATCGCGATCCTCTCCGGGATCTACTTCGTCACCATGAAGTTCGGCGTCATGCCCCTCTTCGGTCGGTGGTGGTTCGACACCATGTACGAGGACGTCAAGGCCGAGGGAGCCCACGGGTTCGGCGCGGTGATCCTGACCGTCCTCAGCAACCCGTCGTTCACCCTGCGCACGATGCTCACGGAGCCGAAGTTGCTCTACGTGCTGCACATGACGGTGCCGGTCCTGGCGCTGTGGCTCCGCCGTCCCCTCTTCTGGCTGGCATTCTTGCCCGGGCTGGTGTCGACCCTGCTGGTGACGAACCGTCCACCCATGTACATGGCGTCGTTCCAGTACACGTATTTCTGGGTCCCGTACGTCTTCGCCGCCTCCATGCTGGCCACCCACCGCGACTCTCGGAGGTGGGGAGTGCTGGTGGCGCTGGTGATCACGGCCGCGACGCTCAGCTACCAGCTGGGGGCCTTCCCGGCTGGCGACGGAATCATGGGCGGGTTCTCGCGGAAGACCTTCGCGGTGACCCCTGCCGACGAAACCCGCTATGCGCAGCTTCGCTCGATCATCGCGCGGATCCCGCCCGAGGCGACGGTCGCGGCCACCGAGGCGGAGGGCCCGCACGTGTCATCGCGGCTCATCATGTACAGCTTGAAGTACACGCTGGGGAAGGATCCGGAGTACCTGCTGGTGGGGCTGTCGCGTCTGGGCGGGGAAGTGGCGCACATCCGTCAGGCGCTGGAGTCGGGGAAGTATGGGGTCGTCGCGCAGGAGGGTCCGTTCATCCTGGCGAAGCGTGGAGCCAGCCCCGCCAGCGCCGAGCCGCTGTGGCAGCGAATCGGAGGACGCCGTCGGCCGGCGCAATAGCCCGGGCTTCCCCCCCGCTCTGCACGACGGGTAGGGGCAGCTCGCCTCCGGTTCAGCGTGTCGCCTCGGGGGCAGTGCGCTCGGCGGACTCGGGCGGCGGGGCCGGGGGCGGATCCAGGTTGATCCTCTCGGCCACCGTGTAGAGGGGACGGCGCTTCACCTCGTCGAAGATCCTCCCCACGTACTCGCCCATGATCCCCATCATCAGGAGCTGCGCCGACGCGCACAGCGCCACCAGCATCATGATGGTGGTCCACCCCGGGGTCACGGGCTCACCGCGGAGGTTCTGCAGCATCGCCCAACCCGCGATGACCACGGCCAGGCCGCCGGTGGCCACCGCGAGCCAGGTCGCGGTGCGCATGGGCACGGTGGAGAAGGAGGTGATCCCGTCGATGGCGAAGCGCAGCATCTTGCTGAGCGGGTATTTGGTCTCTCCGGCGAAGCGCCCGGCGCGCTCGTAGGTCACCCGCGTCTGTCGGAAGCCAATCCAGGCCACCATCCCGCGCACGAAGCGGTGGCGCTCCCGCAGTGTGCGGAGAGTCAGCACCACCTTCCGCGACATGAGCCGGAAATCACCGGCATCGTTGGGGATTTCGAACCCGAGCATCAGGTTGAGGGTGCGGTAGAAGATGGCGGCGGTGACGCGCTTGAAGAACGACTCGCCATGACGCCGGGTCCGGACGGCGAAGACGACGTCGAAGCCCTCCCGGAAGCGGCGAAGCATCTCGGTGACCACCTCGGGCGGATCCTGGAGATCCGCGTCCATGACCACCACCGCGTCACCGTCGGCGACGTCGATCCCGGCGGTGATCGCCAGCTGGTGCCCGAAGTTCCTGGCCAGCGCGACCAGCTTGTAGCGAGGCTCCCGGATCGCCAAGGCCCGGAGCAGCTCGAGGGAGCGGTCCTTCGAGCCGTCGTCGATGAACACCACCTCCCAAGGCTCACCCACGCTGGCCAGGAACGCCTCGAGCCGGCGCACGAGCTCGGGGATGGTCTCCTCCTCGTTGAAGATGGGGATGACCAGCGACAGGACCGGACGAGAGGGAAGGGGAGCCGTCATGAAGAGCCTCTGGGTGCTCGATGACCGCGCCGATGATAGCCGCTCCGGGTCGCTCGCCAAAGAACGGGAGCGCCCCGCGGCGACGAGAACGAGGACTCGGGTCGCGACAAGGGAAGGCCCGCTGCCGCGCGCGTTGAGGTGCGAGGCCCCACGCAAGGGCGTCGCCGCCGGTCGAGAACGGCGGTGGGTGGACGTCGGGCGTGGAGAAGGCAGCGTGTCCTCCGTTGCGCGGACCCGCGCGGCCTCGGCCGGGGCACGCAGCGCCCGGGGTGGCCGCCGCCGCGCTTCCCCCGGGACTGGTTCCGGGGACGACCGGGTAATCGCGTGACGGGGAGCGGGTCGGGGAGCCGCAGGCTGGGCAAGGTGAAAGCGGAAATCCCGCCCCGGGGCTCCGGGTTGGCTTCTTACTCGGACGCCGGCTCCGCACCCCGGAGCGCTCGGGCCATCCGGCCGGAGCAGACGCCGGTGCAGTGAACACGCTCGGTCACCAGGCGGCGCTGACAGCGGGGAGCGGGCTCGTGTCCCCTAACCCTCCTCGCAGCTCGGGTTCGCGATCCGTCTGCTCGAGTCCGACTCCAACGTCCCCACCGTCCAGGAGCTTCTCGGACGTCGCCCGGCTGCGACCACCGTGATCCGCGCACGCCCTACGGTCGGGGCGCGGAGCCCGCGCGACGAGCTCCGACGCCCCTCGTCCCCGCGCCGGGTTCCGCGGGTGGCCAGCGAGCGAACGGCGACGGAGGTCGGTGGCCGATCGCTCCCGCCCGACCTCGTTCGTTCGCCCCGCCAGCGCACGCAGACTACGCCGGCTGGTCCATGGTAGATCGGTGGCGCTCATGCCGCTGGCGGCGCTCCCGACCGTCTACAGCTACCGTCACCCCGAGACGCGTCGGATCATCGACCGACTCCTGGACGGTGGCTTCCCGCACGACGTCTTCCTGCGCGCCACCGAGCCACCTGGGGCACTGGATGCCTTCCATGAGCCGATCATCGAGCGCGTGCTCGCCTTCTACCGGCCGGCGGTCCCTGCGCTCGCGAGCTTCCCGCACCGCTACCCGACCTCCGGCTCCGAGGAGGGGATCCGCGAGGTCATGTCCCTGCTGCGGGAGGAGGGGGTGGGGTTCATCTACGTCTTTCGCGGCGACTACGAGGGCTACCGGGTGGTCGCCGCGCAGCGGGGCATCCTCACCGTCGAGGTGGAGCGCGGCACCGACCCGAGGAGCCTCGCGCCCGGAGTGTGGTTCCTCTCCAACCCTTCGGCCATAGACGGTAACCTCCTGCCCGAGGAGGAGGTGCTCGCCATCGCCGAGGCGGGGCACCGGCTGTTCTACGATCTCGCCTACCTCGGCTCGACCGCGCCCCACCGCTACGACCTGTCCCACCCGTCGGTCTTCGCGGTCGCCCTCTCCTTCTCCAAGACCTACGGGCTCTTCTACGATCGGGTGGGCTTCACCCTGGCCCGCCAGGAGATCCCGGCCCTGGTCGCCAACAAGTGGTTCAAGAGCATCTTCGCCCTGCTCATCGCCGACGCCATCGTGCGGGGGCTCGGGCCCGAGGAGCTGTACCGGAAGTACCACCCCATCCAGGAGGCGATCGTCGCCCAGATCCGCCAGGACACCGGCCTGCCGCTGCGGGCGAGCGACGCCTTCCTGCTCGCGCACGTCCCCGCCGGCGCGGTCGCCGAGCTCGCGGCGCCACAGCGAGAGCTCATCGCCCGCTTCCGCCGCGCTGACGGCTATCGCTTCTGCCTGACCCCCTACTTCGTGGCGCGGGAGCGCGCCGGACATGGCTAGCCTCGAGATCTCGTCGCTCTCGGTCATGGTGGGCACCGCCGCGTGCAACCTCCGCTGCCCCTTCTGCATCAGCAAGCAGACCTACCGTGTCGGCACCCCGGCGCGCTCCCCGGTGTCCCTCGAGCGCGTCGCCTTCCTGGCCGACAAGTACCTGCGCGTCTGCGCGGGCCTGCCCTATGGCATCCTCACCGGCAAGGGCGAGCCGACGCTGGCGCCGCCCGAGGAGATCGCCGATCTCATCGAGATCCTCTACGCCAGCGGCCGGGGCCTCATCCCTGAGCTGCAGACGAACGGCACCCTGCTGGACGAGCGCCGCCTCGCCCTGTGGAAGCAGAAGGGGCTCAACACGCTGGCGCTGAGCTGCGTGAGCCACCGCGACGAGGTCAACCGGCGCCTGCTCGCCGACGGCGCCGTCGACTTCGACCTCGCGCGCGTGGTGCGCATGGGGCGCGAGCTCGGGCTCCTGGTCCGGCTCACCGCCGTGCTGGTACGCGGCGGCCTCGACTCCCGCGACGAGCTCGCCGCCTTCCTCGACTGGTCGGCGCGGCAAGGCGTGCACCAGCTCACGTTCCGCCGCGCCGGGGAACCCCGTCAGCCGGCGCGCGCCGGCTCGGAACCCGTGGCCACCTGGGTCCGCACCAACCGGATAGAGACGGACGAGGTCGTCGCTCTGCTCGGCGAGCGGGGCCGCGAGCAGCCCTCGTTCCCATGGGCGCGGGCCTTCACCTGCCAGGGGATGGGCGTCGTGGTGACGGACGCCCTGAACCCGCCCCAGGACCGGGTCGTGCGTCACGCCGTGATCCAGCCGGACGGGCACCTGTACGGCTCCTGGGACGACCCCGGCCACGTCCTGGCGTGATCCGGTGCGGCGACGGCGCCGACCGGGGCGCTGAAGCGGTCCCGCGGGGCCGCGCTCAGGAGCGCGGGTCACCGGCGAGGTCGTCGAGCACGGCCACGAGATCCGGGGCGAGGTCGGACCGGAGCTCGAGCGGGCCGCGGGCGCGCGCGAGGTGAACGGATTGAAGGTGGAGGAAGGTGCGGTCCAGGCCGTGCCGGTGCTCGAAGTGGTGGTTCGTCCGCGCATCGCCGTAGCGCGCGTCGCCGACGACGGGGTGTCCGATGCCGGCGAGGTGCCGACGGATCTGGTGGGTGCGCCCCTGCTCGGGCAGCACCGCCAGCAGCGAATGCCCACCCACCACCCGCTGCCGCGTGTAGCGGGTGGTGGCCTCGAGGGCGCGGTGGCCGCTCGTGAGCGCGCGCCGGAGCGTCCCCTTCGCATGGGTGATCCCGCGCGCCAGCGCGAGGTAGGACTTCCTGCCCTCCGCGAGCGCCCGCGCCAGGTCGCCGACGGCGGCGGGGCGCCGCGCGAAGAGGCAGATCCCGCTGGTGCCGATGTCCACCCGGTGCACCGGCACCGCCTGGGGCGCGTCGAGATCGCGCCGGACACGCTCGAGCAGCGATCCAGTGTGCTCGCCCTGGGGCGTGACCGGCTCGTGCGGGGGTTTATCGACGACGATGAGCTCATCGTCAGCGTGGAGCACGCGCGGCGGGCCAGGGCGGCCGGGCACCAGGGTCGCGAGCGCCTCCACCGCGGCGGAGCCCGGGATCATGTCCCAGGGGACGACCGCGAGCGGAACGGTGCCGAGCCGCGCGAGGTGATCGACGTCCCGGGCGAGCGTGCCCGGCGCGCAAGACACGTAGAGCACGACGCGCGCGCCGACCGCCGCCAGCGCGCGCCGGACCTCCGGTGCGAGGCCCCGCCGCGGGGGGTTGACCACGATCGCGTCGAAGCGCTCGCCCGCGGCCACGAGGCGAGCGGTCGCGACCAGAGCGTCCATGGCGTGCACCGTGAGCGCGATCCCCTGCTCGCGTGCCGCCTGCGCCGCGAGCTCGGCCGCCGTGCGGAGGCTCTCGACCAGGGTCACCTGCGCGCCGGCGCGGGCCAGGCGGAGCCCGAGCGCGCCGGGGCCGGCGTAGAGCTCGAGGACGCGACGCTCGGCGAGCGACCCGAGCCGGTCGCGCAGGGCAGCCTCGACGGCGCGGTGCAGGGCCACGAGCTGCCCGGGGTGCGCCTGGGTGAAGGCGCCGGGGCCGGCGAAGTGGTACGGTGCGTCCGGATCCGGGGAATGACGCTCGGCGCCAGCGCCCACGACGACCGCCGGCGCGGCGCCGATCACCTGCGGTGCGTCTGGCTCGCGCCGGCTCACCGCGAGGGTGACCAGCCCCGGCACGCTCTCCCGCGCCGCCGCCGCCAGCGCGGCGACCGCGGGCGCGCCGGGATCTGCGGCGGCGAGCGTGACCATCACCCCCCGATCCACCTCCCGCACGTCGACCGCGGAAACCCCCGCGCGGTGCAGGGCGAGCGCGCGGAGCGCGGCGACGGCGCGCGCCACCGCCGGACGGAGGACGAGACAGCCGGGGGTGTCTACCACGCGGTGCCCGCCGGCCTCGAACAGCCCGAGCGCGGCGTCGCTGGCGACGAGCTTGGCGCGCAGGCGGTAGGCGTCGAACTCGGCCGCGCCGCGCGCCTCCCCGATCGCGCCCGCGTCGAGGACGCCGTAGGGCGCGAACGCCGCGACGACGGCGGCGCGCTTCGTGGCGAGCTGCTCCGGGTAGGGGCGCCCGCGTAGCGGGCACCCCGGGCACCCGGGCTGGTGCGGACAGGCGCCGGGTTGGGGTACGGGGCTCGCCATCGGGGGATCTTTCAGGGATCGCCCGCCGGACCGCAAGCGACACCGCAGCGCCCGCGCGCCCTACGGCAGCGTCCCCGCCCGGCGCGCGCGCCGGGGCACGAACTTGCGATCGAAGAGGCGCACCCGCCGGATCAACAGGTCGAGCAGGAAGAGCACGATCGCCGCCAGGACGAAGCGGCTCCAGAGCTCCTCGTGATACACGATGCGCTCGGCGCCAGGATCGAAGACGGCCGCCGGGGCCGGGTCGAGGGCGCCGCCGCCCGCGAGCGCCGCCCGCTCCAGGCGCTGGACGTCGGGCTCGAAGGTGGCGTACTCCCGCGGGTAGGGGTTGGAGACGTGGCCGAAGCTCTCAGCGACCGCCTTGAGCCCCCCCTCCCGGTCCTCCCTCCGGTGCTCCGCGTGGAGGCGGAACGACCCGTAGCGATCGAAGGCGCACCAGGCCTCGTAGCGGCCGGGCGCGGGCTGCAGCAGCGGCACCTCGCGCCGCTCCCCCTTCGGCTCGGGGCCGATCACGGCGAGCGAGGACTGCATACCGTTGTCGAAGCGCTCATCGAGCGTGAAGGCGTCGACGACCGCGTGCAGGCGCTCACCGACGACCTCCACCGTCATCGGCAGCTCACGCCGGTCCTGGCGGCGCATGTGCTCGCGCACCAGCTGACCCCAGAACTTGCCGAAGGCCGGCCAGCGCAGCCAGTCCACCGCCCAGAGGTTCTTCACGTCGCTGGTCCACGCCAGCGTCTGCCCGAGCCCCACCCGCCAGCGTGCGAGGATCGGCTCGCCGAGGTCGCTGGCGAGGATCAGCTGCGCCGGCGGCCCCTTGAGCTGCGTCGCCACGTAGCCGTGCAGCAGCGGCGCGGCGTCGATGGCGATCCCCTGCAGGAACGCCGCCGGCGCGACCTGCTGCACCGGGAACCACTCCTCGACCGCCGCCTGCCGCGCGATGAGCTCCGTCTCGCGGGTGAAGATCCGGGGCAGCGCGCTCGGATCGGGGACCGCGTGGTAGCGGCCGCCCCCCGCGTCGGCGAGCGACCGCAGGAGCTCCCCGTCGGCCCCGTCGCCGAGACCGACCGTGGTGACGGTGATCGACTCGGCGATCATCGCCTGCACCAGATCCAGGAGCCCCTGCGTCGGCGAGCGGCCGTCGCTGAGCAGGATCACGTGCTTCTTGCGCGCCTGGACCACCGTGATGTCCTGGTAGGCCATGTCGAGCGCGGGGAAGATCTCGGTGCCGCCGCCGGGCTGGATGCGCAGGATGTCGTTCTGGATGCGGCTCCGGTAGCGGGCGGACTGCATCTTCACGTACCGGATCGGCTCGGAGTCGAAGGCGATCACGCTGATGAGGTCGTCGCCCTGGAGCGTGCTCACGGTGGCCTTGCACGCCGCCTTGGCCATCTCGAGCGGCAGCCCCGTCATGGAGCCCGAGCGGTCGATCACCAGCACCATGGCGACGCCGGGCATGTCCTTGCGCCGCTCGGCGTCCATGCGCACGGGCAGGAGCCGCTCGATGGTCGAGTGCGCCCAGCCGCCGAGGCCGTAGCCGGCCTCGCCGCCTGCGAACAGAAAGCCGCCGCCGAGGTCGCGCACGTATTGGGCGATGAGCTCCTGGGAGGAGATGCTCACCGCCTCCTGCGGCGTGTCCGAGAGGATCACGAAGTCGAACCGCTCGAGCTCCTGGATCGACCCGGGGAAGCCGTTCGGCGAGCGGACGTCGACGTCGAACTGCTGGGCGGTGAGGGCGCTCGAGAGGTAGCTCGCGCGCTGCGGCTGCCCCTCGACGTAGAGCACCGCCGGCCGACCCGGGACCTCGAGGGTGGTCGAGTAGGCGTTGTTCTCCGCGAACTGGTCGTGGCCGAGCGGGTCGAGGGTGAGCCGGTAGGTGACCGCTCCACCCACCCGGACCACCGACTTGAGCTCGATCTCGTTGGTGCCCGGGACGAGCTCGAGGTCGCGGATCCCGTCGAGCCCGTTCAGGGTCTCGCCCTGGTAGAGGCGGACGCGCGCGCGCGTCGGGCGGCTGGCGTACAGGTCGGCGACCACCGTGAAGGGCGCGCCGATCTCCACCTTCTCGGGCATCCGGAGCTCGCGGACGGCCACCTCGGCCGGCGGCGGGCGGCGGTAGGGCACGGCGAAGAGGCGGACCCCGAGGTCGCGCGCGCGGTTGGCCTCCGCGAGCACGTCGCCCTCCGTCTCCACGCCGTCGCTCATCAGCACCACGCGCTTGAGGTGACCCGGCGGGAAGACCCCGTAGGCGAGCTGCAGCGCGGCCTGGAGGTCGCTCCCCGCCGTGGGCCGCTCGCTCGCGGGCGCGCCCGGGTCCGGGGCGTGGCGGAGCGTGGCGACCGGCGGCGGCGCCAGCGCGCCGCCCTCCACCGGGAGCTCGACCAGCCGCGGGCGCCGGGCGAAGGTGACGAGCTTGACCACGTCGGATCCGCGCCGCGCCGCGCCCAGGCGCACGATCGCCGCCCGCGCGTCCTCCAGCGCCTCGTCGGCGACCGAGTCGCTGACGTCCAGGACGAACACGGTCGCGATCTTCCGGCTCTCTGCCGTCCGTACCAGGCGCGAGAGCCCCAGCCCGAGGGCGAGCAAGAACGCGAGCCGCAGCGCGAACGCCAGCACCCGCTGCTGCCAGGGCAGATCGGCGAGGGAGCGGCCGAGGAAGAAGAGCAGGAGCGGCGCCAGGAGCACCACCCCGAGCGGCCGTGGATCGACCAGCTCGTAGGTGATCCCCCGGCGCACCCACTCGAAGGCCCCCTCCGGCGCCGCCAGCACCCGTTCGCGGTAGAGCCACGCGAGGGCGCCGAAGAGCGCGACCAGGGCGAGCCCCCAGAGGAGTCGTCCGGTGCGCCCCGTCACACCGTCACCCTCCGGTGGTACGTGATCCACTCGAGCAGGGAGAGGACGATCACGGCGAGGAGCAGGTAGATCCAGAGGTGCTGCCGGATCCCCGGCGCCAGCGGGGTCCGCGGGGGCGGGGGCGGCGCGCCGAGCGTGAGCTCCGCGCGGGGTGCGATCTCGCTCTCGGCGAGGTCGACCAGGTTGGCGGCGAAGCCGGTGCGCACCGGCTCCGGATCCCCGGCCACCACGAGCTCGTAGAAGCCCGCCTGGTCGCCGAAGTGGACCGCGCGCCCATGCTGCACCGGCACCGGGCGAGTGCGCCCGCTCGGGTCGCGCAGCTCCGCCACCGACGCACCGCTCGGGGTCGGGATCCGCCACACCTCGCCGGTGCGGTACGACGAGATGTACCGGGCGTCCTCCTGCACGAAGTGATCGATCACGTTGAGGACGAAGAGCGGCCAGGCCACGCGCAGCACGAGGTCGCTCCGCCGGGGGTCGAAGCCCAGGGCCACGAACGGGCGACCGGCGCGGGTCCCCGCCACCAGGATCGGCCCGTGCTCGCTGGCACCCACCACCTTGTCGCCGGGAGCGGGCCGGAGCGTGTGGCCGCTGGCGACCTGGATGTCCCCCATCGCCATCCAGCGGACCAGCGGGCTCTTCTTGTCCCACACGTCGAAGCCGAAGACCTCGTCCAGAGCGCGCTCGTGCGCGACCGGGCTCCCCTCGGCAGGAGGGTCGAGGTAGAGCGAGGCGCCCGTCCCCGCCGCCAGGGGCGGGGCCACCCCGTCGAAGATGGTGACGTCGAAGGTGCCCGCCGGCGGGTAGCGGCCGGGCTCGACGAGCGTGACGTCGAGGTACTCGTCGAGCAACAGCGCCGCCTCGAGGTAGGTGTTGCCGGGGGTGACCACCAGGACCCGCGCGCGCCGCCGCTCGGGCATCAGGGCGTAGGCGTGATCGTCCGCCGGGAGGAAATCTCGGTCGTCGCCGACCAGGGCCAGGGTCGCCTCGATGGTGCGGCTGGCCCCCGCGAGATCGGCGTAGAATCGCGGCAGCCGCTCGCGCGGGCCGAGCTTGAGGCGGGTGACGTCGACGACGTCCCCGTCGCCGAGCAGCGTCAGCTCCACCTCCGCCGGCCGGTCGTTGGTGTTGGTGACCTCGAGCAGCGCCTCGTAGCGTGCCTTGTCGAGCGGGTAGCGGCGCACCGAGAACTGGGTGATGGCGACGTTGCGCTGCTCCTTGCCCACGGGGATGAAGCGCACCGGGACCTCCCCCAGCGGGACCCGGGCGCGCACCGCCTCGAGGTCACCATAGGCGCCGTCGCCCACCACCACGATCTCGGGGCGCGGGAGCCCGCGGAGCGCGTCGAGCGCGAAAGTGAGGCCGCGGGCGAGGTCGGCGCGGGTGTCGGTGGCGGTGAGGGCGTCGGCGGCCGCCTCGAGCGCGGCGACGTCGTCGGTCATGGTGGAGAGCGGCGCGACGGTCGCGTCCATCCGCGCCACCAGGAGGCGGTCGGCGCTGGCGAGCCCCTGCACCAGGCGGCGCACCTCCGCCCGCGCGGCCGCGAGTCGCGACGGGGCGACGTCGACGGCCTTCATCGACGCGCTGGTGTCGACCAGGACCACCGTGCTGCGCCCCTCGACCAGCGACTCGGCGAGGCGTGGATCGCCGAGCGCGACGAGGAGCAGGGCGAGCAGCACCAGCTGGAGCAGGAGCGAGAGCAGCCGCTTGAGCCGCGAGAAGAGCTCGCTCGCCTCCTGATCCCGCAGGATCCGCTCCCACATCCGCGCGAAGGGAACCGCCACCGGGCGCCGCCGGAGCTTGAGCACGTAGAAGACCACGACCAGCCCCGCGGCCAAGGCCGCGAGCGGGAGCAGGGTCGCGAGCGGGAGCCCGGTGAAGACCATCAGCGCAGGAACCCCCCGCGGCGGAAGACCCGCAGCACGAGCTCGTCGAAGGGGACGTCGATCTCGGCGGGGAAGTAGGCGACCTGGTGCCTGGTGCAGAAGCGCTCGGCCTCGGCGCGGTAGGCCGCCTGGGCCTCGGCGATGCGCGCGAGCACGCGGTCGGTCACGGTCACCTCCCGCTCCTCGCCGGTTTCGCAGTCGTAGATGCGCACGTCACCGTGGAGCGCTGGGCGGTCCTCACGCGCGTCGGTCAAGTGCACCACGTAGGGTTCGAACTTGTGGTAGCGGAGCACGTTGATGCCGCGCTCGAAGCCCTCGTGGTCGTACAGGTCGCTGAGGAGCACCGCGAGCCCGCGGCGCTTGTGCTGCGCGACGAAGGTGCGAAGAGCCGCCCCGAGGTCGGTCGTTCCACGGGGCTGGAGGTCGCGCAGGAAGGAGAGCACCTTGAAGATCCGACCCTTGCCGCGGGTGGTGGGCATGCGCGCCACCACGCTGTCGCTCACCCCGACGATGGTGACCCGGTCGAGGTTGGCGAGCCCCACGTAGGCGAGTGCGGCCGCGAGGCGCCGGGCCTGGTCGAACTTCTTGCCGTCGCCGAACCCCATCGACGTCGAGCAGTCCACGATGAAGTAGATGCTGAGGTCCTCCTCCTCCTCGTACAGGCGGACGAGGAGGCGCCCGAAGCGCTGGTAGACGTTCCAGTCGACGTACCGGAAGTCGTCGCCGGGGACGTAGACGCGGTGATCGGCGAATTCGACGCCGCTCCCCTTCTTCTTGGTACGGCGCTCGGCGCGCAGCCGGCCGGCGAAGACGCGCCGGCTCACGAGGGCGAGGCTCTCGAGCTTGCGCTGGAAGTCGTCGTCGAAGCGCTCCTCGCGGGGGTGCGAGCGGATCGCCGCCAGGCGCCGGGAGACGGGCGCGGTCGCGCGCCGGAGCCAGTCGAGGATCCTCATCGAAGGTCCGCGCCGCCGCCCGTCACCGCACCGTCTCCGGCAGCTCGTCGAGCAGCTCGGCGATCACGTCGTCCGTCTTCACGCCCTCGGCCTCCCCCTCGAAGTTGAGCAGGATGCGGTGGCGGAGCGCGGGGGGCGCCACCGCGCGGATGTCGTCGATGGCGGCGGCGAAGCGGCCGGCGAAGAGGGCCCGGATCTTGGCGGCGAGCAGCATCGCCTGGGCGCCGCGGGGCGAAGCGCCGGTGCGGACGAAGCGCCGAACCTTGCCGCTGGCGCCGGTGAGCTCCGGGTGGGTCGCCTGCAGGAGGCGCACGGCGTAGTCCTGGACGTGGCGCGCGACGGGCACGGCCCGCACCAGCCGCTGCAGGGCGAGGATCGCCTCGCGCTCGAGCACCACGTCGACCGTCGCTTCCTGCTCGCCGGTGGTGCGCTCGATGATCTGGTGCAGCTCCTCGCGAGACGGAAACGGCACGTGGAGCTTGAAGAAGAAGCGGTCGAGCTGCGCCTCCGGGAGTGGGTAGGTGCCCTCCATCTCGAGCGGGTTCTGGGTGGCGAGCACGAAGTACGGCAGGTCGAGCTCGTGGGTGGTCCGCCCCACGGTCACCCGCTGCTCCTGCATCGCCTCCAGCAGCGCGCTCTGGGTCTTGGGCGTAGCGCGGTTCACCTCGTCCGCGAGGACGACGTTGGCGAACAGCGGCCCCCGGCGAAACTCGAAGACCTGCTTCCCGCTCGGGGTTTCGTCGAGCACCGTGGTCCCGATGATGTCGGCGGGCATCAGGTCGGGCGTGAACTGGATGCGGGAGAAGCTCAAGCCGATCGCCTGTGCCAGCGTGCGTACGAGCAGGGTCTTGCCCAGGCCCGGCACGCCCTCGAGCAACGCGTGGGAGCCCGCCAGCATGCAGGTGAGCACGCCGTCGACCACCTCGCGGTTGCCGACGATCACGCGCGCGATCTGCTCGCGGAGGGTCCCGATGCGGGCGAGGAATTCGGAGACGCGCGCTTCGGGGTTCTCTTCGGTGCTCATGAGTGCCTCGTGACGGGTGGCGTCGACCGCGGGGTGCCCTCACTCCCGCGGTCGGATCAGCTGGAAGTAGCGCTGGACGTAGAAGCGGTAGCCGGGCGGGATCTCGTCGGCCTGCATCTCCTCCTCGGCGACCGTGCGGTACTCGGTGTAGACGTCGCGGTAGCCGCGCCCCACGAACCCCCGCTCCGCAGCCCCCATGATGACCTGGCTCGAGGCGGTCCCCTCACCGGTGTCCGCGGCGGCAGCGGAGACGTCCTGCAGCTCCCCGCGCGCCTCGCTGGCCTCCCCGGCGAGGTTCGGGTCGTGGCCGCGGCCGGCCTCGAGCCCACCGCGCTCGCCCCCGCCGGGACCGTCGCCGCTGGCCTCCGCCCCACCGGGCTTGCCGCCGGCGCGCCCCTTGCCGCGCAGGCCTTCGCTGCCGCCGGGTCCAGGGCGCTGACCGGCGCCCTCGGCCGGGACCGGAATGCCGCCTTCGCCCGGGCGGAGCACGACGCGGCGCGCGGGGTCCGTGCCGGCGCCGGCCTTGCCCTGCCCCTGCCCGTCCCTGCCGCCACCCTGGCGGCCGCGGGCGCGCTCGGAGAAGCGCCGCATCCGCTCCGCCTGCTGCTGGCCGCCCTTGCCCTGCTGGCGCAGGCCCTCGCGCATCTCGCGGAGCCGCTTGAGCAGCTCCTCCTTCTCGGCCCGCGACATCTCCTCGCGCGCCATCCGATTGACGTCCTCGGCGGCGTCGTCGAGGTCCTCCGCGCTCTCACCGGCCGCCTCCATCAGCTCGCGGGCGGCCTCCGCGAGCTCTCGGTCGAGCTGGGTGAGCTTGCGGCGCGCTTCCTTGGCCCGCTGGCTCTCGCGGTCGAGGCGCTCGAGCTGCCGCTCCTGTCGCTCGAGCTCCTCCTGGTCGCGGGCCGCGGCCTTGCCCTCCTGCTTCTTCTTGAGCAGCCGGTCGCGCTCCTCGGCCACGCGGCGCCGCTCCTCCGCCAGCCGTGCCTCGCGCGCCTGGCTGGACTCGCTCGCGCGGCGCAGCGCCTCCCGCAGCCGCTCGAGGTCGGCGCGGGACGGCGGCTTGCCGCGGTCCCGCAGGCGGTCCGCGAGCGCTCGCAGCGCCCGCTCGGCGTCCTCCAGGCGCTTCTCCTCGAAGGCGCGGGCGATGGGGCGCGCGAGATCGCTCTGCTCGAGCTCCTTGGCCACCCCGGCGAGCCCCTCCTCGAGCGCCTGCCGCTCCGAGTCGGCCCCGCGGAGCAGGTCCCGCTCGAGCTCCTCGAGCCGCTGGAACGCCTCGCGGCGGTCGAGCCGCCGATCGGCGAGGTCCTCGATGAGCTGGTTGAACCGGCGGGCGGCGGCGAGGCTCTCCGCGTCCTTGGCCTTGCTCGCCAGCGACTCGGCGAGCTCGCGGTAGAGTTCGATGTCGTCCGGCGACATCACGAGCGGGCGCAAGGCGGGGGTCGGCGGCAGCACCCGCTCGGTGCGGACCTCGAGCAGCGCCACCACCCCGAGTCCGGCGAGCAGCAGCGCGACGAGCGCGACTTCGCGTGGCCAGCGGATCGGCGCCGCGCGGCGCGGGCGGAGGCGGACGGCGGTGGCCGTGGCGTCTCGGATCGCCGCTTCCATGAGCGGGCTCCGGTCCCGAGGGCGAAGCGCCGCAAAGGCAAGCGCGTTGGCGATGCGGCCGTCCAGCCCGTGGTAGCGATCGAGCGCCAGCGCGCCAGCGAGGGGAGCGCGGGGCCGGAGCCAGGCCTGGACGCCAGCGAGGGCGCCCGCGAGCAGGAGCGCGGCGGCGATCCAGAGGAGCCAGGCCTGGACGTCGGGACCCGGGTGGGTGACCTTGACGGTGGCGAGCGCGCCGATGGCGTAGCCCAGCGGCACCGGCAGCCAGGCCACGACCCGCCTCGCCACGTCGTGGAGCCGCTGCCGCAGCACGACGCGAGACGCGGCGCGCCGGAGCCGGGGCAGCGAGTTCGGGGACAGGGGCAATGCGCTCGGTGCTCCTAGCAGCAAGGTCTGATAACGACTGGAACGCGCCAGAGTTCCCGGAGCTTTCGCGGGCGACCGCCGGACGGCGCATCGTAGCGCCGGTGCGCGGGTTCGGGGATGCTCCGGCGCGCTCCGGACCGATCTCCGGGGCCGGCACGGGACCCGGAGAGCTCGCCCGGCCCACGGGCCATGGCCGGCGGCGCGGCTAGCAGATGCTGGCCGTGGACGATGAGGCCTGTCGAAGGCGACGGGGGTACCTCGTGCGAGCCCGGCTCTTCGACAGACGGGACACGTCACCACTTGGCTCGCCTCGAGCGCGCGCGCGTGTCACGAGCAGGCATCACGCGTCGACGACCCTTGACCCGGAGGACCCTGGTGGGTCGAATACGCGAGATCGCAACGGGAGCCCCCATGTCGCCATTCAACCAGACGGTCGTGCTCGTCGCCGACGACGAGCCCAGCACGCGCACGCTGGTGTCCAACCACCTGCGGACCCGAGGCTACGAGGTGCGCGAGGCCGCCGACGGCGAAGAGGCGTGGTCGCTCGCCCAACGGCACCTCCCCGATCTCGTCGTGCTCGACGTGATGATGCCGGGCATGAGCGGCTGGGAGGTGTGCCGGCGCCTCCGGGAGACGGTCGCGCTCGCGCACACCGGAGTCGTGATGTTGACCGGCATCGGGGAGAGCCTCAACGAGATGACGTCGCCGCTCTACGGCGCCGATGCCTACCTCGACAAGCCGTTCGAGTTTCGTGATCTGGACGAGCGGCTGGAGACGACGCTGGCGCGACGGCGTGGCGGCGCCGTCGGGCGCCCGGACGGCGCCGACGTGGACGACGGCAGCGTGGAGGATCTCAGCGACCTCGAGCCGTCCGAGCCGGCCCCGCTGGCCGCCGAGCGGCGCACGGTCCGCTCCCGCGGGCTCGACGAGGGCGCGGAGGAGCCCGCGCCAGAGAGCGCGGCCCGTCCCGCGGCGGTGCGTCGCCAGCGCGCACCGGGGGAGGCGGTGAAGGGCGCTGACGCGCCACGAGAGCCAACGGCGAAGATGACCGCGCCCGCGGCGACGCCGAAGGCGAAGCGGGCAGCGAAGGA
>CAYVRP010000042.1:0-52679 GCA_964454025.1 uncultured Polyangiaceae bacterium | reverse complement strand
CCGGCGGGGCCGGCGCGGCGGCGCGGGACGACCCGGCGCGGCGGGTCACGGGGCGCGACCTCCGGTCAGAAGGCCTCCCCGAGCGAGAGGTGCACCGCCACCGGCGCCCCCAGGATCCGGCCGGGATCGGGCTCCCCCGCGAGCTCCGTCTCCGGGTCGGCCGCGACCGTCCGGAGCGCCCGGTAGCCGACGTCGATGCGCAGGGGCCCCACGGGAGTAGTGTAGCGTAGCCCCGCCCCCGGAGAGAGGTGCGGGCTGGTCGCCCGCAAGAACGCCTCGCGCCGCGTCAGATCGCTCGCGTCGACGAACACCACCGCCCCGACGGCGCCCCAGATCGGGAAGCGCACCTCGAGGGAGCCCTCCCACAGCGTCAGCCCGCCGAGCGGGCGGTTGCAGACGTCCGGGTTCGGCTCGTCCGGCGGCGGGTTGAAGGAGCAGGGCACGGTCGTGGGCTTGAGGAAGCCGAGCGGGCCGTGGGGGCCGACGCCGCGGAAGGGGTAGCCGCGGTTGGAGTTCGGGCCGCCCGAGTAGAAGACGCGGAACAGGAGCTTGGCCTGATCCCCCACCGCCTCCGCGCTCGCCGGATCGAGCGTGGAGGCCACGGCCGGATCCAGGGTCTTGCCGTAGTCCTGCGGGAAGAGCCAGCCCACGGTGCCCCGCACCGCGAGGGTGACCCGCCGAGCCACGGGGAGGAAGACGCGGGCGTCGGGCTGGAGCTTCACGTCGCGCACGTCGCCGTCGCCGAACGCGCCCGCGACCTGCAGCGTGTTGATGAGCAAGAGCCCAGTCGTCGGGGCGAGCGGGTCGTCGCGCAGATCGAGCGCCATCCGGAGCTCGGGGTACCCGACCCGCACCCGGTCGAGCCCCGCGGGGTCCGGCCCCTGGCGTCGGTACGCGAGCGGGATGTTCTCGCTCAGGTTGTAGGTGGCGCCCACCGCGAGCTTGCGGGTGAAGAACGGCCGCTGGACGCCGGTGGCGCCGCGCAACTCCAAAAAGCCGATGATGCGCTCCTCGCTCGGATCGACGCCGTCCGGCAGCCGGTAGAGCACGGGGTAGGAGTTGATCTCGGCCCGGACGATCCCCTCCGTGCGCCCCTCGATGAACGACGGCTGCCGGAGGGTGGCCGCGAAGAAGTTCTCCGGGAGCACCTCGATCGGGCCCTCGAGGAGCCCGACCCGGAGCGGGAAGTAGATGAGCCCGAAGCGATCCTCGACCCGGAGGCTGCGCATCCCGCCCAGGAAGTTCTGGCCGTCCCACCCTCCGAGCACGTGCGTCGAGAGCCGGAGCGCGTCGAAGCGCGCGCCGACCCCGGCGCGCACGCCGTGCAGCGGCGCCTCCTTGAGCTTGATGGTCACCGGCACCACCGCCCGCTCCGGGTGCCCCAGATCCTCGCGCACCTCCACCATGGCGAAGCGGCCGAGCCCCGCGAGCTGTTCCTCCGCGGCGTCGAGCTGGCGCCGATCGTACGGGTCGCCCGCCTCGATGGCGAGCTGCGCGCGCACCTTCCGTTCCGGGATCTGCTCCAGCCCCTCGATGGTGATGGCGCCGAACACCGCCATCGGCCCCGGGACGACCACGAAGCGCACGTCGGCGGCGTGGTGGACCACGTCGACCTCGGCCGTCGCCTCGACCCGCACGAAGGCGAAGCCCCGATTGGCGAGCGCCTCCGCGATCTGCTCCTTGGAGCGCTCGAAGACGGCCTCGTCGAACCGGTCGCCGCTCACGCAGGAGGCGCCGTCCGGCCCCAGGGCGCAGTCGCGGAACCCGACGTGCCGCAGGACCTCGGCGGCGAACGAGACCCCGCCGCTGCTCCAGGGCAGGGCGTCCAGCCCCGCGACCTCGACCCGGCGCACCAGCACCGGCACCCCCTCCACGACCTCGATCTCGACCCGCACGCGGCGGCCGTCCCGGAGACGGATGACGCGCGCCGCGCGGACCTTGGCCTCGTAGTAGCCGCGCGCGCGCAGGTAGCGCTCGACCCGCTCGAGGTCCCGGGTCAGAAGGTTCTCGTCGTAGATCTCGTACTCGAACGCGACCCCGTCCCAGAGGCCCAGGAAGCGCGGCGAGGGCGCCGTGGCGAGCCCCTCCAGCAGCGGCGCCGGGTCGACGGCCTCGGTCCCCTCGACGCCGACCGAACGGACGACGAGCGCCCCCTCCGGCACCGAATGCCGGCAGCCAGCCCCGAGCAGCGCCAGGACGCCGAGGAGCGTCGAGCGCCACCGCCCACCGCGGGGCGCGCCTCGCGCCCGGCGCGCCGCGAGCAGGCCCCGCCGCGGCCCCAAGGAGCTCGGGACCCACGCTGGCCCGCGCGCGCGCGCGGCCACCCGCTTCAGCTCACCCGCCGCCCTTCATCAGCTTATCGAGGTTCGGCAACGTCGCCGGCTCCGGCGGCGGCTCGATCCACTCGAGCTTCTCGTAGGTCAGGATCCCCATGATGGGATCGGCGGCCGTGCCCTGGGAGGCGCCGGTGAAGGTGGTGGTGTAGGTGCCCGTGACCTTGGCCTTGCCGCCCGGCGCGGGCAGCGGCCGCGGGATCTCCTTGCCCCAGTAGTCGTCGGTGACCGGCTCCGGGTTCTCGTCCTTCTCGGTCTTCTTGAAGTGCTCGATGGCCTTCCAGATCTGCGCGAAGTTGGACACCCAGCCCATCACCATGATGCAGTCTTCGGGCTTGTCGCCCTTGTCGTCGCAGAGCCAGAAGGTCGGCACGGGCGGCTTGCACCCCTCGGGATCGGCCTTGCCGTACTTGTGCACGGCGCACTCGGGCGCTTCCATCAGGTTGGTCTTGTTGACGTAGCCCTCGATCGTGAGCTTCTGATGGTTCACTTCCTCGTGGTGCACCATGCTCCGCAGGTAGAGGCTCGCGCCCCACACCGTGTACATGTCGCCCTTCTTCACCGGCTTGGTGGGCAGGGTCGGCACCGCGGGGAGCGAGGCCTTGGAGCCGCTGTGCACGGGCCTCGGCTCGTACTTCACTTTCTCGCCACAGCCGATGGTGGCGGTGACGCACGCGACGGCCGCTGCGGCGATGATGAAACGGCTCCCACTCTGCGACATGCTTGGCCTCCCTACGCGACTGATCCGTCCACGGGTCGCGAACCCAGGTATCATCCGACCCGGCGCCCCCGCAAGATAGCCCGATTCTTCGGAATAGGGGCCCCGCGAGAAGATCTGTGATTTTCCAGCGGGCCTTGACCTCACGGCGCCGCGATGTTCGCCCTGGTCCGGCCGATTGACAAGCATTTTCTTGATTTTAGGCTGCCCCGGATGGGCCGCGGCATCTTCATCGGCGACGTGCACGGCTGCGCCGACGAGCTCCAGGACCTGCTCGACCGCCTCGGCCCCACGACGAGCGACCGGCTGTGCTTCGTAGGCGATCTGGTCGCGCGCGGGCCGCGCTCGCGCGAGGTGCTGGCGACGTTGCGCGCGCTCGGCGCCGGGGCCGTCCGGGGCAACCACGAGGCGCGCCTCGTCGCCGCGCGGCAGGCCCACGAGCGCGGCGAGCGCGGGCCCCGGTTGAGCCCCTCCCACGAGCGCCTCCTCGCCGAGCTCGACGACGCCGAGCTCGAACAGCTCGCCGCGCTGCCGCTGTGGCTCGATTTCCCCGAGCACGGCGTCCGGGTGGTGCACGCGGGGGTGCTGCCCGGCACGCCCATCACCGCGCAGGAGCCCGAGCACCTCCTGCACCTGCGCTCGATCCACCTCGACGGCACGCCCTCCGCCCGCCTCGGCGGGCGGCGCTGGGCGACCCTCTACGCAGGCCCGCCGCACGTCGTCTTCGGCCATGACGCGATCAGCGGGCTGCAGCTCGAGCGCCACGCGACCGGGCTCGACACCGGCTGCGTCTACGGCGGCGCGCTGTCGGCGCTCGTGCTCCCGCGGGGCGAGCCGCCGCCGCCCGACGCGAGGGCGCGCCAGGCGCTGGTGGTGAGCGTCCCCGCACGCCGCGCGTACTACCCCCTCACGAGCCGCTGACCCGGGACCAGATCAGCGGTGATGCCCCGGCCCGCGACCCTCCGGACGCGGGGACCGCCCGCGCGCCGCGCGGCGCGCTATCCTGCGCGCCATGCGCCCGCTGGTCCGAGCCGCGCTGGTCGTCGCCGCGGCGGTGGTTCTGGTGCGCGCGGCGGGCTGGGTGGTGCGCTCGGCGAGCGAGGGCGAGGCCCCCGCGCCCGCCTCCGCCACGGGCGCGGCCTCGGGCGAAGCGCCCTGCCCGCCGCGAACCCTCCCCGACCAGGGCGCCTGCGTGCCCGTCCCGGTCCTCGCGGCGGTCGCGGCCGAGGACGCCCCGCCCGCGCCCGCGCTCGATCGCGATCACGTCCCGCGCCTGCCGGGGCGCCCCGCCGATCCCGCGCGGTACCGCGGGCCCCTGCCGCTCCCCCCGGCGGGCCTCGCCGAGGTATCGGTCCCGCTCGATCCCCCTTCGCCGGTGGCGGTCGCGCTGCCCGCCGAGGGCCACGGCGAGGTGCGCGCCGTGCGCCTCGAGGGGCAGGTGGGGGACGCCGAGGTGCTCTTCGTGGGGGAGCTCGTCGGGCGCACCGTGGTGACGCTCCACACGGTGCGCGCGGCGGCGGGGCTCCGTTCCCTCGTCCTGATCCACGGTCAGCTCGCCGAGCTCGCGCCCGGGCTCGCCCGCGGCCAGAACCTCCGCGCGGGCGCGCCCCTCGGCGCCGTCCTCGCCCCGGGCGGAGCGCTCCTCCTCGAGCTCCGGGAGGTGCGCCGCGACGTCGACGTCCAGGCGCTCCCCGCGGACGAGCTCCGCCACCCGGCCCGCACCATCCCCGTGGATCTGCGTAACCTCCTCGAACTCTCCGGGTGAGCGCCCTCGGGGTGGGGGCGCCGACCCCCCCCCTTGCCCCGGCCGTGCCTCGCCCCGCCGGTCAGGGGCGAGGAGCCGCCCGGGCCGCCACCCCGCCGAGCAGCGCGGGAGCGCCGCGGGTCCCGGGCCTGCTTCAAGGCACGAGCTTGTACCCGAAGCCGTACAGGGTCAGGATGTGCTCGGGCTGGTCGGGGCGCGGCTCGATCTTCTTTCTGAGCTTCACGATGAAGTTGTCGATGGTGCGCGTGGTGGTGCTGGCCTCGAGCCCCCAGATCTTGGCGAGGATCTCCTCCCGGCTCACCGCCTGCCCCTGCCGCTCCCAGAGCAGGCGCAACAGCTCGACCTCATAGAAGGAGAGCCCCTCGGGCGGCGCCGAGCCGCGCTGGACGGTCTGCGCCGAGAGGTTGACCGTCACCGCCCCGATCTGGAACGAGGTGACCTCGTTAGGCCGGTGGGCGCGGCGAAAGAGCGCCCGGATCCGGGCCACCAGCTCGCCCACGCTGAACGGCTTGGTGACGTAGTCGTCCGCCCCGGCGTCGAGCCCCCGGATCTTGTCCGCCTCCTGGCTCCGCGCGGGGAGCATGATGATGGGCACCGCCGGATCGATCCGGCGAAGCTCCTCGCACACCTGGTAGCCGTTCACGTCGGGGAGCATCAGATCGAGCAGGACCGCCTGCGGGCGCTCCTGCCGGGCTGCGGCGAGCCCCTCTCGGCCCGTCCCGGCGCTGATCACGCGGAACCCCTCGAACTCGAGCGCGTCGCGGAGCCCGAGCACGATGTGCGGCTCGTCCTCGATCACGAGGATGGTCCGGCGCGGCTCCACGCCCCGGATGGTGCCGAAAAACGCCGCGAGCGGCCACCGCTTTCGCGGGACCGCTCGCACCGCCGGCCCCCGCTCGGGGCCGGAGCTCGCTCAGCTAGCCGAGATCGGCGCCCTGGCAGGCGACGAAGAGCACCGAGTTGGGGTACGGCACCTTGTCCTGGACCTCCTCCGTGGAGACGAAGCGGAGGATCCGGCGCTGCGCCTCCGGGCATGAATCGACCAGCATCGGGTTGCCGATGCAGTCGTCGTTGGTCTGCCAGGCGCCCGGGTTCGCCGGATCCACGCGGCAGCTCGGGACGCCGTCGTCGTTCCGATCCTGCATGGCGTCGATGTAGCAGTAGCCAGCGCCGGCGCCGGAGAGCTGCTGGTCGGGCAGCGAGATGCACTCCTCGCGAGCCGGGCCCACCGTCTCCTGGAGCTTGCAGAGGGTGTAGTTGCTGCAAGGGTTCGTCGGGGTGTTGTCGCAGCGGCCGGCCCGCTTGAACTCCTCGAGCACCGCCTCCTTGACCTCGGGATCGAGCTCGGTGCGGCCCGTGGAGTTGCAGCTGACGTTGAACAGGGCGTTGGTGATCTCGACCACCTGGCAGGCCACCGTCCCGTCCTCGTTCACCGAGAGGCGCCGCGGCAGGCAGGTGCCCTGGAGCTTCTCCTTGAGCCGGTTGATGATGGCGCGAACGGCGGGGTTGTAGCCGTAGCCGGGCGAATCCGGGTTGCCGGTGATCTTGGGGCAGACCGAGGCGACGATGGAGTTTTGCCCGAAGTCCTTGAGCACGCTCAGGAACCTCAGGCCCGGGTAGCCCTTGGCGTAGTACTGGGTGATCCCCGTCCCCGCCTGCCCGGCGTCCTGGCAGAGCGGCTTGGTCGCGAGATTCGAATCACCCCCCTTGCAGTCGCAGCCGCCGGTGACCGCGTCCGTGCACTCCTTCGGTTGCCCGAGCCGGAAGATGCAGGCGTACTGCAGGTCTCCGCCGTCCGTCACCGTGTACTCGTGGCCGTTGATCGGGCTCGCGGCGCCGGGCGAGGCGGGATCGAGCGGCACGTCTCCGGTGATGGGGTTGGCAGCGGGGAAGGGCAGCCCGCTGATGGCGTGGTTGCCGACGCGCGGGGTGATCGACTCCCACATGAACGGATCGAGCGGATAGCCGCCGGTCTGGTCGTTGCCCAGGATGATGTCCCAGCGACTCTGCAGCGACTCGCCGCCACCCGGCGGCGCGACCGCGGGGATGAGCTCGAGGTTGTTCGGATCGGTGAGCGTCTCCGCGGTGGCGATGTCCTGCCAGGGCACGCCGACGATGCCCGCGAAGTAGATGAGCTCCGACCCCGAGCGCGGGATGAGGTCCGTGTAGTACTGGTTCTCGCTCATCAACGGGTTGGTGTAACGGCAGTAGCGGTTGCCGCCGCCCACGTCCACGCACTGCCCGCCGCCAGGCGCCTGCGGGTTCGCCGGGCAGTCCGCGTCCGCGGCGCAGGGGCGGCCGTACACCTGGGGGTTGGTGAGCGCGTCGACATAGCGCTGCGTCGGGTAGAGGAAATCGATGCCGAAGCGCCGCTTCTGCTCGTAGCAGCGGAGGTTCGCGTGCTCCTCGGTCGAGCCGAAGGGCCCGAGCTGGCAGCTCGGGTCGGCGCTGAGGGCGGAGCAGCCGTCCGGCGGGCTCGCCTCCTGCAGGGCGCAGGAGCGGCAGCAGCGGTTGTTGGGGTCGGTGGCGCAGATCTGGGTGCCGCGGGGGAGCTTCCCACCGGCGGTCGCCCCCGCCACGTAGAACCCTGGCCCGTCGTCGCGGACGGAGCAGTCGTTCTCGTCGGTCAGGACGACGATGGCCACCAGCGAGTCCGGACGGAGGAACTGGGCGCGCTGCTCGAGGAGCGTCGTGTTGATGCCCTGCACGTAGGACGCTCTGCCGTCGTTGAGCACCTCCAGCGGCGGCATGGGGTCGATGAGGAACCGGTAGAAGGACTCGAGCTGCGCCTCGTACCCGCAGCCCGTCTCCCCCGTCGCCGCCACGATGTTCTCGAAGTCACTGACGAGAGTACTGAGGACGTTGGTCGCGCCCGGGACGGCGTTCGGCCGCGTGTCCCAGGCGAGGAAGCCGAGGTTGTTGAAGGAGGAGGCGCCGCGGAGGGGGGCGATGAGCTCACCGCGGTCGTCCTTCTCGGCGACCCAGGTGCTCCCCTCGTTGGGCGTGCAGGCGATGCCGCCGTGGCCGCCGAGGCTCGAGGAGACGACACCTACGTGGAGGTTCTGGACCGGCTGGAACTCCTCCGCCGTGCCCTCGGGGCAGGTGCCGGGGTTCGGCGTGAGGTTGCCCTCGGCGTCCTCGCAGTAGGGTTCGAGCAGGCGGGTGAGCATGTCCGGCACCGCCTCCCGCAGGATCGCCTGCTTGTCCGCCATCGAGATGGAGTTGTCGACGACGAACAACAGGTCGATCTTGTCGACCGCGGACACGGTGATCTGCGTCACGAACACGTTGGTGGTGTTCGGCTCCGCGGGGGACACCTTGCGGTTGAGGCACCCGGTGGCGAGCCCCGCCGTGACCCCGGCGCAGGTGACGGCCGCGAGCCCGGCCCGCAGCAGGCGACGACCGAGCCCGGCGCGCTTGGTGGAAAACGGTGTGGGATTCATCGACAGAGCTCCTTCTTTGTCCGCACACTTGAGCAGATCTGGCTCCCCGCGGGGAGCGCCGTGGCGGCCTTGGCCCGGCCTACGGAGGGCCGAAGCCGAGCCTAAGTGCCCAGGACCAAAGCTGTCAATCGCGTGCGCGGGTCACGGCCGCCGCGCGCCGCGGGCCCGGGCGCACCGGCCCCGCACCGCACAGGAGAGCAAGGCGCGTGCCGCGCCGATCTCGGCCGGATGGGCGGGGTTGTCGCGCGCCGACCGGCAACGGAGTTGGCGATCCGCCCCACGACCGCCAACCCTGGGGCGCAGGCGGGCGTCACCGCGCCACGAGAAGGTTCCGTCATTCGTCGATCTCCCCCTCGCCAGGCGCCGCGGCGGCGGCGAAATGGGCGCGCAGCGCCGCGAGCCGGGCCCGCGTCATCCCGGGCACCGCGAGCAGGACCTCGTCCGCCGCGCCGCGCACCGCCTCGAGGGAGCCGAGGGCGGTGAGCAAGGCGTTGCGGGTCTTCTCGCCGATGCCGCGGACGCGGTCGAGCTCGGAGCCGAGCACGCGCGCCTGGCCGGCCTTCAGGCGCCCCCGGTTGGCGAAGCGGTGCGCCTCGTCCCGCACCCGGGCCAAGAGGTGAAGCTCCGGACTGTTCGCGCGCAGGGTCACCGGGTTCTTCTGCCCGGGCAGGTACACGCGGTCGACGATCCGCTCGCCGAGCGGCGTCTCGCGCTCCTTGGCGAGCCCGACGATGCAGAGGTCGAACAGGCCCAGGTCCTGCGCGGCGGTCAGGGCGACGGCGAGCTGCCCGCGCCCGCCGTCCACCACCAGGAGGTCCGGCAGCTCCCACGCCGCCTCCGCGCCGCCGGCGCCGCCGTCGATCCCGACGCCGTCCGCGTCGGCCGCCGTCGCGCCGCCCGCGTCCGCCTCGCGCGCGGCCTTCCCCCGCCGGAAGCGGCGGCCGAGCACCTCGGCCATCGCGGCGTAGTCGTCGCCGTCGCGCACCCCGCTCACGCGGTAGGTCCGGTATCGGGCCTTGTCGGCGACGCCGTCGGTGAACGCGACCACCGCGCCCACGGTGTCGGCGCCACCCAGGTGCGAGATGTCGACGCACTCGATCCGGCGCGGCAAGGTCGGCAGGCGCAGCCGCTCCCGCAGGCGCAAGAGCCACTGGTCGAGATCCTCGGCGGCGCGGGCCTTCTCGGCGAAGGCGTGCCGCGCGTTCTCGGTCGCCAGATCCACGAGCTCGCGCCGGGGCCCTCGCGCCGGGGCCAGCAGCGCGCAGCGCAGGGAACGCGCGCCGCCCGGCGGCGGCTCGCCGCGCGCCGCGGCGGCCGCCGCGCGCCGATCGGAGAGCCACTCCGCGACCCCCGCCGCGCCCTCGGGCAGCACGGGCACCAGCACCTCGTCGGGGACGAGCCCCGCCCGGGGCCCGTGGGCGCCGTACTGGTCCCGGAGGAAGGCCGCCACCACCTCGTCGTTCGGCACCTCCACCCCCTTGCTCGAGAAGGTCACCGCGTCGACGACCCGGCCGCGACGCACCGCGAGGACGCCGAGCTCCACTCGATCGCCCTCGCGGTACAGCCCGAGCGCGTCCTGATCGCGGTCGGTGACGGCGACCACGCGCTGCCGCTCGCGCACCGCCCGCACGGCGGCGAGCTGGTCGCGGGCCGCCGCGGCGCGCTCGTACTGCAAGGCGGCGGCGGCCGCGGCCATCTGCCGCTCGAGCTCGACCGTGAGCTCGTCGTGCCGGCCGTCGAGGAAGAGCGCGACGGCGCGTACCTGCGCGGCGTAGCTCGCCCGATCGACGGGGAGGACGCAGGGCGCGGGGCAGCGCTGGATCTGGTACTGCAGGCAGGGCCGCCGGCGCCCGGTGAGCTCGCGATCGGCGCAGGTGCGGAGCTGGAAGTGCTTCTCCACGAGCTGCAGCGTGCGTCGGGCCGCGGTCGCCGAGTGGTAGGGCCCGAAGTAGCGCGCGCCGTCCGGCTGCGGCCGCCGCACGAGCTCGAGCCGGGGCCAGGCGTGCGCCGTGTCGAGGCGCAGCGTGAGGAACTCCTTGTCGTCGCGGAGCTTGAAGTTATAGCGCGGCCGCGCCTCCTTGATCAGGCTGTTCTCGAGGATCGCCGCCTCCTTCTCGGTGGCGGTGACGATCGTCTCCAGATCCGCGACGCGCCGGCGTAGCAGGGGGATGAAGGCGCGACCGTCGCTGGTCCCCTCCTGGAAATAGCTCCGGACGCGCGCGCGCAGGCTCTTGGCCTTGCCCACGTAGAGCGCCGCGCCGCCGCCGTCGCGGAAGACGTAGCAGCCCGGGCGCGCCGGCAGCTCGGCGAGCTTGCGCGCGAGCGCCGCGGGGAGCGCCGCCGGCTCGGCCTCGGGCGCGGGCTCGGCCTCCGGCGCCGATCCGACGGGCGCGTCGCTCGCCGGGGCCCCCGCCGGCCCGGCCGCGCGCGCTGGGGAGGGCGCTCTCGGTCGTCGCTTCGCCATCGGGGATCCGGCGCCGCCGGCCTGGATGAGCCTTTAGCGCGACGCCCGGACCGAGCAAGGCCCGGTCGCGCGGGCGGGCGACCGGTCCGCGGTCAGACCCCCGTTCGCTTGACGCGACCGCGGCCGGCTTCCCAAGATGCCCGGTGACGATGCGCGCGGCCCTCGCCCGGATCAGGAGCCAGATCGGGCGCGGGACGCTCGCCGTCGCGCTCGCCGTCGTCGCGGGTACGGTCATCGGCGTCTGGCTCGTGCCCTGGGCCCCGCGGCCCCCGCGCACGCCGCCCACGCCGCCCGCGGTGACGTTGCTCGGCCGGCCCCTGGCGCTCGACGAGGACGCGAGCGCGCTCGGGCTCGAGCGGGTGCGCCGCTTCGTGGCCGGCGAGCTCGCGATCCGCCTGCCGAACGGTGACCGCCGCCGCTTCAGCATGGCGGAGCTCGGCGTCGCCATCGACACGGGGCGCCTCGCGGGGCTGATCCGTGACGCGCGCGATCCGACGAGCCCGCTGCGGCGCCACTGGGACGCGCGCGGCCGGCCGCAGCCGCTGGCCTTGCCGGTGCCGCTGGTCGTGGATCCGGACGCCGTGCTGCGCCGGCTCCTGGTCCTCAAGGACGAGCTCGACCGGCACCCCGCCGACGCCCGGCTCGACCTCGAGCAGCGCCAGCTGGTCCCCGAGCGGGTGGGGCGGCTGCTCGACGTGGACGCCTCGCTGTCCGCGCTCGAACGGGCGCTCGAGCGCGGGGAGCCGGAGGTCGCGCTGGCCTTCGAGGAGCGGCGGCCCCGGCGCGTGGCCGCCGAGCTCGAGAAGGTCGAGTTCGGGGCCGTGCTGGGGTTCTTCGAGACGCGCTACGACCGCTCCCAGCGCCAGCAGGCCCGCACCTACAACCTCCGCCTCGCCGCCTCCCGGCTCGACGGCACCGTGCTCATGCCAGGAGAAACCTTCGACTTCAACGAGACGGTCGGGCCACGCGACGAGGCCAACGGCTACAAGGTCGCGCCGGTCATCGCGGAGGGCGAGCTGGTCGACGGCATCGGCGGCGGCACCTGCCAGATCTCCGGGACGCTGCACGGCGCCGCGCTCTTCGCCGGGCTCGAGATCGTCGAGCGGGTGCCCCACACGCGGCCGAGCGCGTACATCAAGATGGGGCTCGACGCGACGGTCGTCTACCCGACCCTCAACTTCCGGGTGAAGAACCCCTTCCCCTTCCCCGTCGTGCTGCACCAGACGGTCAAGAACGGCGTCGTCCGCGCGGAGGTGCTCGGGCCACGGCGCACGCAGACGGTGACCCTGATCCGGCGCATCGACTCGGTGATCCCCTACGAGGAGCTGGAGCGCCCGGACCCGGAGCTGCCGCGCGGCGCGCGGGTGCTCGGGCAGCGCGGGGTGCCGGGGTTCAAGATCCACCGGTATCGCATCCTGCGCGACGGCGACCACGCGGTGCGCGAGCGCTTCGACGACGTCTACCCCCCGACCGCGCAGGTGGTGCGCGTGGGCACCGGGAGCCCGTCCCGTGACGCGCAGCGGGCCGAGCACGATCCGCACCCCGAATACCTCGCCGACGAGCTCCTGGTGATGACCCAGGGTCCCGGCATCGTGGACGCGGCGGGGCAGCCGGAGACGCGCGAGTCGCGCGAGCCCGGCCCCATGGGCCGCGCCGGCTGGACCCGGGCCGCGGGGATGCCGTACTTCGAGACGGAGGACGCCGCGCCCGCCGAGGGCGAGGCGCTCCGGCGCTGAGCCCGGGCCGCCGGGCGGCGTCGACTGCGCCCGCGCCAAGGGCGGCGACGCGAGGCGGCGAGTTGTGGCAGCCTGCGCGCGTGTGGCTCGTCACCGATCGCCTCTTCCTCGGCGACTACCGCTCCGGCGAGCGCGCGCTCGCCGGCGTCGAGCAGCCGGTCGCGCCCGACGGCGTCCCCGCCCCCTTCGCGGGCGTGGTGTCGCTCTGCCCGATGCCCCTGCTCTCCGACGAGCCCGTCGACGGGCCCGCGCGCGCCACCACCGAGTGGCTCTCGGTGCCCATCATGGATGGCGGCCGCGGCGAGGGCGAGCTCGAGTCGGCCCTCGGCGTCGTCGTCCCGTTCGTGCGCCGACGGCGGGTGATCGGGAACGTGCTGCTGCACTGCGCCGCGGGGATGAGCCGCTCGGTGGCCGCGATGGTCGCGGTGCTGTGCGAGGACGGCGCCTCGCTCGACGCGGCGCTGCGCCAGGTTATCGCGGCCAAGGCCGCCGGGCTCTACCCGTTCGTCGGCGAGGAGAGCTCGCTCGTCGCGCTGGCGCCGGAGTTCCGGGCCTGCTTGTCCCGGCTTTATGGCCGGTGACCAAATCCCCGGCGGGGTCGTTAGCACTTGACGAACGGCCGATTCGTGGGCGAAAAGGCCCTCCCAAGGGGAGTTCGAGCCGTGCATCCACGCCGTTTCTCGCCCCTTGACGTGACCCCTCTGCGTGGGTAGGGTGGCCCTGCCGGCTGGCCGTCCCGGAACACACCATGAACACTGCAGAATCCCCTACACAGGTGAAGGCCGAAAACCCCGATACCGCCGCGCCGCGCGCGGTGGACTGGGAGAATCCACGGGTCGCCGCGATCCTCTCCGCCGCCGCGAAGTGCTTCGCGCGGAAGGGGTTCAGCGCCACCACCCTCGCCGAGATCGGCAAGGAGCTCGGGCTCCGCAAGAGCATCGTCCACTACTATTTCGCGAGCAAGGCAGCCCTCATCCATGAGGTGCAGAGCTTCACCTACCACAAGCACCTCGATCGGCTCCGCCAGGCGATCGCCGGCGGCGGTGAGGCTGGCGCCGCCTCGGCGCCGAACGCGCTCGCCGCGCTGTGGGAGGCGATCCAGACGGACAAGACGGGCACCGGGCTGAACATCGAGGTGTGGAGCGCCGCCCGCCGGGACACGGAGCTCAAGCGTCGCGCGTCGGCCCTGCAGCGCGATGCGCGCAAGCTCGTCGCGGAGGGGCTGCCCGAGATCCTCGGCGTCAGCGCCAACGACGAGGCGAAGCTCAAGGCCCTCAGCACCCTCATCCTCGCCGTCGTCAACGGGCTGGCCGTCGCGGAGTACCTCGAGGGCGAAGAGGTCGACGTCAACGCCGCGTTCCAGCTCTTCCTCGGGCAGCTCCGCTCGGGCGCCCGGCAGGGCTGAGCGCGCGTGCCGCGGGCCGAGCGCGCCCGAAGCCGGAGGGCCGCCGCCCGCGCGGTCGGCTGCGCCGTCGCGACCGTCAGCGTGATCGCGTCCCTCGGGGGCGCCGCGCGCGCCACCCTCGCGGGGAGCGTCGCGCCGCAGTGGGGCGCGAGCGGCCTGCCGGAACCGGGCGCCGGGCGGCTGGAACTGCTCCCTCGCCGCCTCGACGCCCGCTCGTGGATCGCCGGCGAGCTCCTGCGCTCCGCCGATCTGCGCCTCGACGACGCCGCGGTGCTCCCCCTGCTCGGCGGCTACGCGCACCCCGAGGGCGTCCGCCCTGCCCCCGGGCGGGGGTTCTGGAGCGGGCGCTACGGGCCGGGCCGCCCGAACGCGACGCGGCGGCTCGCCTGGAGCACGCTCCTCTGCGATCCGGGTAGCGCCGGGACGCCGGCACCGTTCGCGCCGCCGCCGCTCGCGCTCGCGCCGGTGAGTCTGGGCGCGGGCGAGCTCGCGCCAGAGCGGTGGCCCGAGCTCGCCCCCACCCCGGCCTGGCTGCACGGGGGCGCCGCGCCCGCGCCGGAGCTCCTGCCGCTCTCCCGGGCTCACGCCTGCGCGCCCTGGCAGCGGCACCGCCCGGCCACCTTCTTTCGCCACGGCCTCGAGCGCGACACCTTCCTGCTGCTCGAGTGCGACGGCTCCCTCGCCGCCGAGGCCATCGACCGGCTCAGCGTGATGGCCCGCCCGCTCGGGGTCGACCGGCCCGAGCTGCCGCTCCCCGCCGAGCCGGCGCCGGCCGCCGGCTTCGGGGAGTGGACGCCCGGAGTGCGCCTCGTCCACCCGCGCCTCGCCTGGGTGATGCAGCAGGTGGCCGACCGCTTCCCCTACCGCGCCATCTACGTGGTGAGCGGCTACCGCCCCGGCGCCGCCAGGAGTCAGCACGCGCGCGGCCGCGCGCTGGACGTACAGGTGGTGGGCGTCGCCAAGGAGCGGCTGTTCGCGCTCTGCCGCGAGCTCCGGGACGTGGCCTGCGGCTACTACCCGTACCACGACTTCGTGCACCTCGACGTGCGGGAGCGGGGTAGCGGGCACCCGCTGTGGGTGGACGTGTCGCGCCCCGGCGAGCCGTCGTGCTACGTCGACGCCTGGCCTGGCGTGGTGGACCGGGGCGCGCTCGAGCACGAGGGGGAGTTCTGAGCGCGCGCCGGCCGCGCGCGGCGAGGAGCTGACGAAGGGTGGCGTTCGAGCGAATCCTCGGCCAGGAGCCGGCCGTGCAGACCCTGCGCCGCGCGCTGGCGACGGGGCGCGTGCACCACGCCTATCGCTTCGAGGGCCCGGAGGGGGTCGGCAAGGAGCTCGCGGCCTTCGAGCTCGCCAAGGAGCTGGTCTGCGGCGACGACGGGACCCCCGCCTGCGCCGTCAACCGGCGCCGGGTGGAGACGCTCTCGGAGGTGGAGCCGCGCGTGCCGCTCCACCCGGACGTGGTCGTCGTCGAGCGCGGCCTGTACGGCAAGCTGCTGGACGCCTCCGAGGCGACGGGCATCAGCGTGGAGCAGATCCGCCGGGTCGTGCTGGGGCGCGTCGGCTTCCCGCCGCACGAGGGCCAGGCCCTGGTGTTCATCGTGCGCGACGCGGACGAGCTCACCGCCGCGGCGGCGAACGCCCTCCTCAAGACGCTGGAGGAGCCGCCGCCACGCACGCACTTCATCCTGCTCACCAGCCGCCCCCGGCGCCTGCTCGCCACGGTCCTGTCGCGGTCGCTCGCCGTCCGCTTCGGCCCCCTGCCGGATCCGGTCGTGGCCCGCATCCTCGCGGACCACGGGGCCCCCCCGGAGCTCGCGCTCCTCGCCCAGGGCAGCGCGGCGCGGGCGCTCTCGCTCGCGGACGCCGCGCTCACGAGCGCGCGGGAGGCGTTCGTCCGGGGCGCCCTCGCGGCGATCGCGGCGCCTGATCTCGGGGCTGCCATCGACCTCGCGGAGTCGCGCCCCGAGGGTCGTGACGCGCTGCGCGAGCAGCTCGAGGCGCTCGCCGCGCACTTCGTCCAGGAGGCCCACGCCGCGCTCGGCGCCGAGGCGCCGGGCCCGGGCGCGGGCGCGCCCGACCGCGCGCTCCAGGCGGCGCGCCGGCATCAGGCGGTGCTCGGCGCGCTCTCCGAGCTGGAACGCAACGGACAGCCCGCGCTGGTCCTCGAGGGGCTGCTGATGCGACTGCGCGCGGTGTAGGCGGCGCGGCCGGGGCGAGCTCAGCCGCCCCCGAGCGCCCGGTGCAGACGCCGGGCGTGGGCGGCGATCGCCGCCGGCGCGTCGCCCGCGGCGACGAGCTCCGCGATCACGGCCGCGTGGGTCGCATGCCGGGCCACCGCCGGGGCCCGCGCGAGATCGATGCCGCCGATGGCGACCAGCGGGCAGCGCGCCTGCCGCGCGAGCGCGCCGGCCCGCTCGAGGCCGTCGAGGCCCACGACGGGCTCGGGCCGCGCCTTCGACCGCGTGGGGAAGACGGGCCCGAAGGCGACGTAGTCGGGCCGCTCGGCGAGGGCCCGCGCGAGCTGGTCGGCATCGTGGGTCGAAACGCCCACGCGGAGCCGCGGGAAGTGCCGCCGGACCGCGGCGAGCGGCAGGTCCCCCTGCCCCAGGTGAACGCCATCCGCCCCGCCGAGCTCGGCGAGATCCGGCCGGTCGTTGGCGAACAGCAGCGCGCCCGCCGCTCGGCATCGGGGCCCGAGCTCCCGCAACAGCGCGATGGTTCGCCGGGGCGCCTGGCCCTTGGCCCGGAGCTGTAGCAGCGGCGGCCGCGCCTCGAGGACGGCCTCCGCGAACGGGAGCGCGGGAATGCCCCGCGCCTCGAGGGCGTCGAGATCGACGATCGGGTAGAGCCCCGGGCCAGGGATCATGCGTGAGCCGTACCCGTCGGGAGGAGGGTTTCGCCCCCGACGACGCCCTGTGTTAACCCTTCCGCGATGCCTCCGAAAGCGTGTCGTCGCGGCGTCCCACGCCGTGTCCCGGCCCGGGCGGCGAGCGCGCTGCTCGCCGCGGCGTTGCTCGCCAGCGGGCCGACGGGTGCCGAGGAGCCCGCGGCGAAGGCGCCCGGGGCGGCGGAAGGCGCGCCCGCGACCGGAACGCAGATCCCGCCGTCGGCCGGGTCCCCTCTCCGCTTCCCCGTGACCCACCGCGGGCCGACCGTGCCCTGGCAGCTCGAGCTGGCCAACGAGGGCGCGGCGCCCGTGGCGCTCTTCGCCGATCCGCGGCTCGTCTGGTTCGAGGTGAAGGTGCCGGGCAAGAAGGGACTCGTGACCTGCCGGCTCCCGGAGGGGGTCTTCCCGGACGCGCCGGATCCCGCGAGCGCGCTGCTGCTCGACCCCGGCGAGCGCGTGCGCCACCGCTTCGATCCGCGCCTGTACTGCTTCGGCGACGCCGGGCAGTCCGTCCTGGTCCCCGGCGCGCACGTCACCCCCCGCTTCGGGTGGCCGGAGCAGCGCCGGACGCGGTGGGGCGCGGGCCGGCGCGTGGAGGAGGTGGTCGACGCGCCCCCGCACGGCGCCCACGTCCTCGACCCCGCCGCCGCGCGCGCCCTGCCGAGGGACGCGCCGCCGGACGTACGCGACCACGCCGTCGCCAACGTGAAGGTGCTCCGCAGCGAGGGCTTCGCGCTCGGATCGGAGTACGCGGCGTGGGCTCGCGCGCGCCTGCCGAGCGAGCCGGCCCCCGCCGGCCCGCTCCAGCTCACCCTCAAGCAGGGCTCCGACGCGGAGGCCGAGCGCATGGCCACCGTGCAGCTCGAGCTCCGGAACCGTGGCGCTGAACCCCGGTACGTCTACTTCCGCCGCGAGCTCGTGAGCTTCGAGGTCGTGGGCCCGACGGGGCTCGCCGAGTGCGATCCGGAGCCGGATCGCCGCTCCCCCGACCGCCAAGCCTACGAGCGCCTCGCCCCGGGGCAGTCGGTGACCGTGCACAACCGCCTGGTCGAGCTCTGCCCGCGCGGGACGTTCGGCGTGCCCGGGCTGTACCTGGTGCACGCCCGCTTCGACGCGACCCACGACGGCGCGGAGTTCGAGCTCGGGGCCTTCGTGGGTCGCGTCTCGACCGAGCGCCCCGTGGCGGTGCGCATCCGGACGGGCGCTCACCCGCCGCCGCGCCGCATGGAGCGCGCGGCGCCGTGACGCGGCGCCGCGCGGGCGCTCAGGCCGAGAGCCGCGCCTCGAGCGCCGCGAGCTGGGCCCCGAGCTCCGGCGGCAGGCGATCGCCGAACCGTGCGTAGTGCTCCCGGACCAGCGCGAGCTCGGTCCGCCAGGCCGCCCGATCCACGGCCAAGAGCTCCTCCATGTCGGCCGCCTCGACACCCTCCAGCCCGTTCCGATCGATGGCGTCCGCGGTCGGCATCAGGCCGATGGGTGTCTCGACCGCAGCGCCACCGCCGTCGCAGCGCTCGAAGATCCACTTGAGCACCCGGCTGTTCTCACCGTACCCGGGCCAGAGCCAGCGCCCCTCGTCGTTCTTGCGGAACCAGTTCACGCTGAAGATCCGGGGGAGCTTGGCGGCGTCGGCGCCCCGCCCGATGGCGATCCAGTGCCGGAAGTAGTCCCCCATGTGGTAGCCGCAGAAGGGGAGCATCGCGAACGGATCGCGCCGGACCGTACCCGCCTTGAGATCCAGTGCCGCCGCCGTCACCTCCGAGCCCACGATCGACCCGACGAAGACGCCGTGGTCCCAGTCGAAGGCCTCGTAGACGAGCGGGACCGTGGTGGGGCGCCGCCCCCCGAAGAGGATGGCGCTGATGGGGACGCCCTGCGGATCCTCCCACTCGGGCGCGATCGCCGGACACTGCGCCGCGGGCGCCGTGAAGCGCGAATTGGGGTGCGCCGCGGGCGTCCGGGCGGTCGCGGGATCCCAGCGCGCGCCGGTCCAATCCACGAGCGGTCCCGGCGCGTCGTGGCCGATACCCTCCCACCACACGTCCTGGTCCGCGGTCAGCGCGACGTTGGTGAAGATGGTGTTCCGATCGATCGAGCGCATCGCGTTGGGGTTCGACTGGTTCGACGTGTAGGGCGCCACGCCGAAGAAGCCGGCCTCGGGGTTGATGGCGTACAGCCGCCCGTCGGCGCCGAACTTCATCCACGCGATGTCGTCGCCGACGGTTTCGACCTTCCAGCCCGGCAGGGTGGGGACGAGCATGGCGAGGTTGGTCTTCCCGCAGGCGGAGGGGAAGGCGGCGGCAATGTATTTCTTCACGCCGGCGGGGTTGGTGAGGCCGAGAATGAGCATGTGCTCGGCCAGCCAGCCCTCGTCCCGCGCCATGACCGACGCGATCCGCAGCGCCAGGCACTTCTTGCCGAGCAGGGCGTTGCCGCCATACCCCGATCCGTAAGACCAGATCGTCCGCTCCTCCGGGAAGTGCGAGATGTACTTCTGCTCGAGCGGCGCGCAGGGCCAGGCGCCCCCGTCCGTCTGCCCCGGGGCGAGCGGCTTGCCCACCGAGTGCAGGCAGGGGATGAACTCCCCGTCGTCGCCGAGCACCTCGAGCACGCGGGTCCCCACCCGCGTCATGAGGTGCATGTTCACCACCACGTAGGGCGAGTCGGTGATCTCGACGCCGATCTTGGCGATCGGCGAGCCGACGGGGCCCATGCTGAACGGGATCACGTAGAGCGTGCGGCCTCGCATGCAGCCGCGGTACAGAGCGGACATCGTGGCCTTGAGCTCGACCGGATCGATCCAGTTGTTGGTCGGACCCGCCGCGTCGGCGGTGCGCGAGGCGATGTAGGTACGGTTCTCGACCCGCGCCACGTCTGACGGATCGGAGCGGAAGAGGAAGCTGTTCGGGCGCTTCGCCGGGTTGAGCCGCGTCGCCAGCCCCTCCGCGGTCATCGCCGCGAGGAGGCGATCGTACTCCGCGGCAGAGCCGTCGCACCACTCGACGGCGTCCGGGGTCGTCAGGCTCCGCACCTGCTCGATCCAGTCCAGGAGTCGGCGGTGTCTGGTGGGGGGGGCGTGCATCGTGTCGGTTCCTCTGGCTCGGGGGTGAGTGCCCGCGCGCCAGCGCGGGCGCTCGCGGGGGAGGTGCCCGCGCGGTGATGGTCCAGCGAGCGAATGACCCGCCGCCCGCGACCCCGCGAACGGCGTGGGTGAGGCCCAGGCCTCTGCCCGGTCACCCAGCCGGCGACCCCGCGGGTCCCCGGCCGAGTCGAGTCACGAGGAGCGCCTCTTGCACAACCTCACCGCCGACGAAAGCGCAAATCACGACCGGCCTCCCGCCCCTGGAATCGCCCGGCCGTGGCGGCTGGAGCCGGGGCCCGTGCCCCTCCGCGAGGCTCGGTCGCCCGTCACCGAATCGGTTGTCCGAGCGCCCTCGGAGGTGGCAGAGTCCGGACGGGTCGCAAGACCGGCGGGAGGCCGACGCCACCCGCCGCGTCGGACCGCGACCACCCGACCGAGGAGATCTCTCTGATGGAGTCAGCGCTTCGCCCCACCGACTACTACCGGCTCCCCTGGACGCTGAACGACAACGTGCTCGCGTGGCTCGAGCCGACCAAGCGGTGTAACCTCGCCTGCGAAGGCTGCTACTCCCGCAACGATCCGAACAGCGACAAGTCGCTGGCCGAGGTGCGCGCGGACCTCGAGGTGTTTCGGAGAAACCGCCGGATCGACTCCATCTCGATCGCAGGCGGCGATCCGCTGGTGCACCCGGACATCGTCGAGATCGTCCGCATGATCCGCCACGACTTCGGCTACAAGCCGGTCATCAACACCAACGCGCTGGCGCTGACCCCGCGCCTGCTCCACGAGCTCCGCCGCGCCGGCGTCTTCGGGTTCACCTTCCACATCGACTCCAGCCAGAACCGCCCGGGCTGGACGGGCAAGTCCGAGGTCGATCTGTGCGAGCTCCGCCTCCAGTACGCGCGGATGGTCGCGGCCGAAGGCGGCATGAGCGTGGCGTTCAATTCCACCGTCTTCCGCCACACGCTGCCGCAGGTCCCCGCGCTGGTCGACTGGGCCGCGCGCCACATCGATGTCGTGCACAGCATGGTCTTCATCCTGTTTCGCACCTCGCGCGCGCGCGACTACGACTACTACGCCGGCGGCCGGAAGACGGACGTCGAGCAGCTCGCCTACCTGGGACAGGACAAGAACCCCGAGCCGCTCACGGCGCAGGAGGTCGTCGACCAGATCCGGCAGCAGCACCCGGACTACGCCCCATGCTCGTATCTCGGCGGCACCCACGATCCGAACAGCTTCAAGTGGTTGGTGTCGCTGCGGCTGGGGACGACGCGCCGGATCCACGGCTACCTCGGCCCCCGCTACATGGAAGCCGCGCAGGTCGGGCATCACCTGCTCCTCAACCGCTACCTGGCGTACACCGACCCGCGGATGCTCCACCACGGACGCGCCATGGCGGCGGCGTTCTCGCCCCTCGACCGGGGCGCGCGGCGCGTGCTCAAGAGCTACCTCGGCTCCGCGCTCGGCGACCCCCGCGAGCTCGGCCGCCGGCTCCACCTCCAGTCGCTCGTCGTCATCCAGCCCATCGACTTCCTGCCGGACGGGTCCGCCAACATGTGCGACGGCTGCCCGGACATGACGGTGCACAACGGCCAGCTCGTCTGGTCGTGCCGGCTCGACGAGCGCAAGGAGCACGGCTGCTGGCTGCAGGCAGTCCCGCGGGCGCGCTCGTGAGGGGGCGGGCCGACCGGGCGCGCCGCGCGGCCCCCCGCCCCCTGTGACGCCCGGGGGTTCTGTGCCAGAATCTCGCCGGGTCGGCCACTCGTGAGCCCATGAAGCGAGCTCCCCGCACGCTAGCGAGACTGGCCCCGGCGGGGCTCGCTTGCCTGCTCGCGTCGGGTCCCGTCCAGGCCCAGGGGCGCTCCCTCGCGCGAGAGGGGACCCCGGCGGGCGATCGCGGTGCGGCGGTGCAGGACGCGGCGGTCAGCGGGCACCTCCGCCTGCATGCCGCGACCACCGCCGAGCTCGCGGCGGAGCCGCTGGTGATCGTCACCCCGAGCCAGCAGCGGGACCGGGTGGTGGCGCACGAGCTCTGGCTCACGGCGGGGGCCGCCCTGGCCCTCCACCACCGCTACCTTCTGGCGGTCGAACTGCCCGCGTCGCTCGCCCGGGGCGGCGACGAGGCCCCCGAGGACGGCACGCTGGAGCGGCCCGAACCCGGCCCCGAGCTCGGGGCCGCGCGGGTCCTCGCCCGCGTTCGCCTGCTCGGTCCGGCGGACGCGGGCGTGCGCCGGCTGCTCTCGGGCTCGCTGTGGGCGCCCTCCGGTGCCCCCGGCTCGTACTCGAGCGACCAGCGCGTCCGCGGCGGCGGCAGCGCCATCGTGGGCGGGAACGGCGCTCGCTTCGACTGGTCGCTGGAGGGCGGGGTGCGCACCCGCCGCGAGCTGTCGCTGGAGGGCGCCGTGCCGCTGCGCGTCGGGACCATGGCCCTCGCTGGCGCCGCCCTGCACTACGCCGTGGACGCCGAGCAGGTCCTCGAGCTGGGCGCCGAGCTCGCCGCCGAGGGGACCGTCTCCAACGGCGCCGCGCTCCTCGATCCCCGCTCGACGCGCGGGGTCTTCTTCGGCACCGCCCGCGTTCGCCCGCCGGGGTCGGCGTTCGTGCTGTCGCTCGCGCTCGGCCCGGGTCTCGGCCACGCGCCGGGCGCCGGGGAGTGGCGCGGCGTGCTCCGCGTCGCCTATAGCCCGAAGGTGGAGCCGCCGCCGCCGGATCGCGATCGCGACGGGATCCCCGACGCGCTCGACGCCTGCGTGCGCCTGCCGGGGCTCGAGTCGACCGATCCGAACATGAACGGCTGCCCCGAGCCGCCGCGCGACACCGACGCCGACAGCATCCCGGACGCGTTCGACGCCTGTCCGCGCACCTCCGGCGTGCCGACGGGCGCGCGCGCCACGCACGGCTGCCCCGCGCCGAAGGTCGACGGCGACCGCGACGGGATCCCCGACGGTGAGGACGCATGCCCCGCCGAGCCAGGGGAGCGGCGCGAGAACCCCGCGCGCCGCGGGTGCCCCGCGGCCGCCCCACCGCCGCCGCCACCCCCCGACGTGGCGCTCACGGAGGGCCGGATCGTCCCGCCCCGGCCCGTGCGGTTCGCCGCCGGCACCCTGCGCCTCCGCGCCGAGAGCGAGGACGCGCTCGAACAGGTCGCCCGCTGGCTCGTCGCGCACCCGGAGGTCGCCGCGGTGGAGGTCCGCGGGTACGCCGGGGCCGGCGACGGCGTCGCGCCGGCCGCCGCCCGAAACCTCGCCCAGGATCGCGCCGCCGCGGTCGTCGCCTGGCTGCTGGCGCGCGGGGTCGACTCGCGGCGACTCGCGGCGGCGCCGCCCGACGCGCCGCCCCCGCCCGGCGCGCCGCCCCCACCGCCAGACGCCGTGGAGCTCCGCGTCGTCGCGCCCACCGGAGGTGCCCCATGAGGCCCTGGCGTGAGCCCTTCGCCGCCGCCCTCGCCTGCCTGCCGGCGGTCGCAGGGGCCGCCGCGCCCGACCTCGGCCCCGACGTCCTCGACGTCCCCATCAAGGAGTACGAGGCCGAACAGGGGATCCTGACGCCGATACCGGTGTCCGTGGAACTGCCGCCGGAGCTTGCCGCGGCGCGCGTGCTCCTGCACTACCGGATCTTCGGCTCGGATCGCTGGGTGTCGCTGGAGCTCACGCGGCGCGGCGACACCTGGTCCGGCGCGATCCCGTGCCTCGAGGTGAGCACCATCACCGGCGACGTCCTCTACTACGTCCGCGTGCACGACGCGGAGGGGGCGGTGGTGGCCTACAGCGGCACCCGCGGCGCCCCGTACCGGGTACGCATCGTGCACGACACGGCCTTCACGGAGCAGACCCTGCGACGGGAGCGCTGCCCGGACCCGAGCGACTGCCCCGCGGGGCTCCAGGGCTGCCCGAGCGAGGTGGTGGAGGCCATCCCCTGCAAGTCCGACCGGGACTGCGAGGGCGGGATGACCTGCGGCTGGAACCACACCTGCGAGCACGACGAGCGCCAGCACACGCGGCTCACGCTGGAGCTCGGCCAGGAGCTGGGGATGGTCGAGACGACGGGCGCCTGCTCGCTGTCGAGCCAGGAGTCCCGCGGGTACCTCTGCTACCGCGAGCGCGACGGGGCGCTCTACTACGGCGTGCCGACGTACACCAACGAGCCGCTGGGCGCGGCGGTCGGCCCCACGCGCGTCATCGCCGGGCTCGACCACGTCGTGGGCCCGGACGCGACGCTCGGACTCCGCGTGGGCTTCGCGGTCCGCGGGGCGGGACCCACGGCGCCGGGCGGGGTCGACTTCTTCCCGCTGCTGGTCGAGGGGCGCTTCACCCACTGGTTCGGCGTCGACCCGTTCGCCCCGCGCCAGCTCCGCGCCTTCGCCGTGCTGTCCGGCGGCTACGCGATGTTCGACCTGCGGACGCGCACCCACGTCCGTGAAGATCCGGTGCTCGGCGGGCGCCAGCCCGGCAACGAGCTCGAGCAGGATCTCGAGGTCTGGAAGCGCGCCGGTGACGCCTACCTCGGCCTCGGCGGGGGCGTCTCCTGGTCCGTCGCCGGCCCCCTCGCCCTGCGCGGCGAGGTCGACGCGGCGGTGGTCTTTCCCTTCGGCGCCGTCGTGGTGACGCCGCGCGCGGGGGTGGAGGTGGGGTTCCGATGATGGCCCGACACGACAGGCGCCGAACGGCCGCGGCGGCGCTCGGCATGGCGACACTGGTCGCGACGGCGGCCACGGCCTGCGCCGCCGACGAGGGGGCCCAGCCGGACCCCAGCGTCACGACGCCGGGGGCGATCCTGGGCGCCGAGGAGCCGGAGGGGGGCATCCGCTTGATGAAGGTGCTCCAGGCCTACCAGCTCGAGGACAACCTCACGCTGATCGTAACCACCTACCGGCCGCTGGCCAAGGACTTCGCCGAGGCGCGGCGGCTCGCGCGGCGGCGCGATCTCCCTGTCCTCGAGCCCTCGTTCCTCGTCGGCGAGAGCGCGCTCGGTGACTACGAGATCCTCTGGTGGCGATCGCTCACGCCCGAGGAGCAGGACGGCGCCCCATGACCGGCCGCCCCGCCCCCGCCCGGCGAGGTCGCGGCCCGAGCCGCGCGGCTGCCGCGGCCGCGCTGCTCGGGCTCGCGGCGGGCTGCGATCGCAGCGCCGAGATCTACGACACGCCCCGCGCCGAGGTCCAGCCGGACGAGGTCCCGCGACCGGACGCCGCGCTCGAGCCGGTCGACGTCGACTTCGACGCGCCGGACTACCTCCCCTGCTCGGAGCGGAGCTACGCGCTCTGCGAGGGCGGCACCGACTTCCCTTGCATGCCGCCGGTCTTCCTCGAGCCCGCGCTGCGGACCTGCTTCACCGCGAGCGACTGCCAGGTCGACGGGTGGGTAGAGGTCGAGCTCGGCGACAACGGCTGTGTGCAGGAGCTCCGGATGGAAGACCCCGAGCCCGAGTACGTCGATTGCCTGGCCGAGCGCCTCACCCAGGGCCGCTGCGTCTGCGGCGCCTTCACCCTCGAGCTCTACTTCGGCCTCGGCAACGACGGCTGCGCGGAAGCCTCCGATTGACGGCCGCCCGCGCCGGCCGCCCCCCGGCTGGCCCTTGCGCGCGGTGTCGCCGTGACGAACGCTTCGGGCATGCGAGACGAGCGCCGGCGGAGCCCGCGGCCTTCGGCCACGAGGTCGCTCGGTGCGGCGCTGCTGCTCACCGCCTGCCTGCCCGAGGAGTTCCGCGAGCTGGGCGGCACGCCGGACCCCGAGCCTTGGGGCCCCCCCGTCGCCTGCACGGACACCTGCCCCGCGGGGTGGAGCTGCGCGTGGGAGCGCTGCCAGTGGGACGAGATGCTCGCCGCCGTCAACGCCGCGCGCGCCGAGGCGCGGACCTGTGGCGAGTACGGTGACTTCGCCGCCGCGCCGCCGCTCGAGCTCGCGCCCCCGCTGACCGAGGCCGCGCAGCAGCACTCGACGACCATGGCGACCACCGGATGCTTCTCGCACGACGACACCGGGCCCGAGCCCTGCGCCGACGGCACCCCCTGCACGCGCATCGCCGCCGCCGGCTACCGCTGGAGCGCCGTCGGCGAGAACCTCTCCTACGGGCAGCAGGACGTGGCCGAGGCCATCCGCGGCTGGCTCGCGAGCCCCCCGCCCTGCAGTAACCTCATGGACCCCGGCTTCGTCCACTTCGGCGCCAGCGTCGCCCAGGACCCGGACGGCGTCGCCTACTTCACCCAGTGCTTCGGCGCCCCGGGGACCGCCGGCGAGGACGCTTGCCGGTGAGCGCCTGGCAATGCTGGTCGCTGCCGCCCCTCGCGCTCGCCGCGCTCGGCGCGGTCGCGCTCGCATGTGGCGGCCCGGAGGCGCCGGCGGACCCCGGGTTCTGCGCGGTCCCGGTCGGCGACTCCCCGCGCCGCGGCCCGGAGGCGGCGCCGGTCACGCTGGTGCGGTTCGTGGATTTCGAGTGCCCCTACTGCGCGGCGTCCTTGCCCACGCTGGCCGCGCTCGACGCGGCGCGGCCCGGGGTGGTACGCCACGTCTTCAAGCACCTTCCGCTCGACATCCACCCCCACGCCGCGGCGGCGGCGATCGCCGCCGAGTGCGCGCACGCCCAGGGTCGCTTCTGGGAGATGCACGACGCGCTCTTCGCCGGGGCCAGCCTCGACGAGGCCGGGCTCACCGCCGCCGCCGAGGCCGCGGACCTCGACCTCGCCGCCTACGCCGCCTGCCGCGTGGACGACGCCCCCCGCGACCGGATCGTCGCCGACCTCGAGGCCGCGGTGGCGGCGGGCGTCACCATGACGCCGCCGCTCTTCGCCAATGGCCGCCCGCTCGCGGGAGCCCACCCGCTCGCCGACCTGCTCGACACGGTCGATCGGGCCGCCGCCGACGCCGAGGCCAGCGGGCTCGAGCCGGCGGCGTACTACGACGAGCTGGTAGCCCGACCCTGTCGCTGAGCGCGGAGTGACCGGGAGGGGGTGGAACCCGCTCACCGCGGACGGCCGGAACCCGGCAGCGAGGGCCGCACGGGTCGCATGCTGACAGCGGCGATCACCTCGCGCGCGCGGCGAGACTCGTTGACCTCGCGCTCGTCGTGCTTCATCGCAAGCGCCTCGATGCGCTTGGCCATCAGGTCGTCGAGGGCCTCGAAGTCGATGTCGGGGTGGAGCGACCGGCGGTACTCGCGCAGCGCGGCGGGCTCCTGGAGCGCCGCCAGGGCGCGCTCCGCCCGCGCGATCAGGCGCTGGCAAGCCCCGGGGTGCTCCGCGTACGGTCGCGTTCCGGGGCCGAGCTCGTGCTGGATCGAGGCGAGCGCCTGCTCGGCATCGGTGACGCTCGCCAACCGGTGCACCCCGAGGGCGTCGAAGTGGTTGGCCGCCTCCATGCGCAGCGCGCGACGGACTCGGCGTCTGGCGGCGCGGACGGCGCCACCGCGTGGGCGCGCTCCTCCGCCGCGGCGCGCGGCGGCGAGATCGACGGCGCCCCCCCGCCGGGCGCGGCGACGCCGGATCATCGCGCGGCAGCGAGCGCACGGTGGCCACCACGGGCTCACAGGCGGACTCGTCGATGGTCACCGCCCGTCCGCCCTGGGCGCGCGCGTAGGCGAAAATCGCCGCACCGAGCGCGACGGCGCCGGGCGCAGCGACGCCCCCGGTCGCCCGCTGCCCGAACGCAGCCTCCACGGCGGCGCGGAGCTCCGGCGCGCGAGCTCGCCCCGCCAAGAGCACGAGGGCATCGAAGGATGCCGCGCCCCGCCTGGTCGAGCGCGATCCAGGCGCAGCCCTCGCACGCCTCGCGCAGGCGCGCCGGATCGTCGCCGTGCACCCGGTCGCCCGCGACGCCCTCGAGCACGAGGCGGCGCGCCACGACCCGATAGATCCCCGCGCCGAGAACGCCCGCGCCGGCATCGATGACGCCGAGCCGGCGGAGGCCGGGCGCGCGTGCCAGCGCCGTGAGCGCGACCGCGGTATGGTCCAGGATCCGAGCCTCGACCCCGATCCGCGCGAGATCCGCCGCCCGCTCGAGCGACCGCAACCATGCGGCGTCGAACCACGGCGGAGCCGTGAGGTCCCCGCCCGCGGGGCGCCTCCCGAGATGCGCGGAGGCCACGTCCATCAGGAACGCGAGCAGGTGCGCCACGACCTCGGCCGGATCGCGAAACCCGCCAGCGACCCGCACCGGGGGGCCACCGAGGAGGGATTTCGGGGCGCGGATGGTGACGTCGACCCCGTCCGCGCCCGGCGAGACCGCGCCCACCAGCGCCCGGTTCCCCGCGAGGACGACCACCGAGTCGAGCTCCGTCCCCCCGCCGGGGAGCGCGAGCAGCGCTGCGCCCTGCGCGCCGACGCTGGCGACACGGCAGCGCGCCGTGCCGATGTCGAACCCGAGCGGCCTCCGGCCCCCCTTCCTCGGGGATCATTTCATGTGATGAATCACCTTCAGCTCGAAGCAAGGTTTGTCGACTCGAAGTCACGGGCGGCGCGCCCCACCCGCGCGCCGCGGCCCGGGCCGGCGCGGGCGCGCGGCGCCCGCTCAGCGGGCGGCGGGATCGCCCTTCGCGCGCCGGAGCTCGGCGAGGTCCGCGAGGTTCTGCTGCGCGCGGGGGTCGCTCGGATCGATGGCGAGCGCGCGCCGGAGCGAGCGCTCCGCCTCGTCGAGGTCGCCGCGCGCCGCCTGGACGGTGCCGAGGTTGATCCAGGCCGAGCCGAGCGCCGGGTCCAGGGCGAGCGCCTGGGCGTAGCTCTGCTCCGCCCCCGCGAGATCGCCGAGGAGCTGGAGGCCGTAACCGAGGTTACTGTGCAACGTCGCCCGCCCCGGAGCGAGCAGGACAGCGCGCCGGAGGTACGGCATCGCCCGCGCCGGCTCGCCCGCGGCCAGCAGCGCGGTACCGAGATCCCCGACGACGCGGGCGTCGTCCGGGGCGAGGCGGTGGGCCGCCGTGTAGCTCTCCAGCGCGCGGGCCACGTCGCCCCGCATCATGTAGGCGGTGCCGAGGTGGGTGAGACGCTCGGGAACCCGGGGCTCGAGCGCCGCCGCGCGCTGGAAGTGCTCGAGCGCCGCCTCCGTGCGGCCAGAGGCGAGCTCCGCCACGCCGAGCGCGGAGAGCGCCTCGGCATCGCGGGGCGCGGCCGCCACCGCCCGGGTCAGCACGTCGAGCGCGGCGGGCGCGTCGCCGAGCAGGAGCGCGATCCGGCCGCGCTCGAGCAGCGCCGGGGCGTAGCCAGGGTGCGCGGCGACGACGGCGGCGAGCTCGCGATCGAGCGCCATGAGCGCGGGCTGACCCGGGGCCGCGGCGAGCTCGAGCGCGATCCCCGTCTCGGCGAGCCCCACCCTCGCCAGGCCCACCCGGGGCGCCGGCTCACCCGGGGCAAGGGCGCGCGCCCGCTGGTACGCGCGGCGCGCCTCCTCCAGCCGGTCCGCGGCGAGCGCGGCGTCGCCCGCCGCGAGCGCCGCCGCCGCCGGCGAATCGCCGCCGCGGTGGAGCGGCCCCGACGCGACCGGATCCGCGCTCGGCCCGGGCGCTGCGCGCGCGGGCGCCGGCGACGGCGCCGCGCCGCGCCCGGGCGCGGCGCCCGGACGCGCCGTGAACGCCGGCGCGACGACCGCGCTGGGCGCCGCCGGCGCCGCGCCGGCGCCCTTCCCCGGCGCACACGCCAGGGGCGAGAGGACCACCCACGCGCCGAACCGCCACCGGCGGTGCGGCCGCCGCCCGCCGTCCGCGCCGCGCCGCGCCGACTCGCGCCCCCCGCGATGACCGGCGTCACGGGGACCCATCGCGAACCTCGTGCGCCTGGCCGTCGAAGCGGATGATGACGGGCCGTCGCTCCACGACGGTCGCGATTGCCACCGGTCGCTTCCAGATCCGCACCAGGGCGCGCAGCGTGTCGCGGGCGTAGTCCTGGCGGAGATCGATTCCCTGGTGGTCGTGCTGGAGCAAGAGCTCCCCCTTGTTCTCGTAGTTCGCGTCGAGCACCCGGATGATGGGGTGACCGGCGTTCGCGAGCCCGGCGAGGAGCTTGCCCTTGATCACGGCGAAATCGCGCGAGGTGACCTCGTAGCGCTCGTTGCGGCGCGACCAGTCGAAGGCGAAGAGGCGGCGCTCGGCCACGAATTCCGGGGTCAGGAATTCGTCGATGAAGGTGACGTCGTTGTAGAGCGCCCGCACCTCGAAGATCTTCTGGCGCCCGAGCCCGAGGCGGAGGTCCCAGCGCCGCAGGGCGTCGAGGTCGTCGCACGCCTCCCACTCGCGCCCGAACTGCCCGCGGTCCCAGCGCTCCTCGATGCTGCGGAAGAGCTCGACCCCGAGCTTGTAGGGGTTGAGCGCCCCGCCGTGGGTCGCCATCACCCCGGCGTTGTCCTCGGCGTAGTCGATGACCTCGCTCCAGTCGAGGACCCGCTCCGTCATCAAGCGCGAGTGCCAGTACGACGCCCAGCCCTCGTTCATGATCTTGGTCTGGGCCTGCGGCGCGAAGTAGTAGGCCTCGTCGCGGATGACGCCCAGCACCGTCCGCTCCCACCGCTCCAGGGGCGCCGCTTCGAGCAGGAAGCGGAGCACGTCCTGATCCGGCTCGCGCGGGAACCGCCGCTGCTCCGCGGCGCGCGCCGCCTCCAGGCGCGCCCGCTCCGCCTCCAGGTACTCCGCCGGGTTGATGAAGCTCTCCATGTACTCCTTCGCGCGGAGGCGAGGCACCTCCACCGCGCGTGGCTCCTCATCGTCCTCGACCGGGCGACGGCGCACCACGAAGGCCGAGTGCGGGTCGATGAGGTTCTCGAGGGAGAGACACTGATCGATCAGCTCCTCCACGCGACCGACGCCGTACCGCTCGACGATCCGTCGCACGGCGGCGGCGTGGTTCGCGATGCGGTCGATCCACCGGCGGTTCGGCGCGTACCCGGGCCCGCGGCGGCTCACCGGATCGAGCACGGGGCCGACGGCGTCGAGATCCGTGGCGCGGAAGGCGAAGTTGTTCTTGAAGAAGTCGACGTGCCCGAGGACGTGGCACATGACGAGCTTCTGATCGGTGAGGCTGTTGCCCTCGAGCAGGTAGGCGATCGACGGGTTGTTGTTGATCACCATCTCGTAGATCTTGGACAGGCCGTACTCGTGGCTCCGGCTCAGCCGCTCGAACTCCATCCCGAAGCGCCAGTGCGGGTACCGCGACGGGAAGCCCCCGTAGGCCGCGATCTCGTTCATCTGGTCGTAGCTGAGCATCTCGAAGACGACCGGGAAGAAGTCCAGGCCCGCCTCGCGGGCGATCGCCTCGATCCGCTCCTGCTCGACGCGCAGGTACCGGGGCAGCGCGGTGTGGGTGGCGAAGGCGGACACGGCGACTAGCGCCCCCTCCCCAGGAAATCCTGGATGCTGCGCACGATCCCGTCCCGATCCCGGATCTCGCTCGCCACCACGCGCTCGTCGTGGCCGAGGTGCTCCCGGAGATCCTTGATGAACTGCCCGGAGCCGTAGGGGCTCTCGACCTGGCCGTACCCGAAGAGGTTGCACCGCGGGAGAAGCGCGGTCCGCAGCAGCTCCATGCACGCGAGCGTGTCGTCCGTCGACCAGTTGTCCCCGTCGGAGAAGTGGAACGGGTACACGTTCCACTCGTCGCTCGGGAAGTGCCGCTCGAGCAGCTCCGCGGCGAGCCGGTACGCGCTCGAGATCATCGTCCCCCCCGACTCGCGGGTACGGAAGAAGGTGTCCCGGTCCACCTCCCGGGCCGTCGCGTCGTGGATGATGTACCGGCTCTCGATCCCCCGGTAGTGGCGGCGCAGCCAGGTGTCGATCCAGAAGCTCTCGATGCGCACGATCTCCTTCTGCTCATCCCCCATCGAGCCGGAGACGTCCATCATGTAGAGGATGACGGCGTTGGCGACCGGTTCGTGGTCGGTCTTCCAGGAACGGTAGCGCCGATCCTCGTGCTGGGGGACGAGCCGCGGGTGGAGCGCGTCGTAGGCGCCGCTGGCGATGGCGCGCTTGAGCGCCTCCCGGTACGTGCGCTTGAAGTGCCGCAGCGACTCGGGTCCCACGCGCCGGACCCCGGTGTAGCGGTCCTTGGCGGTGACGACGTGGCTCTTGCCCTTGTTCTCGATCGCGGGAAGCGCGAGCTCCTCGCCGAGGAGATCCGCGAGCTCGTCGAGGGTAACGTCCACCTCGAGGGCGTGTTCGCCGGGCGCCTTGCCCGCCCGGCCCGCCCCCTCGCCCTCCCGGGCCGCGCCGCCGACGGGATCGCCGATCTCCCCCTCCCCCTGGCCGACGCCCCCTTGCTGGCGGTCCCCGAAGGTGAAGCGCGGGATGTCGATCTGCGGCAGCGGGATGCTGACGAGATCCTTGCCCTGGCGCCCGATGAGCTCCCCCTGCGCGATGTAGCGCCGGAGGTTCTCGCGGATCTTGCCGCGGACGATCCGCCGGAAACGGGCGTGATCCTGGTCGATCTTCAGGGACATCGGCGATGGGCAGGCTCCCTCCCGCCACCTTAGCGCCCCTCCCGAGCGGGATCATCCCCCCTCGCCGACCGCCGGCGCCCGGGCGCCAGCCTCAGCGCCGCCACGGTCGGTTCTGCCCGTCCCCGGTCACGGTCACCACCGGCACCGGCTCGCCGAAGGTGCGCGCCTGCACCCGCTCGAGCGCGCCCCGGAGGGCCGCGTCGTCGCGCGCGAGCACGGCCAGGAAGAGCCGCGCGGAGTCCTCCGGGCGGGCGCGCTCTTCCCCCTCGGCCACGGCGGCGACCCCGAGCTCCTCGGCGAGCGCCAGGAACAGGACGCGCGCGGCGTACCAGTAGGCGCCGCCCTGGCTCGCCTCGGCGAAGAGATGCCGCCCGAGCAGGATCAGCCCGAGCAGCGGCGAGTGCGGCGCCGCCACGATCTCGGCCAGGTAGGCGCGGAGCTCCTGCCGCGCGCGCGCGGCGAGCCCACCCTCCGGGGCGTCGAGGGGGTTGTCGAGCCCCAGCGCCGCGGCCAGCCGCGCCGGCACCGGCACCAGGCCGCGCGCGTAGTCCAGCCGGTGCTCCACCTCGTGCCGCTGCACGTTCCGGGCGTAGAGATCCCGCAGCCGCAGGAACGCCGCCAGCCGATCCGGACGCCGGAGCTCGCGGTGAATCGCCTCCCACTCGTCGAGCTCCGGGCGCGGGACGCGGTGCGCGAGCTCCCGGGAGCAATCCACCTCCGGGCTCAACCGCTCCGGCACCGTCAGCTCGCGCCCGAGCTCGGCCAGCGTCCGCTGCCAGCGGCGCACCAGGGCGCGCCGCCGCGCGAGCAGCCGCCCCACCGGCTCGACCCCTTCCGTCTCCGCGGGCGGCAGCGACGCCGCATAGCGGCGCAGCAGCTCGCCCCCCCTCCGCTCGAGCTCCTGCACCCAGGGCGCGCCGGTGTCGCGCGTCGCGCGGTCGACGAGCTCGAGCGGCTCGCCCGCAGGGAGCGCCGGCAGCACCGCGACCACCAGATCGCTCTCCACCCGGTCGAGCAGCACCAGCGCCGCGGGGCTCGGCGCCTGGGTGTAGCCCAGGAAGCCCGGCGCGAGGTTCACGGGATCGATCCGCCACAGGTGCACGACCCGCACCGTGGCGGGACCCGACGTCACCGTCACGTCGCGCTCCACGTAGAAGCTCATCGTGAAGGGGACGAGTCGATCGCCGTCCACGAACGAGAGCTCGTCCACGAAGAACGGCAGCCCGCGCCGCTCGAGCGCGCGATCCAGGGCGACCACGGCGTTGGTGAGCGGATAGCGGTCCGACTTGTGGCGGAAACGCGGCAGCGCGGCGGCGGTCCGCGCCGCGTCGATCACCGCGGCCAGCGCCTCGGTCCCCTCGTCGCCGAGGGCTCGGCGCGTGTCCGCGGCCGTCGCGCGCCGGGCCGCCCGCGCGGCCTCCGCCTCGTCGCCGCGCGAGAGCGCGACGATCACGTCCGGAAGCCGCTCGCCGAGGACCACGCCCGCGGGCAGCGTGCGGGGGTCGAAGGGCGTGAGCGCCCAGCGCGCCACGAGCGCGGCGACCAACGTCGCCACCCCCAGCGCGCCGAGCGACCCGAGGAGCCAGGGCCCCCGACGGGGCGGGGGCCGGCCCGGGCCGAGCGCCGCCTGCTCGGCGGCGATGGCGGCGGGATCGTCGAGGGGGCTCGTGGGGTGCCCGACCGCCACCAGGAGATAGGCGAGCCGGAGCAGGTGCGGCGCCTCCTGCACCGCGGTGAGGGTCCCCGCGCGCCTGACGGCCGCGCGGAGGCCCCGCCGCGCCCGCGCGGCGAGCCAGGGATCGTAGCCACGGGTGGCGCGCAGGGCCGCCTCGATCGTGCCCGCGCGGATCCCCTCGCCGAGGGCGTGGAGCACGAGCCGCCGGACCACGTTGCCTCCGCCCCCGGCCCCGACTCAGTCGCCGGCCTCGAGCCCCGCGTCGCGCAGGCGCCGGCGCGCGGCGTCCGCCCGGAGCCCCGCGCCGATCACGGCCACGCCGAGCCCCGCCGCGACCGCGGCGAGCGGCACGATCCCGAGGCCGAGCGGCGAGAAGAGCCCGGACCAGAGGCAGTAGGGGACGAAGACCGCGCCGAGCAGGGCCGTGAGCGTCGCGCTGGAGCTGCCCGTGATCGCGGCCCAGCCCCGCAGGCGCGCCGCCTTCACGCCCGCGAAGAGGCTGCTCGCGCCGAGCAGGGGCAGGAGCACGACGGCGACCGCCCAGACGCCGCGGAAGGGCGCGACGAGGGCGATCTGCACGCCGAACAGGGCGGTGAAGAAGCCGGACAGCGCGAGCGCCCCGCCCGCGACCCGCGACAGGAGCGTCGGGGCGATGGCGGCCAGATCGGCGTCCTCACGCGCCGAGGCCCCCGGTGCGGCGCCGTTCACCATCGGGCGCTCCCGGGCACGACGCGGCGCTCCATCGCGGCGCATGATGCCACAGGGTCACGGCCGCGTCACCGGCCCGGCGGGGCGGAGCCCCGCCCGCATCGGCGAGGCTGGCCGCGGAGCCCCCTGCGTGCTCGAATCGGCGGCATGGGATCCGAGGCGGTCACCAGCGCGCGCCGCGCTCGCCTCGCGGTGCTCCCGGCGCTCGCCGCGACGAGCTGCAGCCTCGTCTTCGGATATCCCGCGGGCGACGAGCGCGAGCGCGCTGCGACCTGCGCCAACGGGCGCGACGACGACTTCGACGGCGACGTCGACTGCGACGACCGAGACTGTCGCGAGGTGGAGCCCTGCCGCGGCTCCCCCGAGGCCGACCCGACCGCCTGCGACAACCACGTCGACGACGATCGCGACGGGCGGGTGGACTGCGACGACGACGATTGCCGCGGTCACTGCCCCGAGACGGAGCCGAGGAGCTGTGACAACGGCGTCGACGACGACGGCGACGGCGCGGTCGATCGCGCGGATCTGGGGTGCTGGCAGGTGCTGGGCGACGTCCCCGCGGTGCGCGCGTGCGCGTCGATCCCCCCGCTCGACGTGGCCGAGCCGTTCCCGCTGTCGACCGCCACCGCCGCGCCCGGCCAGACGTACGCGGTGCGCGGCGCGGCCTGGTTCCCCGCCTGGGCGAGCGCGGGGCGGAACGACGCGCGGCTCGAGGTCGTCGCGGGGACGGTGGCGCTCGTCTCCCGCTTCCGCGTCGCGCCCGAGCCGCTCCTCACGGCGCGGGCGACCCTGGCCGTCCCGGACGGCGCCCGCGCCCGGATCCTGGTGGTCCCCGCCGCGGCCGCCGAGTTCACGACCTTCGAGCTCACAGACGCGATGTTCGGGGTCGAGATCGCGAGCGCGGCAGGCGCCGCGGCGCTGGCGCTCGCGACCCCCGGGGTCCTCCGCACCGCGACCGCGCCGGCGGGGCCGTGGGAGGTCGAGCTCGCGGCGACCGAGGGCGCCGTGACCGCATCGCTCACGCCGACGGCGGGCGCGCCGGTGGCGATCGAGCTCGCGCGCCCCGCGGGACTCGGCGCCGGCGCCGTCGTGGTCGAGCTCCGCCGCCCGCCGGCGCCCGCGGAGTCGCCCTTCCTCGACGACCTCCGGGTGCGCGCCGCCGGCGCCGACCCGTGCGGGGTGCACGCGGCCCCCCTCTTCACCGCGGACGCCACGGCGTGCGAGTCGGGGCTGCTCCACGCGCAGGGGGACCTCGGGCGTGCGTTCGCCGTGGCGGGGGCCGGGGCGGACGACACCTGCGCCGTCTTCACCGACGCGGCGACCGCGCCGGGCTCGCTCGCGCTGCGATCGGCGCGCTCGGCGGACGGCGGGCTCCGGTTCACCCCCTCCGGGACGCTGGCCGCGCTCGCCGCCGGCGAAACCACGAGCGGCGTCGGGCTGGCGCGCGACCGGGGCCGCTGGCGCGCCGTGGTGGCGGTGAGCGGCGGCGATCCGAGCGTGCCGCGGGCGCTCCGGTATTTCGCCAGCGAGGACTGCACCGCCTGGGATGCCACCGGCGAGGTCGACGCGGCGGGCGCGGTCAGCCCGAGCCTGGTCGCGCGCCACGGGGAGGCGCCGGAGCTCTACTATCTTCGCGCCCGGGAGGCGCCGGCAGCCTACGAGCTCGTCCGCGCGGAAGACGCGACCGCCGCGACGGCCTCGGATCCGGTGCTCGGTCGGGTCAGCGCCGAGCTCGGGCTCACCCTCCCGGTCACCCTCACGCGCCTCGGCGGCGAGCTCGCGCTCGTCTACCCCGACCCGCGAGGGACGGGCGGCGCGGGGCTGGCGCTCGCCACCTGGGATCTGCAGCGGGAGAGCGCTCCGCGCCGCGTGGAGCTGCCGCTCCTCAGGCCCGACCGCGACGCGGGGGAACGGACCCTCCGCGCGGGCGCCCTCCTCGCCACGGGTGAGCGCCTGGTCCTCGTCTACTCGGCGAGCGGTCGCCCGCTCCCCTTCTCCTGGCCCGAGAGCTCCGGCGAGGGGACGTTCCTCTGGAGCGCGGTGGTGTCTGCGGGGACGCCGCCCGCGGCGACGATCCTGCCCCCGTTCGCCTGCGGGGATGGGCGCTGCGAGCCCGGGGCGGAGAGCTGCGCGAGCTGCGCCGACGACTGCTGCTCGGTACTCGCGGTCGCGCCCGCCCCGGAACCGTGGGGCAGCCACTACTCGCCCGCGCTCGCCCGCGCCGTCGTCTTCGCCGACTCCCCGCTGCGCTGGCCGCTCCCGAGCGGGCTCGTCGGGGACTTCGCGCTCGACCTCGGCCTGGAACTCCGGGCGAGCGCCGACCCGGCCGCGGGGCGGCTGACTGTCCACCTGCGCGACGCCGAGGACCGGGGGCCGCGCCTGGTCGCGGCGTATCGCCCCACCTGCGGGACCTGGGTCTACGCGACGACCTTCGACCTCGACGGCGATGCCCTGGAGCGCCTCGCGACCGCTCCGTGCGACTCGACGGAGCACCGGCTGCTCCTCGGCCCGGTCGCCCGCGTGCGGGTCGAGCGGCGCAGCGGCGCCTACCACCTCGCGCTCGCCGACGCCGCCGGCTGCGCCACCCCGGGCGGCGAGCTCACGGTCCCGATCCCCACCGCGGAGCTCGACGTCGCGCCCACGGAGCTCGAGATCGTCTCCCGCGATCCGGAGCTCGAGCTGCTGATCGACGGCGTGAGGATCCACTGCCGGACCCGGGCCGAGGGGGCGCCGCCGCGCCGCGGGCGCCCCCCGATCCGCGCCCCGGGCCGGACCGGACGCGCCGTCGCCGGACCCGGTGGCCCCTGGCCTTGAGCACCGAGGGCGCCCATACTGGCGCCCGGACACGCCGACACGGCGTCACGCGACGGGATGAGCCGATGAGATCCTCCTACGCACTCTGCCTTCCGACGCTCGCCGGGCTGATCATCGCCTGCAGCTCGAGCACCAAGGTCCAGGACGGCACCTCCCCGCCCGGCGGGGGTGGTGACTCGGGCGCCGCCGCGGCTGGCGGCCAGCTCGACGCGGCGAGCGGCGCGAGCACCGGCGGCGCCGGCACCGGCGGCGCCGGCACCGGCGGCGCGAGCACCGGCGGCGCCGACACCGGTGGCGCGAGCACCGGCGGCGCCGACACCGGCGGCGGCGCCGGTGCCGCGGCGGGAGGACGCGAGGTGGGCGGCGAGGCGCCGGGCGGCGCCGACAGCGGCGCGAGCGTCGCCGGGGGCGGGCCCACGAGCGGCGGCGATGCGGGCGCGAGCGGCGCGAGCACCGGCGGCGCGAGCACCGGCGGCGCCGGAGCAGCTGGCGGCGCTGGCAGCGCTTCCCCCGTCCACGGCCGCCTCATCGACTTCTGGGGGCACGCGCTCCCCGACGTCACGGTCGACGTCGATGGGGCAGTGACGACGACGAACGACGACGGCGAATTCGACGTGGCGGGCGTCGCGGCGGAGTACGACGTCTCGTTCGTCGTCAGCGCCGGGATCACGCGGCGCGAGAGGCACGGCGGGGGCTTCCGGGGGCTCACGCGCCGCGACCCGACGCTGCAGGTGTACTCGGGGCTCGAGCGGCGGAGCAGCGATTTCGGGGTGACGCAGACGGGCGGCGTCTTCGGCGAAAACCGGACGCTCACGGTGGCGTTCGGAAGCATCGACGGGACCAAGATGCAGGAGGAGGTCGGCGAAACCGGCCTGGGCCTGGCCACCATGGTCTGGGAGGGCGGCTCGACGACCGCCGCCACCGCGCACGGTCTCCTCTTCCAGCTCGACCCCGCCACGGGCCTGCCCAACGACTACCTCGCCTACGCCACGGCCCCGGTGGCGCTCTCCGTGGACGATCGTTGTGACGTGTCCCTCGACCTGAGCCCCGAGGAACCGCCGATCCGAACCGCGACCGTCCAGGGGAGCGTCGTCCCCGACGCCGGCCTCGAGCGGGAGAACGCGGTCTTCGTGCGCTTCGACACCGGCGCCACCATCGAGCTCGCGCGGATCGCCACGGACCCCGACGCGTACTCGTTCCTGGTGCCCATCCTCGCCCGCGCCTCCGTCACGGTGGCCGCTTTGGAGGGGGGCTTCCCCGACGCCCCGTTCGCCCTCGCCCACGTCGACGGCGTCGGGACGGGCTCGAACCTGACCCTCACCGTCCCGGAGCCGCCCACGCTGCTGCTCCCGGCCGACGGCGCCACCGGCGTGACCACGACGACGCCGCTCCGCTTCCTTCGCGGCGAGGGAGCAGGCGCGGCGATCGTGCGGATCCAGCGCGACTCGTCCCTCGACACCCTCAACGTCGTCACCGCCAGCGAGGAGATCGTGCTCCCCGAGCTTCCGGACAGCGCCCTCGCGATCCTGGCCTCGACCACCTACCGCTGGGTCGTCGAGGTGCACGGCGACGCCGCCTCGGTGGACCACCTCGCCGGACCCGCGGGGTTCCTGGACGCCTTCTCCTGGAACGACACCTACCCCACCGGCCCCCGCCGTGGCTCCGGTACCTTCACCCGCTCGGCGGCCCGGTACTTCACGACCGCGCCCTGACCCGCGCGCCCTGCGCCCGGTCGTGGCGCGCGCCGGATCACCACCAGGTCGCGTCGAGGCGGGCGATCCCCGCGGCGTCGGGGACGGGCGGGGCCCCGGGCATGGCCGACGCCGGGGCGAGCCACCAGTGCTCCGGCGCCGGGGCCCGCGCGAGCTCGACGCCGGGGACGTCGAGCAGGGCGCAGCACGGGGGCTGGGTGCTCTGGATCAGCGTGGGCGGCAGCGAGGCGGGCGTGAAAGCGGGGTCGTCCGAGTAGCTGCAGGTGCGCGGCACTCCGCTGATGATCACCGAGACAGTGCACTGGAGGGCGACGAAGATCGGGTTATAGCCGGAGGCGATGGTCTGCACCTGGCTGATGTTGGTCCAGGGCAAGACGAGGCTGCGCGCCACGGGCTGGCTGCCACCCGGGGGGAGGGGGAAGGGGGTGCCCCCCGAGCGCGCGGCGGGGCACATGGTGTGTACGGTGTTGGGCACGAGTCGGCCACAGCATTGGGTCTGGCGAAACTCCGCGCCCACGTTGCTCGGCGCGACGAACTCGACCCGGGTGAGAACGCCGAGCCCGTTCTGCTGGGGGTTCAGGCTCGTCGACTGCAGGTTGCACTGCGCGACGTTGGGCCGCGCCTGCACCGCCGCGCAGCCCCAGGTCCCCCAGAGCGGGAGCGAGAGGACGACGAGAGTCTTCAGTTGCATGCGCATCGGGCTTCCCTCCTCGAGGCGTCCAGGTAGCCTGGCCGTGCCCGGGAGGCAAAGCCCGGTTTCGCGCCGCCGTCAGCCGCCGTCGGCGGCCGGCTCCTCGAGCAGCCAGGCGAGGGCCTCGTCGATGACCCGGGCGCCGTCGCGCCCGTACTCGCCGTGGGCCGCCCCCGGGAGCGTGAAGTAGCGCGCGCGCAGCCCCGCCGCGCACAGCGCCGCGACCCCCGCCTGGAGCGGCTCCTGGTGCTCCTCCGATCCGGCGAGGACCGCGACCGCGGCCGTGGCGGCGAGGGCGGCGGGATCCGGCGGCTTCGGGCCGCTCGCCAGGACCAGGCGGCGAAAGGAGCCGGGACGGAGCCGCGCGAGCTGCTCGGCGCGGGCGGCGCCCTGCGAGTAGCCGATCAGCACCACGTCCTCCGGGGCGAGCAGGCCGCCGCGGGGCGCGCGCACCGCGGTCAGGGCGCGATCGATGCGCTCGGCGAGGGTGGCCGCCGGCGCCTTCCAGGAGGAGCGCCCCGGGCGGTCCGGGCAGGGGGACTCGCCGCGCAGCACGACGAGGGTCCCGCGGAGCGTGACGACGTGGACCCAGGCCTCGACCGCGCTCGGATCGCCGCAGACACCGTGCAGGTACACGAAGGGTCGCCGCCGCTCGGCGGGGCCCGAGTAGACGATCACGTCCTGGTCGCCCGGGACGGGCACGATCGCGCGTGCTCCCACCTCCACGTGCGGCGGGAGCGTAGGAGTGAGGGCCGCCGGCGGCGGCGCGGTCGAGGTGGCGCGGGGCGCGGCCGCCGAGCGCGGCGCCGGGAGCATGGTCGCGCTGGCTGGCGGCGCCAACCCGGGCCGGACGGCCGCGGGGGACGCCGGCCGCCCGCAGCTCACAGCCTCCACGACGAGTGCGCCGGCGATCAGGCCGATCCGGCAGCGGCTGCGCCACGTCGGGATCGGCACCGCAGGGGGTGTCATTCGCTCCGCTCCTCCAGGTCCGGATCCACGTGAACGAGCCGCACGGCCGCCGGAAAGTCAACCTGGGACCGCCGCGGTGGCCGCGCCCCCGGGCGCTCAGAGCCGCGCGAGCAGCCGATCCACGTCGACGTACTGGCCGATGACGCGCATCACCTCGTTCACCTTGCTGGTGTCGCTGTCGCGGATCTTCACCAACAGGTCGTGCACCGCCGACGCCGTATCGTAGGTGTCCGTCTGCACCAGGTAGGTCGGGATCTGCCGCTCCCGGAGCAGCCGCATGATGGACGGTGGCGGCTCGATGCCGGCCGTGAGGACCAGACCGGTGACCACCTTCTTGGTGGGGTCGATGCTGAAGGCGCTGAGCACCGCCAGCAGGATGTCGTCGCGATCGCCAGGGGTGATCACCAGGGTACGCTCGCGGAAGAACTCCAGGGCGCGCCTGGCGGCCATCGCCGCGACCTGCACGTTGGTGATGAGCAGATCGAGCCGTCCCTCGATGATCAGGCGCCCCGGGAGCGCGTCGACGATGAGCTCCATCGTCAGATACGACAGGAGCGGCACGAACGGGATCACCCCCAGCACCTCGATCCCGAGGCGGTGGAGGCCCTCGGTCACGGTCGCGGCCGCGGCCGGGTGGCGCTCCAGATCGAGCTTGTTGACGACCGCGCCAATCAAGGGGACGCCGTGCTGCTGGAAGAGCGCGCGGTTCAGCACGATCTCGTCGATGGGACGGCCGACGCCGCCCCCGGAGACGATGATCGACTCGAGCCCGAGCGCGCCCGCGACGGCCGCGTTGGAGAGCCCGATGACGCCGCCCACCCCCGCGTGTCCGGTCCCCTCCACGATGACCACGTCCTTGTCGTTGCAGACCCGCTCGAAGGCGCCGCGGATGCGCGCCAGGTACTCCTCGGTGGTCCCCTCCTCGCCGTGGATGAAGCGCTGCGTGAACCCGCGCGGGATGTGCACCGGGCTCATGTCCGCCAGGGAGTCGGTCGCGCCGAGCACCTTGTGCAGGAGCAGGACGTCGTCGTCGACGGGGACCGGCCCGTGGCGGGCGATCCGCTGCCCCACCGGCTTGATGAAACCCACGCGCAGGCCCCGCGCCTGCAGCGTCTGCGCGAGCCCGAGGCTGAGCGTGGTCTTGCCCCGATTCTGGCCGGTGGCGGCCAGGTAGAACTTCTTGACCGGCATCGCTCCCGGCTCCTCGCCTCGCCCGCAGACCGTCGCAGCATTTGGCGCGAAGTCAACCGGAAAGCCCCGCTGCGGCCGCAGCGCACGGCGGCGGCGCGGAGCGACGCCAGCGCGGGCGCGCGGCCGCCGCGTCAGCCGCCGAGCTTCCGGGCGATCCCCGCCAGATCCACGCCGGTGGCCGCGCGGATCTGCTCGGCGGCGCCGATGGCGGTCCGCGCCGTGCCCCCGCCGTCGGTGCCGGTGGCGGGCAGGACGGTGAGCCTGCCGATCCCGAGCGGGACGTGCGCGCCGGCGATGCTGCCGAGCAGCGGCAGTAGGCTCTGCAGCGCCAGGACGTCGCGCGCGCCGGCGCCGCCGGCGCGGAACGCGTCCACCAGCTGCTTGAGCCCCTCTCCTTCGGCGCGCCCCCGCTCGATGACCAGCGCTGCCTCGCCCCGCGCCGACTCCTCGGCGGCGCGCTGCCTGGCGAGCGCGGGCTGCACGACGTCGGCGTCCAGCCGCCGCTTCTCCTGCAGCGAGCGCGCCTTCTGGCGCTCGATTTCGGCCTTCACCTCGGCGATCTGGGCCAGCACCTGCCCGCGCGACTCCTGGATCATCGCCTCCCGGCGGCTCCGAGCGTCGGCGATCCGCTTGGCCGTCTCCTGCCGTGCCACCTGCAGATCCGCGTCGAGCTTGGCCACCTCGGAGGCGGCCCAGTTCGCGGCCTGCTGCACGGCGGCGTCGGCGCGCGCCTCGGCCTCCGCGATCGCCTGCTTGCGGTTCAGCTCCGCGCCCCGGATGCGCCCGATGCTGGAGAGGTAGTTGACCTCGTCGGTGACGTTCTGCACCTTCAAGGTGTCGAGCACGAGCCCGACGCGACTCATGTCGTGCTCGGCCTCCTCGAGCAGCGTGTGCGCGAAGCGCATCTTGTCCTCGTTCACCTCCTCCGGGGTGAGGCTCGCGAGCACGCCGCGGAGGTTGCCCTCCAGGGTTTCCTTGGCGATGTGGTAGATCTCCTCCCGCGAGCGGCCGAGGAAGCGCTCCACCGCGTTGGCGAGCAGCGGCTCCTCCCCCGGGAGCTTGATGTTGGCCACGCCCTGGATGGTGAGCGGGATCCCGCCCTTGCTGAACGCCCCGCTCACGTTCACGTGCACGGTGAACATGCTCAGATCGAGGCTGTCGACCCGCTCCAGGATGGGCCGCCGCATCCGCCGGCCGCCGCGCACGAAGACGTACGGAATGGTGCGGTTCTGCACCCGGCGCGTGGAGCCGCTGAAGATCAGCGCCTCGTTCGGCGCCGCGACGTACAACAGCTTCTTGATGCCCCAGTAGAGGAACAGGCCGACCACGAGGGCGCCGACCAGGACGGCGAGGATGATGCCGGGGAGGTTCATTTGCGCGCCTCCCCTCCGCCGAGCAGCGACTTGACGTCGACCCCGACGGCCCGCCCGGTCTGGTGCACGACCTCGGCGACCGCGGCCGGGAAGCTCGCGACGGCGCCGGTGAAGCTCGCCCCGTCCCCGCCGTCGACCACGGCGAGCTCAGCGATCTTGGTGCGCCCGACCCGCGCCACCGCGGCCTCGACGAATTCCCGCAGGTGCTGCAGGACGTACAGATCGCGCCCGTCGCGGCCGGCCGATTGCCACACCAGGGAAACGAGCCGGAGCGCCTCCGCCTGCGCCTTCACCTGCTCGAAGACCGGCGAGGCCTTGGCGCGCGCCTCCGCCTCGGCGGCGAGGCGCTGGGCCTCGGCCGGGAGGAAGACCTCGACGTCGAGCCGAAGCCGCTCGAGCTCGGCGCGGAGCTTCTGCAGCTCCTGCTCCGCCTCCGCCCGGGCCGTCTCCGCGGCGACGGCGGCCTCGTTCTCGATCGCCTTGGCCTCCGCCTCGAGCTTGGCGAGCTCGGCGCGGAGCTCGTTGCGCTTGGTGAGCACGGTCGCCTCCGCCTGCTTCTGCGCCGTCTCGGCGCGCTGGCGGTTGGCCGCCTGGGCCTCCGCGATGGCCTGGTTGGCGGAGTTCTCGGCGTTCTGCGCGTCGCGCACCATGCGCGCGATCTGACCGCGACCGAGGCCGTCCATGTAGCCTTGCTCGTCGGTCACGGTCTGGATCTTCAGCACGTCGAGCTCGAGCCCGAGCTTCTGCAGATCGTCCTCGGCGTGCTTGCGCAGCGTCTCGGCGAACTTGAGGCGGTCCTCGTTCACCTCCTCCGGGGTGAGCTCGGCGACCACCTCGCGCAACACGCCCTCGAGCGTCTGCTGCGCCACGGTGCCGATCTGGCGCGGCGACATGGACAGGCAGCGCTCGATGGCGTTGCGCACGAACTTGCGATCGCTGGTGACCTTCACGTTGGCGATCGCGTGCACGGTGAGCGGGATCCCCCCCTTGGAGTAGGCGTTCTGCACCTCCACCATCACGGGGATGAGCCGCTTGTCCATGCGGTTCACCTGCTCGAGGATCGGGATCCGGATCCCTCTTCCCCCGTGCAGGACCTTGTAGCCGACGAAGGAGCCGTCCGCGAGCTTGTGCTTCTGGCCGCTGATGACCAGCAGCTCGTTCGGCTTGCAGATGAGGAGGATCTGCGAGACGACGTAGAGGATGAGGCCGATGAGGACGACGAGGCCGACGGCTCCCCCGAGGATGAAGAGCGCGGGGTTCGCCATCGCCCCGAGGTCGAGGTCGAGGTCTTGCGTGGACATCGTGGCGAAGGATAGTGAACCTTCCCCGGCGCCTCGCCTCATTTCGCGACGCGCGGCGGGCCACGGCCGCAACCCCTGGAACTTGCGCGGCTAATTGCGCGCCCCGGGGGCGGCGCGTCCGGTCGACGACCCGGGGGGACGGCGCGGCGTGACCGCCGCCGAGCCACCGGTCACCTCATGCGTGGTCTTCGCTGGGGGGGCCCGCGAACTCCGACGGCGCGCGGCACACGTGCACCTCGTCGTCACGCACCTCGGCGACGAGCACCTCGGCGCCGGCCTCCAGACGCTCGTCGTCGGTGGTGGCGAGGTAGTCCACCGTCTGCCCGCGAACCTGGATCCGGACCTTGCCGCGGCCGCCGCGCTCCACCGGGACCAGGACCCGGCCGACCTGCCCCACCGCATCCGTGGCGATCGCCCCCGACTGGCTCGAGCTTCGCCCGAGCGCGCGAAAGACCCAGGAGGCGAACAGCCCCAGGCCGAGGCCGAGCCCGCTGGCCACCGCCAGCGACACCGGCGCCGGCGCGAGCCCGAAGAAGTGCAGGATCGAGCCCACGATGCCGAACGCCAGCGACCCGAAGGTCCAGAAGCGGAGGCTCAGTACCAGGGGCAGGAAGCCCGCCTCGATCCCGTGGTGCGCCGCCGCCCCGGAGGGGTGCACGATTTCTCCGTGATCCGCCCCGGCGCGGTCACCGCCACCGCCGGCGGCGAGGTCACCGTGATCGACGGCGGCGTCGCCGCCCTCGAGCCCGGCGAGGACGAACTGGAGCAGGTTCACGCCGAGCCCGAGGATCAGCGCCGCGAGGTAGAGCGTCCCCAGGAGCGACACGGGCGAGATCGTACCTCGGGGAGGTCCCGGCTCGCGACCGGAAGTTGCTGGCGGTCCGGGGCGCCGCCGGGGGCGCCCCGGGCGCCGCCGCCGGGGTCCGCGGCGCCGGGGCGCCACCCCGCGCCGACGGGAGGCCGGTGGAGCCACGAGCGCGCGGAGGCTACCGTTGCACCATGCTCGTCCGCCCCCGCCGCAACCGCCGCTCGCCCACCCTCCGCGCGCTCGTCCGCGAGACGGACTTGGACCCGAGCCGCCTCGTGCAGCCGCTGTTCGTGCAGGAGGGCCGCGCCGCCCTCCCGATCGCGTCGATGCCGGGCCAGGCGCGGCTGTCCGTCCCGAGCCTGATCGAGCGGGCGAGGGAGGCGCGCGCCCTCGGCGTGGCGGGTGTCGCGCTGTTCCCGGCGCTCGCGGACTCGCTCAAGGATCCTCGCGGTACCGAGGCGACGAACCCCGATGGCCTGCTGCCGCGCGCGGTCCGGGCGCTCAAGTCCGAGGTCCCGGGGCTGCTCGTGATCACCGACGTCGCGCTGGATCCCTACTCCTCGGACGGCCACGACGGCCTCGTCGTCGACGGCCGCATCGACAACGACGCGACGCTGCCCCTGCTCGCCGCGATGGCGCTCACCCAGGCGGCCGCCGGCGCCGACGTGGTCGCCCCCTCCGACATGATGGACGGGCGGATCGGCACCCTGCGGTCCGCGCTCGACGGCGCGGGGTTCACCGAGGTGGCGATCTGCAGCTACGCCGTCAAGTACGCCTCCGCGTTCTATGGCCCGTTCCGGGACGCCCTCGACTCGGCGCCCCGCGCCGGCGACAAGCGGACCTACCAGATGGACCCGCCCAACGCCCGGGAGGCCCTGCGCGAGATCGCGCTCGACGAGGCCGAGGGCGCTGACTGGATCCTCGTCAAGCCCGGGCTACCCTACGCGGACGTCATCCACCGGGTGCGCGAGGCCACGACGCTACCGGTCGCGGCCTACCACGTGAGCGGAGAGTACGCGATGCTCCGCGCCGCGGCCGCGGCCGGCTGGCTCGACTACGACGCCTGCCTGCTCGAGAGCCTGATCTGCCTCCGCCGCGCCGGCGCGGATCTGATCTTCACCTACGGCGCCATCGACGCGGCGCGCCGCCTCGGTTGACCGGCCACGGGGGCAGACCGGGGCGGCGCCCCGCGACCGCGCGCCGCAGGGCGCGCCCCTTGGCAACCCCGGCCCGGGATGGGGTAATGAGGCGAGACGCATGAGCAAGTACCTCTGGTGGCAGAAGGGCACGATCTACCAGATCTACCCGCGCTCCTTCATGGACGCGGACGGCAACGGTGTCGGCGATCTGCGCGGCATCATGGCCCGACTCGACCACCTGCAGCAGCTCGGCGTCGACGCCATCTGGCTGTCGCCGATCTACCCCTCCCCCATGAACGACTTCGGGTACGACGTGGCCGACTACACGGCCATCCACCCGATGTTCGGTACCATGGCGGACTTCGACCGCCTGATCGAGGCGGCGCATGCCCGCGGCATCCGCGTCCTGCTCGATCTGGTCGCCAACCACACCTCCGACGAGCACCCCTGGTTCAAGGAGTCGCGCAGCTCCCGCGCGAGCCTCAAGCGCGACTGGTACGTCTGGCGCGAGCCCGCGCCCGACGGCGGCCCCCCCAACAACTGGCTCAGCGAGTTCGGCGGCAGCGCCTGGGAGTGGGACGTCAAGACCCGGCAGTACTACCTGCACACGTTCCACCGCACGCAGCCGGACCTGAACTGGCGCACGCCGGACGTGCAGGAGGCGATGTTCGACGTGATGCGGTTCTGGTTCGACCGCGGCGTGGCCGGGTTCCGCGTCGACGTGATGTGGCACCTGATCAAGGACGATCAGTTCCGGGACAACCCCCTGAACCCGGACTACGACGGCAGCCACCCGTACCGGCGCCTGATCCCCGTCTACCAGGAGGACCGTCCGGAGGTAGTCGACGTGGTGGCGATGATGCGCGCCGTCGCCGACGAGTACGACGAGCGCGTCCTGCTCGGCGAGATCTACCTGCCCCTCGAGCGCCTCGTCGCCTACTACGGCCGCGACGGGCGCGGCGCGCACCTGCCGTCGAACTTCCAGCTGGTGACGACGCCGTGGAACGCGCGCCAGCTCGCCGACGTCATTGACGCCTACGAGCGCGCGCTCCCGCGCGGCGCGTGGCCGAACTGGGTGCTCTCCAACCACGACGTCCCCCGCATCGCGTCGCGCATCGGGCCGGAGCAGGCCCGCGTCGCCGCGATGCTGCTGCTCACCCTCCGCGGGACGCCGAACCTCTACTACGGCGACGAGATCGGCATGACGGACGTCGCCATCCCCGAGGAGTGCATGCAGGATCCGAAGGCCCGGAGCATGCCCGGCTTCGGTCTCGGCCGCGATGGCTCGCGCACCCCGATGCAGTGGACGGCGGGCCCGCACGCAGGCTTCACCAGCGGTGAGCCATGGCTCCCGCTCGCCCCCGATTACGCGCGCGTCAACGTCGAGGTGCAGTCGGGCGTCGATGGTTCCATGCTCGCGCTGCACCAGCGCCTGCTCGCGCTGCGACGCAGCGAGCCCGCCCTCTGCACCGGCAGCTACGCCCCGGTGCCGGCGACCGGCGACGTCCTCGCCTACCTCCGGGAGGCGGAGGGGCGGCGCTTCCTCGTCGCCCTCAACCTCGGCGGCGGCCGCGGCACGCTCACCGCCCCGGCGCTCGGGCGCGTCGGCGAGGTCGTGGAGTCGACCCACCCGCGGCGCCGCCGCAGAGCCGTCGACGGCACCGTCGATCTCGAGCCGAACGAGGGCGTCGTCATCCTGCTCGCCTGAGCCCCCGCGGGGGCGGCGCGGGCGGGGTGGCCGATGGCCCGACCGCCGGGGCGAGGTATAGTCCGGGGCCATGACCGTTCCCTTCCGGCCCCGCGGCGCCTGGACCGCGCTCGTCACGCCCTTCGACGCCTACGGTGTCCTCGACGTCGGCGCCTTCAAGCGGCTGGTGGAGTTCCAGCGCCACGAGGGCGTGGCCGGGATCGTGCCCTGCGGCACCACCGGCGAGTCGCCGACGCTCACCTGGGAGGAGCACGACGCGCTGGTGCGCACGGCGGTGGCGCTGGTCGAGGGCGAGCTCGGCGTGCTCGCGGGGACCGGCAGCAACAACACGGCCGAGGCGATCCGCGGCACCCGCGACGCCCGCGACGACGGCGCGAGCGCGGCGCTGCTGGTGGACTGCTACTACAACGGGCCGAGCTCGCTCGAGCTCCGCACCGAGTACTACGAGCGCGTCGTCGCGGCCGTCCCCGACCTGCCGATCGTGCCCTACGTGATCCCGGGGCGCACGGGCTGCGCCCTGGCGGCGGCCGATCTGGCGATCCTGCACCTGTCCTACCCCGCGCGGGTCCCCGCGGTGAAGGAGGCCACCGGGGATCTGGCGCGGATGCGCCTCGACCGCGAGCTCGGCGGAGAGGGGCTCGCGATCCTCAGCGGCGACGACGACCTCACCCTGGCGATGATGACGGACCCGGCGATCCGCGCCAGCGGCGTCATCAGCGTGATCTCGAACCTGGCGCCCCGCGCCGTGAGCGCGCTGGTCGCCGCCGCCGCGGCGGGCGACGCCGCCCCGGCGCGCCGGCTCGCGGAGGAGCTCGCCCCCTTGCTCGGCCTGGTGAACTGCAGGATCTCCGCCCGCCGGCGCCTGCCCGACGGCCGCGAGGCGACGGTCGAGGATCGCTTCCGCAACCCGCTGCCGATCAAGACCATGATGGCGGGCCTCGGCCTGCTCGAGGGTACCTGCCGCGCCCCCCTCGGCCGCATGACGGCGCCCGCGGTGGAGAAGGTGCGCGCGGCCTTGCGGGAGGTCTGGGCACGGGCTCCCCAGCACCTCGCCCCGCTCGAGACGGCGTTCGACGTGAGCGTCGAGGCGCGCCTCGCGGACGACGCCGCGTGGGCGCGGCTCGGGCGCGCCGCCTAGCGCACCGGTCCGCTGGTGTTGGTCGTCGCTGACGCCCACGATCAGGCAAGTACTGACTGCGCGTCCCCGGGCTCCCCCCGCGCGAAGGGCGTTGCCTGGGCTCGCCCCGGGGCCTAAGATCCGCCCGTGGTTGGGCGACGGAATCGCGGGGCGGCGATGGCCGCGACGGGTCTGCTCCTCGTGGCGGGCCCGACGCACGCCATCGTGACGCAGATCGACGGCCAGGTCTTGCCGCAGTCGAATCGACTGCAAGCAGGGGTGGACGGCAGCATCGACGACGGCGGCGAGGGCGAGGTGGGCGCCATCGACGCCATCGAGGACGCGGCCCTGGCCCCGGAGGTCTTCCTCATCCCGCAGAATCCGGACGGGACCTATCGCACCGTCGAGTTCTTCGACGTCCTCGAGGGAGCCGGGTACGAGAACACGTTCGGCTGGTACAACGTCGAGGATCCCTCGGTCCTGTTCGGCGCGCTCACCTGCGACGGCGACGACGCCGGGGTGAACCACGAGGCGGGCGACGAGGTCCTGGTCGATTTCCAGGCGGAGTACGAGGCGGGCCGCTACCTCGGCGGGTTCATCGGCTTCTTCCTCGTCTCGGAGAACGACAGCCCGGACGACTGCGGGGAGCCGAGCGACCTCGACGCCGGTCCTGACTTCGTCGTCTACACCGAGGCGCAGCTCAACGGCGACGGCAACTACGTGCACTACCTCATCTACGAGTCCGTCACCCAGGCGGAAACCTACTACTTCGGGTTCGAGGACCTGTGGCGCGGCGGCGACAACGACTTCGAGGACATGCTGATCCGCGTCAAGGGGCTGATCCAGCCCTGCACGCCCACGACCGAGCTCTGCAACGGGCTCGACGACAACTGCGACGGTCTGGTCGACAACGATCCGGCCGACGCCGGGGGCGAGTGCACCGAGCTCGACGGCAACCACCCCGGCGTCGGGATCTGCGAGGCGGGCGTGCTCGAGTGCGTGCCGACCGGTGAAGGCAGCGCGGCGCTCGTGTGCCAGGGGGAGGTGGGGCCCGAGACCGAGATCTGCAACTCGATCGATGACGACTGCGACGGGGACCTCGACGCGGCCGACGAGAGCCTCACCGATCCCCGCCTCGACCAGTCCTGCGGCGCCGAGGCGGTAGGCGAGTGCAGCCCGGGCACCACCGCCTGCGTGCTCGGGATCGTGACCTGCGTCGGCGCCACCGGCCCGGCTCAGGACTACTGCGATGGCCAGGACGAAGACTGCGACGGCGTCGTGGACGGCTCGGTGCCGCCCGGCGAGGAGGCCACCGCGTGCCGCGAGGACGCGGACTGCCCGGTCGCCGCGCCGTTCTGCCTCCCCTCGACGGTGGCGGGGGCGAGCGTCTGCGCCCTGGGCCCGGCGGACGCCGTCGGCAACTGCCCCCTCGAGGGCTCCACCTGCCCGGGCGTGCGGCGGTGCCTCGACGGCGCGATCCAGTGCGTCGAGGGCGGGGAGGGCGTCGCGGAGATCTGCGACGGCGCCGACAACGACTGCGACGGGTTGGTGGACGAGGGCGACCCGGGTGGGGGCGCCGAGTGCCCGCCGAACGACGCCGAGGGGGAGCCCATCACTCTGGAGATGGCGCACACGGGGCAGTGCCAGCCGGGCGTCCTGCGCTGCCGCGGCGGACGCCTGCAGTGCCTCGGCGGACGCGGGCCCACCGTCGAGCTCTGCGACGGCCTCGACAACGATTGCGACGGTACCGCCGATCAGGCCGCGCTCTGCCCCGGCGAGAGCATCTGCGTCGAGGGGCGCTGCGCGGAGCGGTGCAGCAGCGGCGAATTCCCCTGCCCCGTGGGGCTGGTCTGCGGCGACGACCACTGCATCCCGGCCGCCAGCGGCGGGGGCGCCGGCACGGGCGGCGCCAGCAGCGGAGGCGGGGGCGTGGCGGGCGCCACCGCCGGCGGCCGGGGCCCCGACGAGGGCGGCGTTGCGCCCGACGGAGCCGCCGGCGAGGACGAGGAAGGAGGCGCGGCGGAAACCGGAAACCGACCCGGTGCGACCGACGACGAAGGACCGCCGCGGACCTGGGGCCTGGCCACCGGCGGCGGGGGTTGCGGCTGCGCCGTGAGCCGAAGGCCAGACCTCCCCGTCGCGCTCGCGCTCGGGCTCTGGGGCCTGTCGTGGCTCGGCCGGCGCCGCGCCCGCGCGGCGCGCCGCGGCGGGAGGGCCTGGTGATGCCCCGCGCGACGCGCTCCCGCGCCGGGGCCGGGCTGCTCCTGCTCGCCCTGGGCTCCGGGTGCGCCACCGAGGCGTACTGCTTCGACTGCCCGGACGGGACCGGCGAAGGGGGCGAGGGCGGTCCGGGCCACGACGGCGACGGCGGCACCCTCGTCCCGAGCGGCGGCACCGGCGGCGACAACCTCATCATCCCCAATGACTGCGGAGCCGACCTGGACCGTGACCCTCTCAACTGCGGGCTGTGCGGCAACGTCTGCGAGATCCCCAACGCCTTCCCCAAGTGCGAGGCGCGCTTCTGCGTCATCGATCGCTGCGCGCTCGGCTTCTACGACGAGAACGGCGTCCTCGAGGACGGCTGCGAGTACGCCTGCGAGCCGCTCCGCGACGCAGACGGCGAGGCGATCACCGAGGAGCTCGAGTGCGACGGCAAGGACGACGACTGCGACGGCGGGATCGACGAGATCTTCGACACCGACGTGGACGTCGACCACTGCGGCGCCTGCAACCGCGCCTGCGAGGCCCCGCCCCACGTGGTCATGGACTGCGTCGATGGCGAGTGCGTCCACGCGGGCTGCGCCGAGGACTACGCGGACACCAACGGGGATCTGACGGCGGCGGCCATCGCCGCGGGCACCACCGACGGCTGCGAGTGCAACCTCATCGGGCAGGAGCTCTGCAACCTCATCGACGATGATTGCGACGGCGAGGTCGATGAGGGGATCGAGCTGTCGCGCGACCCGCTCAACTGCGGGGCGTGCGGCCTCGTCTGCGGCGATCTCTACCCCAACGCCGTCACCACCTGCGTCGACGCCGCCTGCCAGTTCGCCGGCTGCATCGCCGGCTACTACGACATCGACGGCGAGCTCTTGAACGGCTGCGAGTATCCCTGCGCCCCCGCCACGGCCGGGGTCGAGATCTGCGACGGCGAAGACAACGACTGCAACGGCTTCGTCGACGACGAGCCCGTCGACGTCGGGGGTGAATGCGGAGAGAGCACCGGCGTGTGC
>CAYVRP010000041.1:35067-52717 GCA_964454025.1 uncultured Polyangiaceae bacterium | reverse complement strand
GCGTGAATCGGCTCGCCCCAGTCAGCCGGCTCCGGGGCCGCGCGAAATCCAGGCTCAACCCTGTCCCCTCGTGAGAGGCCCCGTCCACCTTGCGAGCGCTCAATCTACCCCCGACACCGGGCCCGCTCAAACGGGAAATGCGACCCCGAGCCCGGTTTGTTAAAGCGGTTTTCTCAGCGCATTTCACGCTCCACAGGCCCCGGCACACACCGCGCGGCAGGTTTCCTTCTTTCCATAAGGATCAGGAGAGCTTCGCGATGGAACCGGGGCGCAGGACGATAGGCGCGACCACCTCCCGGCTCCTCCGAGCGACCCGGCCCGGCCGCCTGTCCTCCCCCGGAGCCCCGCCTCGGTCGGCGCGGTCCGGTATTGCCCCGCGCCGAAGGTCAGCGCTGGGCCTCCTCGGCCCTGAGCTCGGCGAGCTCCCGCGCGAAACCCCCGGAGAGGATGGGCCACCGGCACCAGGTCTTCGGATCGAGGTTGGCGTCGTCCACGTGGAACGACGGCGCGTAGCGCTCGCGCTTCCACTGGTTCCGGCTGAAGAGGACGAAGAACTTCTCCACCCAGGCCAGTAGCTCCCCGCGATCGCGGTCAGGGTGCTGCGCCGAGAGCAGGGCGAGCACCTCGCGCGGGCCGCGCTTGTCGCGGATGGCGGCCCGCTCGATGACGTCGAGCACCGCGTACGGCATCAGATCGCCCTCGTCCGTCTGCCCCGCAGCGGGGGGCCGCAGCTCCGCGGTCGGCTCCTGGGCGTTGACCAGCCCGAGCGCCGGGATGGGGCCGAGCCCGGCCGGGCCCGTCACCTCGAGCCAGCGGAGCCACTCGCGGAGGAAGGCCTTGTCGATGCCCGCGATGGGGCATAGCCCCCCGGAGGTGTCGCCGTCCATGGTCGCGTAGCCGACGGCGGCCTCCGAGCGGTTGCTGGTGGAGAGCAGCAGGCCCCGCTCGAGGTTGGCGATGAGCCAGATGCCGGGGCTGCGTGCCCGGGCCTGGACGTTCTGCAGGGCCAGATCGTCCGTGGCCCAGTCGAGCGGGCGCCCGAGCGCGCCGGCGACGAGGGCCTGGTAGCCCTCCACCAGCGCGTCGACGTCGAGCTCGTGGAAGCGGGCGCCGAGCGCCGCCGCGACCGCGCGCGCCGCTCGCCGCGTCGTCTCGGAGCTGTGACGCGTCGACTGGTAGGCGCCGACGAGCAGCGCCCCCACGAGCGCCCGCTCGTCGGCGGCGGCCGCCGCCGCGGGGGCGTGCGCGAGCCGCCGCCGCGCGGCGTCGAGCCCCAGCTCCTGGACGGCGAACCGCGCGGCGAGCGCCGCCAGGCAGGCGACGGCGCTCGAGTCGGCGCCCCCGCTCATCGAGACGACGAAGGCGCGCGCCCGCGACTTCCTGAGGTAGTCGAACAGACCGAGGGCGATGACGCGCGCGAACTCCTCCTCCTTGCCCGCCGGAGGCGCGGCCGCGGGCTCGCCGGCGACCGGCTCGAGCGCCGCCGCCGGCAGGCCCGCGGCGAGCTCCACGCGCACCTCGTGATCGGCCACCACGTCGGGCCGGAAGCTCGACACCCAGGCGCGCCGGGTGCGGGTGACGTCAACGTCGACGGCGGCGGCGACGAGCTCGTGATCCGCGAAGGAGAAGCGCCGGCCCCGCGCCAGGAGCTCCCCGCCGGTCGCGATCAGCGTGTCGCCGTCATAGATGGCGCGGCCGGCCTCGTTGCCGAGCAGGTTGGCGTACACGTAGGTGACGCCGAACGCGCGCGAGGCCTCGACGGCGAGGCGCTCGCGGACCTGATACTTCCCGAACGCGAAGTGGCTCGCGCTCGGGTTCAGGATCACGTCGACCGCCACCCGGGCCAGGTCGGTCGCGGGGCGCTCCGCGACCCAGGCATCCTCGCAGATCTCCAGGCCGACGCGCACGCCGCCCACGAGGAAGGTCAGGTCCCCGAGCGGGACGCGCGCGCCGGCCACCTGGGTCTCGGTGCGAGCCCCCCGGGGCCAGGGCTTGAACCAGCGGGGCTCGTAGTGGATGCCGTCCCCGGCCAGGGCGTGCTTGGCGACCACGCCGACGAGCCGCCCGTCGCAGGCGAGGGCAGAGGCGTTGTAGACGGCGCCGCGGACCAGCAGCGGCAGGCCGAGGTTGACGAGCAGCCCGCGCGTCTCGGGCAAGAGCTCCACGAGCACCCTCTCGGCCATCGCGCGCACGGAGGGGGACAGGAAGGCGTCCTCGCAGCCGTAGCCGGTGACGGCGAGCTCCGGCAGGCACAGGATCGCGACCCCCTGCTCCCTTGCAGCCCGAAGCACGGCCCGGATGTGCTCCTGGTTTCCGTCCCAGTCGAGCGGGGTCTGGTTCAGCGCGGCGGCGGCTACTCGGATCACCTTCATGCTCGCTCCGGGGCGGCGGGCGCCGGGGGAACCCTCCCGCAGCCAACGCCGGCCGTCCAGCGTGTGTCCCATCGGACACGCGCAGGTGGCCACCTGGACCCGGGTCACGGACCCGTGCCCCGGAGCGACTCATCGGACGCCGCGCCCCGTCGGCGCGGCACCGGCGCGGCACGCGCGTTGCAACCACCGCTCCGGAGCAAGCTCCCCATCCCTCACCCCCCGCGAGGTCACCCCATGCATCGAGCCCACACCCTGCTCGCTTCCGCTGCCGTCTCCTGCGCCACCGTGCTCGCCCTCGCCTGGCCCGCGGTCACCCGGGCCACCGATCCCGAACCCCCGACCGCCGAGGGTACGGTCGACCCGGACGCCGCGCTGGTAGGGCCGGTCCTGGCGAGCTCGCAGCTCGTGCCCCACCCGAAGTTCAAGGGGATGTACGAGCTCTCGCTCACGCTGAAGAACCCCTCGACCGAGGCCCCCTGCGAGGCGCGGCTGGAGACGGTCGTCTTCGCCCAGGCGTTCAGCCAGGACTCGCGCGGCGGCCCCCTGCCGGAGACGGCGTGGCGGAAGGAGGAGAGCGTGCGGCTCGGGCCAGGCGAGGTGGTCGCGAGGCGCCAGCTGCTCCCCGCCGACCTGTCCTTCCGCATCTCCCAGGCCCGCGCGCGGGAAGAGCAGGCGGAGAAGTCCGGGGCGCCGCAGCTCCGCGGCGTCTACTATTACGCCGCGGTCCGGGAGCCCGAGGCATCCGCCGACGCGCAGCGGGGGATCTGAGCCATGGCGCGCCGCGCGTCGCTCGGCGCCGCCGTGCTCGGCGCGGGGCTCGGTCTGCTCCTCGCCGTGGGGGTCATCGCCGCCGCCGGCCGGGACGCGGGTCCCGCGGGCGGGCCGCCCGCGCCGGGGGCGCTGCTCCCCGAGGCGGACGGCCGCATCACCGCGGTGGCCATGCACTGGACGCCGGAGATGGACGCCGCCACGGCGGACACCTACGCCGACTTCCTGCGGGCGCTCCCCGCGGACGTGGCGGTGTCGCTCGTGATCGGGCGCGACCCGGACCCCGCGGTCCAGGCCCGGCTCGAGGCGCGTCTCCGCGCCATCGATCCGAGCGGCGGGCTCGCCCGCCGCGTGCAGCGAGTGCAGGTCGAGGGCCCCATCACCACCTGGTCGAAGGACCGCGCGCTCGTCGCCGCGCCGCGCGCGCCGGGCGAGCCGGCCTGGCTCATCGCCCCGCTCGAGCCGCGGCGCGAGTGGGCGAAGCGCCACCACGACTGGAGCACGATCCCGGCGCTGGCCGCGGCGAGCGGCGGCCGCTACACCGCGCAGATCGCGCCCTTCGACTTCGACGCCGGGGACTTCGTGGTGGACGCTCGCGGCCGCGTGATCGTCGACAGCAACCTGGTGGAGAAGAACCGCCGGCACGGGGTGACCAGCAAGGAGTCCCTGCGCGGCGCGCTCGGCGCCTGGCTGCGCGCGCCGGTGCTGGTGCTCGGCGACGAGCCGGGCGACACGCCTCGCCACCACCTCGCCATGTACATGACGCCGCTCGACGACGGCGTGATGCTGGTCGGGGACCCGCGCGCGGCCGAGGCGGTGGTGGGCGCTGGCTTCGCGCCAGGCGAGGTCTCGGTGGAGAGCGATCGCCCGCTCAGCGCCGACTTCTCGCCGGCCACCATCGCCCGCTTCGACCGCGCCGCGCACGAGCTCGCCGCGCGCGGCTACCGGGTGGAGCGCGTCCCCAACGTCCCCTTCGACGACAAGACCTACCTGTCGTACACCAACGCGGTCTTCGAGGTCCGGGGCGGGCAGAAGATCGTCTACCTGCCGGTGTACGACGTGCCCGCGCTCGACCAGCTGGCGACGCAGACCTACGCCAGGCTCGGCTGGACCGTGCGCCCCATCCGGGTACGCAAGGTCTACGCGCACCACGGCACCATCGGCTGCTTGGTCAACGTCCTCGCCCGCGCGTGAGCCCGCGCGGGGCGGCGGCGGGCCGGACGCCGTCAGAGCACCAGGAGCTCGGCCGCGTGGGCGACGATCCGCACGTCGGCGGGGAGCGCCGCGCCCTCGACGTCCTCGGGCAGCCCCCGCACGATCTCCTGCATCCGGCAGGCGCCGGCGCCGAGCGCGCGGTAGAGCGAGCCGAGCGCCGGACGCGGATCGAGCCCGCCACAGGTGAACAGAGCCACGGCGACGTAGCGCGCCTCCGGCCAGGTGTGGAGCGACAGGTGCGACTCGGCCACCAGCAGGACGCCGCTCACCCCCTGCGGCTCGTAGGCGTGGTACGCCTCGCCGACGACCGTGGCGCCGACGGCGGCGGCGGCCGCCTTCATGGCGGCCGCGAGGCGCTCGACGTCGTCGAGCAGCGGGGGGTCGCACTGATAAAACTCCAGGATGAGGTGGCGGCCGAGCGTCTTCACCGGCGAGGGATAGCTCAGGCGCTCCGTCCGCGCCCGCCACGGCGTCACCGGTCTCGGCCTTCGCCGCTGGCCAGCGCCCGTGCTAGGCGGGGCGCCGTGGCGCGCGCCTTCCCGTTCCAGCCCGCGACGATCCTCGCCCCGATGGAAGGCGTCACCACCCCCGAGGTCCGCGCGCTCCTCGCCGGCCTCGGCCCGGTCGGGCTGGTCTGCACGGAGTTTCTGCGGATCCACCCGCGAACGCCGCTCCATCGCGTGGGCGCCACCGTGGTCCGCGCGCCGGGCGCGGCGCTGAGCGTGCAGCTCATGGGCGCCGATCCGGACGCCCTCGCGGAGGCGACCCGGCGGCTCGTCGAAGCGGGCGCCGACGTGATCGATCTCAACGCCGGCTGCCCCTCGCGCCGCGCGGTGAAGAGCGGCGTGGGCGCGGCTCTGCTCCGCGATCCGGCGCAGCTCGGCCGCGTCGCCGCGGCCATGCGCCGCGCCACCTCGGGCCTGCTCTCGGCCAAGCTGCGCGCCGGCGTCGAAGACGCGGGGGAGGCGCTCCTCCTCGGCCGCGCGCTGGCGGACGCGGGCGTGGACTTCGTCACCGTGCACCCGCGGCGGCGGGTTGACGGCTTCGTCTGCGCCGCTGACTGGGGGATCATCGCCGAGCTGGCCGCCGCGCTCCCGGTGCCGGTCGTCGGCAACGGCGACCTCTGGTACGCGAGCGACGCCGCGCGCATGCGGCAGCAGACCGGCTGTGCAGCGGTGATGGTCGGTCGCCCCGCGCTCCGCAACCCCTGGATCTTCCGCCAGATCGCGGAGCTCTCGGCGGGGTCGCCCCCATTTCGACCGAGCGGCGCCGACCTCGTCGGGCACCTCCGGGCGCTCCACGCGCTCTTCGGACGCACCGCCGGACCCGCGGCGCGCCCGCTCGGCGCGCTCAAGGAGCACCTCGGCTACCTCGCGCGTGCGCTCCCCGATGGTGGGGCGTTCCGGCGGCGCGCCCTGCGCCTGGAGGATCCGGCCGCGATCCTCGCCCTCGCCGAGCGCGAGCTCGGTCAGCTCCCCCCCGAGGCGCTGGACCTCGACGCGACCGGTCACTTCGCGCTCGAGCGGAGCGGCGGGATCGCGGCGCCCGGCGCCGTGCTCGCCGACGGCGCGCCCGCCACGGGGTGAGCGCCGGCCGCGTCCTCCGGCTCAGGGCAGGGGCTCGACCACCACGTCGTCGATGTAGAAGGCGTCGACCCGGGCGGGGGCGTGGAAGTAGACCACGACCGCCGAGGGCGTCCCGACGGCGCACTGGACGGAGAAGGTGCCGGTGTGTTCCGACCACGCGCCCGAGCGCACGGTCTGGTCCTGCAGAACGCGGACGGTGCTGCTCGTGAGCCCACAGGTGACGCGGACGCTGGCCGCGAAGCGACCGATGGGGTCCGGATCGGCGCCGTCCGGGAGCCGCGCCCAGACCACCAAGCGGTAGCTCTCCCCCTCGGCCACGAGCCCCGTCAACGAGTAGGCCGGCCCCTGCTCATCCTGGTCCCGGCCCACCACGAGCAGGCACTGTTCGCCGCTGTGGGCCGCGTCCGGGGTAGCGGTGATGGTGACATCGCTCCTCGGGGCGGCGCCGTAGATCTCCCACCCCTCTAGGCCCTCCTCGAACCCGGAGTTCTCGATGAGGTTCTTGTCGTCGCCCCGACCGCCCTCGCCCCCGGCGCCGCCCGGGGTGACGCCGCCCGCCGCGCCGCCCGCCGCGCCGGAGCCGGCCGCGCCGGCGACCCCGCTCGCGCCCGCGCCACCCGCGACGCCGCCCGTCGTCGTCCCGCCGAAGCCCGAGGCACCCGCGACGGCGCCCGCGCCCGCGGCGCCGCCCGGCGCGGCGCCGCCGCTCGGGGTGCCTGCGCCGCCGCCCAGCCCCGCGGCGCCACCGCCCGCGGCGCCACTGACCCCGGCGCCGCCCGGTTCACCGCCGCCCGTCTCGGCCCCGCCCACCGCGGCGCCGCCCGGCTCACCACCGCCGTTGGCCAAGCCCCCGCTCTCGACCCCGCCCGCGTCCGCGCCGCCCGCGTCCGCGCCGCCCGCGTCCGCGCCGCCCGGCGCGGTCCCGCCCGGCGCGGTCCCGCCCGTCGCCGTCCCGCTCTGGGCGGCAGCGCCCCCGGCCGCGCCCCCCGTCGCCGCGCCGCCCGGCGCGCCGCCACTCGTCGCCGAACCGCCGGTCCCGGTGCCGCCCGTCGCCGTCCCGCCGAGCGCAGCGCCTCCGCTCGCGTCCCCACCGAGCCCCGCACCCGCGGGATACTCCGGTCCCCCGAGGAAATAGCCTTCCCCGTCCCGGTCGATCTCGCACCCGCCGATGGTGCACGCCAGGGTGAGGGCGACGAACGTGAACGTTGCAGAGGATCTCGGGGCAGGCGAGGTCATGGTTCTCGAGGCGGCGGACGCGTGACCAGCCGACCCGGACCGCGTCGCTGCGCCGGCGGCCATCATAGCACGGTCGACGCGGCGCACCGCGCCCCGGACCGCCGTCCCGGCGCCCTCGCGCGCGCTCCGGCCGCGCCCGGGCGCGGCTCGTGCGCGAACGCGCCGTCGCGAGGACGGCCCGCTTCGGCTGGAGCCGCGCGCCGTCCCCGGCGTGCTCTCCGCCGCGGGGACCGCCGCGCCTCCCGGCCGTTCACGACTCGGGATCGTAGGCCAGGTTCGGCCGCAACCAGCGCTCGACCTCCGCGCGCGTGACGCCCTTGCGCCGGGCGTAGTCCTCCACCTGGTCGCGATCGACGCGACCGACGGCGAAGTAGCGGGCCGCGGGGTGGCCGAGGTAGAGCCCGCTCACGCTCGCCGCCGGGAGCATGGCGAAATGCTCGGTGAGGGTGATCCCGATCGCCGGCGCGTCGAGCAACGCGAAGAGGCGTGCCTTCTCGGAGTGATCGGGGCAGGCGGGGTAGCCGAAGGCGGGGCGGATGCCGCGGAACTTCTCGTCGATGAGCTCGGCCGGCGTGAACGACTCGGCCGCGCCGTAGCCCCAGTCCCGCCGCGCGCGCTGGTGGAGGAGCTCCGCGAAGGCCTCCGCCAGCCGATCGGCGAGCGCCTGGACCAGGATCGCGGAGTAGTCGTCCCGCTCGGCGGTGAAGCGCGCGGCGAGCTCCGCGGCGCCGACGCCCGCGGTGACCGCGAAGGCCCCGACGTGATCGGCGACGCCCGCGCCGGCGGGGGCGACGAAGTCCGCGAGGCTCAGGCAGCGCGCCTCGGCGTCGCGCGGCGACTGCTGCCGCAGGCAGGGGAACCGCGTGAGCTCTCGGTCCCGGGCCGCGTCCGCGTAGAGGACGAGGTCGTCGCCGTCAGCGGCCGCCGGCCAGAAGCCGTAGACGCCGCGGAGCTCGAGCCACCGCTCGGCGACGATCCGGTCGAGCAGGCTGCGACCGCTGGCGAAGAGCTCCCGCGCGGCCGGGCCCCGCTCGGGGTGCTCCAGGATCTCGGGGTACCTCCCCTTGAGCTCCCAGGCGGTGAAGAAGAACGTCCAGTCGACGTAGGGGACGAGCTCCGACAGCGCGACGTCGGTCACCACCCGCCGCCCGAGGAAGGCCGGCGTCGGGAGCTCCGCCGCCACGAACGACGGCTGCTCCCGGCGTTCGCGCGCGACGCGGAGCGGCACCAGAGGCCGCTCGCGGCGGTCGGCGGGGAGCGCCCGCAGCCGCGCCTGCTCCTCCCGGTTGCGCGCGTCGAGCGCGCCGCGCCGGGCCGGATCGAGCAGTTCGGCCACCACCCCCACCGCCCGCGAGGCGTCGAGGACGTGGATGACGGGCTGGCGATACTCGGGGGCGATCTTGACCGCCGTGTGCTGCCGGCTGGTGGTCGCCCCCCCGATGAGCAGCGGCGTCGCGAGGCCCCGGCGCTCCATCTCCTTGGCGACCGAGGTCATCTCGTCGAGCGACGGCGTGATGAGCCCGCTGAGGCCGATGGCGTCCACTTCGCGCGCGGCGGCCTCGTCGAGGATCCGGTCGCCCGGCACCATCACCCCGAGGTCGATCACCTCGTAGTTGTTGCAGCCGAGCACGACGCCCACGATGTTCTTGCCGATGTCGTGGACGTCACCCTTCACCGTCGCCAGCAGGATGCGGCCCGCCTTGTTCAGACTGGCCTCGGCCTGGCCGGCCTGGATGAACGGCTCGAGGTAGGCCACCGCGCGCTTCATCGCCCGCGCGCTCTTGACCACCTGGGGCAAGAACATCTTCCCGGCGGCGAAGCGATCGCCCACGATTCGCATGCCGTCCATCAGCGGCCCCTCGATGACGCGGAGCGGATCCCCGAGCGCCTGGCGCGCCTCCTCCGCGTCGGCCTCGATGAATTCGACGATCCCGTGCACCAGCGCGTGGGCGATGCGCTCCGCCACCGGGACCTCGCGCCAGGCGAGATCCGCGTGCCGCTGCGTCGCCGCCCCCTTGACCCGCTCCGCCAGCGCGAGGAGGCGCTCGGCGGCGTCGGGCCGGCGCGCGAGGATGACGTCCTCTACCCGCTCCCGGAGCTCCGGATCGAGGTCGTCGTAGCCGGCGAGCTGGCCGGCGTTGACGATCGCCATATCCATCCCCGCGCGGGTGGCGTGGTAGAGGAACACCGAGTGCATGGCCTCGCGCACCCGGTCGTTGCCGCGGAACGCGAAGGAGAGGTTGCTGACGCCGCCGCTCACGTGAGCCCCGGGACAGGCCGCCCGGATCTCGCGCACCGCCTCGATGAAGGCCAGAGCGAAGCGGTCGTGGGCCTCGATCCCGGTGGCGACGGCGAGGACGTTGGGGTCGAAGACGATGTCCTCGGGCGCGAACCCGACCTGCTCGGTGAGCAGGCGGTACGCGCGCCGGCAGATCTCGACCTTGCGCGCGGCCGTCTCGGCCTGGCCGCGCTCATCGAACGCCATCACCACCACCGCCGCGCCGTAGCGGCGCACCCGCCGCGCCTTGGCGAGGAAGTCCGCCTCGCCCTCCTTGAGGCTGAGGCTGTTGACGATGGGCTTGCCCTGCACACTCTCGAGCCCCGCCAGGATCGCGCTCCAGCGGGAGCTGTCGATCATGACGGGGACCCGGGCGATCTCGGGCTCGCTGCCGACCAGGGCGAGGAAGCGGCGCATGGCGGCCTCGGCGTCGAGCATCGCGTCGTCGAAGTTGACGTCGATGACGTTGGCGCCGCCGCGGACCTGCTCGAGCGCCACCCCGACGGCGGCGGCGTAGTCCCCGCCCCGGATCAGGTTGGCGAACCGCTTGGAGCCGGCGACGTTGGTGCGCTCGCCGACCATCACGAACGGGGCGTCGGGGGGGACGGTGAGCGGCTCGAGCCCCGCGAGCCAGGCCGTCGCGCGGACCGCCGGGCGGCGGCGCGGCGGCACGCCGGCCACCGCCGCCGCGATGGCCCGGATGTGGTCGGGGGTGGTGCCGCAGCAGCCACCGAGCACGTTGACCAGCCCCTCCTCGGCGAAGGCGCGCAGGAGCGCCGCCGTCGTCGCGGGGTCCTCATCGAACTCGCCGAAGGCGTTGGGCAGCCCGGCGTTCGGGTACAGGGTGACGGGCACCGGGGCGACCGCGGCGAGCTCCTGGAGGAAGGGGCGGATCTCGCGCGCCCCGAAGGCGCAATTGAGCCCGATGGTGAGCGGCCCTGCGTGGCGCACGGTGACGTAGAACGCCTCCAGGGTCTGCCCGGAGAGGATGCGCCCGCTCTTGTCGACCACGGTGCCGGAGATCATCAGCGGCACCCGCCGTCCCAGCGCCTCGAACACCTCCTCGATGGCCACGATGCAGGCCTTGAGGTTCAGGGTGTCGAACACCGTCTCGGCCAGGAGCAGGTCCACCCCACCCTCGAGCAGCGCTCGGACCTGCTCGGCGTAGGCCTCGCGCACCTCGGCGAAGGTGACCGCCCGATAGCCGGGGTCGCTCACGTCCGGCGACATGGAGAGGCTCTTGTTGAGCGGGCCGAGAGCGCCCGCGACGAAGCGCGGCCGCGACGGCGCCTGCTCGGTGAAGCGGTCCGCCGCCGCCCGGGCGAGCTGGGCCGCCGCGCGGTTCAGCTCCGGCACCACGTCCTCCAGCCCGTAGTCGGCCTGTGCGATGCGCGTGGCGTTGAAGGTGTTGGTTTCGATGATGTCCGACCCCGCCTCCAGGTACGCCGCGTGGATCTCGGCGATGACCGCCGGCTGGGTGAGGACCAAGAGGTCGTTGTCCCCCCGGAGGTCGCGCGGGTGGTCCCGGAACCGCTCGCCGCGGAACGCAGCCTCGTCGAGGCGGCGGCGCTGGATCATCGTCCCCATCGCGCCGTCGAGGAGCAGGATGCGGCGCTCGAGCAGGTCGCGCAGGGTCGCTTCGGTGTCCGTGGCCATGGGAGCCCGGCAACCTTCCTCGCGGGGGTGGTCGCGTCAAGGCCGGCGGCCGGCCACCCCGCGGCGTCCCCTTGCCGCCAGGGCGGGCGCCTTGACGACACGGGGGCGGGCGGCGACCCTGTGCCCCACGTGGAGCCCCGCCCCGAGCCAACCCCTAGCCCCACCGCCCGCCGACCCGCCCGCGGGCGCGCGATCCGGCCACTCCTGCTCGCCCTGCTCGCCTCACTCGGCGCCACCGGCTGCGGCTTCGCGCCGTTCACGCAAGCCATGCGCGACGGCTACGGCGTGGACGAGGCGCGGCTCGGCGAGGTGCAGTTCTTCATGGGGAGCAAGTGCGTGCTCGAGCGGCAGATCAACCAGGCCTCCGGCGAGATCGTGCACGGGCGCCTCCGGGTCCGCTCGGGGAGCGCCATCGACGTGGTCCGGATCCCGCGGCACACGCCGGGCGTGCTCGAATTCCCCACCCCCGACGGCCTCGCCGTGAGCTTCGCGCCCGGGACCTTCTTCTATTTCGGGCCCGATCCCCGGCGGGGTCCGGACTCGCCCTACTACCTGCTCGGCCGGTACGATCGCTCGACGCGGCGCTTCCTCGTGCTCCACGCCGGCGTCGAGTACGTGCTCAGGAGCCCCGAGCCCTGCGAGCTGGTCGTCCGCAAGCGCGAGACGCGCTCCCGCTCCCGCGAGCGCACCACCCTGCCCGGCCGCCGCCTCGGAGAGTGACGGGGCGCGGGGGCCGCCGCCCACGCCGCGACCCTCCATGGTAGAGTGGGGCAGATCCGCTGCCCCGTGCCCGTCCGGCGCGCCGCCGCCGCGGGCCGTCGACAGAGCCCTCGTTGTCCACCGCTCGCCTCCGTCCGCTGCCGTTCGATCACCGGGCCGTGAAGCTGACCCCCGAGGAGGGCTACGTCTTCTCGCGGCTCGATCGCCCGGTGCTGAGGAGCGCGATCCCGGCCCTGGTCGGGATGCCGCCGGAGAAGGCGGAGGCGATCGTCGCGCGACTGCTGGCGGCCGGCGTCCTCGCGGTCGACGGGGAGGTCGCCGCGACGGGGGCCGAGCGGCCCCCCTCCGGCTCCCGGGCGGTCGCGCCCGGGGCCGAGCGCCGCCCCTCCGCCGCCGGCGCCGTCCCACGGAGCGGGACCCCACCGCCCGCGAGCCCGCGCCGTCGCCCGTCGTCGCCCGCCCCGGAGGCCGAGGGTCGGGCGTCCTGGTGCGGTCCCCTGCGCGAGAGCGAGCCGCCAGGCTCGATCCCGCAGGAGGCGGTCGCGGCCCGCGAGCTCTACGGGCAGGCCTTCCGTGGCCTCACCCCCTCCGCGCGCGCGGCGAAGGCGCAGCATGCGACGGGCCAGGAGCTCCTGGCCCTGTGCCACGCCCCACACCCACAGGTGGTGCTGGCGCTCCTCGCCAACGCGGGGTTCGGCCCGCTCCAGGCCCGCATCGTCGCGCACTTCCACCAGACCGCCACCGGGCTCGACCTGCTCGCGCGCCACGGCGAGCTGCTCCGCGACCCGGACGTCCAGCGCGCACTGCTCGGCAACCCGCGCCTCACCCCCTCGCTGGCGGAGCGCGTCCACGCCGCCGCCTCGCTCGACGCGCTCTACCAGCATGCGAGCGACCCGGCGCTCCCGGCCGAGGTCCGCCGCGCCCTCGGCCCGGTGCTGCGCGCGCGCTTCGACGCCGCCACGCCCCGCGAGCGCGCCGACCTCGTGTACTGGAGCGAGGGCAAGGCGCTGGCGTTCGTCGAAGGTGCGCCGCTCGACGCGGAGACGGCGGCGGCCCTGGGCCGGCGCGCCATCACTTCGACCGAGCTCGTCCTCCGCCTCGCCTCCCACCCGGGCACGCCACGAAGCCTGCTCGTGGCGCTCGATCAGCAGCCGCTGGTCGCCGGTCGCCGCGACCTGCGCGAGCTCATCCGTCGCCACCCGAACGCGCGGTGAGGGGCCGCCGCCGCGCCCCCCGGCGGCCCAAGATCGCGGATCGAAACCGGATTCGGCCCCCCGTCGCCGCGCGGCGTATCATCGCGCCCATGAGGACCGCGCCCCCCGCCGCCGGGATTTCGCTCGCCGTCGCCGCCGCCAGCTCCGCGTGGGCGGCCGAGGTCACCCTCGACCGGAGCGCCACCCACCAGACCGTCGAGGGCTTCGGCTTCTTCGGCGCCCAGGACGTCTGGTGGGGCAGCCCGGAGGACATGGTGAGCGAGGATTGGGTGCGCCTGGTCATCGATGACCTCGGCCTCTCGATGTGGCGCAACGAGTACTACCCGCCCGGCGACGAGCGCGACGGGCAGGACGCCGACTGGGACAAGCAGCGGCCGGTGGTCGAGATGCTCCGGGACGTCGCCCAGGAGCGCGGGGTCCAGCTCAAGGTGCTGCTCACGGTGTGGACCCCACCGGCGGCGATGAAGTGCGCGGTCACCGACGACGTGATCGACGACGGCACCCCCCACCCGGGCGGGACCAAGGACGGCGGCGCGCTCTGCCCCTCCCAGCGCGAGGCGTTCGCGGACTGGCTCGTCGCGGGGCTCGACCTCTACGCTGACGTGGGGGTGGACGTCTACGGCTTGAGCTTCCAGAACGAGCCGCTCTTCCCGGAGCCGTACAACTCCTGCGTGTACACCCAGGCGCAGTACGTGGAAACCCTGGCCGCGATTGGCCCGCTCATCAAGGCGGCGTACCCCAACGTCAGGCTCTTCGGCGCGGAGAACATGCTCGAGATCGAGTGTGGCCGGAGCGAGGCGGGCGAGTTCGATCCCTGGTGGTACACGGGCAACCTGCGCGCGGCCCCGGACGCCCTCTCCCAGCTCGATGCCTGGGCCGTCCACGGCTACTCGGACGGCGTCAACGCGACCCCGACCTCCAAGATGGCGACCCTCTGGAGCGAGTACGCGGGGGCCGTGCGCGACACGGGCAAGCCCGTGTGGATGACCGAGACGTCCGGGTACGAGGACAGCTGGGAGGCGCAGGAGCTCCCGGGCGCGATCGATCTCGCCCAGGGCATCTACGCGGCGCTCCGGTTCGGCGACGCCTCGGCCTGGGTGTGGTGGCAGGGCAGCGAGCTCGGCGGCACGACCGAATACTCCCTGATGGCCGGCCCCGGGACGCTCTCCAAGCGCTACCACGTCTCGAAGCAGTTCTACCGCTTCATCCGCCCCGGCGCGCGCCGGGTAGAGGCCACGAGCGACGACGACGAGGCCCTGGTCGTCGCCTTCGACCACGCCGCGATGGGCGCGCTCACGCTGGTGGTGATCAACGTCGGCACGGATGAGAAGCCCCTCACGCTCGCGGGCCCGGAGCTGCCGGGGAGCTTCGAGGTCTACCGCTCGAGCGCGACCGAGGACTGCGCGGCCCTCGGCCAGATCGCGGCGGACGCCATCGTGCTGCCGCCGCGCAGCGTGACCACCCTGGTGAGCGGCAACGTCTACGAGGACGCCAGCGCCACGGGCGGCGCGGGCGGCGCCGGCGGGAGCGGCGGGGCGCCGGCGGCGGGCGGCGCCGTTGCCACGGGAGGCGCGGCGAGCGGCGGCGACGAGGGCGCCGCGGGCGATGCCGCGCGACCGGCCGGCGGAGACGCCTCGAGCGGTGGCGCGCCGAGCTCCGGTGGCGACGAGGGCGACGCCGGCGACGCAGGGCTCCCCATCGGCGGCGCGGCCACGGGCGGCGGCGCCGCCAGCTCCGGCGGCGCGACCGCGAGCGGCGGCACCACCAGCTCCGGTGGCGCCACCGGCGCCGGCGGCGCGACGACGAGCACCGGCGCCGCCACGAACGCGGGCGGAAGCGCCACGCCCGCGGCCGCGAGCGACTCGGGCGACGACTCCGGCTGCGGCTGCGTTGCCGCGGGCGACGGGCGAGCGCGTGGCGCCCAGGCGCTGCTCCTCGGCGCGCTCGCCCTGCTGCGCCGGGGCCGGCGCCGGCGCTGAGCGATCCGCGCGGCGGGCGGTCACCGCGCGGCGCGGAGGTGTCCGCGGCCCCTCACGGGGAGGGAATTCCGTACCGCTCGCCGCAGCCCGCGTAGTCCGCGCAGTCCGGATCCGCGCAGTCCGCGAGCTCGTCGTAGTCCTCGTCCCCCACGGTCGCGCAGTCCTCCATCGGCATCGCGTAGGCGGCCATCATGCAGTTGGGGCTGTCGAGGCAGTCGTCGTCCTCGCAATCCGCGAGGCCATCGTAGTCCTCGTCGCCCTCCGCCGCGCAGTCTTCCATGGGCACCGCGTAGTCGGCCATCCCGCAGTAGGGGCTGGCGTCGCAGTCCGGATCCGCGCAGTCGGTGCGGCCGTCGAAGTCCTCGTCCGACCCGTTGTTGCAGCTCGTCTCGTAGGGCATCCCGTAGGCGCCGCCGACGCCCACGATGCCGCCGGTCGCCGGGTCTCCACCGCTGCCCACGACGCCCGCGCTGCCCGCTTCGCCGCCGGTGCCTGGCACACCACCGGTGAGCGGGATGCCGTAGACCTCGCCGCCGGTGCCAGGTACGCCGCCGCTGCCCGCGACGCCGCCCGTCGCCGGCACGCCGCCGGTGACGGGTTCGCCCCCGCTGCCCGGCGTCCCGCCGGTGAGCGGGACGCCGTAGACCTCGCCGCCGGTGCCTGGCACGCCGCCGCTGCCCGCGACGCCCCCGCTGCCCCCGACCTCGGCGCACGCGGGGTCCCAGCCGCAGTAAGGATCGTCGCAGTCCGTATAGCCGTCGCCGTCATCGTCGAGGCCGTCGTCGCAGTCCTCCGGATCGTAAGGCGCGCCGTACACTCCGCCGAGGCCCGGGTTGCCACCGGTCGATGCCGCGGCGCCGGTGCCCGGCACCCCACCGGTGTTGGCGGCCCCTGCTTCGCCCCCCGTGCCCGAGGGCTCCGCGTCGCAGGCCGCCTGACTCGCGCAGTCGGAGTCGTCGCAGTCGAGCGCGCCGTCCGCGTCGTTGTCCACGCCGTCCTGACATTGCTCCGCGCAGGCGTCACCCGTGCAGTTCCCCTCGCCCGCGGTCGAGTCGCCCGCCTCTGACGAGCCGCCGCAAGCGCTCGCCATGGCGAGTGACAGCGCGAGCGGACCCGACGCGACCAGCGCGCGCAGATCACGCAAGCGGGCACGCCGGGCGCGCGGCGCCGGCTCCAGATGGGCGGCCAGGAAGGCGCGAACGGCGGCGGGGCTGAAGCGATCGGTCATGGGAGCCTCCACGAACGTGACAATGACCCACCCCTTAATGCAAGTTGTGTGCCCTCACGGTAGAAACGCGCGCCCCCAACGAAAGCGAGTTATCTCGGACTCTTGCGTCACCGGCTTCTCGCCGCGGGCCGGGCCCCGGTCGGGACCCGGCACAGGATGGCACAGAGTGCGCGATGACTGGTCCCCGCGCCGAGAGCTCGTGACGCCCCCGGAGCCGGGCGTGCCGAGCGCGGACGTCATGGCCGCCAGGGTTGCCCGTGAGCGCGAGCTGCCGGGTCCCCGGCACGGCGCTGCCGGGCGCGGCGAGCTCGAGCGGCTGGAGCGATGATGCGGTGAGGCCGAGCACCTTCACCGTGGGGGGCTCGGCGAGCTCCGCCGACGGCGGCGACCTCACGAGCAACGCCGGCACCGGGCTCCAGAGCGAGGTTGGTGCGCGGAGCTGTCGCGCGAGGGGTCGCGGAGAGCGCGGAGAGCAGCGCGGGGAAGGGCGCCGAGAAACGCGGCCCGGGGTGCGCCGCGCCCGAGCAGGGCGCCGCGAGCAACGTGGCCACCCCGCGGTAGCATGAACGGTCGGAGCGAGGGTGTCCCGTGGAGGCGCACCTCTCGCCCCGCACGGCGGGGATGCCCGACCTCTTCGACCGGACGTCACCGCCGTGCTCCCTTCCGCCGTCCAGCCCTCGACGACAGTTGCATCCCGACCGTGCGGAATTTCTCGTCCCCCATTTCCCGGGAGCTCGATGGAAGCTCGCGCCGGGTTTCAATCACCGACCACGACCCCCGAGGAGCTCTCGCCTGGCGGCGATCCGCCCTGAGCGCACCGGCGGCCCAGAAACGTCATCTGCCGCCCGCCCCTGGCGCAACGGGAGCTCTCGCCGAACGACGGCGATGCGCCGGGTCAGGGCCTCGTGCCCTGACGCCGATATTCGATCTCGTTTCCCTGCATCCGGTGCCAGCCTGGTCGTGGTGGTCGGATCGGCTGGAGCTACGAGAGAAGAAGACGACGACCGAACTCGAGGAGCGAGCCCAGCCCGGCGGGGCCTGATCAGTCGAAGGCCTTCGTCGTGACCACTGCATCGAAGGAATCGAACCGAGGCGAAAGCGTGATCAGTCTCCGCACGGTCAGGGAATTTGCCCGAGCGCTGTCCGCTTCGTCCCGTCGTCGTTGCTCAGACGCTGCACTCTCAGGAGGCCCCATGAAGACCACGTTGACTTTCGCCGCTTCACTTCTCGGCCTGGCCGGTCTGATCGGCTGCAGTGAATCGGACGGCGGCTCCGACGTCTCTGGCGCTGGCGGCGCAGCGACGGGCGGGCTCTCGACCATGGGTGGAGTCGTTCAGACGGGCGGGATGGGTGGCACCGGCGGCGGCAGCCCCTCCGGCGGCGTCAATCCCTCCGGCG
>CAYVRP010000041.1:0-34967 GCA_964454025.1 uncultured Polyangiaceae bacterium | reverse complement strand
GCGTCAGCCCCACCGGCGGCGTCAGCCCCACCGGCGGCGTCAGCCCCACCGGCGGCGTCAGCCCCACCGGCGGTGTCAGCCCCACCGGCGGGGCCGGCGGCGCCGTCGAGTGCACCCCTCCCGACCTGCCTGCCGCCCGCGCTCTGACCAACCTCGGCATCAAGCTGCCAGACCCGTTCACGTTCTATGACGGGACGCCGGTCACCACGAAGGCCCAGTGGGAGTGCCGGCGCCAGGAGATCCTGGCCATGGCAGCCAAGTACCTCTACGGCCCGGTCCCTGGCGACTGCGACGAGGTGTCCGGAACCGTCAACGGAGGCAACATCTCGATCAGTTGCACCGTGGGCGGGAACACGCAGAGCTTCTCGGCCAGCATCAGCGGCTCCGGCGAGGCCATCGCGGTCGATCTGTCGGCCGGCATCTTCCCCGCGAGCAAGAAGACGCTGTCACTGGGGAGCGGCAACGAGGCCAAGATCCGGGCTCTCTACGGCCTGTCCGAGCTCAACCCGAACATCGCCAACGGGTGGATGATCAACCGCGTGATGGATGTACTGGAGCAGAACCCGGGCAGCGGACACGATCCGACGAAGATCGTGGTTTCGGGGTGCTCCGGCTGCGGGAAGGGGGCCTTCCTCGCCGGCGTCTTCAGCCGGGCGCCGATCGTCGTGATCGTCGAATCCGGCGGGGGCGGCGGCACCAGCTGGCGGATGACCGAGTGGTTCCGGCACGGTGAAGGGCGGTCGAGGTGGCAGTGCAGCGATCCTCCCCAGGGGATCGACAACCTGGAGGACAACGGGATCTGCGGGCCGTGGGTCACGAGTGCGGCCCAGTCGTTCCGGTCCAATCCCTCGACCGTCAACAACCTGCCGTTCGATCAGCACCTGCTCCTGGCCACCATCGCTCCCCGGTACCTCGTGCACTTCACCAACAACAATGGGCCCAACTCCTGGTGTCACCTGGCAGGGACGAGCGAAGCGCTCGCGGCGTGGGCCGCGCACGCGGTCTACACGGCCCTCGGCGTGCCCGAGAACCACTCGTTCGAGGTGTACAACGGCAACCACTGCTCGGTGGGCGACACCGGCATCGCGGCCGCGATGTTCGACCGCGCCATCAACGGCAACGCGAACGCGGACACGGGCAAGATCAACATTCAAGACAGCCGCGTGCAGATACCGGTCAGCGAGTGGGAAGGCCTCTTCGTTGACTGGGACATGAACACGGTCCTGCAGTAGGAGGCGAGCGCCTGGGCGCGGCTGCGCTCGCGCCCGGAAGCGGCCTCGCGATCCGGTTCAACCCCGCCACGTTCCGGTGAGGTCGTGGGCAAGCGGTGGGCTCGCGCCAAGCGAGCGACCGGCCGCCGATCCTGGTGATCGCACCCGACGAGAGCCGGGCAGAGCCAGGCTCGCTACACGGCGCCGCGGGAGCGGCCGGGACCACGACCGGGCGATCCGGGACCACCCCGCCTCGCTCGACGTCGCTCGACGGCGGGCAGCTCCCCGCCGCGCGCTCGGGTGCTCGTGGCGACCGGGAACTCGACCTGGTACCGCGGGAGGTGCTCCCTGGGCCGAGCTCCTGTCCGCCGGCGAAGGTTTCCACGCCGGCGCGGTCAGGGAGGACGTCGCGCACGCGCACGGACGTCACCGCCCGCCATGTGGTCGACCCGGACGGAAGCGTGGTCAGCCGGTGAGTCCTGGAGCTGGTCGGCCACGAGCTCGGTCACGCTCCGGCGGCCGCCCGCGGAGCGCGCGGCCCCGTCGCGCGTCCCCGGAGGCGAGGCGGATCTGCGCGCTGCCGGTGGCCACGCCGAGCTCGACCAATCCCATCGCGAGCGCCGCGAACGAGCCCCTCCTCCCCACGAGACGCGGGGTGCTGGTCGCGCATCCTCCGCGGCAGGTCCGTCGCAGCCGTCGGGGTCGCCGCGCACGCGGCTCCCCGGGGTGAGCGCCGAATGGGCAGCGACGCTGGCCCCGAGCGGCGCCCGGCGGTCCCCGACGGTTGCCGGAGCCGCCCTCACGCCGGGCGCCCTCGCGGGGAAGGGGGCGAGCGGGGGCGGCCCGCGCCGCCTCAGAACTGCGAGAAGAACGCCCAGAGCGCGGCGCCCGCATGGGGCGCGAACTGGTGACCGGCGGCGTACTCGCACTCGACCACCGGGTAGCCGTCGCTGCATCCCTGGTACTCCACGCAGGTGCAGGGCTCGTAGCTCGCGCCCGCGTCGTCGCACCAGCTCGGGTCCACGAGCGCCGTCTCGCTCGTGCACCCGTTCCGGTCGACGAAGATCTGGACCGCCTGCCGGTGCCCGGCGAGCAGGGTGTCGTCGGTGCCGATGAACGCCATCGTCGCCACCGGCCGCGTGCCGTCCTCGCAGCGACCGCTGGTCGTCGCGTTGCCGGCCATGGGCGCGATGGCCCGCGTCATGCTGTCCGCCGTGCAAGCGAGCGTGAACGAGAACATGGCGCCGAAGCTGAACCCGGTGGAGAAGATCCGGTTCAGGTCGACGCAGAGCTCGGCGCCGAAGCGATCGACCATGGCGTGGTAGAAGGCGACGTCCTCGCCGTTCGCGTTGCCCCATCCGAGCCCGCCGTCCTGGTAGTCTTGCCCCTCCGGCGCGACGAGGATGGCCTGACCGTCGATCACGCTCGCGAGCCCGAAGTACCCGGAGTTCGCGATCTGCTGCGCAGAACCGCCCCAGGGGTGCCAGCCGAAGATCAATCGGTAGGGCTGGTCCGGATCGTAGTCGCCCGGCACGGCGACGACGTACTCGCGCGTCTTGCCGGCGACCTCGATACTCGCGCGACCGCTGGTGATCCCGGCGGGCCGCCCGCAGCCCGGGCTCGGCGCCGTGCCGCCACCACCCGTCCCGTTGGCACCGCCCGCGCCGCCACCACCCGTGACCGCGCCGCCGCTCGGCGCACTGCCGGCACCCGCCGCGCCGCCGCCCGTTCCACCCCCACCGACCGGGCTCCCACCGTCGCCGCCGCCGGCGCCCGCGGCGCCGGCGGTGCCGCCGCTCGGCGCGCCACCGCTCGTGACGCCACCGCTCGCGACGCCACCGCTCGTGACGCCACCGCTCGCGACGCCGCCGATGCTCACCCCACCCGACGGGATCCCCGCCCCTCCGGCGGCAGGGGGCACGCCGCCGTCGGAGCCGGACGACGTGCCCTCGGAGTCGGCGCACGACAGCGAGAGCGGGACGGTCACGAACGACCACAGAGCCAGGCCAGCCGATCGGCGCCACGGGTTCATCGTTGGGCCTCCCTTCCACGAGCGGGGCGCTCGCCCTCGGGGCTACCACGTCGCCGGACCGGTGACGAGCCGGCGGCGGGGCGGGCCCGAGCGCGAGGGGTGGTTCCTGATGCAAGCGCGGGAGCCCGGCGGTCGGGGTGCAGGCAGCGCTCGGGAGCGCGGGCGGAGACGGCCCTCGAGTCCAGGGGGCCGGCGCGCTTCCTCGCCCCCGCCCTCACCCGCGCCCTTCCCTTCCCCCTCCGTGGGTACCGCCGCCCGCCGCCTAGCCGAACGCGTTCAGCGCGCGCCCGTCCGCGGCCAGACCCGCCTCGCGGAGCGTCTCGGCCAGCGTGGGGTGCGCGTGGATGGTCCGCTGGAGATCCTCGGTGCTGGCGCCAAGCTCCATCGCCAGCACGGCCTCCGCGATCATCTCCGAGGCCGCCGGCGCCATCACGTGCACCCCGAGGACGCGATCGCTGCGCCGATCGGCCAGGATCTTGGTCATGCCGACGGTCGCGCCCAGGGTGCGGGCGCGGCCGCTGGCGGCGAGCGGGAAGCGCCCGATCTTGTACTCCCGGGCCGCGGCCCTGAGCTCCCGCTCGGTCCGACCGACCCAGGCGATCTCGGGCTGCGTGTAGATGACCCAGGGGATGGCGCCGTAGTTCACCCGCGTGGGCAGGCCGGCGAGGCGCTCGACCACCATCACCCCCTCCTCCGCCGCCTTGTGCGCCAGCATGGGCCCCCGCACCACGTCGCCGATGGCGTAGACGTCGGGCAGGTTGGTCCGGCAGTGCTCGTCGACGTGGATGAAGCCGCGCTCGTCGAGGAGCAGGCGCACCTCGTTGACGCCGAGCGCCTCGGTGTTCGGCCGGCGGCCGATGGCCACCACCAGGCGCGAGAACTCGATCCGTCGCTCGCCGCCGGGATCCTCGTAGGTCACCTCGACCGAGTCCTGGCCCACCCGGGCGGCGATCACCCGCGCGTTCAGGCGGACGTCGAGCCCCTGGCGCGACATCTCCTTCCGGGCCGCCTCCGAGAGCTCCTCGTCGGCGCCCGGGAGGAACGAATCCATGGCCTCGAGCAGGACGACCTGGCTCCCCAGGCGGAGCCAGACCGAGCCGAGCTCCAGCCCGATCACCCCGGCCCCGATCACCCCGAGGCGCTCCGGCACGGACGAGAACTCGAGCGCGCCCGTCGAGTCGACGACGACCTCGCCGTCGGTGGGGACGGCCGCGATTTCCCGCGGCCGCGACCCGGTGGCGATGAGGATGTGCTTGGCCGCGTAGGTCGCGGACGCGCCGCCGGCGCGCGGCGCGACCTCGACCCGCATCCCGGGCAGCAAGCGCGCGATCCCGGTCACGGTGGTGATCCGGTGCCGCGCGAAGAGCGCGCTCACCCCCGCGGCGAGGCCGCGCACCACGCGGTCCTTGCGCGCGTGCATGGCCGGCAGATCGAGGCGCACCTCGCCGGTGACGACGCCGTGCCGGCCCGCCTCGTGCCGGCACCGCCAGAAGTGCGCCGACGACTCGAGGAGGGCCTTGGCGGGGATACAGCCCACGTTGAGGCAGGTGCCGCCGAGCGCCGCCTTGCCGTCCTTGCCCACGCCGTCGTCGATGCAGAGGACGCTCAGGCCGAGCTGGGCGGCGCGGATGGCCGCCGTGTAGCCGCCAGGGCCAGCGCCGAGGACGATGAGATCGAACGCGTCCATGGTCACACCTCGAGCAGCAAGCGGGTCGGGTCCTCGATCAGCTCCTTGATGGCGACGAGGAAGAGGACGGCCTCACGGCCGTCGATCAGCCGGTGGTCGTAGGAGAGCGCTGCGTACATCATGGGCCGGATCACCACCTGATCGCCCACGGCGACGGGCCGCGGCTCGATGCGGTGCAGCCCGAGGATCGCGCTCTGAGGGGGGTTCAGGATCGGCGTCGAGAGCAGCGAGCCGAAGACGCCGCCATTGGAGATGGAGAAGGTGCCGCCCGTCAGCTCGTCGAGGGACAGCTTGCCCGCCTCCCCGCGGCGGGCAAAATCCGCGATGGCGCGCTCGATCTCGCTCAGGCGCATCCGATCGGCGTCACGGAGCACGGGCACCACCAGGCCCCGGGAGGTGCTCACGGCGACGCCGAGGTCGTAGTAGCCGTGGTAGACGATCTCGTCCGCGTCGAGCGAGGCGTTGAGCACGGGGTAGCGGCGCAGCGCCTCGACGCAGGCGCGGACGAAGAACCCCATGATGCCGAGCTTGACCCCGTGCCGGGCGAGGAACGCCTCGCGGTGTCGTTGCCGGAGGTCCGTGAGCGCCGAGAGGTCCATCTCGTTGAAGGTGGTCAGGATGGCCGCCGCGCGCTGGGCCTCCAGCATGCGCTCGGCGATGCGCGCGCGCAGCCGGCTCATCTTGACCCGCGCGGTGGGGCGCTCCGCCGCGGGGCCGCTGGCCGCGGTCGCCGACGGAGCGAGGAGGGTCACCTCCGGCGCCGCCTCGCCGATCTTGGCCGCCAGGTGCGGCGAGTGCTCGAGGTGGCGCAGGACGTCCTCCTTGGTGACGCGACCGCGCGGCCCGCTCCCCGCGATCTCGGCGGGGGTCAGGCCGTGCTCCTCCAGCAGCCGGCGCACGGCCGGGGCGAGGCCGGGGCCCTCGTCCGCGTCCACCGGGGGCGGCGCGGTCGGCGCCGGCGACGCCGGGGCCACGGGGCCGCGCGGCGGCGGCGCCGCCGGCGCCGTGCCCGGCGCCCCCGCCGCGGGCGCGGGGGGCGGGGGCTCGGCGCCGGCCGCGTCCTCGATGGTCGCGATGACGTCGCCCCGCCTGACCGTGTCTCCCTGCCGTCGCCGGTGCGGCCCGAGCACCCCGTCGCGCGGGACCTGGAGCTCGATCACGACCTTGTCGGTTTCCACCTCGGCCAGGACCTCGCCGGCCTTCACTCGATCGCCGGGCTGCTTGTGCCAGGCCAGGAGGACCCCGTCGGCGACGGACTCCGGCAGCTCATTGACCTTGACCTCGATGCTCATCGATCGGCTCCTCCTCCGCGGGGCCGCCGAGGCGCGGGGCCGGGGCTAGTGCCCCTGGGTTCCCCCGTTCGCCTCGGCGTTCGCCGGCGCGATCCCCAGCGCGACCTGCACCAGCCGACGCTGACGCTCGAGGTGGCGATGGTAGTCCCCCCCGGACGGCGCCGCCATGGTCGGCCGCCCCGCGTAGCGGAGGGTCCGGCCCGACCCCAGCGCCTCCATCAACAGGGGGCGCACGAACGACCAGGCGCCCTGGTTCTGGGGCTCCTCCTGCGCCCACGTCACCTCGCGCAGGTTCGGGTAGCGCCCGAGCTCGGCGGCGATCTCCGCCGCCGGGTAGGGGCTGAGCTGCTCGACGCGCGCGATCGCGACCCCCGGGACCCGCTGCTCGGCCCGCGCCTCCACCAGATCGAAGTAGACCTTCCCCGTACAGAGGACCAGCCGCTCGACGGCGGCGGGATCGAGGCCCTCCGCCTCGCCGATGACCACGCGGAAGCCCCCGCTCGTGAGCTCGTCGAGCGAGGAGAAGGAGGCCTTGCGCCGCAGGCCGCTCTTGGGGCTGAAGATCACCAGCGGCTTGCGGTACGGGCGGAGGACCTGACGGCGCAGGAGGTGGAACATCTGCGCCGCCGTCGAGGGCTGGCAGACCTGGATGTTGTCCTGGGCGACCAGCTGCAAGAAGCGCTCGACCCGCGCCGAGGTGTGCTCGGGGCCCTGGCCCTCGTGCCCGTGGGGCAGCATCAGCACGAGCCCGGACAGGAGTCGCCACTTCTGCTCGGCCGCGACGATGAACTGATCGATCACGACCTGGGCACCGTTGACGAAGTCCCCGAACTGGGCCTCCCAGATCACCAGCGCGTGGGGGCTCGCCACCGAGAAGCCGTACTCGAAGCCGAGCGCGGCCTCCTCGGAGAGGATGGAGTTGTTGACCGTGAAGGGCGCCTGCTGCTCCGCGACGTGCTGGAGCGGGACGTACTCGTCGCCGTTGCGCTGGTTCAGGAGCACGGCGTGGCGGTGGAAGAAGGTGCCGCGGCCGGAGTCCTGCCCCGAAAGGCGCACGGGGTAGCCGGCCTCGACCAGGCTCGCGTAGGCCAGGGTTTCGGCGAACCCCCAGTCGAAGGGGGTGGCCCCCGCCGCCATCATGCGGCGGTCCTGGATGATCTTCGCCACCCGGGGGTGCAGCTCGAAGGCCTCCGGCAGCGCGCAGAAGCGGTTGCCGAGGCGGCGGATGTCGGCCATGGGCAAGGTGGTGGCCGCCGGCGTGGTCCAGGGGTTGCCCCGGATCGCGTCGAAGAAGCGCGGCCGGCGCTGGTCGAGGGGACAGACGAGGGCGGTGGCGACCGCATGACCCGCCCGCAGCGCCTCGCGGTACTCCGCGGCGAGGGCCTCGTGGTGCCCCGCGGGGACGACGCCCTCCCCCACCAGTCGCGCCGCGTAGATCTTGGCGACCGGGTCGCGGGCGCGGATGCGCTCGTACATCCGGGGCTGCGTGGCCGCGGGCTCGTCCGCCTCGTTGTGCCCGTGGCGCCGGTAGCACACGAGATCGATGATGACGTCCTTCTTGAACGTCATGCGGTAGTCCACGGCGAGCTCGGCGACGTAGGCAACGGCCTCGGGATCGTCGCCGTTGACGTGGAAGATGGGCGCCTGCACCACCTTGCCCACGTCCGTGCAGTAGAGGGTGGAGCGCGCGTCGAGCGGGTGGCTGGTGGTGAACCCGATGCGGTTGTTGATGACGACGTGGAGGGTGCCGCCGGTGGAGTAGCCGCGGGTCTGCGACAGGTTGAGCGTCTCGTAGACGACCCCCTGGCCGGCGAACGAGGCGTCCCCGTGCAGGAGCACCGCCATGACCTGCCGGCGCTCGGCGTCCTTGCGCCGCTCCTGCCGCGCGCGCACCGAGCCCTGGACCACCGGGTTCGTGATCTCCAGGTGCGACGGGTTGAACCCCAACGTCAGGTGCACGGGGCCGCCGCGCGTGGCGACGTCGGCGGAGTAGCCCTGGTGGTACTTGACGTCGCCGGACGCGCCCCGGAAGTCGTGCTGGCCATCGAACTCGGCGAAGAGCTCCTGGGGGGATTTCCCCATGACGTTCACCAGCACGTTGAGGCGCCCGCGATGGGCCATGCCGATGACCAGCTCCCGGACGCCGCGCCCGCCGGCGCCCTGGATGAGGGTGTCGAGCGCGACGAGGGTCGTCTCGGCGCCTTCCAGCGAGAAGCGCTTCTGGCCCGCGTAGGCCGCGTGCAGGTGACGCTCGAGCCCCTCCGCGGCCACCAGGCGCGCGAGAAAGCGCGCCCGCGTGGCGTCGTCGAAGCTCGGCCGCGCGCGCGTCGCCTCCAGGCGCGACTGCAGCCAGCGCTTCTCCCCGACCTCGGAGATGTGCACGAACTCGGACCCGATGGCGCCCGTGTAGGTCTGGCGGAGGAGCTCCACGATCTGCCGGAGGGACATCTCGGTGAGCCCGCCGAACCCGCCGGTGTAAAAGACGGTGTCCAGGTCCGCCTCCGCGAGCCCGTAGAAGGCGGGATCCAGGTCCGGGATGGTGGGCAGGGCGCGCAGCCGGATCGGATCCACGTCGGCGCGGAAGTGCCCGAGCGCGCGGTAGGCCTGGATCAGGCGCACGACCGCGATCTGCTTGGTGACCGTGGCCTGACCATCGGCGGGGCCGCCGCGGGGCGCGCCGTCGACCGGCTCGCGCCCGCTCAGGAGGTGATGGATCTGCTTGGCGACCGCGGCCCGGCCGGGGGAGTCAGCGCCCTTGAGCTGCTCGAAGAGCGCTCGCCAGTCCTCCGGGACCGAGGCGGGCTGGCCGAGGTAGCTCTCGTAGAGGGCCTCGACGAACTCCACGTTCCCGGCGTGAACTGGGGAGGGGGCGAGCTGGGGGTGGTTCATCGTGACCTGGGGGCGAGATCTGGCCGGGGATCCTACGCGCGTTGCCCCGCCGGCAGAACGGGGAGCCCGCACCAACGCTGCGCGCGCCGTCGTGCGCCAGCGTCCCCGCGCCGCGACCGTCTCCGCATCCCTGGTTTCGTTGAACGCGACCGGCTCGACCGCAAGCCCTGACCGCGACACCGTCCCCTGTGCCAGGTGGCGCGGGGCACCTGGCTCAACTGGCACAAGGGGGCGCGCGGGCGGCGCGACGCAGGGTTTGACGTCCCCCGGGGACGTTCCGAGATTCAGGGCATGGCGGACCTCACGGTCGTACACATCCCTGGCGATGGGATCGGTCCCGAGGTGTCCGACGCGGTGCTGCGGGTCCTCGAGGCTGCGCGCGCCCCGCTCGCGTACGTGACGCGCCAGGCGGGCCAGGCCGCGCTCGATCACGGCGCCCGCGACCCCCTGCCGGAGGAGACGGTCAGCGCCATCCGCGCGCACCACGTCGCGCTGAAGGGACCCTGCACCACCCCCGTGGGCGGCGGCTTCGGCTCGGTCAACGTCGCGCTCCGCCGCCGCCTGAACCTGTACGCCGCGGTCCGCCCGGTGCGGAGCCTCGCGGGGGTCGAAACCCGCTTCGACGGCGTGGATCTGGTGGTGGTGCGGGAGAACACCGAGGGGCTCTACAGCGGGCTGGAGAACCGGATCACGGACGAGGTGGTGGTGTCGATGAAGGTCGCGACGCGCCAGGCGTGCCGTCGCATCGCGCGGTGGGCGTTCCGCTACGCGACCCGGCGGGGCCGGCGGCGGGTGTCGCTCCTCCACAAGGCCAACATCATGAAGCTCACCGACGGGATGATGCTCGACGAGGCTCGCGCGGTGCACGAGTCGGAATTCTCGACCATCGAGTACGAGGCGGTGATCATCGACGCGGGCTGCATGCGCCTGGTGAAGGACCCGTCCTCGTTCGACGTCCTGCTCTGCGAGAACCTCTACGGCGACATCGTGAGCGATCTCTGCGCGGGGCTCGTCGGCGGCCTCGGCGTCACTCCGGGCGCGAACCTCGGCGACGAGGACGCCGTCTTCGAGGCCGTCCACGGCTCGGCGCCCGACATCGCAGGGAAGAACCTCGCCAACCCCCTCGCCCTGCTGATGAGCGCGACCATGATGCTGAACCACCTGGGCGAGACGCGGCGGTCGGAGGGGTGCCTGGCGGCAGGAGCGCGCATCAAGCGCGCCTACGATCGGGCGCTCGCCGAGGGGGCCAAGACCCGGGATCTCGGCGGCGCGCTGGGCACCCGCGAGTTCGCCGACGCCGTGATCGCGCGGCTCGCGGGCTGAGCCCGCGCCGCCCCGCGGGCGCTCCAGCCAACGTGAAGGATTGCAGGACGTGGGGGCGGATGCCCGCCCCCTCCGCCTCGCCGCTTCCATGGGTAATGTGGCGCCGAGCCGAGCGGCGGTAGGGCCGGACGGCGCGCGCCCGCCACCTCGCCGGGCGAAGGGCTCGCACGCGGGGAGTCACGGGACGGTCACCGCACGAAGGGAAGGGTGCCACCATGAACGAGAGGTCCCCCTGCATCGCCGCCGCCCTGGTCGGCACGCTGGCCGCCACCACGGCGGGCGCCACGGACTACTACGCGTCCCCCAACGGCAACGGCGACGGCACGAGCGCGAGCTCGCCCATGTCCGTGAGCGGGGCCATCAACGCCGCTCAGCCGGGCGACACGGTCTACCTGCTGGGGGGCACGTACTCGGGCTGGTCGGCGTCCCCGCGCCCGGTCCGCTCCGGGGAGCCGGGCGCCTGGATCACCATCGCGGCCGCGCCGGGGGAGCTGCCCATCGTCGAGGACGCCGGGGTCGGCGGCGGCTCCTACGAGTACATCCGCTTCGTGGGGCTCGTCTCCCGCGGGGCCTCGGGCGGCTTCGGCAACGGGTGGACCGACGGCAACTGCAGCACGATGTCGAACGGCAACCTCGAGTACATCAACTGCATCGCGGACGGGAACGACATCAACGGCATCGCCCACTACTGCGCCGGTGGCCTGCACATCAAGCAGTGCATCGTCGCGCACAACGGCGCCCAGGATCCCTCCTGGTCGAGCGGGGTCAACCTCTTCGCCGTCCAGGGCGGCCCGGACTCCAACCTCGTCGAGCAGACGATCTCCTTCGAGAACATCGACATCTCCAGCAACCACTCCGACGGCAGCGGGTTCATCATGGACCAGGGGAGCGACGGGGCCACCTTTCTCAACAACGTCGGCTTCCGCAACGGGGGCTCCTGCATCCGGCTCACCAACAGCACCAACGCGCGGATCATCAACAATACCTGCGTCCACAACGGCCAGGACCCGACCGCCAAGTACCACGACGAGATCTTCTTCTCCGACACCAGCACGACGCACCAGGGGGCGCTGCTCCGCAACAACCTGTGTATCCCCACCAGCGGCCAGGCGGGGTTGACGATGGGCAACGGCGTCCCGGCCGAGAACAACGTCTTCGACGGCACGGCGTCGCTGGTGGTGAGCGCGACCGGGGATCTGGACTTCCACCTCTTGCCGGGCGCGACCTCGGTCATCGACCAGGGCAGCGCCACCGACGCCCCCGGTGACGACGTCGGCTTCGACTGGCGCTGCATCAAGCAGCAGAGCGGCCAGGCCATCTCCTGGTGGCAGTACGCCGTCGACTACGACTACATCGCCAGCATCGGCGGCGTCGCGGCCTGCTTCGCCCCTGGCGCGCGCCAGAACGCGCCCGACATCGGGGCCTACGAGTACGGCGCCGTGGCGAGCACCGGGGGCACGAGCGGCACCGGCGGCGCGGGGACGGGCGGCGCGGAGACGGGCGGCAACCCGACCGGCGGCGCGGAGACGGGCGGCGCCAGCACCGGCGGCGCGGAGACGGGCGGCGCCAGCACGGGCGGGCTCGCAACGGGCGGCGCGCTCCCGGGAACCGGCGGCGCGACCTCCGGCGGCGCGCCCACGGGCGGCGCGCCCACGGGCGGCGCCAGCACCGGCGGCGCTGCCCCCGGCGGTTGCACCACCGGGGGCGCCCCGAGCACCGGTGGCCAGGCCGCGGGGGGAGCCGTCGCCGGTGGCGCCGCGGGCACCGGCGGCGCGCCCACGGGCGGCGCGTCCGGCGCCGGCGGCGCGCTCGCGGGCGGGGATCTCACGGGCGGCCTCGCCACCGGCGGCCCGACGACGGGTGGCGGCAGCACCAGCGGCACGCCCGCGGGCGGTGCCGCCGCCAGCGCTCCCCCCGAGGAGGACGCGGGCGGTTGCGCCTGCTCCACGGCGGGCGCCGCGACGCGCGGCCTCGGCGCCCTGCTGGGCCTCGCGCTGGGGCTCGTCGCGGTCGGCCGCCGACGCCGCCGGTAGCAGGCCGCCCCGGTGACCGTCCGCGCCCGTCACCAGGCGCTTGCCCCCGGCGCCGACGGGTGTTACCGGTCTGCATCCCGTAACACTCGAGGAGCGAAGAGGGACGATGACCAAGCTGGGCATTGGCCTGCTCGCGGTGATCCTCATCACCGCGGCAGGCTGCAACGACGACGACGACGACAGGGCAGCGGCCACGGTCCGAATCCACAACGATTTCGACAACCCGGAGCTGGAGCGGCGCCCGCCGTGGACGATCTGCGAGTCCTCGTATCGGGGCGTCGAGTTCGGCCGCATCGAGATCGGCGAAACCAGCGAGGCGCAGACGGTCACTCCCGGCCTGGACTACGTCCTGATGGTGGCATCCTGGGACGATCCCTCCTGCGCCCGGGAAAACTGCCTGCCGATCGCCAGCAAGAACGAGGAGGAGGTCGTCGACGGGCAGACCCGCACCATCGCCATCAACGCGCCCAACCACCAGGGTCCCTGCCCGCCGGAAGGCGTCCCCCCCATCCCCGAGGCCCAGTACGAGCGCATCCTCGAGCTGTGGCCGGACTACGACTTTCTGCCCTACGACGAGCGCGCGGAGAACCCCGAGTGCCTCCCGGACGAGGAGCCCGCGGGTGACGGCGGGGCGGGTGCCGGTGGAGCCGGGGCGGGCGGCGCCGGGGGCGCGGCCGGCAGCGGATGAGGCGAAGGGGCCTCGCCCTGTGCCTGGCGGCGACCGGTTGCGATCTGGCGTACCCGGAGGTCGTCGTCACCAACCAGACCGCGGAGACGGTGGCGCTCCGTCGGGTCAGCTTCAACGGCTGCGCCTGGGAAGGCGTGCTCGCGTTCGGCGAGTCCACCGCGCCCGGTCGCTGCCTGCCCGGTGCGGACCGCGTGCACCTGCAGCGGCTCGACGCGGCCGCCTACTGCCGCGTGCAGGCGGAGGAAGGGAACCTCGACGAGCTCTGCCCCTGCGCCGGGGACACCGCCGAAGCGGAGCCTCGAGAGGAGGTGATCGAGGTGATCAGCGCCGAGCCGATGTGGTTCAATTACCAGACGATGGACGCGAAGACCGTGCGCTACGGCGAGTTCTACCGTTTCGAGCTCACGCTCGCGGAGCTCGAGCAGGACTTCTCGGCCCCGGGCCCCTACGGGCACTGAGGCCCTCCATGCGGCGAGGCGGGTTGCTCGCGGTGAGCGTGATCCTCGCGCCGCTCGTCGCCCGGGCGCAGGGGGACGTCGAGTCGGCGGCGAGCGCCGCGCCCGAGCCCGCGGCCACCGAGGGCACGGAAACCAGCGTCCCCCGGGCGGCCGACGCGACCACCCCGGACCCGTCGGCCGCGGAGCCCGTCGAGATCGCGGTGATCGGGCGCCGCCCCGCCGCGCGCGACCGGACCGCGGACGCCACCCTCATCGAGGGCCAGCGGCTGCGGGACAGCCCGCGCGCGAGCACCTTCGAGGCGCTCTCGCAGCAGAGCGCGGACGTCTACGTCCCCGGGCGCGGCGCCCTGCACGGCGTAGCCAGCGGCGGCACAGGCGGGATCCGCGTCCGCGGCCTCGGCGGCAGCCCCAACTCCCAGGTGCTCGTCGTCGAGGACGGGGTGCCCGACTACCAGGGCATCTTCGGCCACCCCATCCCCGACGCCTACGTCCCCTTCCTCATCGACGACGTCCTCGTCATCAAGGGCGGAGACTCGACCCTGTATGGCACCAACGCCATGGGCGGCGTGGTGGTCCTCCGGAGCCGCTGGCGCGAGGAGGACGGCCACGAGCTCGTGAGCGACTCCGCGATTGGCAGCTACGCGACCGTGCGGGAGACGGTCACGGGGCTCGTTCGCGCCGGGGCCTGGGACCTCGCGGGCGGCGTCCACGCGATGGCGACCGACGGCCACCGGGACGGCGCGGGCGGCGACCAGCTCGTCGGCTCGGCCGCGGCGAGACACCGCTTCACGCCGCGCCTGACGCTGACCGCCCGCAACAAGGTGGTGCACCTCGACGGCGCCGATCCTGGCCCGGTCACCCACCCGAACCCGGATCACTGGTACGACGTCTGGCGAGACACCGCGTCCCTCGGGCTCGACTGGACTGAGGGACGCCTCCACCTGCGCCTCACCCCCTACGTCAACGTCGGGGTGCACGAGCTGTACGACGGGTTTCGCTCGGTCGATCACGTGGGAGGCGGCATCGCCGAGGCTCAGGTCCGCGCCGCCTCGACCGCGGACGTCCTGGTCGGGACGGCGTGGCAGCAGGTGGGCGGGAGGGTGATGGATCGCGTCACCGGCGCGCGGTCCCTCGTCGAGGGGATGACGGACGTCTCCGCCTACGGTCAGATCGACCTCCGCCCCGTGGAGCGCGTGAGCCTGGTGCTGGGCGCCCGGGAGCTCGTCAGCTCGCGCCACGGCGCCGTGCTGCTCTACAAGGGGGGGGCGCGCTACAGCCCGTTCGACGGCCTCTTCGTCCGCACCCGCGTCTCGCGCAATTTCCGGCAGCCGACCCTCCGGGAGCTGTATCTGCCCTTCCCGAGCGCCAACCCGGACCTGCGCGCCGAGCGCTCGTTGAATTGGGACGCCGGGCTCGGCCACGCCTCGGAGCACCTCGAGCTCTCCGGGTCGGGCTACCGCAGCGAGGCGAACGACCTCATCCGCTATTTCGGATCCTGGCCGACCGCGGAGGTGGTCAACGTCGATCACGTCGTGATCTGGGGCGTGGAGGGTGTCGTCGGGCTCAAGCGACTCGGGCCCGCCTCGCTGTTCGTAACCGGCAACTGGCAGGACGTGGGGCGCTACACGCGCCAGAACCCCGAGGCCAAGCTCGACTTCACCCTCGAGCTCGGGCACGAGCTGGGCGTGGACTTCCTCGGGGGCAGCGTGAGCGGGGAGTGGGTGCATGGCCTGTACATGGGCGACTACGCTCGACAGCCGATCGACGACGTCTTCGTCATGGACCTGACCCTGCGCTACCGGAAGCAGGCGCTCGAGCGCGGCACCTCGCTCGAGCCCTACCTTTTCGTACGCAACCTGATGGACCGGCGCTACGCTTACGTCGAGGGCTACCCCATGCCGGGCCTGAACGCCCTGGTCGGGCTCCGGATCGGGATCTGACGTGCGCGGCCGCCTCTCCCCTCGTGAGCTCGCGTACTGTGGCCTCTTCGGCGCGGCCGCGCTGCTCCTGCCCGTGCTGTTTCACCTGGTGCGGCTCGGTCGCGTCTTCATGCCGATGTATCTCCCGCTCTGCGCGCTGGCGTTCCTCGTGCGACCGGCGCCGGCGGCCGCCACCGCCGTCATCGTCCCCCTGTTGTCGGGGGCGGTGACCGGGATGCCGCCGTTCTACCCGCCCGTCGCGATCTTCATGGCGATCGAGCTCGGCGTGATGGCCGCGCTGATCTCGCTCATCGTCGGCCGCTGGCCAGGGGCGAACGAGTGGCTGGTGCTGATCCCGGTGCTCCTGCTGGGTCGCGTCCTCTACGTCGCCATGGTGTACGCCTTCTCCCGGCTGATCGCGCTGCCGGCGGGTTTTCTGGCGGCGGTTTCCTTCCTGAGCGGCTGGCCCGGGCTCGTCCTCATGGCCCTGGTGGTCCCGCCTGTGGCAAGAGTGGGGCGGCGAACCGCCCGCCTGCCCGCGCCTCGCTCCGGAGCCCAGCCATGACCCTGAACCCCAGGATCGCCTTCTTCGACGGCATCGCCGACCAGTGGGACGGCTGGGAGGATCTCGTCGCGCTCGAGCGGAGGCTCGCCGCCAGCCTCGATGAGCTCGGCGTGGGCGCGGAGGAGCGGGTGCTGGACGTCGGCTGCGGCACGGGCAACCTCACGCGCGCCCTGCTCGAGCGGCTCTCGCCGGCAGGGCGGATCTACGCCGTCGACCTCTCCCCGCGCATGCTCGAGGTGGCACGGCGCAAGATCCCCGATCCCCGCGTCTCCTGGCACGCGGCGGACGCGCGGCACCTCCCCCTCGAGGACGCCACCTGCGATCGAGTCTTCTGCTGCTCGGTGTGGCCGCACTTCGACGACCGCGCGGCGGTGGCGGCCGAGCTCGGCCGCGTCCTGGTGCGGGGCGGGCTGTTGCACGTCTGGCACCTCCTCCCGCGGGAGAGGGTCAACGCGATCCACGCCGGCGCCAGCGAGGCCGTACGGGGGGACGTCCTGCCGCCCGCGACGCAGACCGCAGCGCTGCTCGCGGCCGCCGGCTTCCGCATCGTGACGGCGAGCGAGGCGGGCGACCGCTACCTCGTCACCGCGAGGAAGCCGGAAGGCTAGCCTGGGATGCGGACTTCCCTGCACGATCTCTGGGGATGCGGGCGCGGCCCCGTCCGCCACGCCGCGCCGCCGACCCGACTGCTGGCGGGGATCGCGGCCTTCGGCGGCTGCATGATCTGCCCCGGGACGACGGTCGGCGGCTCCCTCTGCGCCGCGGGCATCGCCGGGGTCTGGGTGCTCGGGTGCCGCCCGCCCGGGCGCGTCCTCCGCGCATCCCTGCTCTTCGGCCTCGCGTTGCTCCTGCCTTACTTCCTGCTGGTGCCGCTCCTCCCCTCGCCCCCCGGAGAGACGGCCGCGAGCTGGCGGGCGGCGCTGGTCGTCCCCTGGACCCTGCTGCTGCGCGGCCTCACCGGCATGGTGGTTTCCATGGCCACCGTCACCGTGCTCACCGGGAGCGACCTCCGGGAGGCGCTCCTGCGGCTGCCGGTACCGAACCTCCTGAGCGTGATCCTGCTCCAGATCGTGCACCAGGCCGCGTCGCTGCTGTACGAGACGCGGCGGGTGTCCGACGCCATGGCGGTGCGCGGCGCTTCCTCCGGTTGGCTCGCCGCCTGGCGCGTCGCCCGCGCCTTGCCGCAGGTCTGGCTGCCGCGGGTCATCCTGCGCGCCGAGCGGGTGGGGGCGGCGATGGAGCTGCGCGGCTACTGCGATGGGTCTTGGCCGTCGTTCACCCGGGCCGCGCTGGGGCGGGGCGCCGTCGCCGTGCGCGGCGCCGCCGTGGGGGCGGTGGGGCTCGCCTTGTTCGTCCGCCTGGGGGGGACGTCGTGAGCCGACCCGCCCTCGAGCTCCGCGACGTCACGGTCCGCTACCACCAGGAAGACCGGCCGATCCTGGCCGGCGTCTCCTTCGCCCTCGCGCCGGGGGAGCGCGCGGCGCTGCTCGGCCTCAACGGCTCGGGCAAGACGACGCTGCTGTCGGCCGTGGCCGGTCTGGTCGCGCACGAGGGCGAGATCCGCGTCGCCGGTGACCGGCTGGATCACCGCACGGTGGGGAGGATCCGAGACGGCCTCGGGTTCCTCTTCAACGTGCCCGAGGATCAGCTCCTCTTCCCCCGCGTGCTCGACGACGCCGCGTTCGGGCTGGTGCGGCGGGGGCTCCCGCCCGCCGCCGCGCTGGAGAGCGCCCGGCGCGCGCTCGGCGTCCTCGGGGTCGAGGCGCTGGCCGAGGCCCCGCTGCACCACCTGTCCCACGGCCAGAAGCAGCGGGTGGCCCTCGCCGGCGCGCTGGTGACCGAGCCGTCGCTGCTGTTGCTCGACGAACCCACCGCGGGGCTCGATCCACCGGGGAGGCGGGCGCTCTCCGGGCTCCTCGGGGAGCTGGACGCGGCGATGCTGCTGGCGACCCACGATCTTGCCTTCGCGGCGGGGCTCTGCACGCGTTTCCTCGTGCTCGACGAGGGGCGCATCGCCCTCGACTCGCGGGATCCGGACGAGCTGCGGCGACGCTGGGAGGTGTAGCTCGCCCCCGCGACTACCGGATCTTCTTGCCCGTGGTGGTGGCCGTCAGCTTGCCGTGCTTGACGCCGCGCGTGCCGACCAGAAGGTCCGCGATCCGTTGCACCTCGGAGGCGGTGCCACGGACGGCGATCATCTCGAGGCAGTTGTCGTGGTCGAGGTGGATGTGCGTCGCGGAGAGCACGGCGTCGTGGTGATCGTGCTGGATGCTCGTGAGCTTCTCGCTCAGCTCGCGCTTGTGGTGATCGTAGACGAGGGTGATGGTGCCGACGATCTCGGCGTCCGCCGCCCACTCCTCGCGCACCAGCGCGTCGCGGATGAGGTGGCGGAGCGCCTCGGAGCGGTTGCCCCACCCCCGCTTCCTGGCGACGCGGAGGAAGCGGTCGAGCAGCTCCTGCTCGATGGAGACGCTGAACCGGGCGACGGTGCTCATGGTGGTGCTCCGGGGGTTGCCGCGCGAGGTTACCCCCGTTCGGGGTCCCCGGACAGGGCCGGGCCCGGCGCGCGGCCGCGCCGTCCCCCGCGGCGCCCGGAGTCGCCCCCGGTCACGGGTCGAACAGCTCGACCCGGTCGACCATCACGCGGCCGCCCGGCTCGGTCGAACCGTCGATGATGGCCAGGCGCGCGCGGCGGCCGCGCCAGCGCCGGACGTCCCAGCGCACCTCCTCGAGCACCTCGAGCCGCGCCTGCTGCACCGCGGCCACGACCCGATCGGGCTCCACGCGGAGCTCGACCCGGTTGCGCGGGGCGCCCCCGAGCGAGACGAGCAGGCTCATGACGTCGCGATCGAGGGTGAACGCCGGGGAGATCGCGGTGCCCGTCGCGGCGTCACCGGTACCTGGGGCGAACGAGCTGAGGAGGGCGTGCCCATCCACGCCGAGGATCACCCCCAGCACCGCGTCGACGTCGGCCGCCGGCCCGCCCCGGAACGCCTCGCCGTCGAGCGTCCAGCCCGGGGCGCTGCCGCCCTCGAAGTCGAACAGGACGCGCAGGCCACGCCGCTCGGGCTCGCGCGCGTAGAGCGTGGTGGGGCTGACGCGGGTGGCGATGGTCATGGGGACCACGGTGGGGACGGCCCTCACCGGGCGGTAGTAGCGCAGCACCGCGGTGCGCACCCCGAGCTCCATGAAATCACGGCCCGCGATCACCCAGTCGGGTCGAGTGCGCCGGAGCAGCGCCGCGACCCCGAAGCCGCCGATCCGGCCGTCCGCCGCGTCCCGGATCGCCCGCGCGTGGAGCTGCTCCGTGCGCTTGCCGTTCAGCACTGCCAGCATGGGATGATTGAGCGTCATCACCTCGCCCGGCAGGGCGGCGACCCAGGCGTTGAGCGCCGCCGCCCGCTCCGCCGCCGAAGGGGAGGGCGTGAACGGCGAGAGATCGAACGGCACGCGGTTCAGGTGCAGGCCCAGGGGCGCCGCGAACGCGAGCAGCGCGAGCCTCCGCTCGGCGCGCCGCGCCACGAGGCGCGTCCAGTCGATGCCGAGCAGGATCGCCGCGGGCCCGGCCAGGAGCACGATGGGGATGTAGTTGTTGGCGACGCCCCCCGCCTTGGCGAAAGGCAGGAGCCCGGCCGGGAAGGCGGCCAGGAAGAGCCCGGTCCACAGCGCGCTGCGCGCGCTCAGCGCGCGCCGTCCGGCCAGGTACGCGGCCAGCACGGGGTTCACGGCGAGGTAGGGCGCCGCCTTGAACATCTCCCAGAGCCCCGCGGGGACCTGTTGCTCGAGGAGCGGGTGGTGCCGCTGGCAGAGCAGGTACCGGAGGAACCACCCCTGTGAGCGCCACTCGAGCAACGCGAGCAGCGCGCCGCACGCGAGGAGCGTCGCCGAGCCGAGCTCGAGGCCGCGCCGCCGGTCGCGCAGCAGGACGAAGCCGACGATGAAGACGACGAAGAAGACCCCGGTCTGCCGCGTGTAGACGACGGCGACGAGCGTCGCCGCGAGCGCGACGATCCGCGCGCGCCGCGGGCGGGCGCCCACCGCCAGCGCCCCGGCGACCACCGTGAGGGCGACGGCGACCGAGTCGTTGCGGACGAGGGCGTACCAGCCGCGCACCACCGGCGTGGTCGCCGCGAGGGTGCCCAGCGCCAGCAGCGCCAGGGCGTAGCGCGACGGGCCCCGCTCCGCGTGCCGGAACACCTCGCGCGCGAGCAGCCCCGCGGCGAGCAGGAAGGCGCCGATCGACAGCAGGCGCGCGGGCAGGTAGCCGAAGCCCGCGACCGCGCCGACGACCGCGAGGAGCACGAAGTGCAGCGGCGGGTAGGCGAAGGGCACGAAGCCCTGGCTCGGCGGACCATACACCGGCTGACCGTGGGCGAGGCGCCAGGCGTGGTAGAGCTGTCCGCCCTCCATCCACTCGAGGTCCATCGGAAACGACGCCTGCGCGCGGAACATCTCGAAGAGGGGCCGCGCGAGGGGGAAGACGGGCGCCACCACGACGACCCAGGGGACGAGCCACGGCCAGCCCGCCACGAGCTCGTGCCGCGCGAGCCGGGCGCCGATCCGCCGCCACGCGCCGGCCCTCGCCGCCCCCGACCCGACCTCGACTGCGCTGGACGATGGCATCGTGGCTTGACCGCGGGCGAGCGCAGGGCGGGTGCCAGGCGCGAGGACGCGGTCCCCCTGACCTTGGCGCCTGTGACGCTAGCCTGCCTCGTGGCCGAAGCAACGGCCGGCGCGACCTGCCGGACGACGCCGCGATATCGCGTGCTTCGGGCGCTCGAGCCCGCCGCGCCGGTCCCGTTTCGGGGCGGAGCACGGAGCAACGGGCGGGTGCGCGCGGCAACGAAGCGCGATATCCTGACGGGACGGTCGGGTAGCGGAAGGATCGCTTCGGCATGCTAGGAACGATCGGGCGCGGGGCGGCGTGGACGATGGTGGTGTCGCTCCTGGCTGCATGCGGCGGAAAGGAGGAGGACCCGAACGGGGCCGCGCCCGCGGGCGGGACGGGCGGTGCCCTGACCAGCGGCGCCACCGGCGGACTCGCGACGGGGGGCGCCACCAGCGGTGGGTTCTCCACCGGCGCGTTCGCCACCGGAGGATTCACCACCGGCGGCGTCGCTACGGGCAGCGTCGTTACGGGCGGCGTCGCTACGGGCGGCGTCGCCACCGGCGGCTTCCCCACCGGAGGGCTCGCCACCGGCGGCACCGCGGATACCGGTGGCGTAGCGACCGGCGGACTCGCGACGGGAGGCGACGCCAGCGGTGGCTTTTCCACCGGAGGGTTCACGACCGGGGGCTTCCCCACCGGAGGGCTCGCCACCGGCGGCACCGCGGGTACCGGTGGCGCAGCGACCGGCGGCACCGCGGGCACCGGTGGCGCAGCGACCGGCGGCACCGCGGGCACCGGCGGGAACGCCGACTCGACGCCGGTGACAGGGCTCGAGATCAGCAAGGTGTCGCTCTACCAGACGGTCGAGATCCCCCTCATGCAGGACTGGGCGGAGGTGACCGAGCGACCGGCGGACATCACCCAGGGCAAGGACGCCCTGGTCCGGATCTTCGTCCGGCGGCAGGCGGGGTGGACGTCGCGCGCGGTGCGCGCGGTGCTGGAGATCACCTCTTCCGGAGGCAGCGTGTCGCTCACCGCCGAGCGAACCATCGGCGGCGACTCCTCGGACGAGGAGCTCGGCTCCACCCTGAACGTGGACGTCCCCGGCACGGCGCTCTCGGGCGATGCGACCTACAGCGTCTCGCTGGTCGAGGCGGGCGACGGGAGCGGCGGGGGCGACGCCACCCGCGCGCGCTGGCCCGAAACCGGCGCTGCGAGCGTCGGCGCGCGGAGCCTGGGCGGCGGGCTCATCGTACGCCTGGTCCCGATCCGCTACGACGCGGACGGCTCGGGCCGGCTCCCGGACACCAGCGACGGGCAGGTGGAGCTCTTCCGGGAGTACTTCGCCAAGCACTACCCCGTCCCCTACGACGCCCTCACGCTCACGGTCACCGAGCCGATGACGTGGAGCTACCCCGTCAACGCCGACGGCGGCGGCTGGAACGAGATCCTCTACGGCCTGACGGACTTCATGGAACAGGTCGGGGCGGCGCCCGACGAGTACTTCTACGGCCTCTTCAACCCGGCCGAACGCGAGGAGTCCTACTGCCGGTACTCCTGCGTCGCCGGGCAGGCCTTCCTGGCCGAGTCTCCGCAGCCGTTCTGGCGGATCAACGCGGGCGTAGGCCTGGGCTACTCGGGCGAGTACACCGCCGGGACCATCGTGCACGAGCTAGCGCACCTGCATGGGCGCGGGCACGCCCCCTGCGGCGTGACGGACGCCGATCCCAACTTCCCGTTCCCGGACGGCACGACCCAGATCTGGGGGTACGATCTGTTCGACCAGGTCCTCAAGGACCCGGAGCACTACGACTTCATGGGCTACTGCGAGCGGACGTGGGCCAGCGCCTACACGTACCAGGGCATCTTCGACTGGATGGTGGCCACCAACACGGCGTCGATGATCCGGGGGACCCCCACGACGTGGCAGTCGCTCCGCATCGGGAGCGACGGCGAGGTCCGGCTCGGCCCGACCCATGAGCTGCTGGGGCCGCCGGGCGGGATCGAGGTCGGGGTCGAATGGCTCGACGCCGACCTCGACGTGCTCGAGGTGGGCGTGGGTTACTTGACCCCGCTCTCGTCGCTGCCTGGCGGGAGCGTGCTGGTGCGCGTGCCCGAGGGCGGCGCGGCGCACGTGCGGCGCGACGGTTCGGCGCCGGTCGCGCTCCCGTAGCGCGCGGGCGCGGCGCTACGCCGCGCCCCAGGCCGGCGGCAGCGCGATCTCGAGCAGCTCGGCGGGGACGGCCGGGTCGTCGCGATCCACGACGGCGAAGAGCCGCCCGTCCGCGGCGTGGGCGATGCCCTCCACCTTGTCGCACGACGGACGGCCTGCCTCGTCGAGCAGCAGGGCGGCCGCCCCGTCGGCGAGGCGGCCCACGACGACCCCGGTGACCGGACCGTCCCGGAGAGCGTCGGGGCTGGCCTCGGCGGCGGCCGCGAAGAGCACACCCGCCGGCGTCGCCGTGAGATCCGTGAAGGTGAGCCGGGCTCCACCGACGGCGCCGAGCTCCCACGGCTCGACCTCCGTGAGGGGCGGGACCGCGGCGACCTCCGGCGCGGCGATGAGGGCGACCAGCCCTGGCAAGGACAGGGCCGCGATCGCGTTCACCGGCGCGCGATCCGCGGCGGGCGCCCCGTTGCCGCGCTGAGCGAGGAGGAGCCGGTCGCCGATGGCGAGCGCGCCCTCGACGTTCAGCTCGGAGCCAGCGAAATCGCCGCGGGCGCGCCAGGCGGCGTAGAGCCGCGGGAGTGGCACCACCCGGGCGGGGGCGCCGCCGAGCGGGACCAGCGCGACCGACTCCCGCCAGGGGCTCGACCCGGAGCCGAAGGCGATCAGGTGAGGCGCGCCGTCGAGCTCGAGCAGGCAGGCCGCCTCGAGGTCGCGCTTGCGCCGCTTGTCGCCCCGACCTGGATCGAAGCGGCGACCGCCCGCGGTCGGCAGCGGTAGCGGCCGCGCCCGCACCGTCCCATCGACGAGCGACAGCACCGCGATGGCCGCGGTGTCGTCCTGCACGATCCAGAGCTCGTCGCCCCAGCGCACCAGGGCCGAGGCCGCGCGCACGTGGGGCCCGAGGTCGAGCGCCGCCTCCGTGTCCGGCCCGTAGCGGAGCGCGGCGCGGCGGACGATGCGCGCCGTCGCACGGGGATCGAGGCGGGCGTGGCGAGGCACGGGCCCACCGTAGCACCGGAGGCGGCGCCCCGGGACCGCGCGCCGCGCTCCCCCGGACGGCGGCCGCTCACTCGACGACGAGCGCGTAGGGGGCGGCGGCGAGCACGTGCTCGCCGTCGAGCAACGGCGCGAGCACGGCGCCGAAGCGGCGCAGCGACGGCGCGACCGCGCGATAGAGGTCGCTCCGGCGCCGCTCCAGGCGGGACACGGCGGCCTCCACCTCGGCGCGGCTCGCGCCCTCGCCGAGGGCCAGGAGCTCCAGCAGCGACTCTCCCATCCCCTCGACCACCACGGGGGCGTCCGCCCCGAGGTGGCCGAGATCCCGCGCGACCTCGATCGCGCGCGCGAGCCCGCCGAGCTCGTCCACGAGCCCGCGCTCGCGCCCCTGCACCCCGCTGTAGATGCGACCAGCGGCGAGCTGCCGGACGCGCTCCACCGGGAGCTTGCGCCCGTCGGCCACCCGCCGCACGAACAGGTCGTAGACGCCTTGCATCTGGGCCCGCACCCGCTCCCGGGTCGCGTCGTCCCAGGGCTCGAGCGGCGAGAGGTATGCCGCGCGCGCGGCGGCCCCCGGCTCCGGGCTGGCCGGGAAGGTGACCGCGTTGACGCCGAGCGCGGCCAGCCCCTCGTCGAGGGTGACCTTGCCGCCGAAGACCCCGATCGAGCCGACGATGCTGGTCTGCTCGGCGAGGATGCGGCTCGCCGCGCAGGCGATGTAGTACCCGCCGCTCGCCGCCATGTCGCCGATCGACACCACCACCGGCTTCTTCGCGCGCAGGTCCGTCACCTCCCTCCAGATCAGATCGCTCGCCAGCGCGGAGCCGCCGGGCGAGTCGATGCGGAGCACGACTGCCTTCACCCCGTCGTCGTCGGCGAGCCGGCGCAGCGTCTTCTTCATCGGGCGCTCGGCGCTCCCCCCACCCTCGAACAGGCCGCCGCTCGCGCTCATCGCGATGGATCCGATGGCGGGCAAGACGGCGATCCGCGGCCGCCCCCCGGCGCGCTCGTCGACCCCGGAGAGGATCCGGATGATCTCGGCCACGTCCAGCGCGCCCGCGCCGCCGTGGGGACCGAAATGGGATTTCACGGCGGTCGCTCGGCCGCGCGCCTTCGCGTCCTCGATCGCGTCCCGCTCGAAGCCGATCCCGTCGATCAGGCCCGCGCCGAGCGCCTCCTCGGGGCTGAAGGGACCGGCCTCGACCTGCTTCGCTCCCCGGGCGCCCGGCCGCGCGCGGGCGAGCCCGTCGAGCCAGCTCCGCCGGATGGACGCCAGGGTCTCGGTCAGGTCCCTCCGCGCCGCCTCCGAGGGCCCGTCGCGGGTGAACGACTCGACGGCGCTCTTGTACTCGCCGACGGCGATGAAATCCGCGCGCACCGCCAGCCGGTCGAGCGCGCCGCGGAAATAGAGCACCTGGGCGGCGATGCCGACCAGATCAGCCCCGCCCGCCGGGCTCAGCCAGATCCGATCGCACCCCGCGGTCATCAGCCAGGCCGAGGCGTTGTCGAGCCCGTGGGTGTGGCAGACGACCGGCTTGCCGCGCGCGCGGATGGCGCCGAGGAGCCGCGCGAGCTCCTCGGATCGCGCCCACCCGAAGCTCGAGGAGCCGAAGCGCACGACGACCGACGACGCCCGCTCGTCCTGGGCCGCGCCCTGGAGCGCCCGCACGAGCCCCACGTAGGTGCGCGTCGCGGGCAGCGGAACCAACCCGCCCTCCACGACCTCGGGCGCCCCGGCCGTCAGATCGATCTCGAGCACCTTGCCCGCGCTCGCGGGAAAGGCGCCGAGCAGCGATGGCTTCGCAGTCGCGTCCCCCGTCACCTCGGCCGCGGCGCCGCGTGGCCGCGGCTCGCACCCGGCGAGGGCCAGCGCGGCAGCCGCGCCGAGAAACCAGCTGGGAGGCCGCCTCATCGCTAGAGCCCCGGCAGATCCGTGGTGTCGATGAATGGCGCGTCGCTGGCGGGCGGCGCGGCGGTCGCGGGCGGCGGCGCCGCCGTCGGCGCGGGCGATCCCGCACCCGCGGCACCCGAACGCCGCGCGCCCTCCGCGATGCGCGCCGCGGCGTGGCGCCCGTAGGTGCTGTCGGCCCCCACCTGCGCGACCACGCGCTGGTAGAGCGGGAGCGCCCCCGCGACGTCGCCGGCGGCCCACTTCTGGTCCGCGCGCGCGACGATCGCCGGCACGTAGCTCGGGTTCTTCGCCAGCACCTGGTCGTAGAGCGCCGCCGCGCGCGGATCGTTGCGCTGACGCGCCACCTCGGCGACCCCCGCGAGCGCCTCCGTGTTCTCGGGCTGCTCGGCGAGCACGGAGCGGTAGAGCCGCTCGGCGCGATCGTAGTCGTGGCTGCCGAGGGCACCGCTGGCCTGCCGCAGGCGCTCCCGGAAGTCGACGCCCCCCGCCCCGGGGCCGACCTCGGTGGCGGGGCCGCTGCTCGTGGCCTCCGCGTCCACCGGAGCGAGGCCTGCGTCCCCGGGCTCCGCCCCGGCCGCGCTGCGATCGACGAAGCGGCCCAGATCGGCCGCGAGCGGGTGCGCGCTCGTCGCGGCGTTGAGCAACCCAAGCTCCCGCCGCGCCGCGTCGAGGTCACCCGCGCGCGCCAGCGCGTAGATCAGCGCCGCGCGGGCGCGCCCGAGGCGACCCTCCCCCGCCGCCGCGACGCGCAGCCGCGCCGCCGCGCTCCGGAACGCGGGTGTCTCCTCGGCCAGGTCGAGCGCGCCGAGCACGTAGGCGGTCTCCGGCTCACTCGCCCGCTCGGCCAGCGGGACCACCAGCTCCCGCGCCTCCTGCAACTTGCCTTCGAGGCGCAGCAGGTCGACGCGCAGGCGGCGCGACGACGGATCCGGGACCGGCACCGCCGCCGCCGCGTCCACCGCCGCGCGCGCGCGCTCCAACCGCTGGCGGAGCTCGCGCCCGGTCGCCTCGACGCGCTCGGTGGAGGCCGGCTCGAGCAGCCGGAGGCGCAGCCAGACGAAGTCGGCGCGGACGGTCTCGATCTCGGCCAGGGCGGCGAGGACGGCCGGATCGGCCTCGGCCAGGGCCGAGGCCTTGGTGACCGCCGCCGCGGCGCCGTCCACGTCGGCGGCGGCGAGCGCGCGGCGCCCCTCGGCCAGGAACGCCGCGACCCGGGGATCCGACGAGGGGGCGGGGGCCGCGACCGGACCCGGTGGCGGCGCGGCGAGGCGCCGCACCAGGGAGACGCCGAGGGTGGCGCCGAGGAGCAGCAGCCCGCCGGTGAGGACGACCCCGACGATCCAGCCCGCGCGCACGCGCCGCGCGCGGCTCGGGGGCACGAAGCGCGGATCCGGATCCGAAAGGGACCCGGAGAAGGTCAGCTCACGCGGCGCCGGCGTGAAGAACTCCTCGGGCGCGTAGGCCAGGGCGGGGGCTGCTTCCCGCCGCGCCGCAGCGGGCTCGATCTCGGGCGAGGCCCGCGGTGGCTCCTGCCCGGGCAGGGGATCGGCGATCGTCTCGACCGGCACCGTCGGAGCCGCGCCCGCGTCCACCTCCCGCAGCGGTGGCTCCACCTCCTCGGTCTGCGGCGAAGCGCCGATGTGCCCCCCTGCGCCGCCGACCGGCGCGGGGACCGCCGCGGGGGCCAGCCCGAGCGTCGTCGTGCCCGCGGTGGGCGCGCGGCAGTCGACCGCTGGCGCCGCTGCCTGGCGTGGTGGGTCCTGGGGGATCGCCGCGAAGAGCTCGGTGTCTGCGAGCGCGCTCGCCGCGGCCGCCGGACCACCGGAGCCGGACCCCGCCGCCGCTGCGCCCGCACCGGCGGCCGCGGCCCCGACGGCCACCGCCGCTGCCGCGGAGCCGGACCTGGCGTCACCGCCACGCGGACGGGGGACCGCGGCCGCGCTCGATGCCGCGACGCCCCGCGTGGCGGCGGCGGGCGCGGCGAGCCGTGGCTCGATCCCCTGCCGCAAGATGGTTGGCCGCTCGCTGTCCCGGGGTGGTGAGCTGGCGGAGCGCGGGTCGAATGGCGGCAACTTGGGCGCCGTAGTGGCCCGAGGGCGTTCCGGCTCGGCTTCGGGGCGCGGCGGCCGGTCGGACCGTGACGGGGCGAAGGGCTCCGGGCGCGCGGCGGCGACCGGAGGCGGCGCGACGGGCTCGTAGCCCGCGGCCGCGGCAGCCGGCGGTGCGACGCCCGCGAGGGTCCGCTTCCCACCGCTCGCTGGCCGGTGGGACCCGAAGAACGGGTCGAGCTCGGCGATCGAACGGAGCGGGCGTGGCGGCAGTCCCTTGGGCAACAGGAGATCGTCGGGCGTGACCTGCCCCTGAGCGATGGCTCGTTGCAGGTCCCCCAGCGAGGTGTAGGTCAGCTCACCGCCACTGACCGAGCGTACCACCCAGATCTCGGGGCGGGCCGCGCCGGCGGCGGGGAAGACCTTGAACTGGTGCCCACAATTCGTGCACTTGACCGTCGTCCCGCGGTCGGACACGAGCGCGTCGTCGAAGTCGTACTCGGTCTGGCAACGCTCGCAGCGAACGTCCATCTTGGGCCCGCGGAAGGTGCGGCTCGAAACCTACCATGGCGCTCGACCCCGGGATCAGGTTTCGTCGGTACGGCGCCCCGTGAACCGATCTTCACGAGCACGCCAGGTGAACGAGGGGAACCTGCGGTCGGGTCCGCGGCTTGTCGGGGGCACGTCGCTTGCTAGGCTCCTGGTCGTCATCCCCATCGCCCCGGGGTCTGCGGAGGCATCGATGAAGCGATTCCTGCGGCTGGGAGCCGTCGCGGTCGGCGCCATGGCGCTGGAGGGTTGTCCCATCTTCCCCGACGAGCCCTACGCCTGCCTCGACGATTGGGACTGCGCCTCCGGCTACGCCTGCAACACCCATACGGGCAACTGCGAGCTCGTGATCCTGGTCCCCGATCAACCGGAGCGCGCCGATCGAGGGATCGCCTTCTGCGACTCGCCTGACGACTGCCGCCGGGGCGAAACCTGCACGCGAGCGGGCGTATGCGCGGTGGGTTCCTGCGCCTTGGTCGGCTACGCTTGCGTGGCGGGCTACGAATGCCGCCTGGACGGGGCGGGGTGGAGCTGTCTGCCCGATGCCTTTGGCGCCGGCGGCGCGGGCGGGGCGCCTGGCGAGGGAGGGGACGCTGGTGGCGCCAGCAGCGCGGCGGCGCCAGGCGCTGGCGCCGCGCCGCTCCCCGAGGGCGGGGCCACGGCGGCCGCGGCCGGCGCCCCCGCAGCGGGCGCCGCCGGCGGGGCCGGCGACCCGCCGATCGCCGGCGCGCCCCTCACTTGACGACGCGCAGCCAGGCGGGCCGCGGCTTGCGCTCGGCGCCCGTCGCCGCCTCGCCGTCAGGCCCCCCTTCCACCGCTCGGGGCGGCGCCGCGGGGGGCGGCGCGAGTTCCACCGGGGTGGCGTCCGCCTCCGCCGACGAGGAACCCGCGCCGGCCGGCGGCGCGGGATCGGCGCCGGCCGGCGGCGCGGCGCCCGCAGGCGCCGGCCCGGGCGGCGCCGCCATGGATTCGCCCTGGCGCGTCGCGCCTGCCCGCTGCTCGTGAGTGGCGTCCCCGACGGCCCTCAGGTGCGCGCGCGGCGGGGTTGGCGCCGCCGCTGCGCCTGGCCCCGCGGCCCTGGCCACCTTCTGCGCCTGGGCCGCCACCTCTGGCGGGACGTCGTCCGGCCAGACCAGGGCGCGGCCGTCCTCGCCCACCAGCGCGAAGACCGCGGTCCAGGGGACCCAGCAGAAGAACGGGGAGCGATTGAAGCTGAGCGTGCAGGAGACGCACTCGTCGTCGACCGACAGATCCCGGATCGGCACCGGCATGTTGAGCCCCAGCTGGAGCACGAGCTGCGGCTGCTTCTTGAACCACGGGGGCACCACCACCTCCGCGCGCCGCGGATCGAGGTGCATGAAGACGCTCGTCCTCTCGAGCAACGCCAGCATGACCTCCTTCTTCGGGGGCAGGATCGACGACATGAGCGCCCCTTCTAGCGCCCGGCGGCGCCGGGTGCCAGCGGCGAGGCCGCCCGCCACGCGCGGATCGCCTCCTCGCGATCCGGGCCGCGGCCGCGGCGCACCCGGGCTCAGCCGTCGAGCTCGCGCGGCAGGAGGAGCCCGAGCCACCGCGCCGGTGACTCGCCGTCGAGCTCGAGCCAGCTTGCCACCGCGAGCTCGAACGCGGCCACCGCCGCGGTGGGCATCGACAGCGCCTCCCCGGCCAGCGCCGAGGCGAGGTCCTCGAGGCCCGGGTTGTGGCCCACCAGGAGCTGGCACGCCACGTCCGCCGGCGCCTCGCGCGCCGCGCTGAGGTACGCCGACGGCGCGGCGAGGTAGAGGGCGCGCGTGGTCCTGAGCTCGATCGGTCGGCCGAGCGCGGCCACCACCGACGAGGCGGTGTCCCGCGCGCGCACGGCGGTGGACGCCGTCACCCGCCCCGGCAGCCACGCCCGCCGCGCGAGCTCGTGACCGACGAGCCGCCCCGCGCGGAGCCCGCGCGGGGCGAGCGGCCGCTCGTGATCGGCGAGGTCCCCGGCGGGGACCGCCTTGCCGTGGCGCATCAGAAGCAGGATCTTCATCGCGGGCCATCGAAGCACGGCATGGCCCCGCTGGTAAGCGCGCGTGCTAACCTCCTGCGGCCGTGGCCGCTCCCCCCTTCGCCCCGCCGGGGTCCGACGTCGTCGCGGCCTGGGCGCGCCAGCGGGGCTTCGCCTTCGCGACGTTCCCCGACGCGGCGTGGTTCGAGGCCTGGGAGCCCTACGACACGATGGTGGCCCCGGAGGCGTACTTCGACGCCGCCTCCTTCTCGATCCAGGGCGCCGGCGTCACGCTGGCGGAGCCGTGGCTCGCGCCGCTCGGCAGCGAGCCGCTCGGCCGCGCCGTCCTCTGCTTCCTCCAGCACCCGGCGTTCATGCGGCGCGCGGCGGCGCGCGGCGGCGAGCACTTCAACACCCGCGTCGCGTACCTGGACCACCCGCCCCCGCCCCGCGTCACCCTCGGTGATCCCGTCTGGGACGCCCACCTCGCGACCTTCGCCGCGTCGCCCGCGGAGGCCGACGCCGCGTTCCCACCGGCCGCGCGGCGCGCGCTCGCCGAGTGGGGGTTCGCTGGCCATCTGGAGGTCCGCCCGGGCGGCTGCGTGATCCACCACGCTCGCGTCGTGCCGACGCCGGCGGCGCTCGACGGCCTGGTCGCGTTCCTCCCCCGGCTGGTCACCGCCTTCGTCTCGCGTTAGCTTCGCCCCTCGCCCCCATGTCCCAGCACGTCCTGGTCGTGGAAGACGAGCCGGCCATCGCCGAGTCGGTCGCCTACGCCCTGCGCCGTGACGGCTTCACCACCACGCTCGCCGGCACCTGCGCCGAGGCGGAGGCCAGCATCGCGCAGTGCGATCTGATCCTGCTCGACCTGATGCTCCCCGACGGGAGCGGCTTCGACCTCATCGGCCGCCTCCGCCACCGCTCGGTCGCGACCCCCATCATCGTGCTCTCCAGCCGCGACAGCGAGGCGGACCGCGTCGCGGCGCTGGAGACGGGGGCGGACGACTACGTGACCAAGCCGTTCTCCCCTCGCGAGGTGGTGGCGCGGGTGCGGGCGGTGCTCCGCCGCATGACCTCCGCGACCCTGGAGCCCGCGACCACGCCGAGCACGGTGCTGACGGTCGACGAGACGACGCGCCGCGCCACGGTGTCGGGCCACCCGCTGGAGCTCACGCGCGTCGAGTTCGACCTGCTCGCCCGGCTGCTGGAGAGCCCGGGCCGCGTTTACACCCGGGCTCAGCTCATCGACAGCGTGTGGGGAGACGGGTTCGCGATCAGCGATCGGACCGTGGACTCGCACGTCAAGTCCCTCCGGCGCAAGGTCGGGGAGGCGGGCGGCGACCCCGCGCTCATCGAGACCGTGCGCGGGGTTGGCTACCGGGTCACGGATCGCCCGCCGGGCGAAGCGCCGCCGTGACGCGCCTCATCGTCGTCGCGGTCACCGCGATCGGCCTCATCCTCTTCGTCGCCCTGGTGATCTCGCGCCTCGTCGAGTCGCGCACACGGGGGCTGTCGATCCGGATGCAGGTGTTCCTCGCGCTGTCCGTCATCGTGGGGGTCTTCGCGTTCGGACTGGGCCTGATGGTGATCGACCGGATCGAGGCGCGCGCCGTGCGCATCGCGACCGCCGCCGCGCAGGACGAGGCGACCGCCATCGCGCGCATGCTCGAGGGCGACATGTCCCGCGCCGGGACCGACATCTCGGAGGTCGCGCACCGGCTGGAGCAGGAGGCGGCGCGGGGCGCCGATCTGCGGCTCCGGCTGCTCGACGACGCGGGCCAGCGGCTCTTCCCGACCGCTGCGGCCCCGCCGGTGCCGACCGCGGGCGTGGTGACGGTCAGCGCCCCCATCGTGGTCAACGGCCAGCAGGTGGGCTCGGTGCAGGTGGTGAAGCCGACCGTCGTCGTGCAGGAGATGCTCACCGACATGGCCCCCACGGTGCTGGTGATCAGCCTCGTCCTCGGGGCGGCGGCGGCGCTCGCGGCCGCCTGGATCGGCCGCTCGATCGCGCGACCCATCGAGACCCTCAGCCGCTTCGCCGAGCGCGTGAGCTCCGGGCAGCGCGCCGGCGAGCCGCCTTCGGTGGGCGCGCGAGAGGTCACCCGGCTCATCCGCTCCATCGTGTCCATGCGCCGGCAGCTCGAGGGCCGCCCGTTCGTGGAGACCTTCGCCGCGGATCTCTCCCATGAGCTCAAGAACCCCGTGGCCGCCATTCGCGCCAGCGCCGAGGTCCTCGAGGAGGGGGCGATCGAGGACCCGGAGGCCGCGCGGCGCTTCGTCGCCCGCATCCGGGAGGCGACCCTGCGCATCGAGCGGCTCCTGAACGACCTGCTCGGCCTGGCCCGCATCGAGGCTCGCGGCGTGGAGTCGTTCGATCCGGTGGAGCTCGGGCGCGTGGCGCAGCAGGTCCGCGCGACGCTGCTCGAGGGAGCCGAGCGGGTAGCGCTGCGCACCGAGGGGGACACGCGCGTCCGCGGGGACGCGACCTGGCTCGGCCGGGCCATCGCCAACCTGCTCGACAACGCGCTCGTCCACTCGGCGCCGGACACGCCGGTGGAGGTGGAGGTGCGCCGCGGCGCGACCGACGTCACCCTCGCGGTGCGGAGCCAGGGTGAGGTCGTGCGCCACGTGCGGACGCGCCTTTTCCGCCGCTTCGTCAGCACCCGCCTCGATCGCGGTGGCACCGGGCTCGGGCTCGCGATCGTGCGCGCCGTCGCCGAATCGCACGGCGGCCGCGCCGAGCTCGTGAGCGAGGGCCCACCGACGGTGGAGTTTCGCCTCGTCCTGCCCACGGCGTGGCACCACCCGCAGGCCGAAACGGGTGCGGGCGGTACCGCGCTCGCGAGCCCGGCAAATTCTCTTTGATTTCCAGCATTTTGCACCACAATCGGGGGCGACGAAGCAGGCCGCGAACGACCCCTCTCCTCGAAAGCTCCACACGGCCTCCGCGCACCCCGCGGGCGGATGTGGCACCGTGTCTCGTCCCCGGGAGTATCCGGCCGGACCGGACATTTCGTGGCCAACCCTGTCCACCCTCAGCTCCCCCGACACGTCGCCATCATCATGGACGGCAACGGTCGCTGGGCCGAAGGGCACGGCCTGGAGCGGGTCAAGGGCCACTGCGAGGGCGCCCGCGCCGTTCGCGACACGGTAGAGACGGCAGCGCGCATGGGGATCCCGTACCTGACGCTGTACGCGTTCAGCGTCGCGAACTGGTCCCGGCCCCGCACGGAGGTCGACACCCTGATGCGCCTGCTCGTGGATTTCGCCAAGCGCGAGCGGATGGACCTGCGCCAGAACGGGATCCGGGTGCAGGTGGCGGGCCACGTCGAGGATCTGCCACCGGTGACCCGCCTGGCGGTGCGCGAGCTCATCAGCTCCACCCGCCACGGCGATCGGCTGACGCTCACCCTCGCCCTCTCCTACGGCGGCCGGCGGGACATCGTGGACGCGGCGCGAGCCCTCGTCGCCAGGGTTCGCGCGGGGGAGCTCGACCCCGAGGCGATCGACGAGGCGGCCTTCCGCGCCGAGCTGACGACCCGCGCGCTCCCCGACGTGGACCTGCTCATCCGGACCGGCGGCGAGTCGCGGATCAGCGATTTCTTGCTCTTCGAGGCCGCCTACGCGGAGCTGCTGTTCCTGCCGGTGATGTGGCCCGAGTTCCGGCCGGAGCACCTGGTCGCGGCCGTCGAGTGCTACATGGGCAAGGAGCGTCGGTTCGGCCTCACCTCGGCGCAGGTGCGTTCACAGGACCAGGACCGCGCGCGGGCGAACAGCCGCGTCCTCCGCCCCGTCGTCGGCTACTGACCCGCGCCCTCCCCGGGTGGGGACCCGCCCGCGCTGGCCGGCGCCGAACCCGCGGTGCGATCACATCTCGTACTCGACGATGTTGAGCGCCTTGACCTTGTCCCGCCAGGTAAGATCGAGGATCTGCCGGGTGAGACAGGTCTTCAGGGCATCGTTCTTGGTTTCGAGATCGATCCCGACGGCCTTGCCGTTCCAGACCGCCACGCGAAGCTTGAAGTGATCGCCCGGCTTGAGCTTGCAGGGCTCGTAGAGCGAGGGCTGCGTCAGCGGGTAGCCGAGCGTCTCCTGGTCGATGTTGATCCGCTCCGTGCCTTGCGCCGCGGTGATGGCCTCCTCCACGCTCATGCCCTGGGTGAACTCCGGATCGCCCCGGCGCGCCGGCGGCGCGTCCTCACGCTCGTCCTCGGTGTCGTTCACCTCCTGGTTCACCTCGCCGTCGACGTAGTCATCCATCGGCTCGAGCTCGTGCGGCTCGTTGAACCCTGGCGGCGGCGGGTACTTCGAGCCGCCCACCTTGTGGACGCCCGAGCGGCCGCAGCCGAACATCGCGATGATGAACGCGCTCGCCAAGATCGCCGTCCTCGTCGTCACCCTCGCCATGGGCCGGATACTACGGCCGCCGCGAAGGCGGGGTCGAGAGCTTTCGGTCCCTCCCCCCGGCCCCGGTCCTGGGCTAGCCTTCGGCGAGCTGGTGACCGTCCTGGCGGAGGGCATCGGCGACGAGCGCCCGTAGCTCAGTCGGATAGAGCGGCGGCCTTCTAAGCCGCGGGTCACAGGTTCGAGTCCTGTCGGGCGTGC